>CBDEWF010000018.1:0-170614 GCA_965243775.1 Sansalvadorimonas sp.
AAAGCCGTGAAGTTTGTTTAACCAATTGCACATGGCCTATATCATGCCACTGGTTAATGCCCACAGGGCGGACACACACACACACACACACACACACACACACACACACACACGCACACACATACCGGTAGTCCTTTTGTAGCTAGTACCACGTCATCTTAATTCTCTTTGGTAGGCGTTCATGACGTGCTGTGTTAATATGGCCACGCCCATCCATTTTATCGACAGTAAGTATAATATAAAGTAATTAAAAGCAGGGAAAAGCCGTGAAACTGTTTTAACCAATCGGACACGGCCTATATCAAGCCACTGGCTATTAATGCCCTCGGGGCAGACACACAGACATGCACACATACTGACACGCAAACCATAGCAATTTCTAGAACAGATGCGCGGCCAAAGGCTGCGTGTGCCTGGTTTAACAATTAATTCTAAGGCATTTGCTATACTTATTCTGACTGCATCTGGTTTATAATGGTTGATTAGATAGAATTAATTTTTCGCTTATCCCTTCATTTTATGATCACTGAGCTCCATCTTTAACTTGTTCCCATACTTTTTTGATCTGTAACTTGTTTGCATACTTTTCACTTTTGATCCCTATTCCCCTTTTTTAAAATTGAAATTTTTTTCTGTCGTATAGTGTAGCTACATAGTATTATGAACTCTAGTTCATATACTTGGTTTGGTGTAATAAGATAACATTACTGTGTCACCAATTAGTAATGGAGGATTACTATTTAACATTTTTAAAATTACCAATATGATAAGAACTTAGGAAATGATGATCAAAGGCTAAGAGTACCAATGTGGAAAGTTTGTTGGGTTAAGCTTTTACGGTTTGTGGAGTTTTGAAGAGAACCCTGAAGGTTTTTTGGAAAGAAGAATACCTCCATATTTATAGTGGTTATCAATATAACCATACAGTACCCAGGTAGTTATAATTAGTTTAGTTTCTAAGGTAAGGTACTGTATTACTGAGCACATGGCAGTGCATAAAATTTTAAATACTAGCTACGTAGCTACCTTACCACCTTCATACTCTATTATCTACTTTGTTTAACTAAAAGGTCATCTTTAGTGGAAACTCTTTATTAACAATTAAAGCTGGGTCTTCATTTAAATGTCTAGATATGCAAAGGCCACACTTAGCTTTATGAGTAAAGCTCTTCATCTTTAAACTAAAGTATAGATGTTAAAATGAGGCACGTCAAAAACAAATTGGATAAGAAGATTCCATTATAACATGAGTTGCTTATAGAATCACCAGGGAGCAGGCAAAAAACAACTCTTAAAGTAAAGTGAATGTGTAATATTGCCTTCCTTATCCCTTTAAGGCAGTGTGCTTTGTTTCTAAAGGCCATGCCTACCAACTACATAGATTTGCCACCATCTTAACCGTTATATGAATGAAGGGAAAGACCTAAAGCTTGTTTAACCAATCACACAGTGTCTTTGGCTACGTATATCTTTCTGTTTGCAGTGACATTACTGCATATATTTCTCATACCAAGTATTTTAAAATATTAATAGAGCATTCAAAGGTTCATTTGCTTAATTCATTTGTTCAAATGAATGTTCAGATGTTTGAATGTTAATATGTTTGATTGCTATGTATCATGAACCATGATAGTGGTTCATGATAGGGATCAACTGGAAATTTATGAAAACCCTCTAATAGAGTGAACGATTATGGGCTTGATGGTGCATCTTGAAAAGCTGACATAAGTTATAAAGCCACTTGGATACTCTTTAATGTAAGTGCTCATTTCTCCATGTTATTATTATATATTATTATTATTATTATTATTATTAGTATTATTATTATTACTAGCAGCGGTGACATACAACCAAGTACAGTCGTTTCAAGTCAATGACTATGCGAATCATAATGTGGACATTAAAATTACTGGATGCAGAGAGCTGTACAGCATAAACTGCAAACAACCATGCTTACATGTGTATAATGTGTGTGTGCGTGTGCGTGTGTGTGTGTGTGTTGCTTATATACCAAGATTTTATGTTAGCAATTACACAATTATCCCACTTCAGTGATCTACGTAGCTATTATAACCACGCAAACATATTGCAAGCAATCACATTGAAGGCCAATGTTTAATATCTTTAGTAGATATGTTATGTGCTATACTGTTAACACGTAGCTAGTCAACAAGAAACTTATCAGCTTATATCGTAATCTTACTTCTGACCACACAAAACTAACGAAAGATTGATTACGTGATACATGTCAACTACCATACTGTTTCCAAACTACTAAGAGTGTACACTAAGCCAACGTGTGTTATAAAACCTGGCAGCATCCATGCATACATTATAAGTACGTATGCATACATTATACGTACGTTACCTGTTAAAAGTCTACTAAAAGGTATTAAATACTGGCCTTCGATATGGCTCTGCTAACTGTACTAATAGCACGCGCACTAGACCAACGTCTATTATAACACCTGGCAGTACAGCCTATCCATACATTATAGCTTTATAGGGTTAGCTATACTTAACAGTACAAGCACTCAACTAACCTTTAACATTTACTCTTGTGATCAAACTTGTCAATTTGAACACAGCAATTAAAATAAACATATACGGAGTTATACGAAGCATCACATAGAATGGGCGATAATTAGAAATTTCAACATTGTAAGAAGAGGGAGTTAAGTAAATCCCTATATATTAATAGAGCGCCATCGAACAAAGAATAGATTAAAGGTTAGATTATGTGTCTAGAGTGCGTAGTTTCGCCATGGCTTTTAATTACCTCATACTTGCTTACCTAACACTTGCTTACCTAAGACTTAATTACCTAAGACTTAATTACCTAAGACTTAATTACCTAAGACTTATATACGCCCAGTTTTGACGTCACTTTTTGACCGCAATTTTATTATTCTTAGTATTTGGTTGTATAACTAGCAGCGATGACATACAACCAAGTACAGTCGTTTCAGATCAATGACTATGCGAATCATTATGAGGACATTGAAATTACTGAATACAGAGCAATCTACAGCCAAAGTATTGCATGCAGGGGCACAGCTAGACTTATAAGTTGGTTGGGCACAGCAGGGCCAGTTGACTGCTTTAATAAATCAGTGTCTGACTGTTATATTAGAGTATATCGATCTTTTTAAATATTTATTGGCAGGGTACAGCCAACTTTTGGTTGGGCCTACTCTTGGCTACACCCCTAAAACGGAGTAACTCAACTAATCTTCATGATTTAGAAGTTTACTTGCATGATCACGCTCGTCAATTCAGTGGAATACAGTAAACAATACTCATAGAAACTTACTACAGATTCAGCTCAGTATCCATTTCCACTCACGAAGCAAACCTCGAAATCGCTACCAAAAATAGTCTACGGTCAAGTTCACGTGGATTTTATCATAGATAATACAGTATCCATGGTTACATACCCTATCAGAAGAAATAAACTTCTCAAAATGCACGATAGGCGATCACAAAATAATCTATACGGAGTTATACAAAGTATTACATGGAATAGGCACTAATTAGAATTTTGAACCTTTTAGAAAAAAGAAGTTAAGTAAATCCCTATATATTTTATATTAATGGAGCGCCATTGAATGAGGAATCGATTAAAGGTTAGATTATGTGTCTAGAGTGCATAGTTTCGCCATGGCTTTTAATTACCTCATACTTAATTACCTAAGACTTGCTTACCTAAGACTTATATATGCCCAGTTTTGACGTCACTTTTTGACCGCAATTTTATTATTCTTAGTACTTGGTTGTATAATTACTAGCAGCGATAACATACAACCAAGTACAGTCATTTCAAATCAATAACTATGCAAATCATTATGTGGACATTGAAATTACTGGACACAGAGCGCTGTACAGCAAAAGTATTGCAAGCAGTGGCGTAGTTAGACTTATAAGTTGGTTGGTCACAGCAGGGCCAGTTGACTGCTTTAATAAATCAGTGTCTGACTGTTATATTAGAGTGTATCGATCTTTTTACTTTTATTGGCAGGGTACAGCTAATTTTTGGTTGGGCTTACTCCTCACTACGCCCCTAAAACGAGGCACTCTAGAAGTTTACTTGCATGATCATTCTCATCAATTGGAATACAGTAAACAGTACTCAGTGTAGTCTGGTATAGCCGACCCTTTTATGCGCCTCTATGCCAGACTATACTCAATGATAGACACTTACGACAGATCCATTTTTAGTTCAGCTCATTATCTATTTCCACTCACGAAGCAAACCTCCTTGAAGTTACTACTAAAATAATCTACGGTCAAGTGCACGTGGGTTTTATCCAAAAAAATATAGTATCCATGGTTACATACCCTATCAGAAGAAATAAACTTCTCAAAATGCACGATAGGCGATCACAAAAATAGTTTAGGTAAATCTATATAGAGTTATACGAAGTACCACATGGAATAGGCACTAATTAGAATTTTAAATACTTTAGAAAGAGGGAGTTAAGTAAATCCCTATATATTAATAGAGCACCATCGAATGAGGAATCGATTAAAGGTTAGATTATGTGTCTAGAGTGTGTAGTTTTGCCGTGGCTTTTAATTACCTCATACTTAATTACCTAAGACCTGCTTACCTAAGACTTATATACGCCCAGTTTTGACATCACTTTTTGACCACATTTTAGTACTTGGTTGTATAATTATTCATATTATTTTCTTGTTTCAATCAGCCATCGCAGATTTGATAGCGTATTTCCCACTAAACTTATCGGCGTATACTTTTACATTACTAGCCAGCTCCTCCATGTTTTAAATACTTTGTTTTATAACCCGTTTGTGAGTTACAGCCACTACTTTCATCATTTAGCCCACCTTGACATTCAAGAAGCCATAAAATGTGCACTAAACAGCCTTATGGTGCACTAAACAGCCCTTTAACCCTTTGAGGCCGAAAAGCCACTATAGTGGCTCTGATAGTTGTAAACGAAATTAATTTTTTAAAAATGCACTTTGAAGCCATCCACTCAAACCGCTATATTTCCCTATATGAATGCCTATTGCTTCATGGTTTTCGGCAAATTACTCGTTATGCATATGTGTAAAATATAGTATCTTATTTAAATACCTTTTATTATCCCAAATGTTTCCCGTTATAGGTTTTCTGAAGCAATATTTATGGAATCAGACTCATCCATAATACACTGGCAGATCGATGGCAAAGGAAAGTCCAAAACAAAAATCTATAGAGCAAAAGAAAGCCCTTTCTGTGCTAAACAAAATGGCGAAATCCGTTTTTGCATGGATACTTCGTTTATGAGATACGTGGCAATGAATGCATGCGTGTGCAAAAGCCAGTATGGTGGCTTTTCATAAATAACATGCATAAAAATTATTAATGTCAGCCTCAAAGGGTTAAGGAGTGTTTATTACATTATCAACTATCCCAAGCTTCTTAATATATCCAAAGGCATCCCTATAACATGTTAAAAAGCTAAAGTTGCTATTTTATCAGAACTGAAAAAAGTTGCCTACAAATATGAAAAAAGCACTTCACTATACCCAGGATCTCCTGTATTACCGGCATGTTGATAACCCATCAAACAATCATGCTTGTGGCAAGTTGGTGGGCTGTCTAACATACGGTACCTCAAACAAATTACTATTTGAGACCTATGTAAACAACAAAACTACTCCATGAAATACCATCTGTTGCGACATTTTATTATCAGCTACATAGCTTACTTTTCCATCATCATTTCCATGTCCACTATTGTCATATGTATATGTTATTTTGGAAGGCTTGAGCAATGTCACAACTCAAACATGCTGCCCACTATGTGGCCACAAAAAACTAAACAAACTAGCTAGATGATAGAAAAATTCAATTTTAAAAAGGAGAATAGGGATCAAAAGTGAAAAGTATGCAAACAAGTTGACATTTCACTATCTAAAAACCAGGTGCTCATAAGTTAAACCTCCTACAATTATCATATAAACACAAGATATGGATACTCAGAAAGGCCTATGCAATTAATTTACTGTAAATTCATTGTCTGTATCTTGTCCATTACATAAATTAAATTAAATTAATATACAATGACGTCAAAAGAAAGTCACGTGAATTGGGACTCATGCATAGCAACGCATACAAATCATTTATTAAAGTTTAAATCAGCATTTAATCTAGTACCTTAGGTATAATATTAGTATAAAGTTGTTTTAAGTTGAAATTATTACAGTGAAACGAAAGCCTAACCCTGTTTTAAATGCGTCGCTACGCACTCACCCACTCACCTTTTATAATTGAAATGCTCCAACTAGTTGGTGCCGCCTGGTAGTCCTACTGTAGCTAGTACCCGTCTTTAGTCTTCTTCGGCAGGCGTTCATGACGGGCAGTGTTACTAAGGCCATGCCCATTCAATTTATCAACAGCAAGCGTCATATAAAGAAACAGAGGGGCCGTAAAACTGCCTTATTCGGTTATTACGCATGCCTTTCGCATGACTTGTTATTAATGGCCTTGAAGCCGGACACACACACACATACACGCACACATATACCAATGTTCACAGACAAAATGATTTCAAGAAACCAGGCACGTGCAGGCTGCAGGCATGCACAGGCTGCAGGCCCGCGCGCGCCTGGTTTAAAAAGTTAGAGATCAAAAAAGTATGGAAACAAGTTAAAGATGGAGCTCAGTGATCATAGAACAAAGGGATAAGCAAAAAATTAATTCTAAGGCATTTGCTATCCCTATTCTGACTGCTATAAAACAGATGCAGTCAGAATAGGGATAGCAAATGCCTAAGAATTAATTTTTTCGCTTCTCCCTTTGTTCTATGTTCACTGAGCTCCATCTTTAGCCTGTTTCATCTCCAACTTGTTTGCATACTTTTCGCTTTCCATCCCTATTTTCCTTTTTTTTAATTTTTTCTATCATCTAGTACAATAATAAATATTAATAGGTATAATATTAGCAGCTACAGCATGCATTGCTTGCAATCAACATTATGTTTGTAGCCAGCTAATTACATACTGAACATCTACGGATTGCAAAATCAAATTATAAACTACAAACTTTCATTTGATGCCAAAATTGTGAAGTTTGTGAATTAATATTAACATATGTATGTATAGCTATATCCCCTCTTGTCGGTATTACCTATAAGCATAAACATATACCGGTAGCTTAACTGTACTGTATCTACCATACCAATAAATTGATCCCTACATATGTAGCTATATACGTAGCTAACTATGCAGGTAGATAGCTATAAACTATTTTGTTTGTATTTTTAGGAGTTCCCAGTTGATAATGAACCATGACTGTGCATGTGGTAAGGAAGGTTCTACTTATCCTATTCAAACTAGGTTTTTGTAGCATTTAGCCATACATACAGCTAGCTGTTTTCTTTTACTTTTGTATTTATTATAAACATTTTAGTTTTATTATTATTTTATATTATGAACTACTAGTTGAGTGTAGCTACATAGCATTGTTTGGTTTATAATACATACAAACTTTGATGAAATGTTATAATGCTATTAGCTTGTCAGTATAAGAGAGTCAAGAGCTTCAGCACCAATCGGGTTATCTCCTTCACCATTGCTAGCTGGTTTACTACTAACCAGATGACCTACTGATGAATTTAGCAGTATCTCATCTCCATTTCTGCATTAAGTACAAAAACTTTTCTTACAAACAATAGTCTGAGCATGACATACCATATAGCAGGAATTTATTGCGAGAAAAAATATTTGCAAATCTAGCGATTTTGCTCTCAGAAGAAATATTTGCTATTTTTGAATTTAATTACTAGCTATGCATTTAGTCTGGACAATATGAATCCAAATATATATGCTAGCTTTTATTTTTGCTAAAGCTTTTCGATTCGTAAATTAAAAGACTCATAATAAATTCCCGCTATACAGTATTTAATTCATATTGTGTTGTCTATAGTCTGAAATGATGCTGTGGTGTCTAACATTGCAATGTTATCATCACTATGCAATATTAGCTAGGGTTCACTACATGTATATTATCCCAATTGCTGTCAACATCACATATGCAGTCAATATCACACATGTAGTCAATATCACACATGTAGCTAGTATGTTACAGAATATTACCACATGTAAGTTTAACGTGTTGATTTTAAATGTAAGTATTTATTGACAATGATTGCATTTATTACTGATATATGACCAGTTCACTAATGCACTAATAGAACGATCGATGCATCCATAGGTGGATTTGAGAAGACATTGCTTCCTAACCTACTTTTTGCACCCCTAGTCCCCTAAGGCACGTTATATCCTTTAAAAGAAACTATTGCTTGCTTTACAAGTTATAACACTCTGACTATAGCTTCTAGGGACTGTGCCCCCAGACCCCCTGCTTCAGAGATCCACTATTCAGTTGCCCTCCGCTTGGCAGGTCCTAGGTCTGCCCCCTCTGGTATCCCACTCTAAAATTGTAACAGCGTTCTGTGAGTTTTTATTATAAAGACACCGTAGATGCCTATTTCACTGTTGATCTGAACAGGACAATGACATCTAATACTGAGTTTTGTATGGGTGGGTTAATACAGTCCATCAGTATGTATGTAGCCCTTTCTTCTGACTCTCTTAGCTGTAGCAACTTGTGCGTAAGAGCATCATCAAAATAATTATGGCCTAAATTTTTAAGACCAAGAAAATTCACTTAAAATGATCAAACAACCACTTTTAAGAGCATCATCAAATATAAGTGCTTTTATTTTCACTTCAGTGTAGTTACTTAAAATATGTGGTAGCTATATATAGCTACCTCCTCCTTCCTTCTGAGGTTTGAGAACAAATTTCTCTGGTTTCTTTAATGCCATTTCTATTATTTTATCTCCTTTGGCATCCTTTTAGAAAAAGTGAAGCAACAATAATGTGTAAAGGAACATTTATACCTTATCCAGTGAGTACTGCCCAGCAAATGTGGATCTCACTCGTTGTATCATGGCTGGATCATCTAAAAAACTAAATGATTATTAATAGCTATATGTATACAGTCATGTACAGTAGAATAACAAAAGGGTGATGTGTGCATACACTAGCTGAAAATGCCAAATACTCATGCTACAGTACAGACCGTATGGCCGTGTATACAGTCACGTACATACCATATGGCCAGAAGTAATTATGAGAATAAAATTTGACAAAGTTGCCTCCAAATTGCATTTAAAAATATGATGGATTTCAATTTGATGAAATAACAGCACATGGCAATCTTTCAGGCGGAGAAAATTAACATTGATGGATATTAATTTTACAAATTAAGATCATCAAACCGTCAAAGTAAATTCCATGTAAAATTTATCAGCCAAATATGGTAGCTAGTTCATGGGTTTGGATATTTCTCTGGAAGGTATGAGATTTTATAAATGCATTAAATTCTTACAAAATTACATGAGCTCCAAAGTCTCCATTAACGGTGTGATGTGTTAAGATAAAGTTTATAATGCATTGAAAATGCTATGGTTAAACATACCATTCTAATACATTCGGGTTGGACAGAACTTGCTGTATCTTTTTGGCTGTTAACAGATGGTAGGAGATGGATGGACATTTAATAGCTCTGGACTTTTCTATCAGTATCCACACGTGTCACTCTTTCTCAGACGGATAACTCACTGGATCATATCCAGCTCTATAGTAGACCGAACCCACTTCCATGCTATTGCTTTGTGATAATGAAGTCATCATTATTTAGTAGTGTGTATACTGTGACATCCATTGTCAAATTGTTTTCTTTATTCAATGTGGCTATTTTGTGTAGCTCAGTTGGATTATGTCGTGTCACTTTTATCCCCCCATATCTGTAACCAGTATAATGATAAAGTACCACTCTACATCGCTATGTAGCTATAAGTATATGTGTGTATATACATACCTCAAAACCATTACTCATTCAAATTTTCTTTGACCATATTAATCATCTCATTTTCCTTGACCACCATCAAAATCGCTGCTCT
The DNA here is from genome assembly GCA_965243775.1 of Sansalvadorimonas sp. Classification (GTDB taxonomy): domain Bacteria; phylum Pseudomonadota; class Gammaproteobacteria; order Pseudomonadales; family Endozoicomonadaceae; genus Sansalvadorimonas. Next base: position 9,981 of record CBDEWF010000018.1, read on the forward strand.
GTCACATAATAGTAGCTAGTTCTACATTCACTACTTAATCTTACTTTGGTTCTCTGCATTGCTGCCATGCTAAGGCCATTGCATCACATTCACAGTCTCCGAGTCAAAACATTCAATCTAATAAATTACATTACTATAGCAACTGATATGGGTAAACACATGTGTGTTTTTACATCATTACCTCCCCACTATAGTGTTTTGATGCTACCTTATTGTCTTGGTGCTGATGTTGCATAAATCTGTATGTAGAACACTTAGCTATAATATTACATAATTAAACAGTTATATATAGCTACAACATAATGCTATAAGATAATTGATATAATGCTATAGAGAATAGTTTTGTGGAAATTTGGAGATTGGTTTGATACACTGTTGCTGCTTTGAAAGCAAACTTTCAAGTGTTTGTACTATTAGAGAATTATGCTATGTGGAAGTAATTTAGTAAAATCACCAGCTTACAAGTTTCTAAATGTTTACCATCTGCACCAACTAGGTATTTGGTGATATAATTCATGAGAAACTTACATGGATAAGGACACATCACTAAGGAACTCATAGCAATATACAGCTGTTAAGTCTAAACCATGCACCTTAAGATTCCATTATCATATTTCAAATGTAATAGAGTCTTTTCACTTCTTTCTGCTTAGTGTCCGACTCCTTTTAAATACTTTGCTATATGCACACACTACATCCACCTTTACAATATAGCATAAATCAAAATGAATGATTTGTATTAGCCTTTATAGTCAGGTCATCACAAGTTGCTTTGTCACTAAGGTGTTGCCTAGCAATAAAATCCATTTGCTGCATTGTTTTTCTCGAGATGTGCATTAGGGCTAAAAAAGAAAGAACAAAATTAAAAAGAATGAAATATTGTTAGCTATATATATACTATTTGTGACCGGGCCTACAAAAATCAACCATGTGGGCAGATCAATATTGCTTTTTTCAGATTTGCTCTGTCATAGCATATAATCCACTTGAACAAATAACAAATTAAATAAAATTAATACCAATAATGTAAAATTTAATGGAGAGTCTTCTGATGTTTACAGAAAGTAGTTTGGTATATAGTGCTTTTTCAACTAAAGATATTCATAAAAATATAACTAGGTGTAATTTGTGCCCACATGGTTGATTTTTGTACGTTTATTCTTCAACATCTTAGAATGTATATAGATACACACAGAGAGTGGAAAGGAAAGTAATATCTAGAAACAAGGTAGCTAGCTACTTTGGCTGGTGCATAGCTGATTTAATGATATAGTTACATACCAGCCTAGAGTAATTACATACTTGTGAATCTTTTGGGTGCATCCAAATCCAGAAGCAGCTATAGTGTTGATCTCCACAAGTTTTGCTGAAGGATCCATTTCACCATCATCATTGATGTGCAGCATGTCGTCACAACAATGAATGCTAAAAATAATCCTCTATAAATGTTAATGAAGTGAAGATCAATCACTTCCAGCTTTAAAAACAAGCAAATCATTATTACGCTTAACCTAGCAAGTGATGACTATATATGAGCCCCTAGTTTTATATGCTTAATTTGTTTTTATATCATTGCTACAGTGGGACCTCATTTATTTGAGCCCACGGGACCTGGATGTATTCATAACTCTAGATTTTCTGGATCTTCAAGTCAATCATCATAATATCTGTATTTGCATAATTTCTTACAAATTGATTAATATTTATACCATTTGCCAATTGCACATATTCTTAATTGCCCATCTACTTAGTTTAAGCAGCATTTCATCATGATAAACAGATAATCATGTGCACATCCATTATCAGTTGACACATCATGCAGTATTTATGTACCAATTAATCCATATTGCTACATTCCTCCGTTATTTCTTTGGAACACTATCCTCAACAAGATACTGTAGATTGCAGCCATGAAAATCTGTTACGATCTATTTATCTATTTCAATCTACCCTTTGCCACTTTCTCTTCTAGCTATATATATTTAGCTATATATTTTTTGTTTATCTGTTTTGTAAATATATATATATATATATACTGGTACTAAATTGGCTTTGAAATTTATGTATGTTTAATGTATCTTTATATTTCTAGATCCACCACTCAAGAAAGCAGATTTCTTATTTGTTCATTTAGCAACAGATGATTATGTTGCATTTGGACATAAGACAGATGGTTTCATTCCTACACTGGTGGATGTTTGTATGCATATATGAGATGCCATTGGATGATTTCGGAATGCAACATGATTACAGGATTTAGGTAAATCTCTGCCAGTTATGCTAGTTTGTACACATTCTCCAAAGGTATACAATGAGCAACATTTAGGACAAATTACAAATTTTTCAAATTGATCCTTGGAAGCCTTAAAAGTTTTTTTCAACATATAGAGTGAAGTTGGAAAAATTGTTAATAATGAAGAAATTTGTGGTAGAGTAGGAGACATCAGTGACAATATATAGTGTAACACCTTGATTAGATGATTAAGAGCTGCAGCAGAAATTCCATAGAATGATCCCCATAACAGCAGAAACTTTAAAATACATACATAAATTTGGTTATGTGACTGTGGATCGTCTTCATCTTTGAGAGAATCATCATCTTGATTTTTAAGCAGATTATCATCTTGAGTAAAATCTCGTAGAATCTCATCATCACTGACATCCCAGTATTCCTCATCATCTGCCGAATCTTCATTTATAGCAGCTGGCTCGGTCTCACTCTCATACGAATAATATTCCTCATCATAGTCATCTTGACTGATTGGAATGTCTAAAATGCAACAGTGAAGTAAAAGCACTGTCGATGGTGGCTAATATGTGGATTATGTATGATGCTATGTATGTATATAAGTATGTAGCTAGCCATTGTACAGATCAGTAGCCATGGAGGCAGTCAAAAACTAGCTACATGCTTCCACATTAGCTAATACCAGCAACTCTGATGGTTGTTATTACTTGACAACAGCAGACAAAACCATTCATCCAAGAAGAATAAATCAAAACCATCCATACAGCTAAATTGTTATTGCTATGTCTGGATGTAGCCATAGCTATAGTGTTTGCATGAGTGTTGCTATAGCTACTAAGCTGGCTATATGATATTCAGAAGGCAGATTTTAAAGTTATCCAGCCTAGTTATGCCAATTCAACCACAACATTTTAATGTTTGTAGATAAGTACAAAAGCTTAGCTTAAATGAATAGTTATAACTACAATTGGAAAGAAATTATGTTCATAACACACTTATCATCAAACAGTTGCAACAATTACAAAACAACTAGCTACTAATTAGCTACATTGATACATTTTAATGGCATTATATAGATTTGTTCTCTTTGCACGATCTTAGTTAGCTATGGATACGTAGCTAAACGACCTGCATTGACAGCAGTAGCTTCACGTATTATATCGTCATCTTCAGCATCCAGTTCTTCAAAATTAGTTTTATACCGCCTGCTCATCCAAGCCCTTTTAGTAAAATCATAGAATTCTTCCTTATGCTTCTTGTACACTAGGTGAGTAACGTCTTCATCACAGTGCGGACAGTACCTTGTGCGTTTCCTTGGTAGCGCGTCCATTTTTATTAATGCCACCTCACAGTATCACGTGATTTAGAAAGTCGGACCACGCTGTTTTATGGCGGGACTTTAAAATGTCTGCTAGAAGCGAGGGTAGAAGTTGTAGAACGCCTATATTTTCATTTGATACCGGTACGCCTTCTAGAGACCGTAGTTCTAGGGATATTAGAAATTCTACTGCAAGAGATATTTTGAGCAGTATTGTGCGACCCGGCACACCTGCTACTACAGCTGCTACAGAAGTGACAACGCCAACTGTTTCCTCGGAAATTAATGCAAGTACGCCTGTTACGCCAAGCACTACTCAGACACAATCCGACGGCGCGGTAACGCCATTGTTGAGTAGTACATCTATGAATCAAGGATCCAGGTGAGATCAATGATATATGTGGTAGCTAGCGCCAAGTTAAAACTTGTTTTCTTCCTTAGCCCTAATTTTTCTCGTGAAATTAAGATCCTTAGGGAGCATCAGAAGAAGTTGCAAGCATCTTCTACCAGAATAGAGGAAATGCTCAAGGAAATCACCACTAGCAAGGAGAATGATGTTAAAAGGGCCAACATTCCACGAGCACTTAGTGTAAGTTGACAGACCTGTAAATATGCATTTATTATAATGCGTGTTTAGACACTAGTTCATGATGTTTATAGTAAAATGGTGGATGAAGAAAATGTAGAATGGAACTTTATAACAAGGTCTGTAAACATTTGTTGGTAAAACTTTATTTACATTCAAGTTTGTAGTTTTGATGACCTATCAAATAATCAGATTAATAGTTCACTGGTACGCAATATCACAGCTGTAATACAAGATGGACAGTATAACGTGACTTTAATTAAACGTAAGCATGTATGTATGTGAAATGTAACTATGTACTGTTGTTGAATATGATCATGCTGTGAATAGGAGCAGCTCGAACTTATTTTAAGTCTCGGAAAAGTGCTTATCAAAGAAGAAGGAACGGAAAGCAAGAAACCACTTCTAAAGCAGCTCGTAAAAGGCAACGGAGACACAATGTAAGTAGTTGTGTGTAGCTGTACTTTTATTGATGACAGCTTGTACTTCACAGAAAGCTCATGCTCGCTTACGGGCACTAAACCAGTCCAGGACCTTGGATGAACCTACTAAGGAGAAAATTCGACCAGTACTTAATGCAGATTATATGTCTTCAGATGACTCAGAAATTGGTGTTGCAGTCACACATGGAGAACAAAGCAGTGATAGTGAAAATGAGACAGCTTCAGTTGGAAAAAAAAGACTTTGTAGACACAGGCTTCCCTGGAGGTCACAAGAATTTCAAAAGGTCATTGAAAGCCTAGATAGAAAGCTTGAACGAAGACGTAGTGACCGTGCAAAAGCTATGTGCTTGGAAGTCACAGTGGGATCAGATTCGCAAAGGGAAGTGCCAAGCAATACACCTGAATGGGCCCTTGAACTGTTTCCATCTTGACTTGCAGTTGACCTATTGACTTGTAACTGACAATCCATTTCTGTATGTTAACTGTGCATTTATTGTTTATTCATGTAAACATGGATAATTTACTTATTAGATTGTTTAATAATTTAATATTATAATGCATGAAAATATAAAGATATACTAACATGTGTACATGTTATATGTATATGTAAATGACATATTACATTTATGCTACATGCAAGTTACATGCACAATCTGGTTGCATCTCCTGTAAACTGCATCTTCACGCTGTAGCAAATGTGTTGAAAATTTCAGCTACAAACAACTACACTCTTGATCACATATGTATCAAATATCACATAAACATTAGAACACATATGTAACAAATGTAAGCACATATGGTAGTCAAAGCACATGCACACCACCTACACTACAGTTGTAAATACAATATTTTTTGTAGTGCACACACACACACACACACACACACACACACACACACACACACACACACACACACACACACACACACACACACACACACACACACACACACACACACACACACACACACACACACACACACACACACACACACACACACACACACACACACACACACACACACACACACACACACACACACACACACACACACACACACACACACACACACACACACACACACACACACACACACACACACACACACACACACACACACACACACACACACACACACACACACACACACACACACACACACACACACACACACACACACACACACACACACACACACACACACACACACACACACACACACACACACACACACACACACACACACACACACACACACACACACACACACACACACACACACACACACACACACACACACACACACACACACACACACACACACACACACACACACAAATACCACATTGCTGTACAACAGACAAATTCTAAATTTGATACGTATGCAAGTCTGTGCATGGTCTTGTGATGATCGTATGCACAACACACATGCACACACAGACACACATAACTATAAAGCTTAACCAATCACACAGGGTCTGCATCACACTGCATGATGTCACTGGTTATTAATGCCCATGGGGCAGACACACACACGCGCACATGATAGTAGTCTGGCATAGTCAGATCAGGTATTTGCTAAATTATTTTCTGTAAGGCACTCACTGTAAAAGGGTCTGGTGACCAGCACACCTTTTTATTCAAAAAACTGGATATTTAACAGAGCATTTAGAGGTCATGCTTGGGTTTCTGAATGGCAGGTGTGTTTTTACAGTTCTGCCAACTGCATTACTTCTCTCTAGTTCAATCCTACCCCATGTTTACACATGGGATCTGGCTATGCCAGACTACACAGACACTGCAGTCACGGACAAAAGCAATTTTAAGAAACCAGGTGAAAACATTCTACTTAATGTACATTAATGTAATATCAATATACACCTTTAAAGTATATATACACATACTACTAAGCATACGTATCCCCATAAGGACTATTATTTCTCAAACCAAACCAGACACAACTACTGACGTTAGTTGAGATATCAGTGAAGCAACTTTACATGATATGTAGATAGTGAGCAATACAAAATTATTAAAAAATATAAAACTATTTTTGTACTACTGGCTCCTTTTCTAATACTGCAATAACATTGTTAGGGTCAATATCTAATTCAAGTAGTGCTTGTATAAATGTTCTCCATGTTTTGGGCATTCTTCCTTTTGCTGAATTCAGCCATTTCTTCAGCATCTCTCTGCAAGCAGCTCTCAAACCATCACGTGACTCATTCTCAATAATATCAATGTCATGTTCTTCAAGTTTCAAACAGTAACCAATGTCCACCCAGTGGGTAGCAACTTTAGGAGCAATCTTGACTATTATGTTCATAGTAACAGTTTGCTCTGCAAAAATGTAATCAATGCTGTGACTGAATTAATCAATGAAGAATAATTTAATATGGTGTTTTGATTATTGTATATTAAAACATTAAACTTCCACAACTGTCAAACTAAATTGAAATTTACTGTGTCTCAACTGGCCATTGTGAACTTGCCTGTTTTCTGGAGGGTGTTTTGTTGACCTTGTAAAATCACAAGTACACTAATGGAGGGCATTAATTGGGTGGTAGGCACCTAAAATTGCTACCGCGGCTACTTGGATGTCTCAATGGCCAAGTATTGTAGTATAGGCCATTGTGTGGGGGTATTTCCTAAATCACAACTACTTTAATAGTTTTTTCTACTGTCCACCCTCTTGTTACCAAGTATACAGTCCTGAAATTAGTGTCCACCTCAAAACTCATGAAACACAACCAGCAGCAATTTAGAAGGTTTAATATATAAAACACTATTAAACACGGCCAACAGCAAGTTGAGGTTGGCCAGGTTACATTTTGTATTTTGAAGGGATCTTTCTTAAATATGTACAGCCCTAGGCCTGTACTACTAAGTGAGAACCAGGTTGGCTCTGGTCATACAGTCATACATGCTCATGATAATAGCACCATTGAAATGACAACTATGTAACATGTGAGCTCATGGTAGCCAAAACAACAGCCAATGGAAACCATTTTGTATATTATCACACAATCATAGTTCTTTATAGTGCCCAGCCATTGGCCACTTTCCAACCAAAGGTCTGATTACACGATGAAAATAATGTGCATTGATGTGAATTAAATTGATTGCGTCCACATGGAATTTGCATTGAGTCAATTCAAATTGAAACCAGATTGAGCCAATTCACCTACAGAGGTGGTTTGAATGCATATTGCAATCTGAACCTGGATTGATTATGTCATAATCTGTTTGCATGTCAGGCCATACAGTTTGCCGTAACAACAGAAACTAAGAGAAGCACTATTCACCGAAGTATTAGTTGATCTAGTCAGTAGTTAGTAAGCAAACATATCAGTAGCTAGATGATGGGTAGTTAAAACATAGAAGGAATGACTGTTGAATATGTCAGCTCTCCGCTTTTGGATGATTTCAATGCTCAAGCTTATGAAATTTTTGCTACTAACCTTAAGAATGTGAATTACCACATGCACTATCAAGTAAAACCAGGAATAAGGCAGCTCCATCATCACATTATTCATGCAAATTTTACAGCCATATTTTTATGAAATCAGTACACTACACTTAGAATGATTGTAGTGCACATTTTGTATGGATGCTCATAATTCTAATCAAATACGAATTCACTTAATTCACATGGAATACACTTTTAAATTTGAATTATGTAGACAGGCCGTAACCAAAATTGACCATTTTGAAGACATTCCATAATTCAGTGGAAGTTATTATGTCTTTCAGCATATGGTGCACACACACAACACAAATAATTACTATACTAATGCCAAGAGTGCATAATAATTATTAGGGATAATAATTATTATACACTCTTGTTGTATGTACCTAATATGGGCTGATTTGATATAGAAATTCCTGCCACATCAGCAAGTGTTGGTTTTGCTGTTATTTGTAGAATTATCAGCAGATGAGCCAGCGATGACATGTGGGAAAGAAAGAGACAGTTCACACATGTTTAGTGAATTAACATGAACAAAAATAAAATTTTTCAAGTACAAAAGATATCTAATATGTGACCCGATTTGCGAAAACCCGGCATAATAGTGCATGTTAAAATTTTCAATACAAAGCCATTGTAAAACTTAGTGCAAAAAACGTATTTCATAAAAACACTTGTAGTGTCTTTATAGGGCAATAACTTAGTTGTGGTAGCTCTAATCTACAAAAACTGGGTACCATCGGACTCCTTATCATGTGAGGAGTTCAAATATTTTTGCGTTGTACTTGTATTCTAATGTTTTCGTACCTAATGAGTGTTTGTTTGCAAAGTCGCTAAAAATCGCATTTATTTTAACTTTTTTGCCCGATTTAAGGGAATTTTCTCTAGTTAGCTTTTACCTATATGAAGAAACTTATACATCATTAGAATCACCGGTTCATCCTGAGTACAATGGTCTTTGTCCCAACTCCGTAAACTAAAGTATCCATAAGTTACCACCGTATAATTAAATGCATGTAATATTAATTGCCATAAGAATGCGTACAAACTAGTGTATTGCTTCTCTCGCTATCTAGCCTTATAACTCGAGATATATTCATAATAAAGATTTCATTTTACTACAGAACAAAGCTTTTACTACATAGAACACCATGGTGTAAAAATATGAATTTCGAAAAATGCGTGATTATGCCGGGTTTTCGCAAATCAGGTCACATATACAGTACTTGGCCTCATGTAGCATCTCAAAAACACCCTAATAAAACAACCACCCTTCCATATTGTGTACTCTAAAGCTTTGGATTATTATGGAGGGGAATTGGTTATCAAGCCCTCCATTTGTAATAAATTATTATATGAACATTTTGGGACCAGCCAATTTGTATGGTCATCTTCTTTTGGAGGTAAAAATTGTATTGGTACGGGAAAACAGAACTTGTCTTTATAGAGAGGACAAATTTATAGTGTCCTTAATTCTTAAGAGAAATTCACTGTGATACATGATCAATGTACAATACACCTGCATTACCAGTGCCATGTGAAGGAGTTGTAGGACTTTCTACTTGAGGTATTGAGAATGTATTGACATCACCTGTATAATGATATAGATGAGATTATACATAGACTTAGACAATGTTGACAACTAGTGATGGACAATACCATACTGTATATACAGCTCTACATTTTTGTAGCTCAGATTTTTTGCAATTACATTTTCATTACGGAAATTATGAAATTTTTTTGGTGTTGTGTTAAGTGAATATTTTAATGAAGAAATTATGAATTTATTTTAAGAAAATTAACTTTCACTGAAAATGAGATGCTTTTACAAATTTTTATACTACGAAAATTGGAGCCATAAAGCATGTAATACTGCACAAGTAGAAATCTTGGTGGGACTAATATTTGGTGTTTTGTCGAATAACAGTACTTGGCGGTATAATAATTTGGCAAAATTTAAGGTACTGCTTTACTTAAAATGTGACTTATATGATTGGCAGGATTTTAATTGGAAAAAATCACCAAATCGCTAAATTTTAATCCTAGCCAAAATTTCTACTTATATGGTAGCTGTAACATGGACATAAGTGGTTTGCCTGATATATATGTAGACCCAAAACCTGAGGGTTGCAGGCTTGAGGGCTGAAGGTGTATATATCAGGCAAACCACAAGGGCCCATGTTACAACTAATACACTTAGACAAATAAGCCTGCATATGTAACAAATAAATCAGAAATATGAAACCCACAATCACAACTGGAGCATAACCATTGGGGTATAAATACAATTTTGAAATGATACATAAATGGACTTATCCGCAATGATGTCAAAAAGTAAAAACAGTGGTGATAGTTGGGGGACATTGTATGGAAGGTCTATGGAGGGATTGGCGTTTCGGCATGATAGGCATGAAGAAATTACAAGATAAATTTGCATGAGGGATATGCACTATCATCCAATGGTAATGCATGTGTTTTGCTTACCTTTAAAAAATTTCATCTGGTTTCGTTATTCCAGATGCCATACAGTACAATTTAATATTTAATACTTTGCACAAGATATGTATACTGATTTCCTCACCATGACCTTAGCGAATTGTTTCCCTTGAAACAATTTTCTGTACAAAAGTCCCCCAACTATAACCGCCATTTTAGCATTTTGACATCATTGCTGATAAGGTCCATAGAGTAAACTTACATATCTAAATGTCACTAAGGCATTTGCCAAAAATGGAAGATGAGTATTTTTCAAATAATGAAATGTAAGAATGTATAAAACCTAACATATTAGCTTCCATTACGAAATGTATCTACATACTTGGGCACACTCCTGTCACTGTACAATGCTTACCAGAATTTAGTGAGGAAGGAGTCTCTGTGGTGGGTGACAGCACATTGGTAGCAGCCCCACCTACATGTATTTACCATTGCAATGAATGAATACACAACAGTATCATGCCTGTATTAATGTGGACACCAAAGCACATACAGTGACTTAATTTAACTATCATATAGAGAGCATTATACGTAACTGATAGCTTTGATGTACGTAAGTCTCAAATTCAACCAATGAAAAATTAAATAGTGAATATATCATGCTTGCTGTGACAATTCCGCTACATGTGCACCATATGGTGGGAAATGATTATGAGAATAAAATTTGACTCCAAAATGCATTTTTAAAAAATGACGGATTTATTTTGATGAAACGACAACTGTACAAGTAGAAACTGTAGCAACTCTTACTTAGGAATACGTAAACTTAACACCTTTATTTAGAGTCTACACACACACACACACACGCACGCACACACATGCACAGACATGTCATTATCTGATGGCTAAAATGATACAAGGGAAAATCTTGTCCAAATAAAATCTGTACAGCTGAGTTTGTCTATGGTTTCTTCCCCACTGATGATTTCATTATTCACCATAGCAACATTTGGAAAGAGTGTTCCTGCTAACTGGTAAATGCCCAGCCTTTGAATCACAATTTTAGCATTATGGGTACGTACGTAAAAAGTTTGCCTATTAAGAATAATATAATATTAATGTACACATTATCAAACAAAACTGGCTTGGGATGTTTTAAAGTATCACACAGAGGGTTGCTTTGTTAGATTAACTCCCAAAATGCTACCCATGAAATTTACTACAGACAAGGAGGAACTGCAATACATACAGCACACATAGAGTAACACTGATAATATGCATACCTGTGCTTGGCTTGAATGATGGCGTTGTGAACTTCTTGTTCATCGGATCCTTAACAACTGCAAGAAGACATATAGTACTGTGTATTCTATCAATTTGACACACTACATGCAGCACAAGGCTGTGAAGGTAAGATACACTTTTTTGTCTAAGACGTGGGATTTACTAAACATACTCACAAAGTTATTTCCCCATTTCTGGTCTAGCCATCCTTCAAAAATTGACCAGGCAATCAGAATTTTTAAAGTTACCCATTAATTAGGTCACACTCCTTTTAATTTTTGTCACAAATTAACAAATAATTAATTATAATTAATAAATAGTTGACTTCACACTTGACAAAAATGACCAGGCAGCTGCAGGAGGACCAGAAACATATTTTTAATTTTATCTAAAATAATTTCTAATAAAATTTGAAATCTCAAGGAGATTTAATCTTCCAGATTTGCTACATGGCCGGTCTCTCAATAGCAGTATTATTCACACATGGTTATGACCTTAGGGTATGTGGCATTATTGTAGAATGTTAATGCTTTAGTTAATCAAAAATTTAGGCCCCCAGCTGCAGCCAAATTGTACGCACACATTAACACACCAAGTGTACAGTTAACACACTACAAACCTGTGGCAGTATTTCTATTAATCAACAGTTTAGTTGGCTTACTCTTCAATTCTGCGTGCTTTTCTATATTAAAGTAGCAAACGAAAATATTTGGATCTAATCAGGGACTAGCTGGCTTACTGTATAATTGACTGGCGAGATTTTGGTAGGCGGCTACGCTGTTGAGTGCCTTTACCAATCGGCCGAAGTTTTCCGGGCCGTTCAGCACAATACTGTCTCTAACCTGCTTCAACATCTCCTCCATCTTCATATGGTCGGGTAAAAAGACCGCCCCACCTCCGCCAATGATGCTCCCGTCTACCAACCCCACGGCCATGAACTTGCCCTGCATAGTGGCCGGGTTGAGGTATAACTTCATGTTATTGTAGTAACAATCAAACGCTCCTAACTCGGCGGCATGTTTCTCTTCAAGCAGCTGGTTATCAGTACCCGAGGCCATTTTTTTGACATGCTATCACGTGTCACTCCTTGTCATTTATAATACTAACTTATTTCCCTATTAATAGCCCACAAAGTATTACATCACAAAAGTCCCTGAATAAGAATTTGATATGTCATGCTGGTAACCAGCCAGACACTGTTACCATGACTACACCACTAGTAAGCAAGTTATGTAAGAGTTGAAATAATACAATAATTATTTAGCATGACACAATTCTTATGAAATGGTAAAAAATAAGTGTAAATTGCAATAGACACAGCTAGTTGTTGTGTGATGAGCCTGCAGATTGATGCCGCTGCCCACAAACAAGTTCACCAGAATTATGCTGATCTTGCTGGTTAACCTCAAATTCTTCATGACACTCATGAGGTAATGATACATTGTTGTTTAATCTTTTAAGGGATTCAGGAGAACGTTGTTTGGACATCATTGAAGGTGGGGCAGACTGTAAACTGTCAGTAACAGAATCTGTATCTTCAGCTGGCCGAGAAACTGGTATCTGCTGTTTACGTTGTAAATGTTCCTTCACTTTATCATGTGCTGTTTTTTGGTCTAAACTGAGTAAGATGTCCAACAAGGTCTGCCATGTTTTTGCCTTTCCTTTGTTACCTTGAATCCAAGTCTTTAACAATAACGTGCAACATTTCTTGGGGTTTTTACTACCCTCCTCTTCAATTAGATCAACTTGACTTCCGTCTTCATCAAAATCCAGACAATAGCCGATGTCCATCCAGTGGGCAGCAAAGTAATTACAAACCTCTTTTGCTAATGCCATCGTCGGTTTTTGAGCTACAAATATAAAATATATTGTATACATAGATTAATAGCAATATCAGTTTGAACAGTTTTGTGCAAGTTTAAAATGTCTGCTATTAAACTGTTAGTTATTACAGTAAAGCTACTAATCAGTATGTACACAATGATCGTGATAATCGTGATAAGTTCAGTACACAATAATTGTGTGCAAGAAAGTCATTATTGCCCATCCCTACCATACAGTAGATTTTTGCTGCTAGAAAACATTTCATACACATGTGTAAATCAAGTAATTTTGCTCTAAGGAGAAATACATTTGAGTGTACTATTTGTGCAATAAGTAGATACAAGAATGCACTAGAGTTTTAATACATCTCAATTCACACCGACTTGAGGCATTAATCTTCAAGGCATAACTTTTAGAAGAATATCAATGGATTATATGGTATCAACATAAGGGTGGATGTCGACAGTACTGGAAATATACAGAGTTCAAACTTTTAGTAGGGAAAACCCTGATTGTCTGGCCAAAAATTTTACCATCCAAATATAGCAAGTACATTGAAATGAAACAAATGCTAAATCCACAACCAAGGTGTTTTCCCTTACATTGTAATGCAGAGATGATGTAATATCCTGCAATACCTCATTTGTGCTTTAGTTAAAACACAATGAATACTCACTAAGGATATCACTGTCTCCAGCAGTTGTAGTAGTAATGGATGGAGGAGGGGGCATACTGCTACGACCAGACATTGACAAAGCTATACAACAATAAACACATATCACATGATAACATGCCAACTCATGATCAACCACAGGATATATGTGACAACTAAGGATACATATCATCCTCATTATCATTATTGGCTATATTTAGGGACTACTAGAGTTACACAAATAACTAATCTTCTTAAGGTGCTCTCCCATACACTAAACATGGATTGATCAGCTTGCTCTGCCTACAACAGTTCTGCCACTTGTTGGGATTGAACCTTTACACACTTCAAGTAAGAGCCTGTAGTTGGTGCCACATACTAACAGTGCAGGTTAGGCCTTAAGATAGCATTTACAAATAGTTGTCTTAATGGCTACCATATTAGTCTTAACAGCCGGTCCATTAAGTATATTATTCAATGCACTTCATTGTGGGAGGTTACTACTTGCTAAAACATCAGATTTTTGTGTCAAACAATACTTTTACCAGAAAGGCACACACATGGGGTAGAGGCCTCGGGCATTAATTCACTTACTATTGTGTACGGGAATTTGCTGCACGGGCATGTTGGCCGCCTGTCGTATCTCGTTAGCCATGTGTCCATAGTTCAGTTGGTCCAGTGCACTTAGGAATGCATGGAACGCATTATTCTGCATCGTCCTCAACGTCTTTACGAACTCCATCACTCTCTGCACGCTGTTTGCCTGTGCTTGAATCACTTCTCGTTGATGGTCCAGAAAATACGTGTTCATTTTAACAAACACAGGATCCAAAATAGTGGGCAACGTTTTCACGAGATTTTCCGTACATTTTTCTAAAGCCTCTTCATAACATTTGTCCATCCTCAAACTTGCCATTTCCTACGGCCTAGCGTAAATCACGTGTGTCGTCATAAATAACGCACACCTTGTAGATAACGATAATAATATTGGTACACGCCCCGCTGGCTAGTTATACAATGCCGCTGTTGTATGGGCTCTGTGGCCATGGGCTCTTTTTGTTGCTGCTGGTGACGAATGGAGCATCAAAGAGAAAGCAACTACATAACTCTTGCCCTACCGCGGTAGACAGCAAATACACGTAAGAATTAACAGCGAGATTAACAGCTTTGCTGCATCATTTTTAAAGGCTTGTATTTTACCTTACAGGACAGCTGCCAGCCTATTGTATTCTCAGGGTAAAATAGCAGAAGCTATCGAATGCTTGAAGCAAGCTGTGAAGAAGAAAGAAAGCACTGAATCTTTGCTCAACCTGGGTGTGTAGTAAGCATATATGCTTTGTTAATGTGCCGTTACTGGTAGATCAGTGGCTGTTAGCAGGTAATGGTTTGGTGACATGTATGATACATTTGTATGCAGTAGCTGTAAACACATATCATTGAGCCTAGTCTAACGTGGCCAGGCCTTATTTGAAGCGTAGCAAAGGCAGTGAAAAGGGTCAGTAAAGCTGACAGTAACACATTTTTGTGCTGACACCCACGGTAAGCTGGGTGGGTGTAAAGATCTCTGATGTGTGAAGTTGTAGTTTTTCAGACCATTTTGTAGTGTATTCTCAAAAATGATTTGTCCATGTGAGGCGGCATTGAGCCCTTCCCACCTTTTTTGCACCTATTATATTTCATGTATTAGCAAAGCTGCGGTAAGTGTGAATAGCATTTTCTTTCTCACCATTGCTCACATGATCCATAGCCACACAGAACTTTATTATTTGCATTAATTCTCAGAACAAGTAATAACAATGGAAGATAAAGACTAATCATTAACCTACCACCTATGCATGGATTTCTAAAATCTGAGTGAGATGTTGCTCAACTTGCATGTCCAAAAATTGCTATTATTAGCTTTTAGAAGGTGTGTGTGTGTTACTAGCTATCTATTCGTTGTACCATTTTGTATTCAAATAAAGACATTTCAGCATTTGGTGATTTTAATGAATATTTTCTGATGTTTATAATTCACTAACTTGTTGTACTCATAAAAATTGACCTGCTGTGTTAGGAATCATCTTATTATCTCCATAGCAAATGTGCTGACAGTGGATGGGCAGTACAAAGCAGCAGAGAAGATTTTAAAGAGAGTGAAAAAATTGAATCATACTTCAGCACTAGTGTTGAAATCTTCAGCTACAAATCTCTTCTATCAGAAGAGATACAGGGAATGCATTAAAGAGTGCAAGAAGTGGATGGAATACCACCCCGAGGATATTGAGGCACTGTTATACCTTGCTAGTAGCTTGTATGAGATGAAAGAGATCACGGAGAGTTTGAAAGTGTATACCAATGCACTCAGTATGAACGAGAATCATACATCAGCGTTGGTAAATGCTGCAGTCATTCTGAATAACTTGGGAGACTACGATAAAGCAGTGGAACTGTCCAAGAAGGCTATGATATTGGACTCTTCAATGACAGAGGTATTATTTTTAAATATTTATCAAATGTCCATAAAATACTCTAATATAACGCACACAATTTTATGATGCGCCATGCATGCATATGCTTTAAGACACTTTATAGACTACGTATAGGTAATTATAATCTATAGCAAATTTATAATTATCTGTAGGCTTTCTTGAATTATGCTGCAGCAGAAATCTCACTGAAGCATTATGCCAGTGCTATAGGT
This sequence comes from Sansalvadorimonas sp., assembly GCA_965243775.1. Classification (GTDB taxonomy): domain Bacteria; phylum Pseudomonadota; class Gammaproteobacteria; order Pseudomonadales; family Endozoicomonadaceae; genus Sansalvadorimonas. The sequence continues at coordinate 26,923 of CBDEWF010000018.1, forward strand.
GCATTACAACATGCTTTAGAGCTCAAGCCAGATTACCACCAAGCAAGGTAGATCGTGGTGTGCATTATCTATAGCAAAACACTGTATGTACCTCCAGAAATACTTAATATACAATTGTGAATGATTTTCTGTACATAAATGTGTTGTTTTTCATTGCGCAGGTGCAAGCTTATTAATGTACGCAGGCTCGTTTGTGATTGGAGCAGCTATGAAGAAGACATTGCAATGCTACGGGGAATCGTTCAGAGTCAAATCGACAATGCGGATCACATGATGCTACATGGATACCAGCCATGCCACTCCCCTGGACACCTCCTACACTTTCCACTAGACATTAGTATGGTATGATAATGGAATATCTCTTCTGAATAAAAGACCCCAAATTCTCAGACATCTGAGGATAAAGTTCTGTAGTTTCTACAGAGAAGTTCCTAAATGCATGCATTAACTTTGTGGAAATACAGTGAAACCTCATTAATACAGCCACCCAAAAGACCAATGGGTTGTGCAATACACTTTAGCAATGTTTGGGATCCTCCGGACATTGGCACTACTGTATAGCACAAAAGTACATATGGCAAATTTAATGAACAGTTGTCACGTAATTTGTTAAATTTTACACAATAAATAATGCATGGGCAAGGAGATTCTTAATCAAAGTTTTTTCTCTTTCAGGGTTTTACGCTATATGGTATAACAAGGTGGTTTTATTATGGGTTACTTGATAAGTGAGGTTTCACTACATCTTCAATTGCTACTATTTCTATATACAGCACAAGGACGTATCCACAATATATGCTGCTAGTCAAGCTGGCACTCTTAGGAGAATGAGACACTACTCAAGAGTTAAGACTTCTGGGCAAATACATGTTGGCTTTGTCAGCTACAACTTCAACAATCATCCTGTAAGTGTTTCACTCTCTGTGTGTGTTCATGTCTCACTGCCTTTGTCTGTAGGCTACACACCTGCTGTTAAACCTGTTTAGATTTGCAGACAGAAATGTAGTAAAACTATATGCATATTCCTTGAATAGCTACACTGATAAATGGAGAAAGCAGGTATGTATGTATATCATTGTATACACTGTTTATTGTGAAGTATTGATATGGGTAAAACAAGCATTGGTTCTTTTAAATAGCACCTTTATATTCTCTTGTTATTATTGTTTACAAAAGAAATTTATTTTTAAGCATTTATATGTAGTGGCAACAAGTATTATGTCACTGTCTGTATCAGAATTGGTATCAATATGTTGTATTTGGTATTAAAAGGATGGTATCTTTATTTTAGTATATGCTTCTTGTTAGGTAGAGCAGGCAGTTGATGTATTCAGAGATATTTCTCAGGCATCACTCACAGCGACTAGTGAACTAGTAAAGGAGGATGGGATTGACATTTTGATTGATCTGATGGGATTTAGCAGCAGTGGAAGACCAGCACTGTTCGAATTAAAGCCAGCCCCTATTCAGATACACTACCTTGGCTATCCAGGTACTGAACGTTCTATAAGAGAGTTTAGATGGGTTATTCTTAGGTACTACTGGTAGTAAGGCAATAGACTACTACATTTGTGATGCTGTGGCTTGTGATCCTAGCACAGTCGATCAACAGTTTACGGAGAAGCTGATCTATTTGCCTCCCCCTTACCTCATTGCACCACAAGTGCCCAATGATCCACCACAGACGACAATAACAGGTCTGTGTTGAGTTGACAGAACTTTGTGGCATACAGTCACTTGTGTGTAGAGTTTTATCAGAACTACAAACTACCACATGATAAGTTTATTTTCTGCTGTTTGTCTCAAGTAAGTTGTGCAACAGTTTTGTGGCATTGATCAATCTTGGCAACCACCTTTATCCATTGTAGTTGGGTAAATTGGATCAGCCAATGTTTCACTCATGGTTGGAGATACTCGACAAGACACCTTCCTCAGTTCTGTGGCTAATCCGAGTGCCACCTGAAGCTGGTACAATGCAGTACTGTTGCAGGCATACAAATTTTCAAAGGCTTTCATTAAATTATACTCCTTTTAAGCAATATTGATACATAGACCTGAATCATTAATTTGTGATGTCCTTTAAAAATTTGCAAGTCATGCAACAGCTAGATGTTCTCCATGCGTATGCTGTGATTATGTGGAGAATTTTCAGAGGCTAATATCTTGGCTGAAACTGAGCAGATTAACAGCCAGTTGACAACCAGAATTCTGTTCACGAACAAATTGGCAAGAGAAGAGGTCGGTTAGTAAAATGCATGTAAGAATTATTCATATATACATTTTCTCTAATAGTTGCTCACCTATGCACCACAAGTGTGTGACCTGTTCCTGGACACACATCTATACAATGCACACACCGTCAGTGCAGAGATGTTACAAGGAGGTCTGCCCATTCTGACATACCCAGGCACACCAATGGCATCCCGAGTGGTCTACAGTCACCTGACAAGTCTGGATTTGACACAACTGGTAGCAAACAATGTCTCACATTACATTGGGCTTGCTGTGAAATACTATGAAGATAAAGATGCACTCCTTGAATTGAGAGCTGCTATTCTTGAGGCAAAGAAAAATGATTTGGGATTGTTTAATTCACAACAGTTTGTACAGAAGTTTGTGGAGGGCTTAGAGAGTGTGTGGCGAAGACATGAGAATGGCTTGCAACCCGATCACCTTAATTTATCAGAAAATGTAATTAATGATGATTCGCATGTACATACGGAATTATAAAATTACAAGTTTTTAAATCATAAAAAATCATGTATAATTTTTGGACTGATCCATACCATTGGATTACGTGTTTGCCCTGTAGTATGGCATAACATACTCACCATCATGTATTGGTGTCTCTGAAGCTAATATTGACTCGTCTCCACTCTTGGTAGTATCACTGTGGTGTGGGTTGCTTTGTTCAACCAACAACTTCTCAAAAGACAGCTGCATAGCATTGACATCTTGTGATGGTGGGTCAGGATTTTTGAGTGGTGACAACTCTTCTTTGGCTGTGGTGCTTCTAATAGATTGGTGCTCAACTGGCAATACTGCAAAAGCATCACTGCACCATCTAAACACATTAGGAGATGGATCAGGAATCAACATTTCCAAGTTGGAGTTTGGTTTTGTAGTAATGTCCTTAAGCACTGCATCCATTTTAGGGCAACGGCTACTGTTCTTAGCACAAGGAGTGCTAACAAATGCTGGCCTAAAGCTGACTGACACTTCATCTGTCATTACATTTTGGCTACTGCCACATACAAACTCTGAAGAAAACAACTGTGTTGTTTCTTGTTCTCTCTCATGTGACTGACTGGGTTTCTTTACTTCACTGTGATGTTGGGGCCTTGATCTTGGCAAATGCTTACCAGATTTTCTTCTTTTACTGCAAATCCGTGTCTCCTCTCCATGAAACTTCAGATTCTGCATTGTACCCAGTGTCTTTCTTCCTCCCTGAGCTTGTGGTTTCCTAGGATCACTCTTAAAGATTTCTGTTGCCTTTACTCTTTTAGCAAGCCTAGGTTTCTTGCTCCAATGTTCAGCAGCGGTCTGGTTGTGCATATCAAATTGTGGTGACACCTTCAACAGACACAAAACACTTTATTACAACAGTCAGACATAACTATGGTTTTATTTTCGAGGGTTATAAATTTCGCGAATAGAGAATACAAGTTTGCGAATGAAGAGTGCCTACAGTACATTAAATGACATATCCAGCCAACATCTGACCTACCAATGGGTGTATAATATACTACACACAACCTAACAATGGCGTCTAAAATGGCGTAAGCAATTTGAACAAGTTCACACAAAAGTGAGCTTTAGAAGCACTATAGCATCGTTTTGCTGCAATATCATACTAACCCATTTAGATGTAACTGGGTTTTCTTCCTCCTGGACATTCACTACTTCCACCACTGGCTGGTCTGGGCTCTTCACCTTCTTTCTCCGTCGCCTCTTAATCTTCTCCATCGCTTGAGGAGTGTGTTCAAAACGAAGCGACGCCTTCATTATTACCTGATATCACCACACCGAGTTATTGTTGTTTACAGAAGTTCTTTAGCCGTTCCTCAAAATTCAAATATTCTATTATACGCACCACAGCATTCTTGCTAAAGCGCATCCTGAGCGCTTATTACAGATCATAATTATAATCATAGATAATATACTCCCTTGATAGCGCTCCGTAGTATCAGTATTTCATGGGTGGCAAAGCTTACAAAGAAAACAATAAATAAAATACACGTGCTGATGATTAACTAATAGTAACACTGGTGATAACTGTCCCTCTCGATTGTTCACCATTAACACCTGAAGGAGTTCCTTCACCCTCACTGGATGACTGAAAGCAATTTTCTTCTTCACCACTTAAATGGTGATTGTTATTGTTAGTGTTACTTGCTGAGCCGGCTTGATGTGGCTCTTGTACAGTTTCTATCTGATGGTCGCTGAATGGCAAATAATTGTTTGTAGCAGTTGAAGTCGTTACATTAGGCTCTGATTGATAACTCAGTGGTGATGATGTATTTGGAGATGTTTCATTGGTTGTAGCAAGATTATCGACTGGTCCTCCTACAAATCGACCGCTTCCCTCTCTGGACCGCCTGAGGGCATGTTTGTGTCGAGATGAATACATGAATTTCTAAAAAATAATGTATAGTTTAAGATTCAGTACAAATTATAATTGAACTAGTGTCAACCACATGGTGTTAAATCCCTACCTGTCTTTGTTTTGGTATCTTTCCTTCTGCCTCCAACTTTGCTCTAGCATGTCGTCTCTTTAATATTCTGTTGTACTGCTTGGCATTTACATAAAGTGGTTCTTCTTCTCCATCTGCAGTGCCAACTGTGGATGCCTAAATAAATGTTGTACAAAGTGCAATACTTTGTTAGTTTTTTAAAACAACATTTGGTTGTGCTTATACAATTCACAATGCTCTTGCTGCATTGCTTTGCTAATTGTTTGAGTGGATGGGGAAAGGGTTCTAATATTATACTCTCCAGCAAGTACTTTGTGTGCGTGTGCGTGTGTATGCAGATATTCACAAAGTATAAGATTAACTTAATGGCTATTAACTATGTCGTCAAAATATGACTATGCGAGTGTCAATCCATATTCCCCTATGGTGGGCTGGTATTTCGAATATTGTATATCATACTCAACTTTGTCAGTAAAATATATACATTCATTATGACTCCAGTGCATACATTCACTCACCGATAGTACACCTCCCAGGCCAGCATTGACCATAGTCTGTGCTAGTGTTTGAATAAAGTGGCCTAGGCCCTCACTGCTAGTGAGACCGCCATCAGGTATACTGGAACACTCCTCGTTTACATCACCATTTGAAAACAAAGAAGTGACTTGTGTTTGCAGCGCCTGGGCCAGCTGAACGTTATTTTCCGAGTAGTCCAGTTCAGAATTCTGCCTAGGCAGTTGGCTGGGTTGAGAAATGATTGGTTCCGGTGAGGATAACGGCTGAAATTCAGAATTGCTCAATCTCTGTATTCCATCCATTACTATTCGTGCGATTATGTTGCTAAAGTATACGGATATCCGGAGTTTTGACTCTAATTAATGCTCATGTTACGATTTAGCAAAAATTTGAATTCGAAGTAGAGATTACAGAAAACATATGGCATATAATGGCTCGGAGAGCGGAATCAGTATCTTCGTTCCATTCATCGTTTGGAAGACAAAGTTCGTATGATGAAAATATTGCTGAAATACAAAATCTTGTAAATGTACACGAGAGGGGCGGTAGACTGGACAATTCCGCTTACCAACACGTAGGAATAACCAAGTCACATTGGAAGAAAGCATCGGAAGTTGTCCACTGCGCCAATCTCTCTTGCAACAAAAAGTTTGCCCTGTTTGATAGAAAGAGAAACTGTCGCATATGTGGAGACGTCTTCTGTCGACCTTGTACCGAATTTGAACGAAGATTATCGCCCACAGCTGTACCTGATCCACTTGGAAAGCTTTACCCTGTCTGCAAAGCATGCCATGGCACCGAGGAACAGACAGTTGGAGGTTTTAGGAACAATACAGATTATTTTAGGTCAGTCCGTTACAGGATTGCTAGTACATTAAATGAAGTGAAGCACAAAGCACAGCATAACATCAGGGCTGATTCTGCTCACCGCTATAACAGGCGAGTTGATTACACTATAGAGTGCTTACGACTTACAGTTGGCTTCCAGAACAACTCTAATGTTTTAAAGCAAACATTTAGCGAAATAACAGGAAAAGTCCCGGAGTGGCAGAAGTCCTCACATTGGAACAAATACAATAAAGCACATGAATGCTCTGTATGTAGTAAACATTTCTCAGTCTTGTCCCGCAAGATCCACTGTAGGGTTTGTAGCAAGCTGTGTTGTACCAGCTGTGTTAAGGAAGACCTGTTGTTATACATTAATGAAGATGGTGACTCAAAGTGGGGTCTAAATGGAGTTGTTGCTTTTTCAACTAAACCATCTAAATATTGCCTGCTATTTGCTTGCACTGAATGCGGGCCAGAATTGGAAAAGCGTTTGCTAGAGGCAATGAAAAGGGAAGAAGAAACTGAAGATATGGTGGAAGAAGAGCAACAACAGAGTATAACATTTTTTGAAGAACTTATACCATTGGAAAGTAAATTGTGGAAGATGCAATGTGACATTTCAAATTGGCTACCTCCTTTTATAAAAGACATTGATTCTTTCTCTGTGTCATGTTCTTCATCAAAACTGGTTGGATTGCATAGCCTTGCGAAAGCAAACATTGATCTCTCTGATGCATTTTCCAAATTGTCCATTGCCAGTCAGAAGTTGCGTACATTAAGACCAACAACTAAGGGAGAAGCACAAGTTCTTAATAATTGCGTCAAAGGGACATTGTTATTCTATTCAGAAAACATGTACTTATTCCGACAGGCCCTGAAATCTTTATCAGATTTTGCACCTACCAATGTATTAGAAAGTCTTCAGGCCATTGTATGTGAGACTACATTAAGAAATGTACTAACAGTATGTAAAAGTATTTGCTACAATCTTCTGCTTCTTGAAAAAGAATGCTCCATTGATAAAGCTGCTGTTCTATTATTGACAGATCTTGTGACAAGCCTTGACGATGACTTCAAGATTGCTCTTAAGCGAAGTAAAGGTGAAGACTATGAACAAGTAATAAAGGACATAGATGAGCTGGTTCAACTGGAGTTACTGAGTTCCCCTAGGATTCGTAAGCCAAGATCAAAATCAAAAAAAGCAGTGTATAAGCAATGTATCAGACCACTATGTTCTTGTAGGCGAGAATTAGAAGCAAAAACACCAAAGAAAGAGTTCGAGGACAGTAAGGGAATGCTTGAAATTTTATTAGAAGCAAAAACCAGTCCTTTTAAATAAAGGGTAAAAGGATTTTTGTTTGTAATTTTGTATCAATACACAGCATTTTGTATTTTTTGCAAATACACATTTACATGTATACAAAAATTTATAAAACTAATGTTACAATTAATGTATGGACATTTACAGATATAAGTGATACTTTTACACAGCTAATTGCTTAATTCAATTTAATCCCCGGTGATTTCTAAATCAACAACTTGCGTTTCAATATCTTCCTGATCGGTTGGTTCACTACAGCTCTCTTTAGCAGGAGTAAGGCTTTGTAAAAGAGAAGTCCATGAAGCAGAAAATGGGGAACCACTAACAGTTAGAAGGGGCAGGTAACTACTCCTGTGAGGTGTACTAGATATGGAAGGTGCTACAAAGTAATCCACCACAGGAGAATCTATGCTGGTCAGAAAAGTTGGTGTTCCAGAAGTTTCGGTGGAATTAACTGAAGTTTTAAATGGTGTCAGAGGGCTGGGCATTGAAATTTCACAGGATGAGGAGTTAGTGGACACATCCAGTGTATTGTACGGAATTCCGTGGAAATCTGGTGACGACAATAGCATTAGTGCATCTGCTGCTTCTAATATTTTAGTTGGTGTCAGCATGGCGTCATTCAGCATCTTTGTGCTGATGGCATTAGTGCCACAAAAACTGTTATTGTCTTTAGCTGTCCTTTTCCTGCCACCACCATCCCACCTTCTTTTTATTAAATCATCAGTTTGTTCTTGTTTTTCCCGTGATCCTTTAGGTGTTGTATCAACGTAGTCGGAAAACTTTGATCCACATGAAGAAACAAGTATTTCTGGTTCACTTGCATCGTCCGAATCATTCTCAATTTGAACGTCATTCTCCATCCCATTGTGTCCATTTGTAACACTATCACCGTTTAGTGTCTTTTCTCTGTTATTGTGGCCTGCATTAGCCAGTTCTGTTGATAACGCTCTCTTTGCTGTACGTTTGCCTCTCATTAGCTGCCTACCAGAATGTCTTCCAACCTTCACTCTCTTGTTTACCCTGAATGACAAATCAGACTCACTGCTTCTACGAGACTTCCTTGTTACCATGTAACCATCATCTTTATCACTGCCAGGAGTTTCTGATAAATAATCATTTTGAGGTACAGCAAAATAAGAATGTTCAATCAAATGCTGTGGAATGGTATTGGGTTGAGGCAAGGAGATTTCAGGATTGTCTATTCTCTTCACACACATAATATCCAGGTTGTTACACTTACGCTGGCTGTTCTGTTCTACCACATCGATTTTCAAAACCGGCAATAGTGTAACATTGTCTTTTTCAGCATTCTGCAATAACAGTGGCAGCCTGGACACAAAATTCATTACATCCACAGTGCTGCTTGATGCCATGCGGGTGACACACGACGTGATAAACTTCTGTAACTGGTCGGTACCCAGCTGGGGTAGGTGGATAGAAAATTCAGTGCCAACTTCCACAAAAGGCGGTCCAATGTAGTTTAGTACTTGTACGGCTTTGCTAAGCTCCGTCTCACTGCCAGGCAAGAGTACCCAGTAGCTTACGGGCGTGCCGTGTGTTGCAGCCTGTCTTCCAAACATGGCCTTTCTAATAGACAAATTGTGTCTGATGGAATTCTACAGAAAGAGAGCACACATATACTAATATGGCTGCTATAAAGAGATGAATGAAAAGGTGTCACCAGTTACGGAAACACACTAGATGCATGGGTGCAAGTACATATTACATGTGTTAAAGTATTATGTATAAAAAGAATGTTTAATCATTAACCACATGACACACTATCACATACCTTCCAAGCTTTTGACTTTTCACCACATCTGTAATAAGGGAACTTGCTCTCAATCCATTGATAGATCTCTTGTAGATGCAATCTTCTCTGTGGGTTACTGCACAATGCCAATGCAATGAGACATCCATATGACAGTGGTGGCCTCTCAGTGGTCACAGTCGACAGCCAGTACGATTCCTTGTCAGTAGAACTACTGTCCATAGGAAGGAGGATGTTTCCGAAGGGAATGTTAGCGCCAACGCTGAGGTTTTGTAACCAGTTGATATCCGTGAGACCATCATCCATTTTCTCTGCACGCTTCTGCATGGTGACCGCCGTGCACATTGCTACACATAAAATCATTAACTTATATAATGATTTTTAGACATACAAAGTGAATTGGTTATAGAAGGCGTGGCGTCATGGTAGTGTTTAGCAGTTGCTAGGGAGCGCTAAACAATTTTATTAAACAGCAAACCCATATTATTTTTATGATGAACACTTTGTTTATACAGTTATTACAATTATACACTTACCGTTGGAGAACGTCTGTTTGCTAATTCTGGCTGGCTGGGCAAATGCGCGCCCTTTCGACTACTCCAAGCATCGCGCGAAAAATAATGGATCGATTACGTCATAGAAATGGCTTCTGACAGAGTTGACCAAAAACTTTTTCTTCTTAGTTGGGTGAGCAACAGTTTAAAAATCGTTTCTGGGTTGCTTGAGTTAATTTATTGCTACCGTTGAAGCAAACAAAATGGCGCTTTATTGTAAAATATTATTTATGTGCGCTAATTTATATTTTATTATTTTATAGGGCGCTAATAGTTATGGACAGCTATGCAATGGATGTTGTGAGGACATATTGTTACCTAGCTGGTGTAAGATATCAGAAGAGCTAAAAGATATCCAATGTATTGCTGGAGGAGGGGGCCACACTGTGATATTGACAAGTTACAATCATGCCACTCACACAATGGCTTAAATCATTATTTCTTTATCCATAGGAAGTGGTGTTGTCTATGTGTGTGGATGGAATGGAAATGGGCAGCTTGGGATTGGAAATTTTACCAACATTAATGTTCCCATTCCAGTTTCTGGACTGCATCAGCATAAAATTACAGAGGTTGCTTGTGGCTGGAATCACACCATGGCTCTTACCAGTAAGTTTTACAGCATGCAACTTCGACATCGTTATTTTTGTATTGTGAATTATATTTGATTTCAGAATTCTGTTCTTATGTTGTGTGTAGCACTACTCTTTTATATTACTATACCAAGAGTGTATAATAAACACTCTTATTTTCATGCCATGTTAGGAAATGTAAAGTGTTTCTTACACAGAACTTGGTCACCTTTACACATGGGGCTCTAATAGTTTTGGTCAGCTGGGACTACCCCAAGTACAGCGACAGATTAATACTCCTGAGAGGCTATTACAAGAGGTTGACGTGTGTGTGTGTGTGTGTTGTATGTGTGTGTGCGTGCGTGTGTGTGCATGTGTTTGATATAAGTCATCGTCAATACTTACATACGTATGTACCACCTGTTAGGCCTTTGCTAGTCAAGCAGTAACAAACATTGGTGCAGGCATGAGACATTCAGCAGCCATAACTGGTCAGTAATATGATGTATTACACATTAAGCTGAGTATATTCTATATCAACGCTTGTTGCTCATAGTGGATCATACAGTTTACACCTGGGGATCTGCTAAGAGAGGATTGCTGGGGTTGGGAAAGATACAAGCTAAAGTTGTTAACACTCCTTCTGTTGGTGGGTACATTGATAAGATGGTCACACATGTATATATGTTGCAGTGTCAAGCTCATTTTTAGGCAGTTATTAACTAACATATACCAAAGTCTATATAATATGTAAGCCCAAAGGAATATATGTATTTAAAATGTGTATGATTTCAGGCTTGTCAGCTGACATTGTGTATACTAGCTGTAATAACTGTATGTACGCATGCGGATAAATATTGGAGCATGGAAAAATACTTTTGAACATGCGTACGTATGTATTTAGCAGTTCACGTGCTGTCGGTGTATTAGAATTTCAATTGGTGATTTTCATCAAATTCACTGACCTTTAAAACTTACGGCATTTTTGTACATCATAGATTTGTACTATATTAATCCATAGAGCTCATGTGATACATGTATTAGTTATACCCCAGTACGAGTACAATATCTTAGTTATCACCCAAGTCCGAGGTGAAGCCGAGGACGTGGGTGATATATAAGATATTCTATGAGTGTACTGGGGTATAACTATCTTATATCCCACTCATCAAAGTCCCGTTGAGCTGCTTTCCGATGGACAAACGGTCTTGTATTTTTAAAAATTCGTGCCATAATATTTTGTTCAAGTAGTTGATAAACCAGCTAAAAGCACCATTAATACCTACTTTTCTTTGTACAAAAGAAGATTTTCATTTTAGGCTGATTTCTTTACTTGCATTTGGTTACTAATAATGACCACTAATGTTTACAACTTGCTAATTGGCAGTAATTGGCAATAATTGGCAATTAGCTTTGAAAAGTTACCACAGGGTGATATCTTAGTCTTCACCCAGTGATATCTTAGTTATCACCCAGTGATATCTTAGTTATCACCCAGTTGCCTTCTTTGATCCTCCCATGCATAGGGATATAAATATACATAATTCAATATGATTTCCCTAATGGAGTATTCCTTATAATTTTCATACCATGTAGTGGAAAGCATTGGCAGGATAAGGTAGTTTTGTATTTATTAAGTCTCGCTGTTATTCACACATGCAAAAGCATACAGTTATTATTGCATCATATCACATCTCTGTATGTCTTTCAAAAGTGTTCTTCATCCTTTGCTGTCTCCTTGTAATAAAATGCTTGCTGGAGTTGAGTCCCATGGTTTTATCACTGCTGCTTGCCAACTACAATGGAAACAATTAAATGTACAAAAATTACAAGGGTTCTGAAAGCAAAGATGACTAAGTACCTGCAGCTGGTTATGCAATCTATGGGTTAGGAGGACTTAAACTTGGGGCAAAAGAGAATTTAGTGAATGGCCTAATGATGACAAAGATTCCATAAATTTGAAGGAGAAAACTTTGGCGATTTGCCAGCAATGCACTAAATTTGCCAATGTTTTATTCTGCCATTGTTTTCTGCTGTGCAGTATATTGGATGATTAAAGTGCTCATTGTATCTCTTCTTCTCTGCTAGTGACGTCATTGTCTTCAGATGTCCAGCCAATCAGAGTGGCTCTAGGTAGCTATCATACTCTAATCCTCACTGGTATGCGGTAATGTATTAAGTGTGCAGTGTTGCTTGCATGAACATAGATACGGAGATTTACAGACTTTGTTTTTAAAGGCAGCACAACCTTGACATTTTGGGCACTGCTAGGACCATTAGTGGCAGAAAGAGTAGGGCTATGAAGTTGCAGCCCTTAAGGGTGCTCCATAGGATTTTAATATTTACAATAGTACATACGTGCATTCTTGTGTCAATAAGCCCCATCTGATTTAGCTATCATTGACTGGGATGCTTAATTTTGTGGCTTTAGTAAAGGAATTTTTCATTAGGACCAAACTAAATATTTTCCAGGATTTTGTCTATGGGGAGGTAGAGTGGTGCAGCATGGCACTATTTTTCTCAAAATCTGATAAATAGGCTTTGATGTGGGTGGCAAAGAGACAATTTTGTTACTCTATTTTATTCAATCTAGGGAAAGCCCTATAGAGATGTTATCAATTTTGTGGTAGTCATTAAGAGAGGTTGTAGTTGTAGTATTGAACATAAAGCTTTTCATGCTTGTTAGTATTTATCCTATTAATAGCTGTGGGGACTGTTTATGCTTGCGGTTGTAATGAACATGGTCAGTGTGGAGTTGCTCCAGTGGAAAAGTGGAATGAACAAATGAATAAGGTGTAGTTTTGCTGTGTGTATGTATGTATGTAGATATGTATGGCTACGTACATGGTATGTATGTATGTAGGAAATAATTTGTATACACAGAATGCAATATGTACATGCATATGTGTACACTGTATATACGTACGTACATATGCGTGTACAAGACTTACACACATATACACATATGCACAGACACATGTACGTATACACACACACATGAACACACACACACGCATACCAATTATACAAGATATACATAAATTTTCAAGTGAAACTTTTCCCTCTAGTGTGATAGACTAGATTCTGCTTGCAGTGGAGCAGGCTCACATGATCCACATTACATCATGGCCAAGGATGGTTGTTGGGTGAAGTGTATGCTCACTCCACAATTGGTTACCATCCCGGGGCCACCGGTGAAGCAGATCTCTACTGGATGGAGCCACTGTATGGCCATCACTAGTGAGTAAATATGTACATGTATCAGATGTATGTAGGTATGGTTTCATGCTAATGTATTTCATGAAATATCTGTGATTTTGTGAATTACTGTTCCTGTCAAGAAGTGTCACCATCTTATGTATTTTGACTGGACAAATTTATCAAATTCCATATTCTTTGACTGGTAAAATTTTGATGGTTGCTAATTCTGCATATATACAGTGGAACCTTTAAATAAGAACACCTGCATAATCTACACACTTAAATAAGGCCCCAAAGTACTGGTAGTCCTTTAGTACATACTGGAAAAATCAGGTCGCTTTTGGTTGGTCCCAAAGTGTCCACATTACACAGTTCCACTGTAGCTCCATATTCAGTTCAACTGTAGTTCCATATTCAGTTCCACTGTAGCTCCATATTCAGTTCCACTGTAGTTCCATATTCAGTTCCACTGTAGCTCCATATTCAGTTCCACTGTAGCTCCATATTCAGTTCCACTGTAGTTCCATATTCAGTTCCACTGTAGTTCTATATTCAGTTCCACCGTAGCTCCATATTCAGTTCCACTGTAGTTCCATATTCAGTTCCACTGTAGTTCCATATTCAGTTCCACCGTAGCTCCATATTCAGTTCCACTGTAGTTCCATATTCAGTTCCACTGTAGTTCCATATTCAGTTCCACCGTAGCTCCATATTCAGTTCCACTGTAGCTCCATATTCAGTTCCACTGTAGCTCCATATTCAGTTGTGCAAATTTAACAATGTATTGTATTCATCAAAGATTCCCTTTGTTAAATTTTTGTGCTCAATTGTTGACTCCTTGAAACACATCTGTACATGTACGTACATGCATACATGCGTATGTGTACATGTGAAATTGCACTTGCCATTCTTCATAGGAGATGATAGGGTGTTCATGTGGGGTAGATGTGACTATGGACAACTCGGTGTGCCCGGCTGGTGTCAGAGTGACGAACATCGTTGCTGCTGGCAACCAACCGAGCTGCCACAACTCCAGAATGCGAAGCAAGTAGGATTAAGATAGTGTATGCACTATTAGATTATTTTACATACATGTATGGTTGTATGGTGCTTTCCAGTTCGTAAAGTACATATGTATCAAAACAGTTAAATCTACATAGACTAAAATTAATGCAATATATATATATATATATATATATATATATATATATATATATATATATATATATATATATATATGCATGTTGTAACCTTATTATTAAAATAGGAATTCAGTGTGAATACAGTGTAATAAGGTAGTAGTTCTAACAGGTCTCCCTGTAGGATACAGTGTTATGCATAATGTGTCAGGTGTGTACATGTGTATTTCAATGGTGTTATTACACTGAGATGCTAGGAGGTGACTGCACAGACATTGTGTATGTATTTGTGTCACTAAATTACATTCACAGGTGCTGTGTGGCTCTGAGCATAACTTGGCCATTGATGGTGAGTGAGAATTGTGCATCAATGCATATGACCAGATCTATGTATATATGAAAATCAGTCATGTAGTCCCATAGGAATCGTTTTAAACATATAACTTGCATTTGTACTAATGGAACAAATTTTTACCAGCAATGGAGAATTTATTGGAGATTCTTCTGAAGTTTACAGAAAGTGGATAATCAATTTAGAACTAAAGATATTCATTGAAATATAACTAGGTGTAATTTGTGCTCACATGGTTGATTTTTGCATGCCCAACTACATACAAAATGGTATTGGTATTTTTAAGCTATGTATAATGGCAGATCACCTTGTGTCTGTATGCATACACACAAATGGAAACTCTGTATGGGAGCTCTATCTATGGTATGCATACGTGACTGGATTTGCCAAAACCATCCTTATAAGCATACACCAATATTCAATGGCTCAAGCATAAACTAACTATCCAAGTGTGTACCATTGACAATGGTTCATCAGTTTGTTTATATCCTGGCTTGTTTCTGAGGCCTGTCAGATGTCGAGTGCTCTGGTAGTCTTTAAACTGCCAGGGCAGGCTGGAAATTGCAACCTGACTTGCTGGTGACATTTGCCATTGATTTTGTTACATTTGTGATGGACGGCCTTGATTGATGCCATTTTACCGTTAAGCATTTTTTTGAATCGGAACCCCCAGCCACTTTGTGGCTACCATCTGCCCCTATAGGTGTACTTGTGGTATTAAATAGCCTTGAAAATAAACTATCAAAAAATGGCAGGTAATTTAGCCGGCCATTCTTGAAAAAGTTGGTCAACTGAATAAGAGGTCAAATAAGCAGTTTGCTTCTTCTGCAGTTAAATTGAATTATTCAATGCATATTTCTAAATGTGCCATGGTTTTCACAAATCCATTCACATGTCAGGTAAAACGATATATCTGTATTAATGTCATCTGTAGCTGATGGGAGGTTACTGAGTTGGGGATGGAATGAGCACGGCATGTGTGGCAATGGGGGCCAGCAGAATGTCACGTCACCATGTCACACCACACTACCACAGGACAGCATCAGCCCCACCCCTTTCATGATTGCTGCAGGAGCCGGTACCTCATTTGCAGTCGTACACCAACAAACACCCACTTGACTTACTTTAGGCTAAATCTGTATATTTGCTATAAGTACGTACGTATGTGGTAATGGAAGTTTTACAATGAAAATGCATACAAAAATTAATATTACAATAACTATATACACACACATTTCATCCTAAAGTGTATTTTTTAGTGTGCAAAGTAGATTTTATCATTGGTGAATCACTGTCTCAGTCCGCAGCTCTGTCACCTTCCTTAGGAACTGCGTCTTGACGTAATTGACATCCGCACTAGTCACCCGGTTACCCCATATTTGGTAAAGGGGCAGTAGAATGGCTAGTAGCATGCGGTCAGCTGACATGCTAGGGACAAGCCATAACACGATTAAGGGACCAATCAGTAGTGGATGTCTGGCATTGTTGAAAAGGTGTTGTTGTTCAATGGCCTTAAATTTGATGGGCTCATCTCGTGACAGCCACAGCATGTAGTACAACTACAAGAACAAATATATCTGATGCACGGAGGGAAGATGAAATATTTCAACAACAAATTAAACATTGTGTTTAGCTGTTCATAATGAAGTACCTATCTAAGGGGAAAACCCATTTCAAGGGTGCAAATTCCCCTTGTGCCCCTAGAAAAACTCTGCATGCATGTATGTAGGCAGTATTTAGTGTACCAAAAATTTAAGAAGCACTCAAGACAAATGGTCACAAATTGTAAGCCATACAACAAATATTCAAATATTACAAATTTGTTCATGCCCATGCACACACGCACACACACACACACACAATACAAACTTGTTTGATCCCAAACAGTTCAAGATGGTCTAAATGAAACAGAGAGCACAACATTTGCAGCCAGGCTAAGCAGTGTATCACCATAAAGATGCACACCACCAGCGGATAATCAAACCTCCAGGCATAATGGTTCGGGGTAGACCTCCAAAATACTGCAACCACCTGTAAAAGTACGTACAAGCCACATTTTAACAGCATACCGGTAATGGGTAATCATGCCAACGTTGCAAGAAATTTGGAATGTATCTACAACTAAACTGTGATGTAAGAATCAGTTTAAACTGTAGGGACTGTACAGCAGGTACAGTAATATGAGTGCAGATGGAGCCAGTTAAAATGGTACACACGATATAGCAATTAATCAATATTTGTGATTCAACTGTTGATATTGATGTTGATGTCATTATTATGTACGTTCACCACTTAGGCACTGAAAGGCTTAGACAAAAGGCAGAGCCTGTATTTTTATAAAGAAAAGACTTAGACTATATGTGAGTCAATTTTGCCAAATACAACATCTAAACTGTTACAAGCCAAACCATATACTGAAGGACAAGTAGAAGGTGTAATAAAAATAGGGCTGGTTAATTTTTGACAACCCAAGGTATAATTTGACCAGTGTTCAGACATTTTTCAGTGCAAAAACTTGCACTAAAAATCAACAAGGAACCAAATAAAACAACAAAACCATAGATTTACCTTTGTAAGTACTTGAGCTATTACTTTACAAGGTCTAAAATATGGCTTGAAAAATGAGTATTCAACATAGTGAGGTATCAAACATCTTAATAAAACTTGACGTTTTGCTGATTTTATATAATTATGACATATTAAAACATCATAATATTTCAAAGTGCTGTTATGTAAAACATGCACAATCACCCAGGCCTAATATTAAGTGGATTTACTTAAATTCTGGTTGAACTGAAATATGGAAATACTGAATCCAACAACACATCAATTGTGTGTACAAAATTGGTAAGCTACAATACAACCATTACATGCTCTGGTTGACACTACACCTCATAGCAGCACTCACCTGTATCAATGTACAGGTAACTAGGATGTAGGATGCTCTAATATAAGGGTCCATATGGAACTGGTGTAGTAGTCGCTTGTACACCCTAGTAGACATTCCAGTGTGGAATAGGGCAAACAACACAAGCAATACTACATCTGTGATTAGCAAGTATACGGTACTGTCTTTTCCATCTAGTAAGACAAAATAAACTTTATTAAAAACCACAAGCCAAAGTTATACATGGATTACTTAGTGATAACATCTCAAAATTTAACAATAGGTGATATTCATAACGCATACCTGTAGCATGTGAAGATGTTACCAGCTTGGGAAACAGAAATTGGGTAATTCGTAGTGGAGAAATTGTCGCAGCCCATACGAACGTTAACAGCGAATAGATGACCAGGACGTATAGGATAGAAAATAGCAGCAGTACAAAGAACAGTTGTAGCCAATCTGTCACTGCCACTTTCACATTCCTACTTCGTTTAACTGGCGATTCTTCTGTATCGTCCATGTGCCCAACGTGGGGATTTTTAAAACAATCTATATATCGATTACCTTTTATGGTATCCACAATTAAAATCGCGCCAATAGCTAGATGGTATTGTCACGTGAGCGCGATTTTTTAAAATATCAATTTGAGTATCACGTGCATCCGAATACAACGGCGCGTTATAATTTTCAAAGTGTCTCGTTAGAGTGAAGATTTATTTTGGCATAGGACTCAGTTGCGACGTTGCTGGTATTGCTCTGATAGCGTTATTAGGAACACTGTCGACGAGCCCCACCAACCTGTACAAATGGCTGAAGAAGAAGCACCAGATTTTACAAAACTGTCGTTAGAAGATAAACTAACTCACAAGGTACAACCAGTGTATCATATCGATACCATTATAAGATGGTTGCTCTGCAATAGAACGAGTTTAAAGTATATTCTAATGTTTTCGCTGAGCTAAAATATCCTTCTTAGGTATGGAAGGCACGTGTACTTGGCTACGAGGAGGCTGTTAAACTGTTTAAACGATTAGATGATGAAAATAACCCGGAATACTCGAAATACGTTGGTCTCCTGAAGAAGTTTGTCACGGACAGTAATGCCATTGCGCAAGAGAAAGCCTTAGAGGCCACTCTAGTGTTTGTAGAGTATGCAGCTTGTGCTGGAAAGTATGGAGAACTGTATGTGTGATTTATATATTATAATCTACTTGATTAGGGTTTGTGCTGATGTTGTAGCTGGAATTGTCACCAAGTGCTTGAATGCTCGACCGAAAACCAAGGAGAGTGCAATTTCTGTCTGCCTCATGTATATTGAAATAGAAAAGCAGGAAATTGTTCAAGTGAGTTTTGTGGCTGTAATCTATAAAGTGTAGAAGGAGATTCATTTTGTTGTTCCTTTAGGAGGAAATTATGAAGGGCTTCTCTAACAAACAGCCAAAGATTGTGACAGCTTGTGTGGATGTGTTAACACGTGCATTAAGGTATGGCCATTGTTAGAGGTGTATGACTCACTACTGATAACCTGTTTTCTGTTAAATACATTTCATAATTCACATAGCAAGCTTGGTTTGAATTAATTAGATAAGAGCTCTTAAAAAACCGGTATCTTGTAGTTTTCTCCTTTGGCTAGACACTACTTAGTGAAAGCATGCTGCTGTCATCACTATGTTGTACTAGAGTTGTACCAATAATTGGATCAGCTTTCAGATATGTTTATTTTACTATTTGATACAAAGTGTCCAGAAAGCTGTTATAATTATTGCAAATTAATCTTCTTCATTTAGTGCATGACAAGCATATGTTGCAGTGCTTGAAATAACAGTCGGACATCAGACATTTTCAGACCAAAAGTGTGCAATGTCCGACGATTTTAGATATTGCTCGGACAAAGTGTCTGACCAATTGTTTTAAAATCATACTGCTGTAGAAACAATTTTTACATCATATCGATAATTTCCAGGACAAAATGTACAAATATCTGACCAAAATCAAGTTTGGTCTGACACTATGTCTTAGCATATATTTCTTCTTATTTCAAGCACTAGCTGTGTTGTTGAGGATTTCATTAAATGCTTTCTAAACTGTATTTATATTTGTACTTGTCAGTCCTGTTTTCATTTTATACTGATGATAAGTACACTTGTCTTGTAGCTCCACTCTCTGCCGAATAATAATTTGATAGCCTAAAGCGGTGATATGCTTATTTCCTACTTCATTAAGGACTAAACTCCGCCGTTGTTCTGAATTATGGAATAATTTTTATACTCTTATTATTCAAAATTATAATAGTCTTGTATTTTAGTGGAATTATAATAGCTATTGTCACATTGTGTTACTATATGTAGCTAATAAAAATACCTCCATGCAACTGTCATGGCCTTGTAGTCACTGTGGAAATTTCTGGTTTACTGGGGGAATAATTGGTTGCATGTATGTATATCTACATTACAGGTGTGCAATATATCTGCCATATAGAATTTCAGTGGTGCATGGTAATTACATATTTCCTGTAGGAATTTATGGATATTAGTACATGCATATATATAGGAAGCCAGTCAAGTCACTGCACTATAGTTATGATAACAACAGTTTATCAACTTTTCAGGTTGTGTAGCTTGTTATTCTAGAATTCCTTTTATTTTGCTGGGAGAGTATTTGTGTTGTACGTAGTTTTGACAAACTTGCTGTTTTTATCACTTTATGGTGTATTAGTGTAATCATGATCATTAAAATGTTATACTGCATAGTATAATCAATAGTATAATCATAATGTATAATACATACATTATGTGATATATTGTTTATAGCTCATTACTAACAGATGGTATGCCATGTGTGCATTATGTACCTGATTGTTCTATTAGGGAGTTTGGCTCCAGTGTGGTCAATATGAAGCCAATATTGAAATCTCTGGGTGGATTGTTTGAACACAGTGACAAGAACGTTAGAGCAGAGGTACATATGTAATATTAATGTATGCTTTATAGTTTGTGTGTAAGCAATTTTATGTTGTACAAAATAATGACACTACATGTTAAATTGTACATAATCATGTGTTGTCTTAGTTCATAAAGGCATATCACTGAAGGTAGGCTGTGCAGTGTAACTGGAGGTGTGCCATTAATATAATTTTACGGTTTGCCGTGCATGATAGCAAAGCTATCATAAATGGCAATGTGTGTACATAATATAATAATTGCATCAGACAAGCATTGTTAATCTAATTTATAAATTGTCATACGTATTCCAGTGAATTGTTTGATAAATGTATAAGCACTTTGTGGCTGCTAGATGTGGAGTAAAAAGTGTTGTGTGTTAGTACACATGTAATTACAAATGTAGATTTATACATTTGCACATTTACTTGCAGGCAAAGGCATTTGCTATAGAAATTTACAGATGGATTGGGCCCACACTGACCACTCTGATAAAAGATAAAGTGAAGCCAGTACAGGTAGGAGCATTGGTAGCTTATTGTATTCAGTGCTTCTGTTTAATGTTAATTATATGTTTTTGTAATTAGATGTATAATATGTACATGTTATAATTTTGTTAATCACAAATGCATTTATACATATATACTTGCATACGTATGTATGTACATGTATACATACATACATGCATACATACATACATACATACATGCATGCATACATACATACATACATACATACATACATGCATACATGCATGCATACATACATACATGCATACATGCATGCATACGTACATACATACATACATAACATACATACATACATACATACATACATACATACATACATACATACATACATACATACATACATATGTACGTACATACATACATACATACTTACATACATACACACAACACACACACACACATACACACACACACACACACACACACACACACACACACACACACTCACAAGGCCTTTATGTCATCCATGATTTGACTACAATTAGAGTGCATTT
Source organism: Sansalvadorimonas sp. (assembly GCA_965243775.1). Taxonomy (GTDB): domain Bacteria; phylum Pseudomonadota; class Gammaproteobacteria; order Pseudomonadales; family Endozoicomonadaceae; genus Sansalvadorimonas. The sequence continues at coordinate 48,724 of CBDEWF010000018.1, forward strand.
TGTTCTTATTTATTGTGTAATAGTTAAAAGAGTTGGAGGAAGAGATTGATAAGTTGCCAAAGGAGAAAGCTAAGCCAACTAGATTGCTGCGATCGCAGCAAGCAGCTGCCCCACCCACCACAGGTGCTAGTGGAGAAGCAGAAGAAGAGGAAGATGAACAGGATGGTAAGGAATTTGACGTAATATGTACTAGTTATGAATTCAATTGTATATGTATGTGCCAAAACTGTGTGCATGTGTGTGTGTGTGTGTGTGTGTGTGTGTGTGTGTGTGTGTGTGTGTGTGTGTGTGTGTGTGTGTGTGTGTGTGTGTGTGTGTGTGTGTGTGTGTGTGTGTGTGTGTGTGTGTGTGTGTGTGTGTGTGTGTGTGTGTGTGTGTGTGTGTGTGTGTGTGAGGGTTTTTAATAAGATACCGTAGACGGGGAAAGTTACACGTGGGAAAAGTTTCACGAATTTCGCGAATCCAGTCATGGTCGCGAAACTTTTCCGCCGGTACATTTTTAAATTCCACTGAAATCTACACTGCATTGTTGAAATCGCGAAAGTTTTCCACCGGTATGCAAAGTAGAATGCTATTCGCGAAATTTTTCCCGTTTACAGTATTTGGCTTGCACCAAATTGGCTCAGGTCAAGCTCTTGCAGAGCCAATGTATTTTTAATTGCTCCAACCATGTTTAATATTGGTAACACTATTATACTTTTAGTGCCAAAATCCATTACTGCATTAACAATATTGGCCCAAGTTATTTTACTGTTGCGTCAATGTGGCCCAAATCTTATCATGACACTGGGCCACAGGGCACCTTCCTGTGCCATAGGACCTTATCAAAAACACTGGTGCGTGTGGGTGCGTGTGTGTGTGTGCGCACGCACGTGTGTGTGTACATGTGTGTGTGTTTATGTGTTGTTTTGTGTTGTGTTAAGTATGCATACATGCGTCCTGTATATATTGCATTACAGAAGACGATGATGTGGGAGGTGGCGTACAGATAGATGCCTTTGAATTATTACCAGCAGTCAATGTACTCGCTCAACTGCCAGCAGACTTTGAGGAGAACATTGTAAGTTCCTGTGGCTTCCATAATATGTAGGAGCAATGGTAATCATTGTGATTTGTTTGCATACACTATATTGACTGATGCAAAACTGTTATTATGTTTAATTGTGTTAATTGTTTATATGAAATGTGGCCACAATATAAGTAAATCTCTTCATTCGTAACTTAGTGCAATCGGTTGCTAATTGTATAGCACCCCTTCTCATTCACCTTCTTATATGACTAAGCACCATGTGCAAAAATGTTTGTCATAGCTTATCAATGGAGGTTGATTGTCAACTAATTTAGCAGCACAGAATAGTTACTATATATGGTCAGATCCACGAGCTGGACATTTCAGCGGAAAAACGATACTTTAGTAGTGAGTACACCATCTACGTATCTTCAGTGACTTATCAGTCTGCCAACATGATAATGGCTAAGAAGCCATACTTTCCTTTAGTATTAATGTCCTTCAATTGTCAGCTTTGTTACAATACGAAAAATGCCAATTTATAGTTATGATTTAACCAAATTAAAATCTCGTCAAATGCATATTTTACAAATAATATCTCTGTTCTTATTTGGTATATAATTGCGTGCATATGTTTGTGTGTGTTGTGTGTATACATGTAAAGTTGTATTACATAAGTGATCACCATAGAAGTGGTCAGTTGATGGTGTTTGTACCAAATGCTATTTCAATCTATTTAAAGTGTACGATGCTGACTTGTCTAGATTACATTTTGTTAACAGTATTTTAATCTTTCATAGCACGGGGTGAATAAATATCCGTTAAATTCATAGTTCTTTAGAGAGGACACTATTCACTATGAGGCAGAAAACAGGCTTACAGGGTATTTACCATGATATAAATAAAAGAAGCTTAAAACTAAAATGTTCGCTTTATAAAAGTTGTTTAAATGCATGTCCACTCATTTTAAACTATGTAAATTTTTACCAAATTATGTACTAAAGTAAATATTTACGCAATAGAGTGATTGATTATGGAAATATCTATTACCGTATAGCACGAAACGTTGGCGGTGGAAAACATTGGCAAATTGATCTTTGATTCGCCAAACTTTTCCCTGCCAATGTTTTACTAATCCGTAAAATTAATCTCACATGATCCGGTTGATTAACGCAAGGTTTGCAGTTCGAATATATGGCTGCGGGTAGTACCAGTATTGAAAAGTATTTTAAACCAGTTGGGTCGTCATCATCCTCGACTACCCCAACCTTTCCTGGTTCGTATGGTCCGCTGAGTGAAAGGGTAGCTACTGGTACACAATACGTTTACGGACGAGTATACTGCACGTTCACGAGGAAGTTTACGGGTGGCCATGGTTTAATGTGTGCATGTACTGTACTGGTCACGCTGGGGGAGTGGCTCTTCTTTGCAATATAAAGGTAATTCGATATTAGCACCTCAATTCGCGCTGATTCGCCAAAATTTTACTGTTGGCGCGCCGCTTGCATCAGGCGGCCTAAATTTCTGCTTCATCTTCCAAGTTGGTGATTCGCCAAAGTTTTTTTCGCCATTGCAATATTTTGCTGATTCGCCAAAGTTTTACGCCGCCATCGTTTCGCGCTATACGGTAACCAGTAAAATTCAAAACAGAATAGTGATTCATATAATATGAATTAAAATTATCATGTGTGTGTACATGTGTATTTGTACATGTGTATTTGTACAGACTCATACAAAATGGCAGCAGCGTAAAGAGGCACTGGAGACACTACTGAAGCTGACCGGCAATCCTAAACTAGAGCCAGGAGAGTATGGAGAGCTAATGAGAATGTTAAAAAAGGTATAAAGTGCGTGCTTATGTATAATGACCTATACATTGGAACTGTGTGATACTGTCTTAAGTTACCGTCACAATATTCTCTTGAGGCGTGTCGGAATAATAGCAAACATACATATAACTTCATGCAATGTTAACTATTAATGCATAAAGTATGTTAGCTGTCATATACAATTTTTGTATTCAATAAATTTTTTCAAACCACACCATGTGAGTATAAGTACTATTTTGTAGTTGAGTGTTTTGTGGAAAGCAATTACTATAGTGCACAAGCAATAGTGTTGTTCATTTCTACTATATGCACGAGTGTATGCACATGATACCACAATATTTAATGTGTTGCTAATGGATACACACACACAGGTTGTCAGTAAAGATACTAATGTGATGCTAGTGGCACTAGCTGGTAAGGCAGTTGCTGACTTAGCCAAAGGATTAAGGAAGAACTTTTATCCTTACGCTTCAGTGGTAAGGGGATGATCTTAACACACATATGTATACTAAAACTGTTGACCTACTTTTTACTATTTAGATGTTGACCGCTATATTTGAAAAGTTCAAGGAGAAGAAGGCTAATGTCGTCGCAGCATTAAGAGAAGCAGCAGATGCTGTTTATCTCTCTGTAAGTGTTGTTCCTCTTATAGTGCTCACATGCATATAATGGATATGCTTTAGTTAATGTCTAAACGAGCAGATCATTATAATCTGATTTCATTATTAAAACAAGTTGACAGTTCACTATCTAAAAACCAGGCGCTTATAAGTTAAACTACTGTAATAACCATTATAATTATATACAAGACATCTAAGAACGTCACGTGAATAGGAACTCATCACTAAGGAATGCGTAGCAGCGAATAAATTGTTTTATAACTTTTAAAACAGCTTTATACTCCAGTGCTGTAGTAATGAAAGGTTTTAATAGTATTAGAAAGTAGGTTTAAGCCGAAATTATTACTGTGAAGCTGAAGGCTGGCCTTCTTTTAGATGCGGTGCAATGCATTCGCCCACTCACTTTTATAAATAAAGTGCTCCGTCTTTTGGCTAGTCCTTTTATAGCTGGTACCACATCACCTTAGTTTTCTTTGGTAGGCATTAATGACATGCTGTGTTAATATGGCCAAGCCCGTCCATTCTATCGACGGCAAGTGTCATATAAAGTAATTAAAAGCAGGGGAAAGCCGTCAAAATTGTTTAACCAATTGCACACAGCCTATATCACGCCACTGGTTATTAATGCCCTCGGGGGCTGACACACACACGCATACCAATGTGCGAACCAAAGCAATTTCAAGAAACCAGGCGCACGCAGCCGAATGCCGCGCGTGCCTGGTTTAAAAATGTAGGACTTAGATAATTAATTTAAACCATTCATATAGTTCATTGTTCATACTAAATGACAGGATTCATTTCCAATTGGCAATTCTATGTTCTAAATGTATACTCATTGTTTGGTGGTAAATCAATGCCTTTTAGTTTTTATTATTATTTTCTTTATGAAACAGTAACTTGTTCAAGGCTTTTAAATCAATTCTGATATTTTCTTTGCATGTGTCTGGAACAGAATAATAATCAAGTACCTTGCACAGAGAAGATATGGAATATTTTATTGTTTATTCTTGTATGTTTGTTAGCATTTAGAATATCTGTTTTAGCCCTACTAAAAACATGAATACCTGAGTGACCTACGTGTATACCTTGCAATTGACTTTTGCTATTTACAGATAATCTCAAGTGTATCAATTTGTTTGCATTTTTTGTCTCAACTACTTATGTAAGAGTACCGTTTACTGTAGTTCTGGAAATTTAAGTTGTTAAAAATATTTGTGTTTTAAATTTTTGGTTAAATTATTTTTGTCGGTGAAGAGAGTTGATGAAATTTTTACAGTGAAGATTAAAACTCCTTTACAATCTTATTTCAATGAGAAGTTTAGTAAGATAGCCTTACCAATAGCCTATCATGCCTTCTGTAGCAGGTCTACATGTAACATTTAAGTGTCTTCACAGTGTGCTTAATTAATCATGTGATAGAGATGATATCGGTGATTCTTGAAAGAAGTTGTTGTGTATGTGGTTGCCATAGCATTTGGAATTCTAAAATTGGTGAAGAACTATTGTATGACTGTAAATGCACTAGTATGTGTGGGAACGATTTGCCTTTGCAGTCATTAAAGATGGAATTGCGATTGGTCACTTGCCATAAACATTTTGCACACTTGTTTCTTGTAACTGTTTCTTCAAAAAAGTGGCTGGATACGTAATATACAGTGTCACAGGAACAAGGAGATACTTCAAGAAGTACTTGAATTAAAATTATTCTTTGAAAAAATAATTTGTATAATTACTTTTTGTTAAGTGGAATCTCCAGCAAAATATTTTGATGTAAATTTTTCTGGAGCTGTTGTATACTGTGTATACGTGATATTTATATAAACTAAAGCCCACAATCAAAAGATTTGTTTGACATACCTATGTATGTAATGATCATTCTACAAATCATATTGTGTAGACAACGATGAGTAACATTCAAGAGGAATTGGTGGCTGCGATGGAGAACAAGAACCCAGCTGCTCGGTCTGAGACACTACTGTTCATGGCACGTTCTTTTCAGCTGTGCACACCGGACATGTTGAGCAAGCCATTCTTAAAAGCCATCTGCCCCGTAATTATTTCAGTAAGTTGTAGTGTGTACATATACATATACGTAATGTGTTCTTGAATGCAACACATGGTGTATAGTAGATTGTATAGCACAAAACACTGGCAGGAGAAAACATTAGTGGTTCATGGCCAATTTAACAAAGCTGGATTCCTTCTATGTAGTCATACGTACATAAATATGTAGTCACTTAGTGAGTTATAAAATTCAGTTTTTGTTGAACAGTGCCAAAAGCAAACACAAATTTTACTGAAACACTCTAATATAACATACACTTGGTTGATCATTTTTTATAAAATAGCCAATCATCACCAAATTGTTTTCAGCATTGATTTACCGGGTTTATGGTACCAAGTTTTGTGCAATATAGTGTACAAATAACTACATATCACACTGTCAAGATGTTATAATGTATGCATGGGAGATGAACAGCTACACATTTGTCAGAACATTAGTGTTGGGCAATGTTAAGATATTGTCGTGAATTCATGAAACTTAGTGTCATGATAACTGATATTGAAGAAATTTTCAATGCCGAGATATCAAGATCACAATATTATCGTGAATATCGTAAATATGGTAATGTTCATCACTCAAAAGCATTACAAAGTTCAGACATTATTATGCTACTAGTTCATATTTAGTGCTTGCATTATATTTGCTATTAATGTAATTGATATCGTGATATTTACAATAACTGTGATATTTCATCTGTTTTCAACACTTTTTCCAGTAGCCGTTGCTTCTAGTTGTCTATAGAATGATCCAGACATTACGTATTTCCATGTGGTCTTACCTTTGACATGACACAGTGTATTGTCTAGAAGATGTCCTTTGTCAGGCTCTCATTCCACACACTGTATACATTAATGTATACCCAGAAAAGTTGGTGTGGGATTAAATTTGACAGTTGGTTTTAGCACTGCCAAAGTTAAATCCATCAAATGTATTTCTATTTGTTTAGAATTATATTGGATAATCGCATAATGTCAAATTTTTTTAAAAGACACTCTGTGTCTGTACCAACAAACGTAGCAACCACCAGCAACTATACAGTATATAATGTGACCGTTAATTCATGTATCTGGTTTATAGCAACTGGGAGACACCACACCACAGGTGAGGGATGCCAGCGCAGAAGCCTTTGCCACTGTATGGAAAGTGATGGGAGATCGTCCCATGGGTAGCTACCTGGAAGGGATTGACAAAACAAAGATGACTAAGGTCAGTTCAGGCGATAACAAGTACATAATTATTGTTGAAAATGATACACTGTATGAATAAGAATTTATTATTAGTAATGTCATTATTCTAAAAATGTATTTGAAAAGCTTTGAGGTTTCTTGTAAAGTGACAATTTTGCTGCTTTACTCTGTTAAGTTGGGAAAATCTGTAGATTAGCAGTGGCTTTCCCATTGGAAATGTACTATACGTTAAATAGGCCATGTGTTTGTCATTGGCTAATGTTGTTTCAAGCTCTGAAATACATTATTTTGCATAGATTGAAGAGTTCAAGGAGAAGGTTGAAATCAAAGTTGCTCCTCCTAAAGCCAGCAAGCCCAAGAAAGCAGCTACAACTGGTGCTAAGGCAGCTAAGAAACCACCACCAGCAGCCGCGCCCCCTGATGCTTCAGAGAAGTCAGATGCGCCTGTTCGCAAACCTGTCAAGAAAAAGCCTCCACCTGCAGAGGTGATGAAGTTTATACAACTCAGTAAATGTGATAGAAAACTAAAATGAATTTCATTGTCTTTTGGTTTATGTTTCTTTAGTTGGCCCATAGTTAAAATTTTATGGAGTTTAAATAAATAGCAGTCTGATTTTTGTTGTGTTTATGCTTCACTGTGTGTATTATGTGTGTACTAATAGGATAAAAAGGCTGCAGACGATTCAGAGACTCCTGTTGTCAAGGAAGCCCCAGCTAAGAAACCAGCTAAAGCAAAGGTGGCTTTTTATAAATGCAAATGTTCATAGTATGCAATTTCAAAACCAAATTATTATTCATACAGTCAATACATGATATATGTGCTAGGGGCATACATAAATCAACCATGTGAGCACAAAATACACCTAGTTATATTTTAATGAATATTGTTAGTAAAAGGGCTATCTACTGTCTGAGAAGAATCTCCATTAAATTTTGCTTAAAAGTTTCGTTCCACAAGTGCAATTAAATATGATATGAAGTGCACGGTTAATTGCCTGGTCACATATATAGGAAGTTTGATGATGTTTAATGTATACATGTAGAATATATAGCACACTTGATGTGATGGTATATAATGTATATACATTAGTTTTATCTCGGTGAATGGTATATATAGGCTGCTGCTAGTAAACCACCAGCTGGTAAATCAAAAGGAAAGGGCAAGTCAGCCGCAGCCAATGCAGTTGATACTATTGAGATTCCCAGTGAACCCAATATTGCTGTGAGTATAGTAATGTGTGCATAATATTGTGTAGGGTTAAGTTGAGTCTGTGTGCATGTGTGTCCTGAACGGGACATCAGCTTTATAGATGAACCACTGCCTGAACATCCCAACGGCCTGACTCTTACGGCCAAAGATCAGGATGGCAGGGAGATTCTCTCCCAGACCTGGTTCTCTACCGGAGGTGGCTTTATTGCTACGGCAGAAGAGCTTGAAGGAAAAAGCCAGCAGGTTGAAGTTGATATTCCTTATCCCTTTGAATCCGGCGCTGAGCTTCTCGAGTGCTGCCAGGCTAACAACCTGAATATGGCTGAGCTGTTGCTGGCTAACGAGCAGGCCCGGGGCATTTCTCTGCAAGCTATTCATAACGGACTGGACCAGATTCTTCTGACTATGGAAACCTGTATTGAGAGAGGTTTTTTCTGTGAGGGGGTTTTGCCGGGAGGTCTGAACGTTCAACGGCGTGCGCCGGGCCTTTATAAAAGGTGGCAGAAAGAGGCTGCCAGTAATGACCCTCTGCAGGTTATGGACTGGGTCAGTCTCTGTGCTCTGGCCGTTAATGAAGAAAATGCCGCAGGGGGCAGGGTAGTGACCTCACCAACCAACGGTGCTGCCGGTGTCATTCCTGCGGTGATTGCCTTTCACAGACAATATGATGAGGCATCTTCCAGGGAGTCTGAACGTCTTATTCTGTTAACAGCCGCAGCTATTGGCATGCTTTATAAAAAGAACGCTTCCATATCGGCTGCAGAGGTTGGCTGCCAGGGTGAGATAGGAGTGGCTTCTTCCATGGCCGCAGCAGGTTTGACTGCGGCATGGGGAGGAACCATGGAGCAGGTGGAGAATGCAGCTGAAATTGCCATGGAGCACCACCTTGGGATGACCTGTGATCCTGTTGCCGGGCTGGTTCAGGTGCCCTGTATTGAGAGAAATGCAATGGGCGCTATCAAGGCTATCAATGCTGCCCGGCTGGCTTTAAGTGGTGATGGGAAACACCGGGTTACCCTGGATCAGGTGATAGATACTATGTACCAGACCGGCAAGGACATGCAGGATCGATACAAGGAAACTTCCCAAGGCGGGCTTGCTGTGAATGTAGTTTACTGCTGACACTTCGGTGCTTCGTTTATTGGCTTCTGGAAACAGGTTTTTTATGTCGAATACAGTGAATCTTTAGATTTTTTGTTTTTTTTACGACAGGGGCTGCTTTCTTCGAGAAAATGTGTATAATGCGGCACCTTCTATACACATCAAAATGCTCACTTCAATTGAATCCCGCACAGAAAGAAATCGTCCAAGAGGTAGAGGTAAATCCAATGGGAACGCTCAGCATGGGCGGACGTTTCTTCAAAGATGAAGAACTCGAGCTCATTGAGCAGCGTCGGCTGGAAGCGCTTCTGGAAATCACCACGAAGCATACTGAAGAAGTTCAGAGTCTGAAGTCTCAGATTGAACAGGCTGACAGCAAAGCTGCCAAAGCTAACAATCAAATCAAGTCTCTGGATAACGAACTGAAAGCTCTGCGTTCACAGAACCCGGAGCGAATGAAGAAGCAGATTAAGCGTCTTCAGGAACAGAATCGTACCATGACTACAGAGAACAACACTCTGAAGAGTAAGCAGAAGCAACTGCAGCAACAGCTTGATACCACCAAGCTGGAACTGGAAAAGCTGAAAGCTGAAGAAACTGAAGCTGAGACGGCATAATCTTTCAGTTTCAATGTGCACCACTGTTCCCTGTGGTTTAGCCTTCAGGTAAAGCAACAGAAACAGATGGTGGACAATGAGGTGCCAAAGGAATTTTCCTGAACCTCAAGCAGGAGATTGGCGGGCCATTATCCAAACGGATAGAGCAGGACGGCGGTTAACTATTAACTGCACGAGACCTGCTGACGGCCCGGCATTTCCATTCTCAAAAGGTCAGACAGAAATTCTGCCTTATGATTCGAATACCGGAGTTCTCCGGTGGTATTGACGACTGTCTTTGCGGTCTTCGGCCTTACAGCTCTGTGGGCTATTCTGGCTTTTAATAGAAATAAGCGTCTTACTGCCCGTTCAGTTTTTCAGTCACCTGTTTCTGTTGCCGCAGCCTGTCTGGGGCTTTTTATCCTTCTTCTCATTCCTGTTGCAACGCTTGTCGTTCGTGGGCAGACTTGGCTAATCCCGGGGTATCTTTTACTGCTGCTCCCATGGCATAGAAAAATAGTTTCTCTCTTCAAGCATCTTCATCAAAAAATATCTGACCAGAAGAGTAAAAACAGTTTCATCGATATTGAATTTTTGCCTGGGCGATTCCGGGTGGCCACCAGCAGAGTGCTGGTAGAACTTCATCCCGCAACCCAGGATATTTCAGGGCAGATCAGAAAAGGGCTTTTTGCCGGGGAGTTTGCCAGAGAATTAAGTGAGTCCCAGTGTCACCAGCTTCTTTCTGAGTATCAAAAGAACTCTTCTGTCAGTTGTGAGCTGTTAAAACTGTGTACTCCTGACTTGATCGCTTCCTGCTACAGGGGTAACAATCAATTACCCGAGCTGGATATCGTCGCAGCATCATGCCTGTTAGGTGTCAGGGCAGGGCAGGGGCGGCAGGCTATTGATCAGCAGTTTCGTCAGTTGATAAAAGGGTTTCATCCTGACCGGAGAGGGAGTAACTGGCTGGCAACACTGATTATTTCCGCAAAAGGCTGCCTGCTTTCTCACCTTAAACAGCCATGAGTGGAAAATAGATAATAAGCATGTCTGGAAATATTTCAGATTATTCAATCACTTCACAGGGAAACTATATAAGAATTTCATCTAACTACCGACTGGCGCTTAGCTGGAACTAAGTAATACTTGCTCCTGCCGGTGCGATTGATGTCCCCCTACAGTTGCATCGGTGAGGCCGGAATGGCCTTGGTACTTGGATTGTGTACCTTTGTTTCACTCCTATGGTCTTGGCCCGGTGAGCTCCCCCCAGCTACCGGGTTTTTTTTCGTAACAGTTTTTCAGTTCATGATTGCTCATATCTTTTGCTCGGTCTGTTTCGCAGACTCTTTGCTGAGCTCTCTCATAACCCTTAATTTTTCCAAGGTCTGTCCATCCAGGTGAGACTGATCCAGATTATCCTGCTGTAGCTTGCCCTGCTGCCATGGGAGCTTACGGTAGAATCCTTGTGCGCCAGTTTCTGGAGAGGGAAATTTAATGACCTGGAACCAGGGTGAGTAATCAAAGTCGCCCGGTGTGCAGTGTTTCGGGTTACGCTGGTATAGCCTGCAGCTGCTTCCCTGTTCATTAACCACCAGTGGACGGACAGGAAAATTAATAAAACTGAAAGCTTCGGCAATCAGGGTTGCACAGGTTGTTCTGGACCAGGGTTCTGGGTCACGGAACAGGGTTGAACGCCAGCGCCCGGGCAGCAGGCGAAAAGGTAAAAGAAACCGGCAGAGATCAAGTATCTGACGGATGTCGTAATCCTGCCCCAGGCGGCTGGAGGCATAATTGAGTACCCGGTACCGGTCTCTCTGTGCAAGGCCGTGGGGGCGACAGATGCGTAGATGCTCTCCGCGGTAAATACTGAGAGGGCGCACAGTGGTTCCAACACCCAGTTCACTTTCAATAATCAACTGAGGATTTCTGCTGCTGCTTGAGAGACGATCAAAGTGCTGGTGAATAGTGCTATTCAGCTGTTCGTCCTCTATATCATGCAGTCGTCCGATGTAAAGGCAGGCATGGGACCAGCGACTCAGTGTCAGCCGCTGAATAAAGCCCGCCACCCTCGATCGTCCTTCAATAAGCAGAACATCACCGGGTTTCAGTTCATGGCGCAGCTCATCAAAGTCGCTGTGCACATGGCCCTTGAGTGATAGCTCAGCTGTCAGCCATGTAGTGATCCGTGAAAATAGCCACCGGAACATGCGCTGTAATAGAGAGGGGATAGCCTGTGAGACTCGTCCTTGAATCATCCCAGATTTTCTCCGTAGTATTGTTTGCTGTGGAGGTTTGTCTATGACTTGTTAACACCCATATACTTGAACTCGGCCTGACAAGCAGAAAGCTGACACCAAGTTATTACAAAACATGGTTATTGCAAAAAATGACAGGGTAGAATCACCGTGACAGAAGGACAGAACAGAACCGCCGGGCTTCTTGGACAGATCACCAAAGCCACGGATGGCAAGAAACTTCCGCCGGTATATAAATGGAACCCTCCGTTCTGCGGAGATATTGATATGGTGATCAAGCGGGATGGCAGCTGGCACTATATGAACAGTCCAATTAGCCGGGAGCGCATGGTTCGGCTTTTCTCTACAGTGCTGCGTCGTGATGGTGATGATTACTTTCTGGTGACACCAGTGGAAAAGGTGGGCATTACTGTTGAAGATGTGCCCTTTATTGCCACATCGTTCCACCATGGACAGATGGATGGTATGGATGCGCTGATATTTACAACCAATGTTGGTGATCAGGTTGTTCTGGGCAAACAGTTTCCCTTAAGAGTTGAACTGGCCCCAAAGACTGAAGAGCCTGCACCCTATATTCTGGTCCGGGATAGACTGGAGGCACGCATTCATCGCAATGTGTTCTATGAACTGGTCAACCTGGCTGTTATCCGGGAACTGGAAGATGGCAGAAGCTGGTATGGGGTAGAAAGTTGTGGTTCCTTTTACCAGATAGCGCCTGTGCCTGAAGATAGTTCTTTGGGTTTATGATTACTCAGGTTTACTTTTGGTTTTGAGATCGAACGGTAGTGGGAGATTCAGTACTGGTTGCTACGATATAAGTTTAAAGGACTTATAAATTACCGGGACAAGTCAATAAGTACCAATGAATAAGAAAAAAGCCCCCATACTGACAACATACCTCTCGCTGCTGGCGGCAGCGCAGATCCATTCAGGATATGCCGAAACCTACTCCGTTCCGCTCAGCAAATTGCTGGCGGACAGAGACAAAATTATTGCCAGTCAGCCAGAAGGATTAAAGTTGGTACGAAAGTCCATAACCTCTCTGGATAATGCAAGTGTTGAAGCAATAACAGTGGGTAACCCTGCTAACCCCGATAATGTCAGGCGGCTGGAGAGCATTGTCAGTGAAAGTGACTGGGATTTCCTGTTTCCAGACAGACATGAAAAATACACCTATCTCAACTTTCTGAAAGGGGTAGGCAAATACCCTGCTTTCTGTAGCAGTTATGATGATGGCCGGGATGCTGATGCGATCTGCCGCAAATCCCTGGCAACCATGTTTGCTCACTTCACCCAGGAAACGGGTGGTCATAATGCTTACAGCGCCTATCCGGAGTGGCGTCAGGGACTGGTTTATCTGCGTGAAGTAGGGTGGGACGAAAATGCTGCAAATGGCTACGGGATCTGTGATCCCTCGTTATGGCAGGCTCAGGCTTTTCCATGTGGCACCTATGATGACGGCAGATACAAGAGCTATTTTGGCCGTGGTGCCAAACAACTGAGTTATAACTACAACTACGGACCGTTTTCTTACTCGATCTATGGAGATGTTAACAAGTTACTCAATGAACCGGGGTTGGTCGCCAGTACCTGGTTGAACCTGGCCAGTGCAGTCTTTTTTTACCTCTATCCTCAATCGCCAAAACCAAGCATGCTACATGTCATAGATGGAACCTGGAAGCCGAATGCTAATGATAGAGATAATGGGCTTGTACCTGGATTCGGTGTGACAACCCAGATAATCAACGGTGGTGTTGAATGTGGAGGTAAGACTGAACATCAGCAGTCCCAGAGTCGCATTGATTACTATAGAAAGATCGCTGCTTACCTGAATGTTCCTGTACCGGAAAATGAAGTGCTGGGCTGTGCCGGTATGAAACAGTTCGACGCCAATGGTGCAGGTGTTCTGCTGGTGTACTGGGAAGAAGATTGGGGCTGGTCACCGGATACGCCAACCGGGAAGACTTACAAGTGCCAGCTGGTTAGCTACCAGGGACCATACTCAGCATTTAATGACGATGATTATGTCCGTTGTGTTGAAAACAAGTTTGATGTTGAAATTATCAAGAGTGCTGAAGACAACCATACAGGCCACTAATGGGCAAAGAGTGTCCAGCATTTCATTTGCCATTTGGAAGGCGAGGGCTTTGGCAGACCTCAAACATTAGACCACTTCATTAAGTTGCTGCTGTTCGTCGGCGGACAGGTTAATACGGTATTGAGCTGGCATGGGAAATCCTGATCTGAGTCAGGAAAGGATGCCAGAATGAATATTTCAGGCATTGCTATAGGGCAAACAAATCGGATTAGTGTACTTTAGTGTTGACAGAGTTTCTGACACATTTGTCAGTGCAGTAAACAGGGAATGTAGATAAATTACTTCAAAGGGAGCGCGTTTATACAAGTTTATACGATGGGACATATGGAAGCAATCACAAGTTATTTAAAAGATGTTTGTTCAAGTACACTCAGTAAAACAACAAAAATAGAGCTACTTTCAGGAAGAAATGACTCTGGTGCTCCAGCACTTTATTATGCATCTTTCGTTGGGGATGTGGATCTTTTTGCATGTTTTATTAATAGCCTTGCTGAGGAACCCGGTTTAACTGATTTAGAAATAAAGGGAATTGATAAGTGCCTCACATCTGGGCATTACATGCTGGGAAATGTCTAGGAGTTAAGTACTCAGACAAATGAAATCATATATTCCTTACCGAACTGATCGAATACCCTTTTTAGTTCTTTTTCGAATTCATCAAAGCTCATCACCTTCATGATATTCAGCCATTCGTACTTGACCTTATTCCACAGAATCTCAATCAGATTCAGTTCTGGTGAATAGGTCGGCAAGTAGCAGACGATCAGCTTCTTTTCGAGCATCCAGTCATCCAGCTTTGCCCGGAACTTCTTACAGGTATGAATGCTAGCATTGTCAACGACAACCAGCGTATACCTGTCTCCAGCACTGTACTTCGGGTCTTGCATCTGCTCGGCAAAGTCTTCAAATACACGAATGACCTCATCCCCGGTCACAGAGCCGTTGACAGGGTAGTAAAATAAGTCGTTATCACGATTCATAAAGCCCATAACGTTTATACGCTGACTACTGGTGGCGGGCACCCTTAACTGCTCGCCCTTCTCTTGCCACGCATAAGGAATACAAGGCTGTTGGACAAAACCAGACTCGTCGAAATAGAAAAGGTTTAGCAAGTCTTCCCGTTCAGCCTCCTGAGCTTTTTTTAATGTCTGGTGGCAGCGCTCAAAGGCTTCCTGATCACGCTTGTGACGGCAGGACTTACGTACACGTTTATAAACTAACCCGAGTTTTTTTACTACTCTCTGTAGGGTTTTCAGTGATGCAAGTTTCCCTGTTTCCTCTTCAAGCTTGGCCTGAGTATAGGAAAGGCGGCGTGGTTCTTCGGAAACCAGCTCAGCAATACGCTGGACATCCTGAGGAGTGTAGATAGGTGATGCGCCACCTCCATGGTCTTTGTACAAACCACGTATACCCGAACACTCCCAGTCATCGATCCACCGGGAAATTGTCTGATACTGCACATCAAAGACATCAGCTAACTGAGTCAGTGAGTATCCCTTTGAGCTGAGCAATACAGCATGGGCACACTCTCTTACACAAGACTGGGGGCCATTACGCATTGCGCACTTTAGAGTATCAATGATGGCGGTGTCAGTGATGGCGTGGACTGTCTTCTTCATCGGTGGCAGGCTCAAAACAGCGGAATGGTGAAAATATAGCACTCTGGTAAATGGCACTATCGTACGCTGCTTATGCGGTCAATATATGAAAACGGTTGGTCGGGTACTTATGGTTTGATCGATTGGTTTTCGGATGTAAAACAAGTTGTTCTAAAAAGCAAATTCTCGCATTCATTAAGACAGCAGATAATATCTGATATTGATGGCAGCTATGAAAGCAATAGAATTGTAGATCAGCCCATGCCAAAAAATTTAGGGGGGGCGAACACTGCATGAAATCTACAAAAAACAAACAATTGCACTTATTGCTTGAATTCAGATGCGCTTCGCTGTTTCTGTCGCTGTTCCCTAAACTTCAGAAAATAGCCATCTCGTCATTCAATAACTTTCAAACCAGTACCGCTACCACGAAGGGCAAACCGGTCAACCGAATTCTGGTATAGATGAGTGCTCGGCTGCGGGGCATAAGATACTTCCGGCCAGTTGCGCCGCGTTCAGAAATGCCCTCGGTTGAGGGCTGTGTTGTGGTGTTGAAGGTGTTGAAGGTGTTGCCACCAACGATGAAGTAAAATGCCCGTTTAGGGGTATGGACTCGTAGAGCCCAATGGCAGGAGATGCCCAACTCAGTGGTTGAGCGGACTAACTAAAGACACTTGACTTCTTTAAATAAACCGCGAAAGCTAGAGAATAGAAAATTTTGTATTCAATAGCTTACGCGGGAAAGCGCGGCAACTTGTTGCACCTACATGTTTGGATAGTTTGGCCCCCCGGCGCCTTCTGGTGTTACCCAGGTAATGTTCTGGGCTGGATCCTTGATGTCGCAGGTCTTGCAGTGAACACAGTTCTGGGAGTTGATCTGGAACCGTTGCACTCTACTATTTTCTTCCTCTATAACTTCGTAAACCCCGGCAGGGCAGTAGCGCTGGGCCGGTTCATCGAACTTTGGCAGATTGTCGCGAATGGGCAGGCCAGGATCGGCCAGCTGCAGGTGGCAGCGCTGATCTTCTTCATGGTTGGTATTAGAGAGAAATACGGAAGTCAGCTTGTCGAAACTGATTTCATTGTCTGGCTTGGGATAGACAATCTTTGGGCATTCTGTAGATGGTTTCATCTGTTCATGATCAGCGGAAGTGTCACGCAGGGTGAACGGTAGCTTTCCATTGAAAATGTTGATATCGACCCAAGCAATGGCTCCGCCCAAAAAGGCCCCAAACTTGTGTAACAGCGGGCCGAAGTTACGCTGCATGTGCAGTTCACCATGGAGCCAGGAGTTATTAAAGGAGGTGGCAAAATCTTTCAGTTCTTTGCCACCTTCGTCTCCAGCTTTAATAGCTGCAAAAACAGATTCAGCTGCCAGCATGCCGGATTTCATGGCTGTATGGGAGCCTTTGATCTTGGCATTATTCATTGTACCCGCATCACAGCCAATTAACAGACCTCCTGGGAAAGTCATTTTGGGGAGGGACTGCAGACCACCTTTATTTAGTGCCCGTGCTCCGTAGGAGACCCGCTTGCCACCTTTAAGATACTGTTTGATCAATGGGTTATGCTTGAGGCGCTGAAACTCATCGAAGGGGCTGACATGGGGGTTAGAATAGTTCAGGTCAGTAATCAATCCCACAGCCACCTGGTTGTTTTCAAGATGATAGAGGAAACTTCCACCTGTTGAGCCACTCTCTGTCAGGGGCCAGCCTGCGGTATGTATCACCAGTCCAGGTTTATGCTGTTCTATCGGGATATCCCACAACTCTTTGATACCAATGCCGTAATGGGAAGGATCTTTGCCATCATCCAGGTTGAACGTTTTAATAAGCTGTTTACCCAGATGCCCCCGGCAACCTTCGGCAAACAAGGTGTATTTAGCCCGCAGTTCCATGCCGGGCATGTAACTGTCCTTGTGGCCGCCATCTTCAGCGATACCCATGTCGCCAGTAATAATGCCTTTTACCACCCCATCTTCTACCAGCAGTTCTTGGGCGGCAAAGCCCGGGAATATTTCCACACCCAGCTGTTCGGCCTGTTCTCCCAGCCAGCGGCAGAGATTGCCAAGGCTGATAATAAAGTTGCCTTCATTATGCATGGTTTTGTGGGTCATGAAGTTTGGAAATTGCTTATGCTTATCCTGACTGGTCAGGTAGTGAATCTCGTCTGCAGTCACCGGAGTGTTGAGGGGGGCACCTTTCTCCTTCCAGTCCGGAAACAGTTCATCAAGGGCATGGGGTTCAAACACGGCACCAGACAGAATATGGGCACCGATCTCTGATCCTTTTTCAACCAGGCAGACAGTCAGTTCCTGCCCGCTTTCCCGAGCCTGCTGCATCAGGCGACAGGCAGCAGACAAGCCTGCTGGGCCACCACCGACTATAACAACATCAAACTCCATGGATTCGCGTTCCATGACTGACCTCCTGCTGTGGCTTAGCGGCTAATTACTTATGCCTGTTTTAGTTTATAAGAATTCAAACAGTTGTTTTAAGTTTGCCGCATTATACGTCCGGGACAGCTTTTAGCCAACGGCATACTGCCAATTTGCTTCGAGATATACCTATTCATTATTTCCTGAAGTAAAGGAATATATTCAAAAGAACTGTACGTATTGTCTCGCCAAACGATCGTTTGAATACGTACTTTACTGCTGTTAAACTCGATTTCGCGAACAGGGGGTGAGGAGGTTTGCGCCTTTGCAGAGCTCTACTCACAAACCGCTCTAGCCCAATAAATAAAAGGAAGGCTGCAAACATATGAAGGTTCTTGTAGCTGTTAAGCGCGTCATTGATTACAACGTGAAAGTACGCGTAAAGCCCGATAATAGCGATGTTGATCTCACCAATGTCAAAATGGCCATCAACCCTTTCTGTGAGATAGCAATAGAAGAAGCAGTCCGCCTGAAAGAGCAGGGTGTGGCAACTGAAATCGTAGTGGTTTCCATGGGGCCAAAAGAGTGTCAGGAGCAGATTCGTACCGCTTTGGCTCTCGGAGCCGATCGTGGCATTCAGGTTCAGACAGATGAAAAGCTGGACTCACTGGCTGTTGCCAAACTCTTGAAAGCCGTTTGTGATCAGGAAAAGCCTGAACTGATCATCCTTGGCAAACAGTCTATCGACAGTGATAACAATCAGACTGGTCAGATGCTGGCGGCATTGTCTGGTCTGCCCCAGGGCACTTTCGCTTCGGAGGTGAAAGTGGAAGATGGTAAGGTCAATGTAACCCGTGAAGTCGACGGGGGACTGCAGACCGTCTCCCTGAGCCTGCCTGCTGTGGTTACCACCGACCTGCGCCTGAACGAGCCACGCTATGCCTCGTTGCCCAATATCATGAAAGCCAAGCGCAAGCCTCTGGATGTCAAGACTCCGGAAGATTTTGATGTCGCTATAACTTCTACTATCTCCTTGGTGAAGGTTGAGCCACCGGCTGAACGTGAGGTGGGAATCAAGGTTGGCAGCGTCGATGAGCTGATCGAAAAACTCAAGAACGAGGCGAAGGTGATCTGATGAGTATTCTTGTCTTAGCAGAACATAACAATGCCAGCCTCAATGCTGCAACACTGGCTGTAGTGGCTGCAGCCAGGGCTGTAGGTGATGACATTCATATTCTGGTAGCTGGTCATGACTGTGGTGCTGTTGCTGAGGCAGCAGCCCAGGTTGAGGGTGTCAGCAAAGTCCTGGTTACTGATGATGCAGCCTATACCCATCAGCTGGCTGAAAATGTCAGTGTACTGGTGGCAGAAGCCGGGCAGGGTTACAGCCATATACTGGCAGCTGCGACGACCACCGGTAAGAACATTATGCCCCGGGCAGCCGCTCTTCTGGATGTTGATCAGATTTCCGATATTGTCGGAGTGGAAGGCCCGGATACCTTCCGCCGTCCTATCTATGCTGGTAATGCTATTGCTACAGTTCAGTCATCTGCGGCAGTGAAGGTGATTACAGTCAGGGGAACAGCCTTTGATAATGTTGCTGCAACGGGGGGCAGTGCTTCAGTTGAACAGCTGGCTGCAGCCGGCGATGCCGGGACATCTTCCTTTGTTGGTGAAGAGATGGCTGTATCAGACCGCCCGGAGCTGACAGCAGCAGATATTGTTGTTTCTGGTGGCCGTGGAATGGGTAATGGTGAGAACTTCGAAATTCTCTACGGTCTGGCCGACAAACTGGGGGCGGCTGTTGGTGCCTCCCGCGCCGCTGTCGATGCTGGTTTTGTGCCGAATGATATGCAGGTAGGTCAAACTGGCAAGATTGTTGCGCCTGAACTTTATGTTGCCGTAGGTATTTCCGGCGCCATTCAGCATCTTGCAGGTATGAAAGAGTCCAAGATAATTGTTGCTATCAACAAGGATGAAGAGGCTCCTATTTTCCAGGTGGCCGATTACGGACTGGTCGCAGATCTGTTTGAAGCCGTACCGGAAATAACCGGTAAGCTTTGACCTGACATTGATGAGTGCACGGGCCCTGTGCAAAAAAGCCCGTACCAGCCTCAGGCTGGTGCGGGCTTTTTAATAAGAAAGTTACATAAAGTTCTTCTCAAGTCCTCTGACAAGATTTCTAATTTTTGTCAGCGACTCTTCGTATTCGCTGTTGCAGTCAGAATCTGCAACAATGGCACCGCCACCCCAAGTGTGTATATTTTTACCATCAGCTACCAGCGTACGAATAGGAATATTGGTATCCATATTGCCATTGCAGCTGATATAACCAATAGCACCACAGTAAACAGCCCGGGCCTCAGGCTCCAGTTCCCGAATGATTTCCATGGAGCGAATTTTTGGTGCACCAGTCACTGACCCACCAGGGAAAGCATCTCTTAGCAGATCAATATTATTACTCTGTTCGGCCAGTTCCCCGGTAATGGTACTGACCATGTGGTGAACATTGGCATAGCTTTCCAGGCCAAACAGAACTGGAACCCTGATGCTGCCGGGACGACAGTTTCGGCCGAGATCATTGCGTAGAAGATCAACAATCATAAGGTTCTCAGCACGATCCTTGGGGCTGTTGATCAGTTCATCTGCCAAGGCCTGGTCGGCATCCATGGTGTTACCCCGTGGACGTGTGCCTTTAATTGGCTTGGTTTCGATAACCCCATTTTCTGATTGCAGCAGCCGCTCTGGTGAGTGGCTGAGAATCCGGGCACCGGGGTAATCAATATAGGCGGCAAAGGGGGTTGGACTCAGCTCCCTGAGCTTGCGATAGGCTGTTAATGGATTGCCCTGATAAGTAGATGAGAATCGCTGAGTCAAGTTGACCTGATAACAGTCACCCGAATGTATCCACTCTAAAATCTGTTCAAAGGAGTGGTTGTAACGGGAACGGGAAGTGTCGGGAGTAAACTGCTCTTTTAGTCGAAAATCAGATTGGCTGCCCGCTGGGTTTATTTTTTCGTTAAGTGCGGCTTTCACCCGTTCTTTCTTGCTTTCGGAAATATCCGGGTGAAAGAACAGTTCACAGGTTTGATTCTGATGATCGGTTATCACTGCCCACAGATAAAGACCGATGATCATATCAGGAATAGAGCTCTGTCGTGAAGGTATTCGCCCTGGTTCCAGCATAGCGTTGAGCTCATATCCCCAGTATCCTGCCAGACCACCGGTAAAAGGAAAGTTGCTTTCAGACAGGGGCGTTATGCCATGAAGCTGGATATCCAAAGTGGTGAAAGGAGAGCTGTCAGACTCGTACTGACAATTTTTATCTGGATCCCGAACCAAGATTTTTCCTTCACGGACGGTGGTCACAAGTTCGGGGCCTGCGGTAATAATATCGTAACGGCCAGAACTGCTCTGACCTGAACGACAGCTGTCCAGCAGTAGTCCATAGCCAAGTTGTTTTACCCGCTCGAGCCAGTCGCATGGGTTGTCGAGGTAGGGTAACGGTACAGTCTGACAAGACTGTGAGAAAGTATGCGGCACAGAGAAAACGCCATATTCGTGTCTTGCAAAGTTAGGCGGATTGTACTGATGACAATCAGAGGGTAAAAGTCGCAAGTCAATAAAATGTGAATAAACACCTGCAAAATTATCCTGTTTTATAGAGAGCGCCTCTAGCAGCCTGTCGGACTGGCATCCTCAAGCCACACTGAATAATTTTTGATCATATTGACCTCAGAAGCCCCGATCTGGCTTCTGAGGCCAGCCATGTCAAACAAAGGATTTTTTCCTTTGTCGCTGTAAAGCCGCACAATAGAAGCTGACTGCAAACCAATAAAGCACCAGAGCCAGCCACGCTTCATCATTAGCCTGCTTCAGACTGAACATCCGCCGCAAGTTAAACGCCAAACACACCAGATCCCACTCTTTCGAGACGGCTTCCAGCCCCCTAACCAGAAAACGCTGATACCCCATCGCATCCTTCTGGATTCCGAAGGTTGGCTCTATTGTGCATTTTCGACGGCTGTAAATGTCTCGTCCTTCTTGGGTCTGCAAACGCCAGCGCATCCATTCCAGAGCACTGGCTTCATCATCCGGTGCCGGCGGGTCAGGCTGAAAGCGCTGCAGAGGGGGCAGGTTATGCTCATCCCGCTTTATAGCGATGTAGGGGGTCAGCTCTTCTTTATCCACAGCTGAGACATTGGCTTCACTGAAATAACCAGTGTCAGCCAGAAGCCCACTGGCCTTGCCAAGAACCGGAGCCAGTATGTGTAATTGCCCAAGTGTCGGCTCAACTTCTTTTTTGTCATTCGGGGCCTGCGTCACATGACGTGTCACTATCAAACCGCTATCAACGTCCACAGACGCCTGGGCATTGTAAGCCTGCTCGAAGGCACCACCGGAGGTGGGCATGATACGGGATTCGTCGTCTGTCAGATTGACCTGATCCTTGTCTCTGGCTCCCGGCTCTGGCGGTTTGGGTTCCTTGCCCGGGTGTTTACGCTCTTGGCGTTTAGCCATTTTTTCTTCGTACTCGGCCTGCTCTTGCTGAAAGCGTTTATCTGCCCTGCGCTCAATTTCTTCTTTGGCTTTGGCAATGACTGACAACCGATCTTCCCGTCGCTGGATCTCTTCGGGGATAGACAGGCCATCCGGCAAACCGGTGTTGTCGGCTTCTTCTGCCAGTCTCATCAGATCGGCCACTTCTTTTTTCAGCTGCTCTTCGAGCTGACAGGCATACTTGTAGCTCAATGCCTTGTGCTTGCTGGCGTTAGCTTTGATCTTGGTGCCATCAAGACTGACATGGCCCAGTTTTAACCAGCCTGCTTCTTTGGCGATGAGCAGAATCTGGACGAAGATATCGCCAACCTCATCATGAAAACGCTTGCGAAAAGCGTTAATGCTGTCATGGTCAGGATGCTGGTTGGCACAAATAAACCGGAAAGCGAGGGAGTCGTAAGTGGCCTTTTCCAGCTTGCGACTGGAAAAGACACCCGTCGCATAGCCGTAAAATAATAGGGATAACATCATAGCCGGATGCCAGGCTTTGGAACCTGAGCCTCGGTAAGATTTGAGCAACTTTGACAGATCCAACTGTTCAACAACATCCACGACAAAGCGAGCGAGATGGTCTTCGGGCAAATAATCCTGAACACTGGCCGGAAAAAGATCCGGGGTATCCCGATCAATGGGTTTGAATGTCCATTTATTCATGAGGCTCTGATGTCACTACAGCTGGAGGTATTATTCTACCTTGATTTGTGGGTTAAGTCCGACAGGCTGCTAGGGCCTGTTGAGGTTTTATTAGCGCACTCAGCCTTTTCGAGGGCTTCTATGGGTATACCCAAAGGCACTATAGGACGCAGCGTTGCAGTGCCCTTCAAAACGCTGCAACGCAGCCATAGAAGCCCTCGAAAAGGCCCTGCGGGTGGCTCTAAAAGCAGTCATCTGTCGCGCCGGGCTTGCTCAATGTAGAACAACTACGATTTTCACAAGCCCTTCTAACATCTGGCTGCTTTTAGAACCACTGAGCCGCATAATAAAATCTCAACAGGCCCTATGTATTGTTGACAATGTTTCCGGATGGAAACTATTGACTACAGCTATAAGGCCTTATAATCTCACCTGGCACTGACTAATTGTTGACAATAATAAGCATAAGACGAATGTCGGTTGAATCTCCGAGGACATTATCGGTCCAGCTATTTGAAAAACTCCAGTACGCTATTGTTCGTGGTGAAATTGCTGCAGGCATGCGTTTAAGTGAAGCTGAACTGGCCAGCCGTTATGGCGTCAGCCGTGGTCCGTTACGGGAAGCGATTCATCGGCTGGAAGCTCACAAGCTGGTTATCCGGACCCCCCATAGTGGTACCCGTGTCGTTTCTCTGAGTCAAAGCGAACTTCTGGATATATATCGGGTTCGTGAGGTTCTTGAAGGACTGGCTTGTCGTCTTGCGGCAGATAATATGTCGCAGGATCAGATCCAGCAGCTCTATTCTTTGCTGGAAACTCACCAGCAGCAGGCCGACTTCCAGGAAGGTATTGCCTACTTTCAGCAGGAAGGAGATCTCGATTTTCACTACCGCATTGTCTACGGTTCCGGAAACCAGAGGTTGATCGATACTCTCTGTGGTGAGCTGTACCATCTGGTGCGCATGTATCGCTACCAGGCTAGTACTTGCGATAACCGTCCTGTACATGCATTGACCGAACACCGTCATATTGTTGATGCTCTGGCTGACAGAGATGGGGAGATGGCGGAACTGCTGATGCGTCGCCATATCCGCACTTCACGTCTTCGCCTGGAAAAATCCTGGCAGAAAAGTAAAGATGAAACTAATAGCGGTGGGGGCTACGCCCCTGAAGACAACAAAAACAAAAACATTGAAAAGCGGCAGGAAACTGTTCTATGACTTTACTATCCGCAGGTCGTCGTTTTCGCCAGGCTGTTTCAGAGGGTAACCCTCTGCAGGTCGTCGGAACTATCAACGCCTACACTGCCATGATGGCCGAGAAAGTTGGACACAAGGCAATTTATCTTTCTGGTGGGGGGGTAGCCAATGCCTCTTACGGCCTGCCTGATCTGGGCATGACGTCTCTGAATGATGTACTGGAGGATGTTCGTCGTATAACTGCGTCATCTGGCCTGCCTCTGCTGGTTGATATAGATACAGGGTGGGGGGGAGCTTTCAATATTGCCCGGACAGTTAAGGAAATGATCCGTGCTGGTGCCGGTGCCGTCCATATAGAAGATCAGGTTGCCCAGAAACGTTGTGGTCATCGCCCCAATAAATCCATTGTCAGCAAGCAGGAAATGGTTGACCGCATCAGGGCAGCAGTCGATGCCCGCATGGATGATGATTTTGTCATCATGGCCAGAACCGATGCCCTGCAGGTAGAGGGGATGGACTCAGCTATTGAGCGTGCCTGCCTCTGTGTGGAAGCCGGTGCCGACATGATTTTCCCCGAAGCCATGCACACTTTGGATGACTATCACAGGTTTGTTGATGCGGTCAAAGTGCCGGTACTGGCTAATATTACCGAGTTTGGTGCCACCCCCCTGTTTAACTGTCAGGAGTTGGCTGGAGCCGGAATTGATCTGGTGCTCTATCCTCTAAGCGCCTTCAGGGCCATGAACAGGGCAGCTCTGAATGTCTACCAGACTCTGCTGGAAACTGGCAGCCAGGAATCTGTTGTGGATACCATGCAGACCCGGATGGAACTCTATGACTTCCTCGGATATCACGATTATGAACAGACACTTGATCGTCTCTTTGCCAAACAGCCCTGAGCGGATAAGCAGCCCTGAGCGAATTAACCACCCAGAACGAGACACGCCTTAAGGTGAGGTGGAAAAGTGAGCAGTAGAGGGCAGCCACTCATAATGCCACACATAACAATAGTGGACTGTTTCTCTGGATTAATAATAACAACACAACCGGGAGGCAATTTATGCCCGAGAAGAAGCTGAGCGGAGCCGGACTAAGAGGCCAAAGCGCAGGATCAACTGCACTGTGTACCGTTGGCAAGAGCGGTACCGGTTTGACCTACCGCGGGTACGATATCCATGAACTGGCTACCCACGCCACTTTTGAAGAAGTGGCGTATCTGCTGTTCCACGGAGAGCTGCCTGATTCTACCCAATTGGAAGATTACAAAGCCCGGCTGCGTAACCTGCGCGGCCTGCCTAATGCCTTGAAAACTGTGCTGGAACAGATTCCAGCCAATGCTCACCCCATGGATGTCATGCGCACCGGCTGCTCCATGCTGGGTAACCTGGAGGAGGAGCAGGACTTTGGTCAGCAGCAGGATGTTGCTGACCGGCTGTTGGCCGTTTTTCCTTCCATCATGCTGTACTGGTACCGCTTCAGCCATGACGGTGTGCGTATTGATACTGAAACCGATGACGACAGTATTGCCGGACACTTCCTGCATCTGCTGCATGACAAGAAACCCAGTACCAATCACCGGCGCTGTATGGATGTCTCCCTGATTCTCTATGCTGAGCACGAGTTTAATGCCTCCACCTTTACCGCCCGGGTCTGTGCTTCCATTCTGTCTGATATGCACTCCTGCATTACCGGTGCGATTGGCTCACTGCGCGGCCCTCTCCATGGTGGGGCCAACGAAGCAGCCATGGCTATGATCGAAGGTTTCCGCAGTCCGGAAGAGGCAAAGAAAGAGGTCTTGGGCATGCTGTCCCGGAAAGACAAGATCATGGGCTTTGGGCACGCCATCTACAGCACTTCCGATCCACGCAACAATATTATCAAGCAGTGGTCGAAAACTCTGGCTGGTGAAGTGGGCGACACGGTTCTCTATCCGGTTTCAGAAATGGTTGAGAAAGTGATGTGGGATGAGAAGAAGCTGTTCCCCAATGCTGACTTCTTCCACGCTTCCGCCTATCACTTTATGGGCATTCCCACCAAACTGTTCACCCCTATCTTTGTCTGTTCACGGCTGACTGGCTGGGCTGCCCATGTTATGGAGCAGCGGGACAATAACCGGATTATCCGTCCTTCCGCAGATTACATTGGCCCGGAACCCCGCAGCTGGGTTGAGATTGATGAACGATAAAACCATAACCGGGTCTGCATAAAAGAAGAAACTGATACGAGTTGCAACTGGATATGAGAAACAACAATGAGTAATAACGTTGATCTGAATAACCGGCCTGACTATGACCAGGTGCTGAAGGATATTGCTGATTATGTCCTGAACTTTAAGATTGAATCCCGGGAGGCTTTGGATACTGCCCGTAACTGCTTGATGGATACCCTGGGTTGTGGTCTGTTGGCCTTACGCTTTCCGGAGTGTACCAAACACCTTGGACCCATTGTGGAAGGTACAACTGTACCTAATGGGGCACGTGTTCCAGGTACTCAGTTCCGTCTTGATCCCGTCAAGGCGGCCTGGGATATTGGCTGCATAGTGCGCTGGCTGGATTACAACGATACCTGGCTGGCGGCGGAGTGGGGACACCCATCTGACAACTTGGGGGGGATTCTGGGAGTTGCCGATTACCTGTCCCAGAAACGGGTTTCAGAGGGCAAAGAGCCGCTGACCATGCGGGAAGTATTGGAAAGCATGGTCATGGCCCATGAAATCCAGGGCTGTCTGGCTTTGGAAAACTCTTTTAATCGGGTTGGCCTAGACCATGTCGTGCTGGTCAAGGTGGCTTCCACTGCGGTGATCGCCAAACTGTACTGCGCCAGTCGTGAGCAGACCCTGTCAGCCCTGTCCCATGCCTGGATCGATGGCCAGAGCCTGCGTACCTATCGTCATGCCCCCAATGCTGGTTCACGCAAAAGCTGGGCAGCTGGCGATGCCACATCCCGGGCTGCCCGTCTGGTGGATATTGCCCTGCGGGGTGAAATGGGAATTCCCGGAGCCCTCTCTGCACCTCAGTGGGGTTTCTATGATGTGCTGTTCTCCAAGACCAACAAGGATCAGCAACTGAAACCGGATGCTGAACGGCAGTTTGCCTTCCAGAGAGATTACGGCACTTATGTTATGGAAAATGTGCTGTTCAAGATCTCTTTCCCGGCTGAGTTCCATGCCCAGACTGCAGCTGAGGCCGCAGTGAAACTGCACGGACAGGTACAGGGCCGGGTGGATGAAATTGAGCGGGTTGAGATGACCACTCATGAGTCTGCCATTCGCATCATCTCCAAAGTTGGCCCCCTGGCCAACCCGGCAGACCGTGATCACTGCCTCCAGTACATGGCTGCTGTTCCGCTACTGTTTGGCAATCTGGTTGCTGAGCACTATGAAGACAGCTTCCATAATGCTCACCCGAAGATTGACCAGCTACGAGATAAGATGGTGATCATTGAGGACAATCGTTACTCCGTTGATTATCACGATCCGGACAAGCGCTCCATTGCCAATGCCATCCAGGTATTCTTCAAAGATGGTAGCCATACAGAGAAGGTAGCAGTGGAGTATCCCATTGGTCATCGCCGCCGCCGAGAAGAGGGTATTCCGTTGCTGGAAGAGAAGTTTCAGGCCAATCTGGCAACCCGATTCCCGGCAGGGCGCAGTGAACAGATTTTTAAACTCTGCAAGAACCAGAAGCAGCTTGAAGCGACACCGGTGAATGCATTTATGGATCTGTTTGTCATCTGACCGGACCAAAAAGAATCTAAAGCCCGGTTGCAGTTGCCGGGCTATTTTCTCACCGTAACTTTTCTCAGTAACGCTTCACGGTAACAAAAGCGTGTCTGATGTTTTAGAATCTCTTATGCATAGATCAGCACATAAGCTATACAGCAAGCAGAAAGATGCGCTGCTGCATTCCTGATTTATTGCAAAAACAAGAATAAAAAAACAGCTATGGAGTTCTGTTCAATGGCTCACCGTGTTCCCCTTTTTGTTAACAACACCCATGTTGACTCCCAGGCAGAAGGTGTCATACCCGTAACCAATCCTGCCACTGGTGACACACTCTCTGAAGTTCCCCTGACCACACCGACGGAAATGGAACAGGCCATCAAAGGAGCCAAAGAAGCCTTTCAAGCCTGGCGCAATGTCGCGGTGCCGGAGCGATCACGGCTGATGTTGCACTACCAGGCTCTGCTGAAAGAGCACCACGATGAACTGGCAGAAATTCTCAGTCAGGAAACTGGTAAGGTTTTCGATGATGCCAAAGGAGATGTCTGGCGTGGCATTGAAGTTGTTGAACAGGCTGCCAATATTGCTCCCCTATTAATGGGAGAATCCGTTGAAAATGTAGCAACCGGTATTGATACCGTCAGCTATGTCCAGCCTATGGGAGCCTTTGCCGGTATTACTCCCTTTAACTTTCCCGCCATGATTCCTCTATGGATGTTCCCCATGGCGGTAGCCTGCGGCAATACCTTTGTTCTCAAGCCTTCTGAGCAGGATCCCCACACTCCCATGCGTCTGGCAGAACTGTTCAGGGAAGCGGGAGCTCCAGAAGGTGTGCTTCAGGTCGTTCACGGCGGCAGAGATCAGGTTAATACCCTGCTAGAACATCCTGATATTAAAGGTGTTTCCTTTGTTGGTTCAGTTCCTGTTGGTCAGCACGTTTACAAAACTGCCACCCAGAACCTAAAGCGTGCCCAGTGTTTTGCCGGTGCCAAAAACCATATGGTGGTGATGCCTGACGCAGATAAACAACAGGTGATTAACAATATTGTGGGCGCCTCCGTAGGTGCTGCCGGTCAACGCTGTATGGCCATCAGTGTGGCGGTATTTGTTGGTGATTCCAGGGAGTGGATACCGGACATTCGTGATGCTCTGGCCAAGGTACGCCCTGGCCTGTGGAACGATTCCAGCGCTGCCTATGGCCCGGTTATCAGCCCTCAGGCCAAGGAACGTATTCTCTCTTTGATCAGCAAAGGCAAGGAAGAAGGAGCCCACTGTCTTCTGGATGGTTCTGACTGTACAGTTGCAGGTCATCCCGGTGGAAACTGGGTCGGGCCTACACTGTTTGCCGGTGTCACCACCGAGATGAGTATTTATAAAGAAGAGATATTTGGGCCAGTGCTCTGCTGCATGGATGTAAACACCTTTGACGAAGCGCTCGAGATCGTCAACGCCAGCCCCTATGGCAACGGCACCTCCATCTTCACCAGCTCTGGCTCGTTTGCACGTCGCTACCAACATGAAGTGGAAGTGGGGCAGGTGGGTGTCAATGTGCCTATTCCGGTGCCCCTGCCATTTTTCTCCTTCACCGGCTGGAAGGGGTCTTTCTATGGCGATCAACACGCCTATGGCAAGCAGGCGGTCAGGTTCTATACCGAAACCAAAACAGTCACCAGCCGCTGGTTTGATCAGCCAGTGAGTTCCGGACCCAATATGACTATCAATCTTAAATAACTATCAATCTTAAGTAATTATTCAAATAATTCTCGGTGAGAAAGGGACAATCCTATGAAGATTGCATTCTTTGGACTGGGCAATATGGGTTGCCCCATGGCTGTTAACCTGGTGCAGGGCGGATATGATGTCATCGGCTATGATCCGTCACCAGCCATGCAGCAAAGCTTCAGAAAGTCCGGCGGAGAAACAGCCGACACAGCAGAAGAAGCCGTGCAGGATGTAGATATGGTGATATCCATGCTGCCGAATGGTGCCATTGTTCGCAGCCTGTTTGCCGGGGAGGGTGGCCTGTTTGAAAAGATCAAGCCGGGAACCCTGATCGTTGATTCCAGCACCATTGATATGACTACGGCCCGGGGCATGGCGACCCTGGCTCAGGAACGGGAACTGATGTTTATTGATGCTCCTGTTTCTGGAGGTACCGCAGGTGCTGCCGCTGGTACACTGACTTTTATGGTGGGAGGAACCGATCAGGCTGTAGACCGGGCCAGTCCGGTACTGGAGACCATGGGCCAGAATATCTTTCATACCGGCGCAGCCGGGAATGGTCAGCTGGCAAAAATGTGCAATAACATGCTGCTGGCCGTACATATGGCAGGGACTGCAGAAGCTTTGGCTTTAGGTCAGGCAAATGGGCTTGAGCCAGCCGTGCTGTCTGAAATCATGAAGCAAAGTTCCGGGAGTAACTGGTCCCTGGAAAAGTACAATCCGGTACCCGGGGTGATGGATGGAGTTCCTGCCAGCCGTAACTATGAGGGTGGTTTTATGGTCAACTTGATGTTGAAGGATCTGGGGCTGGCCCTTGATGCTGCTGGTACCAGCCGGCAGTCCACCCCTATGGGAGCCCTGGCAAGAAACCTGTTTGCCATGCATGCCGGCAACGGTGAGGGGGGCAGGGACTTTTCCAGTATTTATAAGTTATTTGATCCTCAGAAATAAACTGCCACATTTAAATAATATGTGCCGGGAGTTTTGTCTGAAGCTTAACAGGTGGAACTCCCGTTTTTTGTCTGGGGGAGACATGGCTGAGAAAATCCAGGAAACGCAGGAAGCTGCTGCAGAGAAAAACAGAGCCGATTTACAGGGCATATCAGCCCTGAAAACATTCACTCAGAATGGTTGCAACCTGGAATACAGAGTCATAGCTGACTGGATGACTTTGCGGGCAGACGACAAGCCCAGCGCCCAAATGTTCTATACGGCTTATCTGGCCGAACCTTCTAATGCAGAGCGTCCGCTGACCTTTCTTTTCAATGGCGGGCCAGGTGCCTCATCAGTTTTTCTTCATCTTGGGGGCGTTGCTCCGAAAGTCATCCACCTGAATAAAGACGGCAGTCTGCCTCCACCTCCCATGCAGCTCCAGGATTCTACTGAATCCTGGCTGTCATTCACTGACCTTGTTTTTGTCGATCCAGTAGGAACCGGATTCAGCCATAAAGTGAAGACCTCAGATGAAGAAAAAAAGAACGGGGAAAAACAGGACAGTAAAAATGAATTCTATGGTATCAAGCGTGATCTCGATGCCCTGTGTGAGTTTATAGGCCGCTTTCTATCAACCCATCACCGCTGGCAGAGCCCTCTGTTTATTGCCGGTGAAAGTTATGGTGGTTACCGGGTTGCCCGGCTGGCACAGCAGATGAACGAACAGCATGGTCTGGGAGTTAATGGTGCAATCTTGATATCACCAGCTCTGGAGTTTGTTGATTTAGATGTCAGCGATTATGGTATCAGCCATTACCTGAATCTGTTTCCTTCCCTTGTTGCTACCAGCTTTTTTCATGGTCTGACCAAAGGGGATGACAAGGAGCTTAGTGAAATACTGCAGCAGTCTGAAGATTTTGCTCTGACCGACTACGTTACCCTCCTGGCTTCCGGAGGCCTGATGCCAAAGGCTAAAAGTGCCAGGGTCTTCAGGAAAATGACCCAGTTGACTGGGCTGCCAGAGCAGGAATTGAAACTGGCCGGAGGGAGAGTTAGTTTTGCCCGGTTTTCCCGTCTGCTGTTAAAAGAGCAGAAGGAAGTTATCGGCTGGTACGATGGAACAATCCGGGGCTTTGATCCGTTTCCCGATCGGCCCAGCCAGGATGCTCCTGATCCAACCCTCTATCCAATTTTCAGAGTATTCAAGGCCGGTATAAACCAATTGTTAAGAACCGAACTCAACCTGGAAACAGAGCGTGAGTATGAGATTCTTAATGAAAAAGCTTATAGCGAATGGGTTGCGGATGAGAAAAAACATGATGCCTTTTATCAGGTCAGCAGTATGGATGATTTGAGAAGAGGAATGGCGGCCAACCCGAACATGAAAGTTTTTATCTGCCACGGCATACATGACCTGATTACACCTTATTTTGCCTCCAAGCGCTTTGTGCACCAGATGAAACTGCCCGCCCAGCACCAGGACCGGGTCACCCTTCGTAACTATGAGGGTGGGCATATGTTTTATGCTGCTATCAACAGCAGGAAACAGTGGACAAAAGATATCAGGGGTTTCTTTCAGACAGCTCTTAAGCCAACGCCCTAAGAGTACACAAATAGAAATCGGGATAGGGTGGAGCCTCACGGCTCCACTCCTCCCACAACACCCAGCGTACGGGTCCGTACTGGGCGTTTCGGCCAGTTGAGCGTCTGCTATTACCACAAACATGGCAATAACAGGGTCAGTGATACAAGGCATCTGGCTCGTACCACCCGCCGGGTTTTCGTAATCTTACAGTGCCGATACAATCTCAGCTCTCATCATCTCGCAGTTCCCGGTTCCGCCGTTACCACTTGATATGAGCACCAGTATTCGCTGGTCTTTGCCTGCGTCCGATGTATCAAAAAGTAAAAACTACTCACCACTCTGTACCGTTCAGGCCTTCGCTGACCAAGGTCAACTACTATGCCGTCTGCTGACTTCTGTATGGCGATCAGATCACCTTATGATGACCTCAGTCTGAAATATCAGACACCACACAGACCTCCCGGGGTAAGTCACACCGCCTTCACTGCACAACTGCCGGATCTACTGCCTACGTGTCCAGATGAGTAAGGGACTTTGTCATCAAACGCTGACTCATCCCCACGCAGACAGCCTCATATCCGGTTTCTGTTCGTCAGCTCGCCGTTTTGCTCCACACTGCCTTCAGCCTACACCTCGCGATGCAAACCTTGTGCTTCGCTAGTCCTTCGCCCTCATCTGGCTGGACAGGGGACTTTCACCCCCAAGCTGTGCAACATGCCCGGCACACGTTAAGGGAGAGCCGGAATCAGTTCCGGCTCTTGAGTCATGGATAAATCACTTCAAGCGTCGTTCAATTCCTACCTGGGCAATAATCCGCGTCGATATCTCTTCTACCGAGTAATGAGTGGAATCCAGGTAGGGAATGTTCTGCTGGCTATACATCAACTCAACTTCCTCCAGCTCCCTGGCACACTGCCTTGGAGATGAGTAGCGACTGTTTGGTCGACGTTCATGACGTATGGCTGCCAGTCTCTCCGGGCTGATAGTCAAACCGAACAGTTTGTTTTTGTAGGGCTGAAGGGCTTTGGGGAGACGGGTCATATCCTGGTCATCTTCCGTGATCGGATAGTTGGCAGCCCGGATACCAAACTGCAGGCCCATGTAGATACAGGTGGGGGTCTTGCCACAGCGGGAAACCCCGACAATGATAATGTCTGCCTGGTCATAAAACCGGGTTCTTGCACCATCATCATTTTCCAGAGCGAAATGAACGGCTTCAATACGCTGGTTATAGTTATGGCCGGCACTGATCGCACGCTTCTTGCCAACCTTATGGACGGCATGCAGTTTCAGTTCATGTTCTAGGTCCGGCATGAAAGAGTCAAAAATATCAACCCGGAATGCCGGGGCATTACGAATAATATGGTTGATGGTTTCATCAATAATGGTACTGAACACCAGAGGACGACTGCCGGATTCAGCAGCTTTGGTGATCTCTTCCACAACCTGACAGGCCTTGGCTTCAGTGTCTACGTAGGGCAGGGTCGTGTGATCAAAATTAATGTGTTCAAACTGGGCCAGCAGGCTCTGACCAAATGATTCCGCAGTAATACCGGTACCATCCGAAATGAAATAGACAGTGCGATGCAGGTTGTGTTCGATCATGTTTATTTTTCCTGATGGCCCAGTATTGATTCTCAACCAAGATGGCGGTGACAACACTTAACATATTGCCGGTTGCGTTTTCCCTGTAGTATTGGCAGCGTATAGTACACGTTGTACCTTCTCTGGCAAAACACTCTGCCCTGAAAGGTCTTCGGTATATACTGTTTGTCTCTGTTCGTAGCTGCCGGTGTCAGCTGTACTGTTTTGTGACTTGTTTTTGAAGCTGTAGATTGACCAAAACAGTGCCCGGTGTATTGCAATACGCAGTCTGTTTTCGCAGGTATCGTTTTAGGGGGTAACTTTTGGAAGCGTATGTAATCGGTCTTGATAAGCTCGGCAAAAACGATGTTGAGAAGGTGGGAGGCAAAAACGCCTCTTTGGGGGAGATGATCAGTAATCTTTCTGGTGCTGGTGTATCTGTCCCCGGTGGCTTTGCAACAACAGCCATAGCCTATCGTGATTTTCTTGAGCAGAGCGGCTTGAATGAGCGTATTCACAGCCTGCTTGATGATCTGGATGTTGATGATGTTAAGGCCCTGGCCGAAACCGGCAACAAAATCCGCCAGTGGATTATTGATGAGCCGTTTCAGCCCGCTCTGGAAAAAGCTATAGCTGAAGCCTGGGAAACGCTTCAGGGTGGCAATGAAAATCTGGCTGTCGCCGTGCGTTCCTCGGCAACAGCTGAAGATCTGCCGGATGCCTCATTTGCCGGTCAGCAGGAAACATTCCTGAATATTCGCGGTTATAACAATGTTCTGACCGCAATCAAGGAAGTGTTTGCCTCTCTGTTTAATGACCGGGCCATTTCCTATCGTGTCCACCTGGGCTTTGATCACAGAGAAGTGGCGCTGTCTGCCGGTATCCAGAAGATGGTGCGTAGTGAGACAGCCTCTTCTGGAGTCATGTTTACCCTGGATACCGAGTCCGGATTCCGTGATGCCATCTTTATCACTGCCTCGTATGGGCTGGGTGAGATGGTCGTGCAGGGGGCTGTTAACCCTGATGAGTTCTATGTTCACAAACCAACACTTGAGGCTGGGCGTCCGGCCGTTCTGAGAAGAAACCTTGGCAGCAAAGCCTACAAGATGGTGTACACCACCGATGGTTCTGCCGGGAAATCTGTGGAAACTATGAATACCGCAGAAAATGAGCGCCGCCATTTCTCGATTACCGATGAGGAAGTCACTGACCTGGCCCGTCAGGCCATGATTATTGAGAAACACTATGGCTGTCCGATGGATATCGAGTGGGCCAAGGACGGGGATGATGGTCACCTCTATATTGTCCAGGCCCGTCCAGAGACTGTAAAAAGCCGCAGTGAAGGCAGTACCATGGAGCGTTACCTGCTGAAAGAAAAAGGGCGGGTAATGACTGAGGGGCGCAGTATCGGTCAGCGCATCGGCAGTGGTGTGGTCAAGGTGATTGACAGTATCACTGATATGGATCGTGTAGAAAGTGGCGATGTTCTGGTTACGGATATGACCGATCCGGACTGGGAACCGATCATGAAGCGGGCCTCTGCCATTGTCACTAACCGGGGTGGGCGCACCTGCCATGCTGCGATTATTGCCCGTGAGCTGGGTATTCCGGCGGTGGTTGGTTGTGGTGGTGCCACAGATATTCTGACTGATGGTTCCAAGGTAACGGTATCCTGTGCCGAAGGTGACACCGGCTATATCTATGAAGGTTTGCTGGACTTCTCTGTCAGCAGCAATACCGTAGACTCCATGCCCGATCTGCCATTCAAGATTATGATGAATGTCGGCAACCCGGATCGTGCCTTTGATTTCTCTTCCCTGCCCAATAATGGTGTGGGCCTGGCGCGGCTTGAGTTTATTATTAACCGCATGATCGGGGTTCATCCCAAGGCT
Organism: Sansalvadorimonas sp.; assembly: GCA_965243775.1. GTDB lineage: Bacteria > Pseudomonadota > Gammaproteobacteria > Pseudomonadales > Endozoicomonadaceae > Sansalvadorimonas. The sequence continues at coordinate 84,498 of CBDEWF010000018.1, forward strand.
CTGCTGAACTATGACTCCCTGCCAGCTGATGTACGCACCAGTGTTGACAAGCGGATGGCCGGTTACGCCAGTCCGGTTGATTTCTATGTCGATAAGCTGGTTGAGGGTGTGGCAACCATTGCTGCGGCTTTCTATCCCTCAAAGGTGATAGTGCGGCTCTCTGACTTCAAATCTAATGAATATGCCAACCTGATCGGTGGCAGCCTGTATGAACCGGAAGAAGAGAACCCGATGCTCGGCTTCCGTGGTGCATCCCGTTATATATCCGAAGGTTTCCGGGATTGCTTCGAGCTGGAGTGTCGGGCCATGTGCCGGGTGCGTGATGAGATGGGGCTGACCAATGTTGAGCTGATGGTGCCATTTGTTCGCACCGTTGGTGAGGCCAAGCAGGTTTCCGATCTACTTGCGGATAACGGCTTGAAGCGTGGAGAGAATGGGCTGCGGCTGATCATGATGTGTGAACTGCCTGCCAACGCTCTGCTGGCTGATGCTTTTCTGGAATACTTTGATGGCTTCTCCATTGGCTCCAATGATATGACCCAGCTGACCCTTGGTCTGGACCGTGATTCCGGTGTTATTGCCCACCTGTTTGATGAGCGCAATGAAGCGATTAAGGTTCTTCTATCCATGGCGATTCAGGCCTGCCGCAAGGCTGGCAAGTATATTGGTATCTGTGGCCAGGGGCCGTCTGATCATCCAGATTTGGCCAAGTGGCTGATGGAGGAGGGGATTGATACAGTTTCCCTGAATCCTGATTCAGTGCTGGAAACATGGTTCTATCTGGCAGAGCAGGAAGCCTGATGGCGAACCTGGCTGGGAAGAAGACTTAAGCGGGGCTAGGCTCCTAGATTCTTGTCCTTTTTTTGGGCCTTCTGCGAGGAGGGGACTGGTTTTGCTGAATCAGCTCCTTCTCAGCTTTTTCCTTAGCCAGTTGTTCCTGAGCTCTTTTCTTTCTTTGGTGCTCATCATTAATCATATCCAGACGATGTTCATCGTCATGTCTTTCTGATTCTCGCTCGTGGTATTGATCAAGAATCTTCATAAGATCTATGGTGTGTTGAGTGAGATTCTGGGCCACAATCGGGTCTGTGGCATTCTCGGCTTCCCGGGCAATTTCCACAACTATGTCGTAGATATCACCAATCTTCTCCTTTGGAATACGGGCCTCTTGGGCAGCCTGAGTCGCCTGGATCTCTTTCTTCATACGCCTCTGTTCTCGTAGCAGTTTCCGACGGGCTGCTTTCTCAATCCTGGACAGCTTTTTCAGTGGCCGGTTGAGCTCTTTTCCAATTTTTTCCCGATTGATGATCTCAACAAACCGTGTCCCATAGCGGGCCACCTTTTTAGGCTGCCTGCCTGGTCTGCGGTTTTGTGGTGTACCGGCTTCCCCGGATGGGTTATTCGGATCGACTGGAGTCATTTTGCCATTCCCTGACTCTTTGCTAACAGTATATGCCAGAGCCTGTCTGACTTAACGCTAATCTGCTGCGAAATAGTCGGTTAAGTCAGACAGGCATCAGGATTTTTGCCTTGACCTTGCCGAGATCCATGAAATAATCAGCATTCTCGAGAAGTCCAATAATAATATGTGGAGGGAGCAGTGAGTTATATAACCCCCGATTTATGTGATGCCAATCCTGGCACTGTGGTTGCGTTGGAGCCGGGATTCAGGAACTTTGGTGGCAAAAGTTCATTTGGCGGAGAAGTGGTGACAGTCAAATGCTTTGAAGATAACTCTAGGGTAAAGGAGCTGGTTGAAGAGAACGGTTCTGGCAAAGTTATGGTGGTTGATGCCGGTGGTTCCATGCGCCGGGCCTGTCTGGGGGATATGCTGGCGGAAAAAGCTGTATTCAACAGCTGGGAAGGTATTCTTATATATGGCTGTGTCAGAGATGTTGATGCCCTGACTACAATGAATCTTGGTGTCCAGGCTTTGGGTGCTCATCCTATGAAAACAGAGAAAAAGGGGATTGGTGAGGTTAATATCCCAGTGACATTCCATGGTGCCACTATTCACCCTGGCGCATTTATTTATGCCGATAATAATGGCATTGTAGTTTCAGATACACCTCTGTAACTCCCTGGTTCCAATGGCGGCAACCGCCGCCTTACTATTTCCAGCAACTCCTTCCAGCAACTCTTTTCTAAATCCATTCCATCACCTGATCAGATTGAGCTAAGTTTGGACTAACAAAACCAAAATCTACCCCGAACATCTGTCAGGAAACAGACATTAATGAAGGCATGGAAATTAAATATTTCCGAATTCGTCAGTGAATCAATCATGGAAATAGCCCGCATAATTTTTAATAAGCTGGCGGGTAGAAAAGTTCAAGCCTTTGGCAAAAAGAGCCAGGAAAAAATACATCTCGTCGATCATGAGCTGGATGACCTGTTTGCCTCATTACAGCAGTCTTCGATAGGGCTGGAAGAACAGGCAGAGCAGGTAGCGGATTTTCTAAAATTCAAAACTGATTACGGCAGGAATGAGAATAAGCAGTGGCATCTGTATGAAGCCGAGCTGCGTCATGATATGAATGAGTACTTGGCCAGCGTCTATGACCAGGTTAATAAAGCATTGGAGATACTGGCTGAAAAAGAAGAGCTGTTCAGCGATGACACGGCCAGTACCGCCCTATTAACTGATTCTGAAGTCACTGAATTGAATAACGAGCTTAAAAGGCTGCTGGCAGAGATGGACGAAACAGAGATTGATGGGGAGGAGCTGCTGGCCCTGATTGAGCAAGAGCAGGCAGCTGATGGACTGCAGGATACTGCTTCAGTAGCTGATACCAAAATCTGGAGTTGCAGGCATTCAATTAATCAGCAGGATATTCATGCCATTCTTTCGGATAACTCCATTGCATTGATACACCCACTCATGGAAATACTCGGTGAAAATGACACAGAGAGTGGTTATCAAGCAGTATCTGGCAGTGGTGGCCTTGTCAATGTAGACGACTCAATCACCATGAAAATGATTAAGGATCTTGATCTGAATGAGAATCATAGATATGCCAAACTGCTAAAACAGACCATCAAAGATACTGAAACTATGGAGCAGGCAACAGTAGAAGCGCTGGAGAAACTAGATAATCAGCTTGAGGCGCACAGGATGGTGGTGACTTTTGCCATGGCTCAGCCAGTGCGTGATGACAGCGCTTCAGATAACTTTGGCAGCAAAGATGAATGGATTAATCAGGGAACAAGACCTCCTCAGGCAAATGAGCCTGACAGGCAGGTCCGGCCTCCAGATATGCAGCACTTTCGCAAGAATAACCACAACTTCGGGCGCAAGCAGCCACCACAAGTGAGAAATTGACCCGCCTCTCTGGAAATATACAGCACTATATTTATCACTAACAGACTGATCCTGAGGAAAGGGGCGGGGTGTGGAGTGTAACGGCCAAGATAACCTCAACCAGCTCAGCAGGCAATTTATGGATGCCTGCAATGCCGGGGATTTTAGTAGAGCATTGCGTTTTGCAGAAACAGCTCTTACTTTGTCATCCTCTCCAGTGGCAATTCTCCCAGATTACGCCGTATGCCTGATGCGTGATAAGCAGTATGAAGCATCTTACCGGGCCTTCAAACTGCTTTACCGTATCAGCCAATCCCAAAAACCGGAGCAAAGGCGCTGGTTAAAAGGTCTGGCAGAAGTCTGCGGCTGGCTTGGCAAGTCTGATGAGGTACAGCGTTATGGCTATGAGGCTCTGATAAACGATGATCTTCTAACAAGAAGTAGCAAAATCTACTCCTATCCTGGTTCACCTCCAGCAGCTTTTAATAAAAATACTCCTGATGAAAATATCGTTGTATTTTCCCTTTATGGCTGTGAGCCAAGATACTGTGAGGGGGCTGTGCTTAATGCCCAAGCCGCCCTTTCTTTACTTCCCGGATGGCGCTGTCGTTTTTATGTCGACAAAAATGTTCCCAGGCATGTGACAGACAGGCTGGAAGCCCTGCATGCGCAGGTTGTAAGAATGGAAATGGATAACTGCTCCATGAATCCGATGATGTGGCGTTACCTGGTTATTGGCGAACCGAAAATTAATCGTTTTTTGTTCCGTGATGCGGACTCGCTACTTTCCGAAAGAGATTGTGCTGCCGTTCATGAATGGACAGGCAGTGAATTCTGGTTTCACCATATGCGTGACTACTTTTCCCATACTGACTTGCTGATGGGTGGACTATGGGGTGGATGTAATGGCGTGATCCCCGATATAGCAGATGTTATGGCCGCATACAGCCAGTTGCATGGTTTGAATGGACGTATGGTCGACCAGAATTTTCTGGGGGAGTATTTATGGCCAACAATAAGGTTGAGCCTGCTGAGCCATGACGATTGTTTTTCTTTCCATCATTCAAAGCCATTTCCTCCCCACCAGGCTGTTTGTTGGGTGCAGGATAATGATTTTGATTTCCATGTTGGTTCAAATGCCAGTTACATGGGTAAAGAGTATCCCTGTCTCAAGGAAGATGGTGAACAGCAATTGTGGCTGATCAGGGATGATAACAGTGGAGAAGTTATCTGCCGGTATGCCAGCGAAGTCTCTGGAGAACGCTGCAAGATCTTTTTGCCATTTCCCCATATTAAAGCGCTTAATGAAGAGAGATGGATTCTTGAATTCTATGACCGGTAGCTCTGTGTCTTAACTGGTTCATTAATTTTGTTGATGTTTCTGTAACTGCTCATATTTCACTGGCAAAATTGTCTGTTTTTTATACAGCTCCTCGCTATCACTGGGCTGTAGCCGAGTCGATGGTTGGTCTGCCAGTGAAATATGAGCAGTTACATGTTTCTCCCTTCCTGAACAGATTTTCCTCCACTTTCACGTCGAACTTTCACCTCCGGGCTTCGCTTTGTCTCTTCTGCGCTATCTCTAGGCACAGATTTAACATTCACTACGCAAAAGTACCGGTAATTAATATTACCGGTACTTTTTTATTGGTTTTGTGGTTTTATTGATACCTTGGATACCAGTATAATAATACCAGTATTATAGGTATATTTTGGATGTAAAAATGAAAGATAACCAACGTAGAGCTCAGATTTTCAATGTTCTGGATGATTTCAAAAGCCGTAATGAGAAGATCACGGCCCAGAAGCTTGCAGCGCAGGTAAAAATGGGAAAACAGACGGTGCTGCCGTATTACCGTGAGTGGCAGGAGCTGGAAATATTGGGAGATGATGAAGAACTGGAACTTTCTCAAGAACTTGTTCGGGTTTTGAGGCGGGAGATTGCCAAGGAGAAGTTTCGTCAGGGGGAAAAGACAAGAGATCTGCAGGATGAGCTGGATGAGCGCACTTATGAATTAGCAGAGAGCAGGGAGGAGTGGAGCTTAAAATGCAAGGAGCTTGAAGACAGAACTAAACATCTTGAGCAGAAATGCTCCCAGCTGGAACAAAGCAATATCGAACTTCAAAAGCACCTTACAGACTCCCAGGGCCAGGTAAAAAGCCAGAAGGAGAGGGCCGAGCAGCTAACAGAACAGCACAAAAATCTGGAAAATCGCCTTGATCAGGAGATCAGGCAGGGAAAAGAGGCGCTTGTAGAGCAAGAGGGGCGTCTTGATGAGGCGCACCAGAAGATTATCAACCACTGGATGAAGGTGATTGATGAAGAGCGGAGGGAAAAAGGGCGCCTGCAGAAGCACCTTGAGAGGCTTCAGGAAACAGGAAGCCGGCGGGAAAAAGAATTGCATGAAACTGTGGCGGCAATGGAAGCAGAAAAGAGGCTTGTAACTTCCCTTAAGTCAGCAAATAGTGAGCAGAAATCTCTAATAGAACTTATGACAAAGGATCAAAGTAAGCTTAACCAGCTAGCTGTTTCTTTGGGCAATCCAGCAGATATAGATGCAGAGATTGCAAAATTGAAGGCTGAAGCGGAATTATCTACTCAATTGGAACGGCAGCTACTTGAACAGACCAGCAAAGTTCAGGTATTTGAGAAAAACAGCCATCTAAAAGATGAGCTGGAGCAGAAGAATAGGGCCTTATCTGAACAAGTCATACGCCTGGAAGCTCAGATAGAAGGTATACAGATGGCAGGTGGGTTAAAGGCAGCAGAGCCTTCTTGATAAATAAATATCGTAAACATCAATAAAAAAGGCTGAAGTCTCAGCCTTTTTTATACTCCTGTTCAAGCCTGTTTCAGCGGATGTTTTTCATCTGCTGACGCAGCTTGTCGACTAGCTTCTTGCCTTTGGCGCTAAGGAACAGGCGGAAATAACGACCATCGTCTTCATGTTGCTGCTTTTTCAGTAACCCCAAGCCTGGACGGTCATGTCTGCCTTCACCAAGTCGTTTAACACTAACAGCAATATCGCTTGGTGTACCGCAGACCAGCTTGCCATCATTAACCAGATCGGTAATGGTTTCTCCGGGATTCTCTGCGACAACCATCAGTATCTGCCACTGAATAATAGTCAATGGGTGGGCCTGGAGAATAGCCGTCAGTTTAATTAATCCTTTAATCGTCATAGGTACATTCCTCTGTATCTGTACTGCGTTAGTTTGCCAGCGACAGGTAATACAGCGGTACTGGCATGTCAGTCAGCCCATACGACAGGGGCAATATCCATTTGTAGTTTGTTGTTTTTATTGGACAGAACCAGAGTTTATCCTGATTTGCCATGCCTAAATATTAAGCAGAGTTATGTTCAATTTGCAAACATTCGACAAATGCAATCTGTTTTCAGTCGTACATTATTTCAAAACCTCACGGGTACGGGTATCATCAAATATGCACATAATCTATATTATGTTAAATCATATATTTATGTAATCAATACGAAGTTTACTAAAAATTGCAGTTTTATTGCCTGATTCTGTTTCTCGTCAATTACCTCAACCACGTGTTCGTGATAGACTTCTCCGCCGCCTTCTGGGGCTGGTCATTTAATTAATCAGGCTGAGGTTAACAGATACATGGAGTCGCTCATTGCTGGAGGAATGGTTGTTCTGGCTGTGGGAGCCGTCGCAGGCTTAGTGCATCAATCCTATAAATCAAAACAGACCGAAAATACTGAAGAAGCCGAACCCGAGACTTCGTCAGTTCGCTCTGCGGATGTATATTCCACCGTAGAACGTTCAGTTGATAATCTGAAACGGGCAGTCTATTCCGGAAATACAATGCGCTCCAGAGACGAGTGGCTAGAGCTCATTCGTGATATCAGGGAGCTGCAGAGAACCATGGAACATACGGAACTGAATCAACGAGGCTATGGTGTTCACTTTCTTGATACCCTGGCTCGTCAGGCCATGAAGAGTGAACTTGTAAATACTTCACTGCCTTTTATTGGTCAGTATGTTGAATCTCGCAGAGGGCTGGACTGGTATGTCTCTCAGGTTCCCTACCGGGAACTGTCCGAGGAAAATGTAAAGAGGTTTACAAACCACATCTCACTGAGCCAGTGCCCGGATGTAGAGAGCATGGAACAGGTTGTGGATCCAGAACCGATTCTGGTCAAGCAGTCCAATCGCTTAAAGTCATTCCAGTGTTTTGAAATGCAGCTGCCAAACGGGAATGTACTGATTGCCCAGAAAACTCTGATCAGGGAGTAATTTAAAAGATTCTGTTGATATAAAGATTGAAATCAGCTCGTTCTCGGCCTGAAGAGAACGAGCTGCTCATAGCCGCCCTCCTCCAGCTTTCCCGTCTCTCTGTAACCCAGAGCCTGAAAGAAAGGCAGCATTTCTTTCTGACTCAGAGTCAGAGCACAACCAGTAATATTCTGATCCAGATCGCAAAGATCGTGTACAGCACTCAGTAACGTGCGGCTATGTCCAGCTTTACGAAACTCAGGGTGTATACCAATCATCGGTAAAAAGTAGCAGGAACCACCTGGCAGCTTATGCTGCAATTTATACAGGTAATCAATATAGTTGCATGTACACCTGTAACCAATGGTAAGAATCATTTTCCATTTCCAAAGCAGGCGGCTGACTGTTTCACCAATACTCTGACCACTTGTCACAAAGGCGACACCGATTAGCCTGTCTCCATCCAGTACGCCAATAACTGGCATATTCTCTGTAAAATAGTTACTGGCCAGCTCTCTGGTGCAGGCTCTTATCCGCTGATCATAACCGATACGACCAGATTCCAGGATGTCCATAAAGGCAGGATCATCACGGTAGGTATGGTAGAGAAGAGAGCGTACATCCCGCGTCCATGTCCCATCAAGATAACGTGTAGTAATCCCTGAAACAGAAGAGTCATTGAAAATTGCCGTGGTCATAGAAACTCCAGCCGAATCTTATTCTTATTATTATGTGAGAGCCAAAGTACTGATTGTAGTTGCCGGTGGCATGTCTGGCTGCCTATTGCCTGCCGCATCCATGATGGCAGGTTCATGCTCTTCCAAAGATATCAGCTAGCTTTTCCCTGGTACAGTCTCCTGTTTATGTTCTTGCACAAATGCCTTATCTACTGTTCAATCCAGCAGGCCAACTATAAATAATCTGGACTGTATTTTGATGAAAATTGTTTCATTCAACGCCAACAGCATTCGTACCCGTCTGCACCAGATTGAAGCCATTATTAAAGTCCACAATCCGGAAGTCATCGCCATTCAGGAAACCAAGGTTTTCGATCCAGATTTCCCTGTCGAGGCTGTTGAGAAGCTTGGTTACCATGCCAGTTATTACGGACAGAAAACCCATTATGGCGTAGCCACCCTGACCAAAACCAAACCTCTGGCAGTAAGAAAAGGGTTTGCTGGCGAAGCTGAAAGTGCCCAGCGCCGTATGTTAATGACAGACCTGACATGGAATGGTCAGATTCTCACCGTGATTAATGGCTACTTCCCCCAAGGGGAGAATCGCGATCACCCCACAAAGTTTCCCAATAAGCGAGAGTTTTATCAAAAACTGCAGGATTACCTTGAAACCAGTCACTCTCCTGATCAGCCCGTGGTGGTACTGGGAGATTTCAATATCTCTCCAGAGGATATTGATATTGGTATCGGGGCACCTAATGCCAGACGCTGGCTTAAGGACGGCAAATGCAGTTTTCTCCCCGAAGAACGCGAATGGTATCAACGCCTTCTTGAGTGGGGGTTAAAAGACAGCTTTCGCAAGCTTTCTCCTGATGTGGATGACCAGTTCAGCTGGTTCGATTACCGTTCCCGTGGTTTTGAGCGAGATCCCAGACGAGGCCTGCGTATTGATCATATTTTGGCTACAGCGCCTCTTATCGAACAGTGTAAGGGGGCTGGGATTGACTGGCAGATTCGCGGCATGGACAGGCCATCAGATCATGCTCCTGTCTGGGCACAGTTTTGATGTGTCCAAAGTTAATATGACAGAAATGTAAAGATTGCCCTTTACGTTTACGTAAGGGTAATCCGCTATTATGATACCCTTCATACGGCCATGGTCGGTTGATCTCTCAAATATAGAAAAGTCGGCCACACGAACCGACCATACAAACAAGTACAAGAAGGTCTGTTTTCCAATGGGTGTTACCTACTCAATCACCGATCTGGCCCGGGAGTTTGATGTCACATCCCGAACCATTCGCTTTTATGAGGAGCAGGGCCTGCTCTCCCCTGCCCGTAAGGGGCAAACCCGTATCTACAGCCCGGGAGACAGGATCCGGCTAAAGCTGATTCTGCGGGGCAAGCGACTCGGCTTCACTCTGGATGAGTCCAGAAAGCTGTTCGATCTCTATGACCCGGCAAGCGGTAACCGCAGGCAACTGCTAACCATGCTGGAAACTATCGACTCCCATAAAAGTCACCTTGCCCAGCAGTTGCACGACATCCAGATCATGCAACTCGAACTGGATGAAGCAGAGCAGCGCTGCAGGAAAGCACTTGATCAAATCACGGCAATCAGCACGGAAGCTGGCAGTTCTGGACTTGAGAGCAGTCCTGAACTTGAAAAAAGTCATCAACACCGAATCCACTCAGGGGTCTAATAATATGAACGAACTAAACTTCGGTCTGGGCGAAACCATCAACATGTTCCGTGATCAGGTACATCAGTTTGCCCAAAATGAGATTGCACCTCGAGCTGCGGAAATTGATCGTGAAAACCGTTTTCCCATGGATCTCTGGAAAAAATTTGGAGAGATGGGGCTACTTGGAATTACTGTTCCTGAGGAGTATGGCGGCATCGGCCTTGGATATCTGGCCCACACGGTGGTAATGGAGGAAATCAGCCGGTCATCAGCTTCAGTAGGTTTGAGTTATGGTGCCCACTCCAACCTGTGCGTCAACCAGATCAACCTCAATGGTACGCAACAGCAGAAGCAGAAATACCTGCCCGAACTTATCAGCGGTGACAAGGTTGGTGCCCTGGCCATGAGTGAGGCTAATGCCGGTTCCGATGTGGTTAGCATGGGGCTGCGAGCTGAAGACCGTGGCGATCATTTTGTCTTGAACGGCAGCAAGATGTGGATTACCAATGGTCCAGATGCGGACACCTATGTGATCTATGCCAAAACCTCACCGGATAAAAAGGCCCATGGCATTACAGCCTTTATCGTTGAGAGGGGGTTCTCCGGTTTTTCCCAGTCCCCCCACCTCGATAAGCTGGGAATGCGTGGCTCTAACACCTGCGGGCTGGTGTTCGAAGATACTCCTGTCCCCAGAGAGAATATTCTTGGTGAAATCGATAAGGGCGTGAAAGTACTGATGAGTGGTCTGGACTATGAGCGGGTTGTTCTGTCTGGTGGCCCCACCGGTATTATGCAGTCCTGTATGGATGTAGTACTGCCCTATGCTCATGAACGCAAGCAGTTTGGCCTGCCTATTGGTGAATTCCAGTTGGTGCAGGGCAAACTGGCAGATATGTACAGCACTATGAATGCCTGTCGCGCCTATCTCTATACGGTTGCTGCCGCCTGTGACCGTGGTGAAACAACCCGTAAGGATGCCGCCGGCGTTATTCTCTACTGTGCAGAGAAAGCGACACAGTTAGCCCTCGATGCGATCCAGCTTCTGGGTGGAAATGGTTATACCAATGAATACCCGACCGGGCGTCTCCTGCGGGATGCCAAGCTCTATGAAATCGGAGCCGGCACCTCGGAAATTCGTCGTATACTGGTTGGCCGTGAGCTGTTCACAGGCAAATAGAACCAATAACAAAAAAACAGATAACGGGGCAGATAAAGAATCATTATGGCCGTTTTAACCAGTCGCATTCTCACAGGCGATGCGGAATACCAGGCCAACTACAGCGCCATGCAGAAGTTGGTTGACTCTATTCGGCAACTGTCGGACACCATCAGCCTTGGCGGACCTGAAGCGTCCCGCCAGCGCCATAAATCCAGGGGCAAGCTTCTCCCGAGGGAGCGGATCAATGCTCTGCTTGATCCCGGGTCCCCATTTCTGGAAGTGGGCCAGTTTGCCGCTCATGAAGTTTATGGAGAAGATGTTCCTGCCGGGGGGGCTGTGGCCGGCATAGGCCAGGTTTCCGGGCGGCTCTGTATGATTGTGGCCAATGATGCCACGGTTAAAGGTGGCAGTTATTACCCGTTAACGGTAAAGAAGCATTTGCGGGCCCAGACCATTGCTGATGAAAACCATCTGCCCTGTATCTACCTGGTAGATTCCGGAGGTGCCAACCTGCCCCGCCAGGATGAAGTTTTCCCGGACAGGGAACATTTCGGACGAATTTTCTTCAACCAGGCCAACATGTCGGCTAAGGGAATAGCACAGATTGCCGTAGTTATGGGGTCCTGCACAGCAGGTGGTGCTTATGTCCCCGCCATGGCTGATGAAAGCATTATCGTGAAGGAACAAGGTACTATTTTTCTTGCCGGCCCCCCTTTAGTGAAAGCGGCCACCGGTGAGGAGGTGACTGCAGAGGAGCTGGGTGGCGCAGAAGTACACGGGAAAGTTTCCGGTGTCGTGGATTATATGGCGGAGAATGATCACCACGCACTGGAGCTGGCCCGCAGTTCTGTGGCCCGGTTAAACACCTGTACTCCCGCTCTGCCTGATAAAACAGAATCCCGCCCTCCCCGGCTTGACTCTGAAGAACTCTACGGTGTTATACCTGCCAGTCTGAAAACTCCCTATGATGTGAGGGAGGTGATCGGGCGTATCATTGATGACTCTGAATTCGATGAGTTTAAGGCCCCATTCGGAACGACTCTGGTCTGCGGTTTTGCCCGGATTCATGGTTACCCGGTAGGGATTGTTGCCAATAACGGCATTCTTTTTTCTGAATCGTCCCAGAAAGGTGCCCATTTTGTTGAGCTGTGCTGTCAGCGCAAGATTCCCCTGGTATTTCTGCAAAACATTACCGGTTTTATGGTGGGAGCCCGCTATGAATCCGGTGGCATCGCCAAGCATGGAGCCAAGCTGGTTAATGCTGTGGCCTGTGCCAAGGTCCCCAAACTGACTGTGATTATCGGCGGCAGCTTTGGAGCCGGTAACTATGGCATGTGTGGCCGTGCCTATGATCCCCGTTTCCTGTGGAGCTGGCCCAATGCCAGGATTTCGGTGATGGGCGGGGAACAGGCAGCTGGAGTTCTGGCTATGGTACAGGGTGCTTCCCACGCCAAGAAAGGTCAGCCCTGGTCTAATCAGGAGGAGCAGGATTTTAAGGCTGGTGTAGTTAATGATTATGACAAAAAAGGTCATCCACTTTACGCCAGCGCACGCCTCTGGGATGACGGCATTATCGACCCCAAAGATACCCGTGATGTACTGGGACTGAGCCTTGCTGTCACATTGAATGCCCCGGTAGAAGAGACCCGTTTTGGCGTATTCCGCATGTAAGGAGGGAGAATACTGATGTTAATTGAAACCTCTGTTATCGATGGAATCGCCAGGCTGGTGTTAAACCGTCCGGAAAAGCGCAATGCTTTTGATGACCGGATGATCGTTGATATCACCGGCATCTTGCGGGAGTGGGCCTCGCTAAGTGATATCCGGGCTTTGGAAATTTCTGCCAGAGGGGAAACCTTCTGTGCCGGAGCTGACCTTGGCTGGATGAAGCGGACTGCAACTCTTGATTACCAGGCAAATTTTGATGATGCCAGCAGGCTGGCAGAGATGATGGAAGCTATTGACCGCTTCCCGGCACCGGTTATCACTGTTGTTCAAGGTGCAGCCTTTGGTGGTGCTCTGGGTATTGTCTGTGCCAGCGATATTGTTTTTGCCACGAAAGATGCCTGTTTCTGCCTCAGTGAAGTGAGGCTGGGTATTATTCCCGCAGTCATCAGTCCCTATGTCATTCGGGTTATGGGGGAGCGTGCAGCCCGTCGCTATATGCTGACCAGTGAGCTGATTGATGCCGAAAAAGCCATGGCGCTTGGGTTGATTCATCAGCTGCTTGACCAGCCTGAGCAGCTGCAGGAACAGGCCAGCAACATTCTGTCCTTGCTCAAAAATAACAGTCCGGCTGCAGTCAGGGCCTGCAAGCAATTGATCGCAGATGTCAGCGGCCAGGATATTGATAGTGAGTTGAAACAGCTAACCAGCAAAGCCATTGCCGATATCCGCCAGTCTCCCGAAGGTCAGGAAGGTTTGAGTGCCTTTCTTGAAAAACGCAGCCCTGCCTGGCAGGAGAAAATCGAATGAACAGAAAAATAACAAAACTACTTGTCGCTAACCGTGGTGAGATTGCCTGCCGCATTATCAGAACAGCAAAAAGGCTGGGTATAGAAACTGCTGTTGTCTGCTCTGAAATTGATCGGAACAGTCTGGCGGCCAGACAGGCAGACCAGCCCTTGGTCATTGGGCCTGCCGAAGCCAGCCAAAGCTATCTGAATCAGAAGGCTGTGCTTGAAGCCGCCAGGAGCTGGGGGGCGGATGCTATTCATCCGGGTTATGGATTTCTGTCAGAAAATGCAGAGTTTGCTGAGCGGGTTGAACAGTCCGGCCTGATATTTATTGGACCGTCTGCCAGCGCTATGGTCAGTATGGCCTCCAAGAGCGAAGCCAAGCGGTTGATGGAGCAGGCCGGAGTTCCTCTTCTTTCTGGTTATCATGGTACAAACCAGTCAGATTCCGTACTGCTGGAAGCGGCAAACAGTATAGGCTTTCCGGTCATGCTGAAGGCTGCTGCTGGTGGTGGCGGTAAGGGGATGCGGATTGTCCCGGATGCTGCCAGTTTTCAGGAGATTCTGGAAAGCGCACGCCGTGAAGCCCAGAAGGCTTTCGATGATCAGGTCATGCTGGTCGAAAAGTACCTGCCCGCTCCCCGTCATGTCGAAGTGCAGATCTTTTTTGATCAGGATGGCAACGGGGTTTACTTGTTTGACCGTGATTGCTCTATCCAGAGGCGGCACCAGAAAGTTATTGAGGAAGCTCCGGCACCCCAAATACCACCCGACATTGAGCATAGTATGGGAGAAGCTGCGGTCGCAGCCGGCAAGGCCATTGGTTATGTTGGCGCAGGTACTGTCGAGTTTTTGCTGGACAGTGATGGCAGCTTCTACTTTATGGAGATGAATACCCGGCTTCAGGTTGAACATCCGGTCACGGAGATGGTGACCCGACAGGATTTGGTAGAATGGCAGATTCGAATCGCTGAAGGCTGCTCCCTGCCTTGTCACCAGGAACAGCTTGATATCCACGGGCACGCCATGGAGGTTCGACTCTATGCCGAAGAACCAGCCCGTGACTTTCTTCCGGCAACCGGCATAATCCGCAAGCTGATATGGCCAGAGCAGAAACAGTGGTTAAGAATTGAGACAGGTATCAGCGAAGGAGATGAAGTCTCCAGCTGGTATGATCCGATGATTGCCAAACTGGTAGTTTGGGGCCATAACCGCAGGGAGGCCTGCCAGCAATTGGTTACCGTGTTACAGCAAACCCTGGTAGTCGGGCTGGAAACCAACCGGGACTTCCTGATCAAAGTTCTCTCCCATCCTGAGTTTCAATGTGAGCAGCTGGATACCGGTTTTATTGAGAAACATAATGATCAGCTATTCACTCTTGATAGTCAGGAGAAAGCCAATGCTCTGGCTGTAGCCACGATTTTACAGAGACAGAATCTGGTCGCAGAGCCTTTCGGACAGATGCCTCTCTGGCAAATGAACAGTGGCTGGCGGGCGAACAGCCAGAGGCAGTGGTACGGCACCTGGAACTGGGATGAAGAACACTGTGAAATTAATGTTATCTTCCGAGATAAATGCTGGACTGTGGAGATAAACGGTGACGAGTTCAATCTTCCCAGCCTGACCATGAATGGTAAAACGGCAGTTATTGGTGATCAGATCTATTCGGTAGATATTTTTGAGCACAGAACCACTGTTATTGGCCCGGGTATTACCAAAACACTGACCAAACCTGATTATGCCATTCAGGAGGATGACGGCCATGACCTGACAGCGCCAATGAATGGCCGAATTGTTGCTGTTCTTGTTAACACCGGGCAGTCTGTATCCAATGGCGAGCCACTTCTGGTTCTTGAAGCCATGAAAATGGAGCAGACGATCCGTGCTCCCCATGACGGAGTTATCGATCAGATAATCCACCCGGAAGGAGATCTGGTGGAAGAAGGGGTTACCCTGCTGACATTCCAGGATGAGCTGGAGGCTGTCCATGAATCTTCCTGACAAGGTTACCCTTGTTGAAGTCGGACCCAGGGATGGATTGCAGGGACAGTCTGTTGCACTCTCTGTTAATGATCGCGTTGAGCTGATTACCCTTCTGGCGAGTAGCGGACTTAATCGGATTGAGGCAGGCAGTTTTGTCTCTCCTGAACGAGTCCCACCTATGAAAAACACAGGAGATGTGTTGCGTCAGCTACCCAAAAATTCTGCCCGTTACTGTGTTTTAACACCCAATACCCGTGGTCTTGACGATGCCCTTGAAGCTGGGGCACGGGAAGTTGCCATTTTTACCGGGGTTTCGGAAACCTTTGTCCGGAAAAATATTCACTGCTCGATCGAAGAAAGCATGGAGCGGTTTCTGCCGGTTGTTGAGTCGGCTATCAAGGCCGGTGTTCTGGTTAGAGGTTATCTCTCCTGCACCATGGGCTGTCCTTATGAAGGAGAAACCAGTCTGGAGACCGTGGCGGCTATAACCCGCGACCTGTACCAGATGGGATGCTATGAAATTTCACTGGGGGATACTATTGGGGTCGGGCACCCGGGCCGGGTGCAGAAGATGATTGAAAAGATATCCCGCACCGTTCCGGTTTCAGCACTGGCGGCACACTTCCATGACACCTATGGTCAGGCCACGGCCAATATCTATGCTGCACTGGAGACTGGAGTCAATGTGATTGATACTGCCGTAGCAGGTCTGGGAGGTTGCCCTTACGCCAAAGGCGCTTCCGGCAATGCAGCCACAGAAGATGTGCTGTTTATGCTGAACGGTTTAGGCATTGCAACGGGAGTGGATATGGATACGCTGTTGCAGGCCAATACTCTGGTTCGCAGGAGGCTGCAATGCCCGAATTATTCCCGCACAGCCCAAGCCCTTCTGGCCACGAAGATACAGAATATTTAACTTTCATAAAGGCGTGTAGTCGCCTGATTTACAAGAATAAAAAGAGTAATTTATGTCTGTGAAACCACTGTGGGAGCCTAGCTCCGAAAAGGCTCAACAGTCATCTCTCTGGCAGTTTCTTCAGGCTGTTAATCAGCGTTATGGCTTTTCGTTTACCAGTTATGATGAGCTTTATCACTGGAGCTGTAACTCTCGGGAAGAATTTTGGCCGTTTCTGGCAGACTACCTGAATATTCCCCTGCAGGGATATACATCAGTGATAGATAAGCCGGAAGACCTGCTCAATGCCAGCTGGTTTCCAGGGGCAGAAATTAATTATGCCGAACAGATGTTAAGGCACACAGGAAGTCAGCCAGCCATTGTCTTCTGTGGTGAAAATGGTGATCGCAGGGTAGTCAGCCGCGACCAGCTCCGTGACACTGTTGCCCAAGCAGCCAATAGGCTGTCTGCATATGGGATTACCAGTGGTGATCGGATTGCGGGTTTTATGCCCAACATCCCGGAATCCATGATAATGATGCTAGCCTGTGCCAGTATCGGTGCTATCTGGTCGTCCTGTTCACCGGATTTTGGAAGCCAGGGGGTGCTGGATCGTTTTGGCCAGATAGAGCCCCGGTTACTGATAGCAGCAGATGGTTACTGCTATAACGGTAAAACGATCGACTGCCGAACCCGCATTAATGATATTGTCGGGCAGATACCCTCTATTGAACAGGTTATTGTGGTGCCGTTTTTTGGGCAGCAGACAGATATCAGCAGTGTCGACAAGTCGATACTCTTCTCTGACTTTCTCTCCTCAGACTCAATACTGCGCTTTACTCCCCTGCCCTTTGATCATCCTCTGGCAATCCTCTATTCCTCAGGAACAACTGGAGTACCCAAGTGCATTGTCCACGGTCATGGTGGTACTTTGCTACAACATGCTAAAGAGCTGGTGCTGCATACAGGTCTAGGATCGGGTGATCTGTTGTTCTATTTCACCACATGTGGCTGGATGATGTGGAATTGGCTGGCATCCGGGTTGTTTACCGGTGCTACCCTGGTTCTTTACGATGGCTCACCATTTTATCCCGGACCCAGAGCGTTATGGGATATAGCTGAGCGGGAAGGTGTGTCAATTTTTGGTACCAGCGCCCGTTACCTTGGAGCCTTGCAGAAGTCTGGCTATTTCCCTGTCGAGAAAAATCGCTTACCAGAGCTGAGGACTATTCTCTCCACTGGCTCTCCTCTGCCCCATGAAGGGTTTGAGTTTGTCTACCAGAAGATTGGCAAAGATCTGATGCTCTCTTCTATCTCTGGAGGAACAGATATTATTTCCTGTTTCGCCCTGGGTAATCCCCTCAGGCCGGTTTATCCAGGTCAACTGCAGTGCCGGGGGTTGGGTATGGATGTTGATTTTGTTAATGACCAGGGAGAACCTGTCACTGGAATGCGAGGCGAACTGATCTGCCGGCACGGTTTTCCAAGCCGTCCGGTGATGTTCTGGAATGACCCTGACCGCAAACGGTACCATAGCGCTTATTTCTCCCGTTTTTCCAATATCTGGGCACATGGCGACTTTGGTGAATTGACGGAACAGGATGGCGTGATTATTCATGGTCGTTCTGATGCTGTATTGAACCCGGGCGGTGTGCGGATCGGTACTGCTGAGATTTATCGCCAGGTGGAAAAAGTTGATGATGTTCTTGAATCTATTGCTATTGGCCAGAAGATCGATGGTGATGAGCGAATCGTCCTGTTTGTACGACTGAGAGATAAGGTGACACTGGACGATCAGCTTACCAGGCAGATCAAGCAGACTATCCGGCGGAATACCACGCCACGACATGTTCCCGAGGTCGTTATCCAGGCTCCAGACCTGCCCCGTACGGTAAGTGGCAAGCTGACAGAGCTGGCAATTCGTGCTCTTATTCATGGAGAAACAGTCAGTAATACCGATGCACTGGCTAACCCTGAATCTCTGGATTTTTTTAGACACTTGCCCCAGCTGAAGACGGTATGAATGTAGATTTTTATGATTCCATGGATTGATACACAAAAGCCGGTTTTTCCCCCTTCCGAGCTTGCCCAGGTTGAGCCTGATGGATTGCTCTGTGCAGGGGGTAATCTTGAGGTCAAAACCCTTGTTATGGCTTATCAACAGGGGATATTCCCCTGGTACAGCGACGGACAGCCTATTCTATGGTGGTCACCGGATCCCCGCATGGTATTAACACCAGAAGTATTCCATTTAACCCGGCGTATGAAACGTTTTATTCGCACAACCCCGTTAACCGTTACTGTTAACCGGGCTTTTGACCGGGTGATCACCGAATGCTCCCTTACTCCCCGGAAAGATCAGGATGGTACCTGGATTACCGATGATATGCTGACTGCCTACTGTGCTTTGCATGAATCTGGCTTCTCCCACTCCATTGAAGTTTGGGATGAGCAGGAACTTGTGGGAGGTCTGTATGGCGTGGCTTTGGGGAAAGTGTTCTTTGGTGAGTCCATGTTCAGCCGAACCAGTAATGCTTCAAAGTTGGCTCTGGCAGGACTGGTACTATCTGGAAAGTTTCAGTTGATTGACTGCCAGCAGCATACTCCTCACCTTGAAAGCGTGGGTGCAAAACTTCTGCCCCGTCAGATATTTCTGGCGCGACTTCAAGAGCTGACTGATAATAATCCAGTTTCCTTTGAGATTTCCCAAGAGACAGGCTCATGGATGGGCAGAACCAGCGCATAGCTTTATATCAGACCGGTGAACATCCCTGCAGCTACCTTCCTGGTCGCACGGCTGTCACTAATTTTATTGATCCCAACCTTCTGCTGCCTGTAGAAGCTGCTGAGCAGCTGGCTGAGCTGGGTTTTCGAAGAAGCGGTACTCATATTTATACCCCTGATTGTCCGGCATGCTCTGCCTGCGTTTCTGTGCGGGTGCGTGTTAAAGAGTTCAAACCCAACCGAACACAGCGCAAAATCTGGAATCGTAACAATGATCTGGAGCTTGTTGTTACACGGCCCCAGTTGACCCTGGAAAACTATCGGTTGTTTCGCTGCTATATCAATCAGCGCCATAGTGATGGTGATATGTACCCGGCCACAGCCAGACAGATGAATGATTTTCTCTGCGTGGATACAGGTTACACCTGGTTCTGGAAGTTCTATCAGAAAGACAAACTGCTTGGGATAGCCGTAACTGACCATTTTTCCCGAGGCCTTGCCTCTGTTTACTCCTTTTTTTGTCCGTATAGTGATAGGCGCAGTCCGGGTGTCTACTTTGTGCTCAGACAGATTATGGCAGCTCGCGAAGCTGGTCTTGATTATCTTTATTTGGGCTACCTGATCGAAGAGTGTCGCAAGATGAACTACAAATCCAACTATGGTCCGCTGGAGCGACTGGAGTCTGGAAACTGGAAAATCAACTCGAATTGACCAGCACCTTTGCGAAACTTTCGGTTTTCGGGCATTATGCACGCCGAATTTTTATATGTGGCCGAATTGAGCACAATGAACCTGGATGTTTCAAGAACATCCGAGTTAAGTGGCTGCAGACTGAATTATTAATACATGAGGTAGGAGCCGAATGGCGAAAGAAGATTCCATTGAAATGGAAGGTGTTGTGGTAGATACCCTCCCCAACACTATGTTCCGCGTTGAACTGGAGAATGGTCACGTTGTGACTGCCCACATTTCCGGGAAAATGCGCAAGAACTACATCCGGATTCTGACCGGCGATAAGGTACGTGTTGAGCTGACTCCTTACGACCTGAACAAAGGCCGTATCGTATACCGCGCCCGTTAAGACCCTGCCCAACGACCATGACCGAAAGAAGTATTTTTCATCACTCCTGAGTGATGAAATATTTTTGCGGTAAAAAACAAAAACCTGCAGATCAAGCGATCTACAGGCTTTTTGTGGTTGCCAAACTATCACTCTTGATAATCGGGATAGGGTGGAGCCTCACGGCTCCACTCCTCCCACAACACCCAGCGTACGGGTCCGTACTGGGCGTTTCGGCCAGTTGAGCGTCTGCTATTACCACAAACATGGCAATAACAGGGTCAGTGATACAAGGCATCTGGCTCGTACCACCCACCGGCTTTTCGTAATCTTACAGTGCCGATACAATCTCAGCTCTCATCATCTCGCAGTTCCCGGTTCCGCCGTTACCACTTGATATGAGCACCAGTATTCGCTGGTCTTTGCCTGCGTCCGATGTATCGAAAAGTAAAAACTACTCACCACTCTGTACCGTTCAGGCCTTCGCTGACCAAGGTCAACTACTATGCCGTCTGCTGACTTCTGTATGGCGATCAGATCACCTTACGATGACCTCAGTCTGAAATATCAGACACCACACAGACCTCCCGGGGTAAGTCACACCGCCTTCACTGCACAACTGCCGGATCTACTGCCTACGTGTCCGGATGAGTAAGGGACTTTGTCATCAAACGCTGACTCGTCCCCACGCAGACAGCCTCATATCCGGTTTCTGTTCGTCAGCTCGCAGTTTTGCTCCACACTGCCTTCAGCCTACACCTCGCGATGCAAACCTTGTGCTTCGCTAGTCCTTCGCCCTCATCTGGCTGGACAGGGGACTTTCACCCCCAAGCTGTGCAACATGCCCGGCACACGTTTTCAAAAAGGCCTCTGATAGACAGAGGCCATTTACTACCAGCCCAGGCTATTCTGCAACATCAGAGGCAGGAGCCTTGTCCTTGGCTGGTTCGATCTTGAAGGAGAGTTCGCCACCCTTGACCCCAATCTTGACCAGTCCACCATTGATGAGTTTGCCAAACAGAATATCTTCGGCAAGGCTTTTCTTGATCTTTTCCTGGACCAAACGAGCCATCGGGCGGGCGCCCATCAGCTTGTCATAGCCCTTCTCGGCCAGCCATTCACGAGCTGACTTGTTTACTTCAATCTGTACCTTACGTTCATCCAGCTGGGCCTGCAGCTCTGTGAGCTGCTTATCAACTACGCTGGTAATAACCTGCGGTGTCAGTGCATTAAATTGAATGACGGCATCCAAGCGGTTACGGAATTCTGGCGTGAAAGTTTTCTTGATAGCCTCCAGACCATCTGTGGAATGATCCTGCTCTGTAAAACCGATGGATGCCCGGTTGATATTCTCTGCACCGGCATTGGTAGTCATGATCAGGATAACATTGCGGAAATCCGCCTTGCGCCCGTTATTGTCGGTCAGGGTACCATGATCCATAACCTGCAGCAGGAGATTAAAGACATCGGGGTGCCCCTTCTCAATCTCATCCAGCAGCAGAATGCAGTGTGGTGTTTTGTTAATAGCTTCTGTGAGCAAACCGCCCTGATCATAGCCAACATATCCGGGAGGTGCACCAATCAGACGAGAAACTGTATGGCGCTCCATATATTCGGACATATCAAAGCGAACCAGCTCTATGCCAAGTGATTTAGCCAGCTGCTTGCACACCTCTGTTTTACCCACACCGGTCGGCCCGGCAAACAGGAAACAGCCAACAGGCTTTTCATTGGGTTTCAATCCAGCCCGGGACAGGCGGATATTGGTTGATAGAGCCTCAACGGCCTCATCCTGCCCAAAGATAGTCATCATCAGATTGCGTGGCAGCTTCTCCAGCAGATCCTTGTCAGACGCAGACACTGACTTGGGAGGAATGCGTGCCATCTTGGAAACAATCGCTTCAATATCAGAGACTTCAATAGACTTCTTGCGATCTTCTTGAGTCTGCAATCGCTGATAGGCTCCAGCTTCATCAATGACATCAATGGCTTTATCAGGCATATGCCGGTCATTGATATAACGATCTGCCAGTTCTGCTGCGGCTCTCAGGGCATCTTTTTCGTAAGCAATGTCATGGTGTTCTTCAAATTTAGGTTTCAAACCCATGAGAATCTGGAAAGTGTCATCCACATCCGGTTCAGTCACATCCACTTTCTGGAAACGTCTGGCCAGAGCCCGATCCTTTTCAAAGATTCCCCGGAATTCCTGGAAGGTTGTTGAGCCAATACAGCGCAGCTCACCCGAGGTCAGTAGAGGTTTAAGAAGGTTGGAGGCATCCATCACTCCACCAGAAGCGGCACCAGCTCCAATGATGGTATGGATTTCATCGATAAACAAGATCGCCCCCTCTTTACGTCTCAGCTCTGACAGCAGGTGCTTGAAACGCTTCTCAAAATCACCACGATACTTAGTTCCGGCGAGAAGAGAGCCAAGATCAAGAGCGTAAACAGTCGCATCCTTGAGAATATCGGGAACATCGCCATCTACGATTTTCTTGGCAAGCCCTTCGGCTATAGCGGTCTTCCCTACTCCAGCCTCACCAACCAGCAGAGGGTTATTCTTGCGCCGGCGAGTCAGAATCTGGGAAACCCGCTCGACTTCCTCACCACGACCAACAAGAGGGTCAATCTTACCCAGTTTGGCCTGTTCGTTAAGATTGCTGGTGTATGCATCCAGAGGCCGACTACCACCTGGCTCCCCGTCAGCCGTGTCTTCAACCATCTCCTGACCAATGGTTTCCGCCCCCTGGTGACCAGGAATCTTGGCAATCCCGTGAGCGATATAATTTACAACATCAATACGGGCTACTTCCTGTTGCTTCAGGAAGTAGACAGCCTGACTTTCCTGTTCGCTGAAGATAGCGACCAACACATTGGCACCGCTGACTTCCTTTTTGCCGGAACTCTGGACATGGAAGACCGCCCGCTGAAGAACGCGTTGAAATCCCAAAGTGGGCTGGGTTTCACGCTCATCATCACCGGCCGGAATCAGTGGTGTGGTGGAATCTATAAATTTGGTGAGTTCTTCACGCAGCTGCTGTATGTCAGCACCGCAGGCTTCCAGAACATCGGCAGCTGAGGCATTGTCAAGCAGGGCAAGCAGGAGGTGTTCCACAGTCATAAACTCGTGGCGCTTGCTGCGTGCTTCCCGGAAAGCAGTATTCAGAGTCTGTTCAAGATCTTTATTTAGCATTAGCGTAACCCGGTGGAGCCGTCGTCAACTGTCTTTTTGAATCTTGCACATCAGGGGATGCTGATGTTCCCGTGCATACTGATTTACCTGCTCGGCTCGTGTTTCAGCAACATCCCTTGTGTAGATGCCACATACCGCTGAACCTTCCGTATGCACGGTCAGCATGACCTGTGTCGCCCTTTCCCTGGACATCCTGAAAAACTGCTCAAGAATCTCGACAACGAAATCCATAGGGGTGTAGTCATCATTAATGAGAATAACTTTATACATCGGCGGTGGCTGTAATTCTGGTTTTGCAGTAGCGACCGCAACAGCACCGTCTTCTTCAGTCTCAGTTTGATGATCCTTCTCCAAGGATAGTCGAATCCAATCAATGCTACTCATGTAGATTTCTGTCAACGTATTGTCACACTCTCTTAGTTTACTGTGCATGTCCGCTTTGGACACTTGACATGTGCTTGACACTCGTTGTTACATACCTAAAACTAGTTCTGTCCCATGGATATGGGGTTCAAAGAATAATAACACTAATAAAAAGAAAGCATCAGGAGTACGAAGAGGGATATAACGATGCCTACAGGAAAAGTAAAATGGTTCAATAACGCCAAGGGATATGGATTTATCCTCCCTGGAACTGAAGATAATGGCGAAGACCTATTTGTCCATTACTCTTCAATCAACATGGAAGGTTACAAGACGTTAAAGGCCGGTCAGCTTGTCAGCTACGAAATCATTCAGGGTCCTAAGGGGCTTCATGCCATAAACATTGGAATTCTTTCCTCTGAAGGAAGTGAACCCGATGAAGCATCTAGTCAGGGGGTACCCAGCAGTGAATCAACCCAACCCGAAGAATATACAGAGAGCTGACCCAGGTCATCGCTTGCGCGTTTAACCTGTAGGTAATCTGAAATGCAAAGGGAACAGAATATCTGTTCCCTTTTTTAAACGTGTGCCGGGCATGTTGCACAGCTTGGGGGTGAAAGTCCCCTGTCCAGCCAGATGAGGGCGAAGGACTAGCGAAGCACAAGGTTTGCATCGCGAGGTGTAGGCTGAAGGCAGTGTGGAGCAAAACTGCGAGCTGACGAACAGAAACCGGATATGAGGCTGTCTGCGTGGGGACGAGTCAGCGTTTGATGACAAAGTCCCTTACTCATCCGGACACGTAGGCAGTAGATCCGGCAGTTGTGCAGTGAAGGCGGTGTGACTTACCCCGGGAGGTCTGTGTGGTGTCTGATATTTCAGACTGAGGTCATCGTAAGGTGATCTGATCGCCATACAGAAGTCAGCAGACGGCATAGTAGTTGACCTTGGTCAGCGAAGGCCTGAACGGTACAGAGTGGTGAGTAGTTTTTACTTTTCGATACATCGGACGCAGGCAAAGACCAGCGAATACTGGTGCTCATATCAAGTGGTAACGGCGGAACTGGGAACTGCGAGATGATGAGAGCTGAGATTGTATCGGCACTGTAAGGTTACGAAAACCCGGCGGGTGGTACGAGCCAGATGCCTTGTATCACTGACCCTGTTATTGCCATGTTTGTGGTAATAGCAGACGCTCAACTGGCCGAAACGCCCAGTACAGACCCGTACGCTGGGTGTTGTGGGAGGAGTGGAGCCGTGAGGCTCCACCCTATCCCGATCCGTACGCCGGATATGGCGCGTAGTGCCATGAACGGTGCTGTTCCAGTACGATATAGTCTGCTTGTGGCTGTTCCCGCCCATGGCTGTTTCAGCATCAAAATGATAAGAACAAAATGACAGTTACTTTATAAAGACCAGAAATACATCAATAAAGCAGGAAACGCTCGCTATGACTGTTATCGACAAAAATCTGGCTGATAAAGTCCTCTCTGTTAATAATGATCTACCCATTCGCACAGCGTTGCCTGTTCACAGTGGCAAGGTGCGCTCCGTCTACTGGCTTACTGAACACGATAGTCGTCGTTTGATCCAGGAACGTGGTTATGATGTGGCCGCCGATGCGCCGTTGGCTATCATGGTGATCAGTGATCGCATCTCAGCCTTTGACTGTATCTGGCATGGTGAAGGTGGTATGAATGGCGTACCTGGTAAAGGTGCCGCACTGAATGCCATTTCCAACCACTGGTTTCGTCTGTTCCGTGAGCAGGGGCTGGCAGACAGTCATATATTGGAAATTCCCCATCCCTTTGTCTGGATTGTGCAAAAAGCCCGGCCTGTGATGATAGAAGCTATCTGTCGTCAGTACATTACCGGATCCATGTGGCGTGCCTATGCCAGGGGGGAGTGCAATTTCTGCGGTATTGGTTTACCGGATACTCTTGAGAAAGACCAGAAGCTTCCGGAGCTGCTGATTACGCCCTCAACTAAAGGCGTTCTGAAGGGTATTCCTGGTGTGCCGGAAGCGGATGATGTGAATATTACCCGTCGGGATATAGAGCAGAACCATGCTGCCTTTAACTTCCGCTGCCTGGATGATATTGACCTGTATGAAAAGCTCCTGAAAGAGGGTTTCGATGTTATCAGTGCTGAGCTATCCAAACTGGATCAGGTGTTTGTGGATACTAAATTTGAGTTTGGCTATGTCACTGATGGAGCCGGCCAGGAAAAATTGATCTATATGGATGAGGTCGGCACCCCCGACTCGTCCCGGATCTGGGATGGGCCTTCCTATCGCAAGGGCAAGGTTGTGGAAAACTCCAAAGAAGGTTTTCGGCAGCTATTACTTAATCACTTCCCTGAGCCGGATATCCTGCTGAATAAAGAGCGGATGGCTGAACGTCAGGATCTTGCCCGTGACAATGCCCTGCCGGAATCTGTACTGATGGAGGTGTCCAGAACCTACGTGGATATTGCTGAAAAAATAATCGGTTGATTCTCTGGTCTTCTCTGACAATCCGAGAGTTGAAATTATCAACATACTTCGGAATGAATTTGGGCTTGTTGATTAATTTTCTGGTTTCCCGGTAAACCTGTTCCTATAAAGGTGCCTGGCAGGAGAGGCAGGCACCGCATTTCACCCTTTCTCGGCCTGATAAATACGAATATATACCTTCTTATGCACAAAAAAAACGCTCTTTTGTCTTGTGTCAATAGTGTGATTGATATATTTCAATTGGTTGACTGTCTTTTGTAACTTGTTGAAAAATAAAGAAAAAATAGCTGTATAAAAAATGTGCAATTTGCTGTGGGGCAAGCAATAACAAGGGGTAGGAGGAAATGTTAGAGAGAAATCCACAGGCTTGTCCACAGATTTCGTGGATAACCTGAAAGGCAAGGATATAGCACGAAAAACAGAGGTTTTTATCTGCTTGTCAAGCCCTGAAAAGGTTATTTTTAAGTAAGTATGGTCAGAACATGGTCAAGGATTTGAGGTAGACGGCAAAG
Source organism: Sansalvadorimonas sp. (assembly GCA_965243775.1). GTDB lineage: Bacteria > Pseudomonadota > Gammaproteobacteria > Pseudomonadales > Endozoicomonadaceae > Sansalvadorimonas. The sequence continues at coordinate 111,242 of CBDEWF010000018.1, forward strand.
GACATCTATAAAGACAGCAGCGGTTCATTAATGACAACTTAATCTGTGTACTTGTTGGAAAAAACAGATCCCCTGACTCCCAAGGTTTTCAGATAAATCTTCATAAGTGTGGAAATGCTGAAAAGTTAGTCCCCCGGCTTTTTCTCAGTCGGTTAGCATTAAGTCCAACAGGCCTCTAAGATTAATAGTAACCTTGGCAAGGATGCTCTACCGATGGTAAACCCGACTGGCAAATCTGCCTCTTCCCCTCCACCGGGTGCTGGTGGGGGAGTGAAAGTTGAAGGACCGGTCGAGACAGGTCAGCACTCCACACTGGGGCAGGTTAAAGCTGTTGATGTCAAGCCGTTCATGGCGGGGAAAAATCTTGGTAAACAGCTCTCGGGCAAGGGCATAGCTTGGATTCTGACCTTTATTAAACACCCGAAAGCCACATTTGACCTTGTGACAGGCAAGCTTGCCAAGTTACGAGAGACTGATCCCGTAAAGTATTTAGAAGAGTTGTGTGACCTTTCTTCATCAAAGCAGGACTGGAAGTTTACTTTCGATGAAGGGCAGCGTCTGAAGCATGGAGCACTTCCTGACAGGATCGACAGGCTGGAAGGCTGGCAGCTTGTGGCTCTGGGAAGTCTGGCGGAAGATTATCCCAGGGGTGAGGTTAAAGTCTTTGTGGTTCACTTGGAAGATATATCCAGTTTTGCTTCAAAACTGCAAGGAAAGATTCATTACACTGGTACTGATAAGCAGCCTGATCGAGGGCTTCAAACGCTGCGCAGGGCAGCAAGAGCGGCTGTTAATTACGCAGGACAGGGCAGTTTGCACAGGATGAATAAAGCTCTTCTAAATCTTCAGGATAAAATAAATGATCATACTCACCGCGGTGACTCCTTTAATTCGGTCATCGATGCAGTCGAAGGCCGCCTGAAGAAAAATCTATCTGATAAGCCGAGAACTGAAAATCAACCCGCTCAGGCTGTGCAGGAGCACCCACCTGTGCAGGAGCAACTGGACAATAATAGGCAAAGCTGGGAAAAGGATTTCACTCTTCCAGTAATTTCGGAAGATAACTTTCCCGATGAGTTGAAAGAGATACAGACTGTTCTGCTCGAATCACCAGATGATGCTGAAGCCTGGAATAACTTTGAAGAGATTGAAGGTGAACTCACCCCGAGCCAAATTGCTTCATTTCTTACGGCTGTTTACAAGGCTCATCCTGACAATCAAACAGCAGGAAAATTTCTGGTGTTTTATGGCTTGCCTGCAAGCCCGGATAACCAGTCATTGTGACAGGTCTATGACTCTCTGGCAGACTCAATCGATCTGCAGAATCAAGTGGATTTCCTCTACCCCATATACCAGAACAGCCAGGATAACCCTGATGTGAAAAAACGTTTGCTTGGGGTTCTTCAGAAGCTGGGCGGCATGGGAGACTCACTTCCTCCACAGTAGAGTCTGCTTTATAGCCAATATCTTCAGGAGCTGTCACGTTCCTGAATGCTCTTTAAGGTGTGGTAACCGCCATAGATTCTTGTTGCCGCTGTTATCAGGCAGATACCACCAAATATCCAGGCAAGGGTTGGAAAACAGTCTGGCCATAAACAGATGGCAATATAAAACAGCAGGGTTTCCGTTCCTTCGGCAATTCCACCTACATAGTGCAGAGATTTGCTCTCAAACTGAATCCGGTCAAGCTGGTGCTTCTCAGCCATAATAGCGAAGGCGAGAAAGCTGCTGCCTGTGCCAATAAAAGTGAAAATCAGAAACGATGCTGCCAGCGCATTCTGTGTCGGGATGGCCAGGGCGAAACCAAAAATAACGGCCGAATAAAACAGGAAGTCCAGGGTGATATCAAGAAATCCGCCTGCATCCGTGGCTCCTCGCTGCCGGGCCAGGGCTCCATCCAGTCCATCAAGGGTGCGGTTCAGCAGAATCATCATCAGTGCCGGTATATACCACTCCAGAGCCAGAAAAGGCATGGACATCATGCCAATGATGAAACCTGCCACTGTCAGTTTGTCCGGGGTCACGGATGCTGAAAGCTTGCGGGCTGTCAGTTTCAGCGGGCTTTGAATCCAGGCATGGGTCCAGCGGTCAAGCATGTGTGGTTCCTAGGGTGTGTTCACAATTAAACATCGACTCAGTGGCCCTAAAAGCAGCCAGATGTTAGAAGGGCTTGTGAAAATCGTAGTTATTCTACATTGAACAAGACCGACGCGACAGATGGCCGCTTTTAGGGCCACCCGAAGGGCGCTCCCGAGAGTTCTCTGTTTAATTGTGAACACACCCTAAGGTGATGATACGTCCGTTGCAGTCCTGCATATCATGGGTAACCAGCAGGGCGGGTATATCCTGTTCGCGGATAGTATCAAACACAAAGCTGCGGAAGCGTTGTCTCAAATCTGTATCCAGGCGGGAAAAGGGCTCATCCAGAAGCAGAGCCTGGGGCTCCGCCAGAAGAGTGCGCATCAGACTGATGCGGGATCGCTGTCCACCGGACAGGCTGGCAGGGTCGGCATTATGATAATCAGGCAGGCCTGCAGCCTCCAGGGCCTGAGTGATACGCTCCTGTCGTCTATTGCGGTTCAGACCGCGGGGCAGGGCAAAGGCCAGGTTGTCGCCAACAGACATATGGGGAAACAGCAGGTCATCCTGAAACAGTAATCCGATATGTCTCTTTTCCATAGGCCGGTCAGTGACGCGGTGTCCACGCACATGGATATCGCCACTGGCTTGAAACCCAGAGTGCAGTGAACCGCAGATATAACCCAGCAGAGATGACTTGCCACAACCACTGGGACCCATGAGAGAAACAGTTTCCCCATTGGCAATTTGCAGGGAGAAGTCCTGAATCAGTATCTGTCCATTTATGGAGAGATTGATATCTGTCAGCTGAAGGCTCATTTCAGCATATCCTTGCGATTTCGGAACAGCCAGCGTGGCAGAAGCAGGGCTGAGGCAAAAAAACAGAACGGGCAGCAGTTGCTGCATAACCGCGTAAAGAGCCAGAACCCTGCGATTTCCCCCGGATGAAAGGGCAACAGCTTCAGTGGTCAGGGTTTCAAAACGGGCCGGCTCCCATCATTATGGTAGGCAAGTAAAGAGCTGTGCTTACGGCAATGCCAAGGGCCAGTGTGGTTAAAAGAGATGGCAGAAGCATCGGCAGCTTTATCTGCACGAATGTTCGCAATCTGCTCCCTGAAAGCAACAGACCAGCCTGGCTGTAGCGTTGGTCATATTGTTTCCAGAAACCGGCCAGGTTGAGGTAGCAATAAGGAAAGACAAATAACAGATGGCTGAACATGACCGTGATCCAGATGCCATCAGCCTGCAGGGCCAGCAGAACCGAGTGGATGCCCAGAAGAAAGGTCATCTGTGGCAACAGCAAAGGGAGGTAGAAAGAAGCCATTATTGCTTTTCTGTGCAGATTGTTGTCGCGAGGGTATTTTTCCAAAAAGAAAATGCTTAATAACAGCCCGGCCAGAGTACTAGCTGTTGCCAGGCTGAGGGTTGTGGTCAGCGGGTCAAGTAGCCGTGGAAAGTATCGCAGCCAGACCTTCAGGGACCAGATAGATGGCAGGATATCTGGATAGCGCCAGCGCCAGGCAAAAGACCAGAGAATCACGAATCCAAGGCTGGTTATGGCTGTCAAAAGGGTAAAAATCCAGAGCCAGCGGCCACTTTTGATCAGCGGGGAATGGGAGTTGCCCCGATAACCGGCAGTCAGCCAGCTTTGAAGAAATTTTCTGAAAAACCTTTCAGCCAGCAACCAGCTTCCGGCAGCCAGCATAACCAACATCAGTAAAAGAACCGATGCAGCCCGCTGCGGGAAGGTGCATTTCAATATCGGGAGATTGCAGCCATTGCAAAATCTGTACAGGCAGAAGTGGAGGGAGGCTGGGTCCAATAATCAATGAGACATCTGTGACTGACAGGGAAAAAGCCAGAACAATAAAAAATGACAGGCGAATCTTGGGGTAAAGCTGGGGCCATACCAGTTTCAGCCAGCACTGCAGGGGGCTGTATCCCAGAGACTGCCCAACAGTCAGCAGGCGGGAAACTGGGGATTGTCGTACAGCCGCAATGAGTACCAGCACCAGAAAAGGAGCTTCTTTCAGTATCAGGGTCAGAATCAGGCTGAGACCGTAAGGGTCATTGACAGTCAGAATATCTGGGCGGACGGCCCCAGTTCAGGGGAGCGGCCAGAAGCCGGCTGAGAAACCCGCTGGGGGAGAGTAGAAACAAAACACCTATGGCCAGTGCAGAATGGGGTATGGCCAGCAGCGGTGCTAGGGTGCGTTCGGTTGTATTCCAGGCGCGTGTATTCCAGCAGGTAACGGTGAACACCAGTGCCAGGAGTAGAGCGAGAACAGTTGCACCAAACCCGACCAGGAAGGTTTTCAGTACCATGGTATCAAGTCCCGGTGTTGACAGCAGGACTGCCCAGGGCTTAACAGAAAAGCTGGTGAATCCGAGTGCAGGAAACCAGCCGAAGGCTGGCAGAAACACGCCGATCGTACCTACCAGAGTGATCAGAGGGAAGAGCATGGGCACAAGCCATGCCCATGAACGGGAAGACAGTAACATCAGGGATCAGCGGTACCTTTCCAGCCAGGCTTGTTCCAGTGCATCAACCCAGGAACTGTGGGGCTCTGGCAGAGGAGTGCCCAGCTGCTCCGGGCGGAGAGTCGCAATACCCAGGGGAAGCTCGGCAAACTTCTGCTGATCTTTTTTATTCATCAGGACGGGAGCAAGTACAGTTGGATCCCCCCAGACTTTTGGATTGGCTTTTTGCAGCTGAGCTTCTGGAGACATCAGGAAGTTTATGGCGACCTCCGCTCCCGCCTTGGAGGAGGAGTTGAAGGGAATAGCCAGGAAGTGTGAATTGGCGATGGTGCCCCTGGTATGAACATATGTACGTACAGTGTCCGGTATTTGGCCATTGTTGATTGCAGTGCTGGCGGCACCGGGATTGAAGGTCAGGGCAAAGCCGGTTTCGCCATCATCCAGTAATGGCAGCATGGAAGTTGAGCTGGTGGGGAATGTACGGCCCTGGCGCCACAGCAGAGGGTGCAGTTTGTCCAGATAATCCCAGAGTGGTTTGGTTACTTTGGCAAACGCCTTGTCGGTCACCGGTTTTTGTAACAGTTCAGGAGTGTCTGTCAGCTCCAGTGCAGCCTGCTTCAGGAAGGTTGTGCCGACAAAATCAGGAGGTGCCGGATAGGTGAACAGGCCTGGTTGCTTCTGGCTGAAGGCAAGAAGTTCCTGCATGCTTTTCGGTGGTGCAGGAACCAGCTCGGTGTCGTGCATAAAGACCAGCTGTGCCATACCCCAGGGTGCCTCCAGACCATCAACCGGTTCAGTGAAGTCTACAACTGTGGTTGGCTTACCTTTTGTATCAACATATTTCCAGTTAGGCAGCTGTTCCACGAAGGGGCCATGGAGCAGGCCATGCTGTTTCATGGATTTGAAATTCTCACCATTGATCCAGACCATATCAACTGAACCGGAGTCAGTACGACCGGCACTCTTCTCAGTAAGAATTCTGCTCACTACGGTGGAGATGTCATCCACCTTGATATGGTGCAGGGTGATTCCGTGACGAGACTTGAGCTCTCTGGCAGCCCAGTGCAGATAATCGTTGATCTGCTCACTGCCTCCCCAGGCATTGAAGTAAACAGTCTGTCCGCGAGCTTCCTTCAGGGTGTCCTGCCAGTTCTTTGCTATGCCTGGCATGCTGAGAAGAAGCATCAGTGGAAATATAAGTAGTTGTAATAAGTGCTTCCGGACAGGCATTGTATGTCTCTTACACAAAGTTAAGGGTATTCCCAAGGCAAGAGGATAATGCCACCAACCCCGGGGAAAAACAAAAGGGAGCCACAAGGTTTGTGTATTAATGATGTTAACAGAACCTGATGCGCAATCAGAAGTTTGAAGAGAACTCTGGTTTCTCAAGGTCTGGTTTGTAACCGACAGTTATTATCCTCAGATGATCCCACCAGTAACTTTTTGGACTCAGGTAGGCTTTGAGGATCTGCTGATACGGCAGGTTATCCTCTTGTCTGATGTTTTGTTCAGGTTCTATCTGTAGCGTAGAATAATACATAAACTGCCCTGCAGTACTGTTGCCCTGAACCAGATCTCCGTGAATCTGGCCTGTTATGTTGATCAGACCAGCCCTTCGAAACCAGCGGTGATTAAGGAAGCCGGAGGAAAATGAAATTTTCCCTTTTTCTTCTACCAGCTGGTAATCATGAGCCTCTTTTTTCCAGGCTGCCTGGGGGGCATCAAGGTCGGATAACCGGTAATCGCCAGCAAAAACGCCCATGTCTTCAACCACAAGTACACCACCGGGTTTGAGTAGAGATACCATCCTGATAATCAGTTCTTCCTTGTTTTGCAGGTGCATTAGAACATTCCGGGTATGGATCAGGTCAAAATGATTTGCGGGCAGGGAGATTTTGCTGGCGGAAAAATCTTCCTGCAGAACCAGAAGGTTATCTGAGCGAATACGTTCAAGAAGATGGGTATTAATATCGGTTGCATAAACCTGTCCGGTATCACCTACTCTCTCAGCCATCCATTTGGCAACGCCTCCCAGTCCAGAGCCGATATCCAGGCAGTTCATGCCGGGTTTGATGCCGATTTTTTCCAGCAGAGTGAAAGTGCTAGGGTTTTGCATCTTTTCCAGGAGTCCCAGACGTACTTCAGCATGCTCCCATTGATTACTAAGGGTGTAGTCTTGTTGAGTGGCAGGAGGATGGTTGAGAGTGCTATCAGCCGACAGGACGCATAATGGCAAAAGAGAGAGAAGTACGGGGATTAAATGACGCATCTTCTGTTTTCTCATAGTCATTCAGTAACCTGTTTCAAAGCCCTCAATAGTAGTACCCGTGTTAAGTGTGTCCATTGAGCTCATGATGAAACTATAACAACCCCTAGAGGTAGCAGGGGGGGGGCAAGATGCGAGCGGGTAAGCCAGTAAATCATTTTTGGCTGGAAAATGCCGATAACAAAAACCACTGATTATTTATGAGTCAGCGGGTATGCCTGTAGGAAAAATACCGTCACAAAATGGGGTAGACGTAACATCAGGCATCCACTTGTCCGGGAGCACTGCACCGTCTGAGGGCAAATACAAGGGCAGAACCATAACCCCTTTGCCGGGCCAAAAATATATCAAACCATCAGAAAATAGACCTCAAACACGGCCCATACACCTGCTGCTCAATGGAGCAAAAAAACTGCCACCCGATAAGGTTGATGTCTTCATGCCGTCCCTGAACGCTGGTTCTGACCAAAGCCACAGGCCAGAACCAGGCACCTTTGATACACCTCGAACCCTAGCACGCCAGAACAGCACAGACTCAGGCTTTTATGATGGCGACACAACGCCGGACTCTCCCCCTCCGGGCCCCGCAAGTATTGATAAGCCCGCTGCATTATCCGGGGATGGGATCAGGCAAAAAGACATTCACGAAAAAATCGATCGTTATACGTCTGGCGTCTCATCTGCACTGGTTCATGTAGGGACTTACAAAGTAAAAGACATTCCCTCAGCTGTGGCTGCTTTTACAGGCTATCCTGCTCAGTCTCTTGAAACAGTTTTTAAAGAGCTGAATCTTGATGATTCTTGGAAAATGCTCTGTACAAGTGCCATTGACCTTCTTAAATGGGCTGGGGAAGGCGAATTTCCTGCGGTTCCTCAAAGTCTGATTCAGCATGCCAGAACACATGAACAGCTGGACTTAAAAGCTGACAAGGATTACTCCAGGCTGCTCAAAAAGAGGACAAGTAAAAGTCTACAGGCCCAGGCCAGCCGTTCACGAGCTGCGGCGAATAATTATCTAACAGGCCCCTTACGCGAAGCTCTCAACAGCTATCGGGACGCTGTAGATGCCTACATTAAAATGCAGCCTGCCTGTGAACAGCTAAATAAGCAGCATGATTTTTTGAACACTGAGCTCAAAGAAAAACATAATCTGGTAGTCCACAGTACAATCACCGAGAGCGTCAAGAGTAGCTGGGTCAGAAACCTTCTGATAGAGCGTGCTGTGAATCAGTCTCCATTGGCAGGCAAGGATTTGCTGTGATGCTGTCAGATTACAACAGGCCCCAGGGTTTATGTGATCTGGTAGTCAGCTTTGCTATTTCAGCTTTGTAATTCTTGTTGTGATTTGAGATGTATCAGTGTTGTGGTGAATATTCCCGGAAGAATTTTATTTTGCCTCGTTTGGGGCGTAGTTATAGATTCTGAAAGGTGCAATTCTAGGTTTAGTCAACAGGCTTAGCAGTTGCGACCTGCTTTTGTCCTTCGAGCGCATATGCCTATGTCCGATAGTCTTTATGACCTTTTTGATCCTCTCTATGGTGGCCTGCCCTGCTCGCTGGCTGCTGTCGACAAGCAAACGTTAACTGTTCTCTATATCAACCAAAGCCTGTCATCACTGTTGGAACCAGTGATGGGCATCAAGGCTGGCTGTCACGTAAATCAGCTAGCAGTTCTGGATAATGAAACCGGGATTGATCACTCCATTCTGGATAAGAGCTGTCAGGGCAGAGAGTGGGTCAGGTGCCTCTGTCCAGTCCTGAACTTCCGGAAAATCAACCTTCAGGCAGTCTTGGTCGAGCTGGATAGTCGCCGGTTTTATCTTGTGCAGATAGAGGGACTGGATAAGAAGCCTGGAATCCCGACGTCTGACGACAGCCGGTTGACCTATGCCATGAACGAGGCCTGTGATGGTTTGTGGGACTGGAATGTTGTCACCGGAGAAGTGTACTTCAGTCCCAAACTGGATCGCATGCTGGGTTTCGAGCCGGGTGAGCGGGATCCCAATTTTGACAGCTGGTTTGATCTTGTTCACTCCAGTGATGCGGACAGGGTGCTGACGACAATGAACCGGCATCTGAATGGTGAGATTGATTTCTATGATGTCGAATACCGTATCCGTACCAAACGGGGGGACTGGAAACAGGTACGTGACCGGGGGCAGGTTTGTGACTGGGACCGGGATGGTAATGTTACCCGGGCTGTGGGTATGCTGTCGGATATTACGGCTTACCGGGAACTGGAGCAGGAGTTGCGTCATACCCTGGACCGGTTTGAGGATTATGCCCTGTGTCACTCCGACTGGTTCTGGGAAGCTGATGCCCAGTTGAATATTACTGAAGTGTCCAGCCAGTTTTCCTCCCAGACAGGAGTGCATATTAATGAGCTGAAAGGGAAAAATCTGGTCACTCTTTTTAAAGACCAGAAAATCAGCGAAGCCGCCAGAATCGTTGATGACGGACGCCCATTCCGCAATGTTCGTTTATCCCTTGGTGGGCAGAACTACTGGATATCATTGAGCGGACGCTCGGTGATGGATCATCATGGTCAGGTCAGTGGTTACCGGGGTATCGGAGAAAATATTAATGATAAGGTGCTCCTCGAAAATACCGTCAAGGCTTACCAGAAAAATGCTGAGATCATGATGGAGCGGACTCCGGTTTCCATCGGTCTGGTAGACCAAAAAGGACAGTTTTTTTACGCCAATCACTCTTTCTTGCAACTGTTGCGCGCGGACCAGAGTTCAGTTGCAGAAAAATATAAAATGCTGCGTGAGTTGAGCAGACCTGACAAAGAGGTGTTTCAGAACGATGACAGTCTCAGCTATGAGATGATTCTGGAAACTCTGGATGGCCCCCGATTCTATTCGGTGATCAAGTACCGCCTGTACCGGGCAGATGAAAAGACTACAGTTGTTGTCACCATGGTGATGGATATCACCTTTACCCGCCAGCAGGAAGTTGACCAGAAAAAAATCGAAATGGTACTGGACAGTATTTCCGAAGGCATTTTGATTACAGATGCAGAGTACCGGATAGTCAGTGCCAACCGTTCCATGCAGGAAACCACTGGCTACTCTCTGGAAGAACTGCTGGGTAATACCCCGAGTCTATTCAGTTCCGGCCGCTACGATCAGGGCTTCTACCAGGAACTCTGGAATGAGGTACACAAGTCTGGCAAGTGGCGGGGGGATATCTGGAACCGCTGTCGTAACGGTTCGGTGCTCCGCCAGCATGTGTCTATTCAGGCGATCATGGTACAAGGGCGGGTTCAGCACTATATCGGTATTTACTCTTCGGCCTACCAGGCCAGAAGTCAGCGTGACTCGGAAATATTTGCCCAGCAGCATGATCCACTGACCAGCCTGCCCAACCGTCAGCTGTATCAGGATCGGCTGCATATGGCCTGTCAGCGTTCCCGGGTCTGCCGTCAGCCGGTGGAGATCACTCTGGTACGTATCTGCAACATGACTGTGTTGAATGACAGGCATGGCCATACCGTGGGAGATCAAGTGCTCAAGAAAGTGGCTTTCAACCTGCAGGATGCTCTGGCCATGGATGATACTCTGGCCCGTTATAGTGCGGATGAGTTTGTTGTTGTGCGAGAGAGAGGGCTGGAAATAAAAACCGAAGATCTTGTGCAGCCAACCCTGGATCGTCCCATTATTCTGGGAGATGGCAGCCGGGTGCTCCCTGAATATGTGGTGAAATCAGTGCGTTACCCGGAACAGGGGGGAAATCCCCAAAGATTGATGCGCCAGCTGAAGTCACTGGATTGATGCGAACCGGTTGTAATTTTGGTGAAAGTTGTGAGTTGTAATAGACAAATAGCTGCCAGAAATCTGGCTCTGGCTCTGGCTCTGGCTCTGGCTCCAGCTCCAGCTCTACTCTTGGGAGCAAATACTAAGCGAGTAAATCATAAGCCGAATAGTCAATGTACTCTTGTTTTACCAGCCGACGAAGAGCAGACAGATATCCTTTCAACAGATTCTATTAGCACCACATCCTCTGCGGTTCAACCTTTGAATGATACATACTGTATAGCTGGTTCAGGAGATGTTCTGATATGTCAGGGCATTGACAAACCAACCAGCGTCAGGCTTTCAGGAGCAGATGAGCTCAACGTTCTGGTCGAAGGCTCTGTTTGCTTTACAACGTATGACACCTCCCTTGCCCCGTCAGAAAAAGACGATAGGAACGTCACAGATGAATCCACTTCTGTTCTGGAAGAGGTTGTTGAACCTGTTGGCCTTGGCCTTGACTGTGAAGACTGGAACATCAATTGGCACCAGACTATCAAAACAGAACCTTCAGATACCGCTTCAACAGAATCTGATGGTCAGGAATACAATGCTTTGAACTTGGGGGCAGAAGTAGAAGTATCAAGCGTGGGTGAGCAGGTATTAATGCTCCGAACAAGGGAAAAAACAGTTTACACCGACGTCAGAGAGTTTGTGTCATCCAGCAAGCCTGGGTTCCAGCGTCCAAACAGCAAAAAAACTGGCCGCAGGTGTGGAGTTAATATCACCTGCCAAGGCTGTGGCCGGGAATTTATATCGGTCAGCAAGCGTACAGCCCATTGCCGAGGCAGCCATGACCCTGGCTGCAAGGGAAAACTGAACACTACCTGCAAAGGTTGTAGAACCGAGTTTAAATCGGTCAGCGATCTTGAGTCCCATTGCCGAAGAAGCAGTGACCCCGGCTGCAAGGGAGGGCGGAATACGACCTGTCAGTGTGGCAAGATCTTTGATACGGTCAACCAGTTTAAAGGTCACTGCTATAAAAGCACCAGTCCCTGCTGCCGGGGAGGACGAAACACTAACTGCAAGTGTGGCCTGACTTTTAAATCGGCCGCTGAGCTTTATATCCACCGCCGAAGAAGTAAAAGTTCCGTCTGCAAGGGTAAACTGACTACCGCCGTTGGCGTCTTTGGCCAGGAATTTACTACTGCCAGCCAGCTAAAAAAGCACAGCAAAAGGCATCCCGGCAGCAAAAGAAAGCGGAACAAACAAAATAAAGCATAGCCCTGGGATATTAACAGTGTATAAACCCGCCTGGATGGAAAAACGTATCACATCAGCGGCCAGTTAATCACAGAAGAAATATACTCTTCAATAAAACTCATAAATACCCGGGCTGCACGGGTCAGTTGGCGGTGGGCCGGGATAACGGCATCCAGGCTGCCTTTTTTCATGATCCACTGGGGCATCACCGGAACCAGCAAACCATCTTCACAGAGTGGTCCTGCCATCAATGCCGGCAGTTCACCAATCCCCAGGCCGGTCACCAGAGCCTCCCTGACCAGAGAGTAACAGTCAAATACGGTTTCATCGGGAGGAAGCACCCGGGATGATGCGGTTTGGTCCCTGCGTTCAAAATGCCAGATGCCGGGCTTGCAGTCATGACCGTAGAGAACGCAGTCATACTGCAGCAAGTCTTCGGGGTGTTCAAGGTTGATAATCTGCTCTTTATAACCCGGGGAGCAGACCAGCTGATGGCGAAACTCAATCAGGGGTTTGGAAACCGAGCGGTGATCATCAAGGGGGACTGTGGAAAACAGAATATCTGCAGCACCGGATGTCAGATCATTGCCCTGGCTGTGGCTGGCAACCCGGATGCTGATATCGGGATAGTGACGTTTAAATCGTTGCAGCAGTGGCAGGAACAGGTGTTGACCATAGCCTTGGGGTAGCACGATGCGTACCACACCGGATGGAAGATCCTGCCTGTTGGTCAGGGTCGATTCAGCATCCTTCAAGGAAGAAATAGCACTGGCGCAACTGTCATAAAGATCTTCTCCGGCCAGTGTCAGCTGCATTCGGCGGGTGCTGCGTTCCATCAGCCTGATATCAAGCTGCTTTTCCAGAGCCTGGATACGTCGGCTTATGGTGGAAACCGGCAGGTCAAGTTTACGTGACGCTGCCGACAGGCTGCCGGTTTCGGCAACATTGATAAAGATGTTTACTGCATTAAGATCCATGGTGCGAACACTACTGGAAAAGGCTCAGGAGAGAGCAAAGTTATTATTCCATTTTTGCAAAAGTGATTTGCGATTTTTGACGTTAAAAAATGTTGCCTGCTCGTTATTCTGCAGTTACTGAATTGAATCCAATTACGATTTAATGGCGTAGGTGCCAGATAGACACTATGAGTCAAGTCTCCCGGTCTTTTGACAGTTGGCTTTTGGGTTATTGCCTTTTTAGCTGTTGTCTTTATAGAGAATATCACTCTGAGTTTAAATTGTAGTTACTGAGGTAAGGTTTTTGACCCTGTCCAATACCAGTCAGTTCACAAACGTCCAAAGACGTTTTTCTCTGCACAAAAAACTGGTGGTCCCAGCGCTGGTCCTTACTGTTTTGATGAGTGGATGCAGTTCTCTGGAACCCCGCACCGATGCCGAAACTGCCTACCTGGGTTACCTCAACCAGTATCAGTTGCAGGCTCCGGCCATGATTATGGTGCATGACAGGTGGCCCCTTGAGCGCAGTGAAGACTCTTACCAGCGCATGATCAACAGTCTGGCACCTCTGGTTATGCCAGTTTTGCCTGACAGCCTTGAGCGAAATAGCGGGCTTGAGCAAAATAACAGTACTGATCCCAAAAACAGCACTGGCCAAAAAAACAGCCATTCGCTATTACTGTCAGCCAATGAAAAGCTGGCTTTCAACTGGGTAAAGACTCTTTCTGCAGACAAGCAGGCAGGCCCATCGGTGACCGATAGCGCCAGAATCCACTATGCCATGCTGGTATGGCTCGGTTATGAGCAGGGCAAGACACTGTCCTTGCAGCAGCCCTTGCAGCAGCGCAGCCAGAAAGCATTGTCGATACTTGACCGGATCAAGAAGCCCAACGCCTTCAGCTACTACCTGAGTGGTGTCATCCGCTTCAGTCAGAAACCTGTATCAGCCCTGAAATCCCTGGAGCAGTCAGCTGGTTTGGGATATGCCCCTGCACAAGCCATGTTGGCCAGACTGTATCTCGGCAATGATGGTGTCACCCGCAATGACCGCAGGGCACGGGCCATGTTAAAGCAGCTGGTTGGGAACCGTTATGTTTCCAGACAACAGAAGGCACGGGCCCATGCCTGGCTGGCAACCATGACATTTTATGGTGTGGGTGGTCCGGCCAGTGACCATACTGCACTGCAATTGATGAAAAAAGCAGCTCCAGAAGCAGAGCTTCTTTACCTGCAGGCCCTTATGTTTGATCAGGGGCTTGGGAGCAAGGCGGGTCAGATGAAATCTGCCAGCCTGTTGTCAAAGGCTGTCGATGCCGACAGTACTTCCGCAGCCAATGAGCTGGCGCTGAAGTACCTGGATGGCAAGGGAGTATCTACAGATGCTCGCCAGGCCCGTACTTTGCTGGAGCAGGCTGCGGCCAACGGTTCTGCTGTTGCAAGCTATAACCTGGGTCTGGATAGCCTGTATGGCCATTCGTCACCGGCCAATAATATTGCTGCGACTCTCTGGCTGGAGCGGGCTGCTGCCAGAGGTCAGGTTGAAGCTGACAGAACACTGGCCTATCTGCAACTGGATGAACTTGAAGATCAGCTGTTTGGTGATATTGATACTACGAATATACGGGCAAGGCTGAAGCAGTCGGCTCTTCAGGGTGATCCCTGGAGCAGTTACGCCCTGGGTCTGCTGTCCCTGCGTGGGCAGGGTGGTGAAACGGATGTTCTGTCTGGTTATGCCTGGCTGAATGTGGCGGTTGCCCTTGGATACCGTCCTGCAGCAGAGCTGCGGGATGCATCAGCCCTGCAGATGACCCGGCCAGAACTGGATCGGGCCCAGGTTCTCTCCCAGAGCTTCTTCGACCTTATTGAGAAATCACAGGGAGGGATGAAGCCATGAGCGTTGCCCAGAATCTTGAGCAGCTGCTGGCTCCGATTGCCGGTGATAATCCAGCCGGTATTTACCTGAAGGGAGATCGGTCAGCCTACCGCCCACTGCGCAATAGCTATAACGTTGCCCAGACCTCTTTCCGCAAGCTGACCAATAATCCGGCAGACGAGGAACTGGAAGAGCTGGAACTCAGTAATCAGGCCAGCTGGAAAGAGCTGTCCCGCCTGCTTATGGATGTTGTTGCCGGGCAGTCCAAAGATTTGGAGTGTATCAGCTGGTTGACTCTGGCCCAGCTGTTTACTCCACGACCTTACCGGGACCTTGCTGCCAGCCTGAAATTGATGGCTGGTGTCGTCAGTCAGTACGGTGAGCAGGTTCAGCCCGGGTGCCGGATAACAAATTGCGAGCCCAGGATGATGCTGGGCGCAGAACTGAAAGAGCCAGCCTGCAACTACGTCCGGTCGTGCAAATGTTTGGTGAATCGGAAGAGAGCTGCCTGCTTGGGATGCCCCTGAGAATGCTGCCCCTGATTGCGGATATCGACTACACCGCCTGGAAAAGCGCTGAAGGGCAGGGGGGGCGTGCAGAACTGCAGCAGCAGGCCCGTCAGGCTCTGGCAGATGAACAGCAGGATGTGGTTGCCCGGGTGCTGGCACTGAATAGTGCCGTTGAGGCCCTCGACGAAGTGGATCATGTGTTGGGTGAATATGCAGGCAGTTGTGGGACTGCCAAAGTCAACAGTCGCTTCCTGAGGTATCAGCTGACGGCCAACCTGAATGCTCTGAAAAGTTTGACGGAAGGGGCCTTGGTGCCCTGGCCTCTGGATGCACTGCAACAGAAGACTGTCGAGAATCATGAGCCAATGCAGGAAGGTGTTGCCAGTTCTGAACCTGAGGCTGGACAACAGAGCAGTCAACCACAGCAGCCAACAGTAAGCGTACGCAATGGTATGGCTGAACCTGTTTATAACCGTGACCAGGCCTTCCAGCAGCTGCGCCTGATTGCTAACTACTTTGCCCGTACTGAACCCCAGAGTCCGGTATCCAGCATGATTGAAAAAGTGATTCGCTGGGGTTACACCCCGCTGCCGGATCTCATCAACGAGCTGGTACAGGGGCATGATGGACTGATGGGGCGTATCACCGAATTGACCGGAATGGGTTCCGAAAAGGTGCATATTCCCGGAGTACCTGCCCAGGGTCTGGTGTCTCCGCCGAGTAAAGTGCCGCAAGCGCCATCCCAGCAGATGCAGCAGGTATCTGCAGAACCGGCCGCAGTGCCAGTAGAGACACTGAAGCACGATAATTCGGCACCGTCTGTGCCGAACGTTGAGGTTCCTGTCAGGCAGGCTGAACCGGTACAGGAGAAGTCTCATTCCTCTTCCAGTTCTTCGATTCCTAACTTTGTCAATCTTCCCGTGGAAGAAGAGAAAAAACCGGAAGTAAAACAGCCAAGCGGGCCGGGAGGCATTGATCTGGCCAGCCTTGGAATTATGTAACAGGGGAGTGTTGTTATTAATGTGTCATCCAGGTAACCGTTGTTACATTACATGACAGTTATCGTACAACACTTTGAATCCAGTAGATTTATATTGCCGTAAGTACAGGCAAGAGCAATAACGGCAGAGCCTCAGAAATCCTCCTTGCTGAAGAAAGAACTGAAGTGCACTGGTTATTAACTGATTTATTGACAATACAGCACCGGGATAACCCGTAAATATCCGTCATCAGTTTCTAAATTGATGATGCTGGTTTTCTCTATCCCGGTTTTTTCAACGAGCGAAATAAAAGGGTTGAAGCATGGCTAACATGTACATGAAGATCGGCAGCCACGACAGTAAAGGCGATGCTACACAGGCATACAGTGGTGATGCAAATGTATCTGCCGGTGGCTGGTTTGCCATCCGCTCTTTCAACTGGGGCGCAGCTCGCTCCGTAACCATGGATATCGGTAACGGTATGAACCGTGACTCCGGCATGGTTGCCATGAGCGAAATCTCCGTCAGTAAAGAGATGGATGGTGCTTCAGAGAATATCTTGTCCCGTCTGTACGTGCCTGGCGAGGCGGGTGATGAAGTTCAGATCATTGTCACCAAGCCGGCCCGTACCGGTGAAGGTGCAGAAGTGTATTTGCAGATTACACTACAGCATGCCCGTATCGTGAACTACTCCATCAGTGCTTCCGATGGTGCTACGCCATTTGAAAATCTGTCCCTGGCTTACAGCAAAGTGACCTTCAAACGCTGGAACGAAGATGAAGGCGGCAAGATGGTTGCGGGTGGCGATGTAACTTATGACCTGCCTACCGGCAAGGCAGAGTCTCACTCTATCAGCAAATAAGGTGGTTGATTTCCCCCGCTCTGGCGGGGGAAATCAAATCAAATAAACAGCCATGAGCGAAAGGTGTTTTTCTTTATCTCTATATTTCCAGGTCAGCAGAGCCTGGCGAGGTGAGAGGTAATGAAAAATATTCCGGGGCGAAGGGGAAAACAAGTGGCTCTGAATTCACAACATAAGCGTATCAGTAAAAACCGCGTTAGCCTGACGTACGACGTGGAAGCCAATGGCTCTGTAGAAAAGAAAGAATTGCCTTTTGTGGTTGGTGTTGTCGGGGATTTTGCCGGGCATAAACCTGAGCATGAGAAGGACGAGGTTGACTACCGCAGCTTTATTGATGTGGATAAAGACAACTTTGATTCCGTAATGACCAAGGTTGCCCCTCAACTGAGCTACAAGGTCGATAACAGGCTGACTGACAGTGATGACCAGTTTGACGTGAACCTTTCGTTCAAATCCATCAAGGATTTTGAGCCGGTCAATGTCGCCCGTCAGATTGAACCTCTGCGCCAGCTGATGGAGATTCGTAATCAACTTAAAGAGTTACTGTCCAAAGCGGACCGTTCCAGGGATCTGGAAAAACTGCTGAAAGAAATTCTACAGAATCAGGAGGCCAGTGCTTCCCTGATCACTGAACTGGGTATCGGCAAAGAAGGTGAAGAATAATGAGTGCAGATGTACAGGCTCAGGCACAGGCGGGTGAAGTTGCAGAGGCCCTCAGCTTTCTGGATCAGGCTATTGCAGCGACCTCCCAGACGCCGGTCGATACCACTAAGGAATTACTATCTGTCCTGATGGGGCAGGTTATGGACGGTACTGTTACCTGGGATAAGAACCTGACCAAGACCATCGAAGATGCTGTTGTTGCTCTCGATGAAAAGATTTCTGTGCAGCTGGCTGATGTCATGCACAATAATTCTTTCCAGAAGCTGGAAGGCTCCTGGCGTGGTCTGCAGAAGCTGGTGAAAAACAGTGAGCTGAGTCGCCAGCAGAAAGTTCGTATTATTGATTTCACCCGTGATGAACTGCTTGAGCAGTTTGAAGATGCTCCGGCTATTGATCGCAGCCGCTTCTTCGATCTGGTTTACCAGCACGAGTATGGTACTGCCGGTGGTGAACCTTTCGGCCTGCTGCTGGGAGACTTTGAGTTCTCCCACCGTGATGAAGACGTTGCCCTGCTGCGCTACATTGGTGAAGTCGCTTCCGCCTCCCATGCACCATTTATCGCTGCTGCCGGCCCTGAACTGTTTGATTTCAACACTTTTGAAACCTTTGATGAAGGTAAGCCTGTTGCTGCCGGCTTCGATACCCCGGCCTATGCCAGCTGGAACTCATTCCGTGACAGTGATGACTCCCGTTATGTCACCCTGACTCTGCCCCGCACCCTGGCGCGCATGCCTTACGGCAGTAATGGCAGCAAGGTGAAAGAGTTTAACTTTGAGGAGTTTCGATCCGCTGCAGACGGCGAACGTCGTCCAGAAGGTCAGCAGGACTTTACCTGGAGCAATGCAGCCTATGATATGGGGCTTCTGATCAACAACTCCTTTACCAAGTATGGCTGGTGTACAGCTATCCGCGGCGCAGAGAATGGCGGCAAGGTTGAAAATCTGCCCAACTATATCTACAAGTCTGAAGCGGGTGATCAGGTTCAGCAGTGTCCAACCCAGGTGAACTTCACCGACGAGCGTGAAAAAGAGCTGTCTGACCTCGGTCTGCTGCCACTGGTGCACTATAAGGGCAGCGATTATGGTGTGTTTATGGGAGCCCAGACTGTTCAGCGGGCCAAAGAGTTTACTGATCCTGACGCCACTGCCAACGCAGCGATTTCTGCCCGTCTACCCTACATCATGGCCAGCTCACGTGTTGCTCACTACCTGAAGGTTATGGGACGTGACAAGATCGGTTCTTCCATGGATCCAAGGGATGTGCAGAGCGATATGAGTTCCTGGATTAACCAGTACGTCAACCCCAACGCTATTGGTAATGACGCCAAGGCTGAAAAGCCTCTGTGTGAAGCGGTGATCAAGGTGGAAGAACAGACTGGCCGTCCTGGCTGTTATTCTGCCATTGCTTATCTGCGCCCATGGCTACAGATGGAAGAGCTGACCACTTCCCTGCGTATGGTTGCCAATATCCCCGGTTAACGGTTTTTAGTCGGGGGCAGAGAGTTGCAGGATCCCCTTGCCTGTAGTTTGTACTCCTGTCCCCGACGTTTTAATCACAATCATTCGGGCTGCGTATGCTGACAGATGCACTGGTACAGACTCTTGGTACTCTCTCCAATCAGATCAATGTCTCCAATCAGCTCAATGGCCAGGATTCACCTGCCCGGAATGAGCAGGGAGACGACTGGCTGGAAGCTGTTATCCAGGGGTTGATTGCCAGTATTGACGAATCTATCAGCCAGCAGCTTGAGCTGGTTATTCAGGCAGGGTGTTTCAAAAAACTGGAAGCACTGTGGCGGAACCTGCAGGCACTGGCCGGTGACGGTTATCCCAAGGGGCAGGTGCGTATCCGCATTCTGGATATGACCTGGCAACAGCTGTCTGATGATCTCAACCTCAGTTTTACCCTGCAGGATTCATCTCTCTACCGACGTATTTACCAACAGGAGTTCAGCACTTCCGGTGGCCATCCGTTTGGTCTGCTGGTTGTTGATCATGCCGTGACTGCGGATCTGGATCCAGTGAGCGGCCACGATGATCTCTATACTCTGCAGCTTCTGGGACAGCTGGGACATGAGGCTCTGTGTCCGACGCTGCTGCCGGTGGCGGAAGACTTTATCGGAACCGGTGATCCTGATGTCTGGACTGACCCTGAGAGAGTGCGCCGCATTCTGACCAGTGATGACTTTTCTGGCTGGCGTCGCCTGCGCTCAGAGCAGGCCAGTCAGTTCATCGGGCTGACTCTGCCATCTATCCGGGTCAGAGAGCCCTGGACCAATTACCAGGATCAGTTCCTGTTTAACGAACAGCCAGCCCTTGGACATGACAGTAGTACCCTGTGGGGCAACAGTGCGTTCTCGCTGGCCCGGAATATACTGCGTGAATACTGTCGGATCAGCTGGTTTGGTTTCCTGCGAAGTGGAACAGACGTTCGCTCTGGAGGGGCGCTGGTGGATCTTTACCCTGATCCGGTAGCAGCACTGCGTTTAACTCCCGGACTGGAAAATTTTTACAGTGACAGCGGGTTTATTCCCCTGGCTACGGGTTATCTGGATGGCCGGGTGGGTATATTCAACAATCGCTCGGTCTATCTGCCGACTGGAGCTGATGGAAAGGGCAGTGATGCCGTGGTGATCAGCATGCTGCAAACGACACTGCTAGCCTGTCGTGTTGGGCACTACCTGAAGGCTCAGATTCGTGACAAAGTTGGCAGCTATAAAACAGCTGATGAATGCGAGCGGGAGTTGAACAGCTGGCTGCAGACTTATACCTCCAATGTTGAACAGGCCGAAGAGCACATCCTGGCCCGCTATCCATTAAAACGGTCGGTGGTCAAAGTCAGCGGTGATACCGGTCGTTATCTCTGTCAGGTCTCCCTGCAACCCCAGTACCAGTTTGATTTTCTCAGTTCCAGCATCGTGCTGCGCACGGAACTGGGCAGTAAAAAGCATGCCGGGAGGGTGAGATGAGCCTGCTGTACAGATTCAGCACTGAGCGGGATTCAGAAGATCTGCGCAGGTCAATCTGCCGGAATCTGGAGATGGTTCTGGAAGCCCGTCGCCCTCTATTTCAGCAGCCGGAGTCTGCCAGAGAGTTAAAGGGCTCCCTGTTCAACTATGGCCTGGGTGATCTGCATCGTTGCCGCCATTCGGTGCAGGCCAGCGATATCTGCCGGGATCTGGAGCAGGTGATCCAGCAGTTCGAGCCACGATTGCAGCAGGTAGTGGTAGAGCTGGCGAAGGTTGATGAGCAGCACAATGCTCTCTGCTTTCATATTGAAGCAGCCATCAGAGGTGCAGACGGGGAGCGGGAAAGTTTTGATACAACCATAAACCTGACCAACAGAACCCTGATGATTGAAGGCTATCAAACTGCTGTAGGTGCAAGGGGGTAATGAGCCATGGAAAAAAGGAGCATATTTTCATGGTAACCGCAGGGAGTATCTATGTCTGATCTTGCACTTCACTATGAGCGGGAACTGTCGTGGTTTCGGAAGCATGCCGGTCAGTTTGCCCATGAGCACCCCGGTCTGGCCCGTAGTCTTGGGGTCAGTGATGAATCTGTGGAAGATCCCGATGTTTCCCGGCTGGTAGAGTCCTTTGCTCTGCTTAATGCCCGTCTGGGACGTCAGTTGGACGAAGAACTGCCCCAGTTGACCGACCCATTGCTACGCTTGCTGTTTCCCCATTTTCTGCGGCCTCTTCCCAGTGTCGGCATGATGCAGTTAAAACCTTCAAGTGATATCAGTTCTATCAAGAGTATTCCCGCTGGCAGTAGCTTCCGGGCGGTCATTGATGATGACCGCTACTGTGATTTCCGCTGTTGCAGCGCCCTGCAGATGCTGCCCTTTGATCTGGTTGATGCAGAAGTGGAACAGGCACCGTTTTTCCTGCCAGCGCCGCGGTCTGCGGGTAAATCCGATGTCATGCTGCGCCTGGACCTGTCGCTGTGTGACGGCAGTCTTCAGTTTCACTCGGTCGGTGAGCTTTCACACCTTGATATTTTTCTGAAAGGTGAACTGAGTCTGACCCAGAAGCTCTATGATCAGCTGTTCAGCCAAGTATGCAGCCTGGCCCTGTTTGATGATTCCGGACAGTACCTGCGCCTGCCCCATACCCATCTTCAGCCGGTACTGATGACGGAGGATGAGCGTATTCTGCCTATGGCAGGCAATACCTTTCCTGGTTATCAGCTACTACTGGAGTACCTGAGTTACCAGAGTGTTTTTCTTTCATTTCGGGTTGTCGGTCTGGAGCAGGCTTTATCCCGATTCTCAGGAAACAAGCTGTCACTGGCCGTCTATCTGAAATCCATGCCGGTGGAGTTGTCACGCATACTTAATGTGGAAAACTTCCAGCTGGGCTGTGCTCCGGTAGTTAACCTGTTTCAGAAAAAGGGTGAACCAGTCAAGGTTGACCAGACCCGGCTCGGTTACCCTCTGATTATTGATGCCCGCTCTTCCAATACCCAGGAAGTCTTCTCAGTGGACAGTGTTCTGGATATATCCGGGCTGCGGCCTGAACCGGTGCCGGAGATATATGGATATAAATATGCCAGTAAGAATTTCAGCTGTTTCTGGCAGTACCAACCTGCTGGTTCGTCACGGGGGGATAGCTCTCGCCATGGTGAACTGACTCTGACAGATCTTGATCTAAATCCGGTACAGCCAAATAACAGGCAGCTTTCGCCCAGACTAACCTGCAGTAACGGTGACCAGACCCTGGAGTTGTCTCTGCTCCACTCACTGACCTGTCTGGAAAATATCGCTGTACCCGCAATATCCAGGCTACTGGGAAAGGTCTCGGCTCCCTGGCAGCCCCGGATGAAACAGAGCAATCATTGGGCTCTGCTGGCTCATCTGAAGCTGAACTTTGCTGCTGTTCTGGGGGCGGAAGACCCGACAGCAGAGCTGAAGGAGCTGCTGTCCCTTTATAACCTGACCGGTGATGCCAGCCAGAGGCGCTGTATTGAAGCAATTTCTGAAATGGAAACCAGGTCGGTTGTGGCGCCACTGAAAATCCATGGTCGCCAATGCTACGTTCAGGGGACAGATATCATTTTAACTCTGGATGCCACCCGAATCAGTGGTGTGTCGTTACTGACCTTTGTCCAGGTACTGGATCGTCTGTTTGCCGGTTATGCCGACCATAACAGTTTTACCCGCCTGAAGGTCTGTCTAAAAGGTGAACCGGGAGTCTTCTATCAATGCCCAAGACGTCACGGTTAGCTTCTTCTCAAAGCGTCAGCAGCAAAAGCCTGCTGTATCGCCTGCAGACCAGTCCGGGCAGCTGGCAATTTGCCCAGGCTATACGGGTTCTTCTGCATCACAGCCGGCGCTCTCCTGTGGCGCTGTCTCTGGTCAGTGAGCCGGGTTACCGCTATACCCGTTCGGAAGTGACTCAGGTTAAACGGGTGGGTAACAGCTGGACACTGTCGGTCACTTTGCCCAGCCTCTCTGGTCTTCAGGGAGTACTGCCTTATGGCTATCAGGATCAGGCCCATCAGTTGAGGGTTGGTGAAGATAACACAGGTCTGCAAAATTTTTACGAAATTTTTAACCAGCGGGTACTGCTGAACAGTTACCGGGTGATAACCCGTTACAGGCTGGCCTGTCGCTTTGAAGAAGATATTCGCAGTCAACGCATGGGTGGACTGGGAAAACTGAACCAGGAACGACAAAGCCTTGCACAGCAGATCTGTGCCCTGGCCGGGGTTCCTGCCCTCCGTCGCCTGTCGGCGGAACACCTGGTGCAATATATCGGGCTGCTGGGACAGAAGACCAGTTCTACGGCTCTATTGGAGCAGATCCTGAACGATTATTTTGAACTGCCGGTTACAGTTTCTACTGTACCTCTACGTCGCCACCATCTGGATGATGAGTGCCGGACTGCACTGTCCGCCTGGCGCAATGGGGCCAACACTCTTGGTGATGGGGCCCTGCTGGGGCGCAGTACCTGGCTGGCCAGTAGTAAAGTCGAGCTGACCATCATTGTTCAGGATGTCCGGCAGAAGCAGAAGCTGGAGCGGGACACAGATCTGGCGGAACAACTGCAGGAGCTATGTCATCTTTATCTTGGACAGAAAGTCGATACAGCTATTCGGCTGCAGTGCTGCTCTGATCTCCTGCCCCGACCTCAGTTGTCTGGCAAACAGAGTCAGGCTGTGCAGCTTGGGCCTCACCATTATCTCCAGTCCGGCAAGCAGCCGGACAGCAAGGTTCTGATGGCTTACGGAGCCAGCAGAACCAAGGCAATAACCCTTATCAATAACTCTACTCACAAGAACGAACCGGGGTGCTGATATGCAGCAGGAACTAAAACAACTGATAGAACGATTGACTCCGGAACTGCTGACTTCACTGGAGTCGGCGGCGGCTGACTGTGCTGGTCGTGGGCATCATACAGTAGAGATCGAGCACTGGCTGTGGCAGCTGGTTTCCCGTGGCAGCAAGGGTTTTGCTGTCATTGAGAGCCAGTTTGTCCTTGATCGTGGCCGTATGGTTCAGGATCTGGAGCGGCGTCTTGATAACCTGGAAACGGGTCATGAAGGTGCCCCTGCACTGGCTTCCAGTCTGGTTGCCCTGATGCAGGATGCCTGGGTGGCGGCATCACTGAATGCCGGGCAGAGTCAGATTTTCCTGCCTCACTTGCTGCTGGCGCTGGTCAATCGGGAAGCTTTTATGCTGGTCTCTTCACCGTTGACAGAAGAGCTGCGAAAACTGTCCCGGGAAACCCTGCAGTCTCTCGGGCAGGAGCCGGGGAGGATCGAAGCAGGTGAAGCGCCTGCTGTCCAGACAACAGCTGCCCTGGATAAATATACCCATAACCTGACGGCTCGGGCCGAAGCGGGTGATATTGATCCTATCAGCGGGCGTCAGGATGAAATACGACAGATGATTGATATTCTGTCCCGCCGCCGTCAGAACAATCCGATTCTGGTGGGTGATCCCGGTGTCGGTAAAACTGCGGTGGTGGAAGGTCTGGCTCAGTGTATGTTCGATGGTGAAGTGCCGGACAACCTGCAGGGGGTGGAGTTACGTATTCTTGATCTGTCCCTGCTGCAGGCCGGGGCCAGTATCAAGGGTGAGTTTGAGAAACGCCTGCAGGATGTGATCAACGAGGTTCAGAGTTCAGTTACCCCCATTATCCTGTTTATCGACGAAGCCCATACTCTGATCGGCGCAGGTGGTGCGGCTGGTCAGAACGATGCTGCCAACCTGCTTAAACCGGCCTTGGCTCGCGGTGAGCTGCGTACCATTGCTGCAACAACCTGGGGAGAATACAAGAAGTACTTCGAGAGTGATGCCGCTCTGACCCGCCGTTTCCAGGTAGTTAAAGTGCCCGAGCCGGGAGAGGAGGATGCTGTCGCCATGGTCCGCGGGGTGGTGAAATCCCTGTCAAAGCATCATGGTGTAAGGGTTCTTGATGCCGCCGTGGAAGCCGCCGTACGTCTCTCCATCCGTTATCTGCCTGAACGTCAGTTGCCGGATAAAGCCATAAGCCTGCTGGATACCGCCTGTTCCAGGATCGGCCTGTCTGTCCGGGCTACCCCGGAAGCGATTAATCACCTGTTGCAGAAACAACGTTATCTGGAACAGGAGAAGGAAGCACTGGCGCACGAGTGGTCCGCCGGTGACCAGCATCAGCAGCGCCTGGCGGAAGTGAAGCAGGAGCTGGAAGAGATCGTTGTTGAACTCAGTCATTTGCAGGCCCGCTGGACCAAGGAGAAAGCCTTGGCAGAGAACATCCAGGAGCTTTCCCAGACTTTTGACCAACAGTTCCGTCAGGCCCTGGCGGACGGTGTAGAGTACCAGCCAAACCCGGACAGGGTTGGTGAGCTGCAGTTGCTGCAGAATGAACTGGCTCAGATTCAGGGTGAAAAGCCGATGGTTAAGCCGCAGGTGGATGATCAGTCCGTGGCTCAGGTCATCGAGAGCTGGACCGGCATTCCTGCAGGTAACATGATTGCCGATGAAACCCGTCGTCTATTGTCTCTGGAAGAGAATCTGGGAGAGCGGGTGATCGGTCAGAAGATGGCGATTAACGCTATTGGAGAAGCGATCCGGATTAACCGTACCGGTCTTGGCGACAGTCGTCGTCCGCTGGGTGTTTTCCTGATGTGTGGCCCTTCCGGTGTCGGTAAGACGGAAACCGCACTGGCTCTGGCAGACAGGTTGTTTGGTGGTGAGCAGAATCTGACCGTGATTAATATGACCGAGTTCAAGGAAGAGCATAAGGTGTCCATGTTGCTGGGAGCGCCTGCCGGTTATGTCGGCTATGGTGAAGGTGGTGTACTTACGGAAGCTGTGCGCCGAAAACCCCACTCTATTCTTCTGCTGGATGAGATGGAAAAAGCGCATCCAGGTGTTCACGATATCTTCTATCAGATCTTCGATAAGGGCCGTATTACCGACAGTGCCGGGCTGGAAGTCGATTTCCGCAATACCTTGATTATCATGACCTCAAATGCTGCGGATTTTGCTATCTGTGACTATGTCGAGCACTGCCGGGAGCAGAAGCATGAGGAGGTTGAATATAGTGGTATTATGGAAGCTATCCAGAATGACCTGCTGGGCTTCTTTAAACCGGCTTTCCTGGGCAGAACCCATGTAGTGCCTTACCTGCCTCTCTCTGTTGATGAGATGAAGTGCATCTGTCGTATCTCCCTCAACCGTATAAAGAAAAATATTGCTGACAAGTATCAGGCTGGCTTTGAAGTGGATGAGAATGCCATTGAGCAGCTGGTGCTCTGGAACAACAGTCCTCACACAGGAGCCCGCGCCATTGAGCAGATTATTAACCGCAAGCTGATGCCGCAGCTGGCAAAAGAGTGTCTGCTGCGTACCAGCAGCGGAGAGGATATCAGCCATATTCGCGTAGATATTGAAAATCAGGAGCTGGCGATTGCAATCAGCTAATTCCGATTTCAGGGAGAGTCCCCGTCCAGGTCGGTCTGCCGGCCTGTGGCGAATATTCGTGAATGCCCTGATTTCTGTTTTGACCCTTCTGTTACTGGTGTACACAGGCTATGGCGAAACCCTGTTGACTTATAAAAGGCTGGAGCAGGAACAGGTCAGGGCTCAGGCCGGTCTGGTACGTTCTACCATAGATAACACCCTGCAGAGTGGGATACCGCTGTCGGATATTGCCGGTATTGACCGGCTAGTGCAATCCACCCTGATGTCTCTGCCGGGAGTGAACGCCGTGACTGTGATGGATGTCAGTGGTCGGCAGATTTATCCCCGGAGTATTGGAGAGATATCGCTGAATATCAGCAATATGCTGCCCATCGAGGCTGGTACTGATATTGATGATGCTATGACCGAAGATGAGCAGGTGATCTCTTTCAGCCTGCCTCTGGTCAGCCGTCTGGAGACAGAAGGCTTCCTGCAGGTAGAGCTGTCCAAGTCATATATCGAAGAGACAGTGCAGCAGATTTTCTCACCGCTGTTTGTGATTGCCATGGTGCTGGCAGCTCTGGCTCTGCCAGCCAGCTGGCTGCTGGCTCGAAGTCCTTTATCCCGGTTCTGGCAGGAACAGGGCTGGTTTACCCTGTCATTCTCATTGATGAGCCTGGTTTTGGTGATGGTGCTGGCCGGGCTCTATATCCAGAGTGCCAGTCATAGGGTGGAGCAGGTTAATGATTCCCTGGTGGCCCGTCTGTCCGTTGCTGACAGCCATGGCATCCCTCTCTCCATGCTCAGTGGAATCAATGACCTGCTGCAGGAGTATAAGCTGTTGAACCCGGAGCTGGACAGTCTCACCCTGAGCCGGGACAGTCAGGTGCAGTACAGTTCTGATTCTGCTCTTCTTTATGGCCAGCAGGAGCAGGATTTTTATCAGCTGTCGGATGATTCCATTCTGGCCAACAGTGGTTTAAAACTGACAACCACTATGCCTTTCTCCCAGGTTGTGCTTCAGGTACTGAGAGCGGGTAAGAACTTTGCCATTCTCTACCTGGCTACCCTGTTGCTGTCACTACTGTTTAACCGGCTTGCCCAGCAGCCAACCAGGAAGCAGGCTGAGCTGACAGGCAAGACAGCTGGCCGTGTCCTGGAAATCCTGCGACCACTGTTTTTTATTGCTGTGTTCATGGAGTCACTTCATACCGCACTGTTACCCAGACTTCTTAATGAGACTGCAAGTTATACCGGACTGGGAACCGGGCTGACCTCTATTCTATTTATGCTTTACTTCCTCAGCTTCGCCCTGACCCTGCTTCCCGGCAACAGGTTGTGTCAACGCCAGGGTAACAAGGCGGTGATGCTCCTTGGCTTTGTTTTGGCAGCCACAGGATCTTTACTCTTGGCCCTGGGTTTTTCAAGTGCCTCATCCGTCAGCATGGTAGCCGTGGCAAGGATTCTGGCAGGTATTGGTCAAAGCCTGCTGATGGTAGCGGTTCAGAATGAAATACTGGCCAACACCAGTGGCAGTAACAGAACGGTGGGTGCTTCCGTTATTGTCAGTAGTTTTAATGGCGGATTTATCTGTGGCACGGCCCTGGGCGCTCTGCTGGCCAGTTATATTGGTGCTACAGGGGTATTTGTTATCAGTGGGTTGTCAGGAGTGATGGCACTGTTTTTGGCGATAGCCATGATTTCCGCTTCTAAAGCTTCTGCCTCCGAACCTGTTGCCGGTAAGCCTGGTGCCGGTAAGGTGCATAGTGCCATTCAAGAGATGAAATTATTACTGAGTCACCGGGGCTTCCTCAGCACTATGCTCTGTATCGGGATACCTGCAAAAGCCACGCTGACCGGAATTGTCACTTTTGCTCTGCCCCTGATGATGACTCAGGTGGGTTTTGCCAGTGAAGATATCGGCCAGGTTATCGTCTGTTATGCTGCTGCTGTGTTGCTGGCAACACGGGTGCTTGCTCCTCGGGTTGACCGGCAGGGCAATACCCGTGCCGTTCTGATATTAGCCATGCTTGGCTCAGGTATTGCTGTTCTGGTAACAGCGGCAGGTTTGTGGGTGGTGGCTGTGGATAGTCAGTGGCTGACTGGTACGGCATTGATGTTATCTGGTGTCTTTTTCCTTGGTCTGGCCCACGGTGGTATCAACGCCCCGGTGGTCAGCCATGTGACCGCTATTGTTGATGAGCAGGTTGCCAGTCAACAGTCAGCGGTCACCTTCTACCGTTTTCTGGAACGTTTTGGTCATGTTCTTGGCCCCTTGCTTGTGGGTCAGGTGATGATCTTTGCTGCTTCAGGCCAGCATACTCTGATATGGCTGGCCTGTGGGCTTATAGCCCTTGCCCTGATGTTTCGTTTTTTATCTGGTTCCACCCAGGTTGAGGAGGCGCTATGAGTGTGCAGGATTATGATCCTGGTAAGCGTCCATTGACTGTTATTACCGAAAGTAGTGATGAGTGGATTGCTACCCGGATGGATAGCCATGACCGGGTTGACGGAGTCTATGAGCACAGGGTCTCTTTTATGGCCCGCAAACTGGAGCCCAGGAAGCTGCTGGGTACCGGTATCAGCGTGGTGTATCGGTCGGAGATGGCCAGCAGCAGAAGTCATGGGCGTTATTTCCATGGACTCTGTGTGGAAATTCGTAAGACAGGCAGTCTGCAGAGCCGGGGTTATGATCTCTATACCGCTGTACTGGTGCCTTGGTTCTGGCTGCTGCAGCATCGTAGCCACTGCCGGGTATTTCAGCAGAAGAAAGCCAGTGAAATTATCAAGGTTCTGGCCGGGGAACATGGTTTCAGTGGACAGCTGGATCTGGCAGCAACAGGGGACAGGGTTCGTGAGTACTGTGTTCAGTTTAACGAAACTGACAGGGATTTTATTACCCGGCTGTTAAAGGAAGAGGGCTGGCACTATCACTTCCGGCAGGATAAAGGTGATCACACACTGACTATAGGTAGTGACAACAGCGTTTTTGCCAGGGTTGATGAAACCGGTATTGAATACTTTGTAGACAGCAGCAAACGGGAGTGGGCTATCACTGAGTGGCAGCACAACTATGCCCTTGGGGCCGGGAGTGTACAGACCAGTGATTACAGTTATGAACTGGCAGAAGCCATGCCGGGTAACAAAGTTAACAGTGCTGGTGGGCTGAAGGCACAAAAATCACTGCAGCATTATTTTTATCCCGGTCGTTACAGTGACAAGAGCGCCGGAACCGATGTGGCTACCCTGGCCATAGAAGGTTATGACAGCCGGGCCAGCCAGGTTGACGGGGGCAGCAGCCTCAGCAGTTTCCATGCCGGTGGCCGGTTTAAGCTGGACAGTCATCCCGACAGCAGTGAAGTCGGTGAGTACCTGCTCCTGGAAGTGATGCACCAGTTTTCTGCTGAAGAGACAGGAACCGAGCTGCGCTATCACAACCGCTTCAGCTGTATTCCCGTTGATGCGGATTATCGTCCGCTACCGACTTTTGAAAAACCGAAGATTCTGGGTCTGCAGAGTGCACTGGTTACCGGTCCATCCTCGGAAGAGATTCATATGGATGACTACAACCGGATAAAGGTGCAGTTCCACTGGGATACCGAGGGTAAAGGGGATGACAGTTCCTCCTGCTGGGTACGGGTTGCCCAGCATATGGCCGGCAACGGTTTCGGCAGTCAGTTTGTCCCCCGGGTAGGGGACGAAGTTCTGGTCAGCTTCCTCGACAGTGATCCTGACCGGCCACTGGTGATTGGTTCGGTTTATAACGAAACCCATAAGTCCCCTTACGAAGCTTCCACCAGTTACGGGGTAAAGCTGCAATCCTCCCCCAAGGGAGGCGCTGATACCTTTAATGAACTCCGCTTTGACTGCAAAAAGGATGAAGAGCAGATCTTTATGCAGGCGGAGAAGGATCTGGTGATTGAAGTCAAGAACGACCGTCATGAAACCATCGTCGGTAATCTTACTGAGGAGATTCAGAAGGTTGTCAGCCGTACTGTCAAGGAAGATGACAGCCTGACGGTGGAAGGGGAGCAGAAAGTTACTGTCAGCAAGAACATGACTATTGCCACAGATGCGGATTATGAGCTCAGTACCAAGGGCAACTTTACCCAAAAAACCGATGGTGATAACGCAACCACCGTTAAGGGTAAAACAACTCTGGACAGTACTGGCGATATTGCCATCGAGAGCAAGGGCAATATTGATGGTACGGCCACCAATACCATCACTCTTGATGGTGCCAGTATCAAGGAAACCGGTAAGCAGGCTATTGATCTGGAAGTGGGGGCCAGCAAGATCTCCCTGTCACCTTCGGCCATAGAGCTGAGCTGTGGCCCCAGTACTATCAAGCTGTCAGCCAGTGGTGTGGAGATTTCCGGTATGCAGTTCAAGGCAGAAGGGCAGGTGCAGGCGGAACTGAAGAGTGGCGTGGCCTGTACCGTGGAAGGCACAGTAAAGACGGATATCAAGGGCACCATGGTTGGTATCCAGGGCAATGCCATGACCCAGGTTAAGGCTGGAGCCATGGTCGAGATTCAGGGGGCGATTGCGAAGATTAACTGATGATTATGACGGCTACCCGTACACTGCGAAAAATCCCCCAGGCCGCAGCACTGGAGATTGCTGAACGCTATGAGGTCGACAAGGAACTGTGTAAACAGATTAACCCGGAGTTGTCGCCTTCGGAGCTAATCTGCAAATGGTTCAAGGCTGGCCAGTTTAATGAAGTTGTCACTTTTATCTGTCATGCCCTTCCAGCCCGGGAAGCGGTCTGGTGGGGCATTCTTTGCCTGCAGCTGGTTACTGATGAAGCTGACAATGCCCTTCCCATCGAGCAGCAGCAGGCTCTGGATGCTGCCGAAAAGTGGGTACGGGAACCGACAGAAGCCAACCGTCGTTCAGCAGAAGCCAGGGCGAAACGGGCGGAACTGGACAATGCGGCCGGCTGGCTGGCCCAGTCAGCTTTCTGGAGTGGTGGCAGCATCACTCCTATTGAGGCCCCGGCCAGTCCGGTTCCACCCTACCTCTACTCCCATGCGGTTGCTGGAGCTATCTGCCTGGCTGCAGTTCTTCCTGATGGGGGAAAAGTGAAAGACAACTATAAACGTATGATTGCCATTGGTCTGGATATTGCTGATGGCGGCAATGGTCGCTGACTTGCTCCGGGGTAACGTCTGAGACACTGGTACTGAATCTATTTTGGAAATAAAGCGGTATATGGAGGTGTTATGAGACCAGCATCACGTGCGACAGACATGCATGTCTGTCCGATGCAGACACCGGCAGTGGTTCCGATTCCACATGTGGGCGGACCTTTGCTGCCACTGCCGTCTACTGTACTGATTGGCAATCTGCCGGCGGCAACCATGGGGCAGCCCTGTGTCTGTGTTGGACCGCCAGACAGTGTGATTATGGGCAGCATGACTGTCTTGATAAATAACAAACCTGCAGTGCGCATGGGCGACCCTACAGCTCATGGAGGCACGGTTGTAATGGGGTGGCCAACAGTTTTAATTGGAGGCTGACAAACAGGAATATTGCTGTTTGAGTAAAATATATGCGATTTTCAGAAGTAATAAATCCGAAAAAATATCCCCAGGGGGTCATGTCGATTCCTGATACGGAATTTGAGGCCATAATATCCAAATGGGCTCATGAGATGGGCAAACGCTGCGGTTACAAAAAGCAGACACGGATGGAGCATTGGCAGGAGGCGATAGACGCTGTTTATACTGCGCTGGAGCATAAACTGCAGACAGTCGATACCCAGACCATTCAATCCCACAAGAAGTGGGAAATAATGATGCTGGCAGCCAAGACCCACTTTCCAGAGCATATTGGGTTGTATCACCCTACGCTGGTAGAGCAGCAGCGTACTCGCCAGCTGGTAGAAAACAGCAAGGTCACCCGCCATCTCCAGAACAAGGCAGAACTGCTGAAGTTTCTCAAGGAAGACAAAGAACTTGGGGTAAAGACCATTACTGATCTGGCTGTTTCCCGCCTGCAGTGTGAGGTGCTGGCCACTTCCGCAGAAATTCTTACCAACAGGTATAAGAGTGGTCTGGCAAAAAAGCCTACCCGTTTTGCAGATGCAGAAGCTGAAGCATCATATGAAACGGAAAAAGGAGCAGGGGGGAGGTGTCGCTTCAGCTTCCGTCCTGGCTTCCGCCAGCGCGGGTGTTCAGGCAGGTTATGATTCAGGCATGGTCGATCTTGGGCATGGCTGGAAGAACCGGCTGTCTGCCTCAGTGGCTGCTTCTGCTTCTGCTGAAAGCTACGTTGATGCCGGTGCCAGACTGGACGACTTGAGTATATCAGCCAATGCCGGTCTGGGTGCTGAGACCCAGGTTTCTGCCAATATTGATTATGTAGCTGAGCACAGCTGTAAGGTTAAGGTAGGCTATCTTCGTCGTCTTCTGGGGCCACAGTTCAAAACCTTTGAAGGCCGGCTTGGAGGCAGTGTTTCGGCCCGGGCTGGAGTCAGTGCCAGTGCCTCGGCCATGTCTTCACTGATGCCGGGAGATCTGAACCCTCAGGATATTGCAGGTGATCCAACCTTTACTTTTGCAGATGCTGGCGCAGAGGCCGAAGTAGAGCTGGCTATACGGTTGCAGGGTAATATGGGTTGTACTGTTGCTCAATCCCTGGATATTGATGTCAGTGGTGATATTTTTGCCGGTGCGGCAGCCAGTGGTGGTTGCAAGTTCCTGATCAATGAGCAGGAAGTGGGTATGGAGATCGGCGGCAAGGCCATGGCAGGCTTTGAAGTTGGCAGTGACCAGAAGTTTTCTCTTAGACATCCGTCAAGAAATGTCAGCATTTTCAGTATTAAGTTCAGGGAGAGTTTTTCTGCTGGTATTGGTGTTGAAGGTTCTGTGGCAGTGAAAGCATCGCTGGATCAGTGTTACTTTGATACCTCGGCGGGAGCTACGGTTGGTGTTGGTTCCAGTATCAGCACCACAACGGTTATTTCACCGCGGGGCGTACTGCTGGTCGGTTATGACCTGCTTGCTGTCCCCACCGTTATGGCCATCGGTCACTTTATGGCCAAACATAATAATGGCCCCCATACCCAACGCATGACCAAACTGTGTGACTACCTCAACAAGCAGGCATCCAAGGGAGAGATCAATCAGGTTTATCTGGATAATATGACACGCATCAATGCCTGCCTGGCGGCTTTGCAGATGGATGCAGAACGGATATACAAAATGGAGTGCCGGGCTGCCGGTTTCCAGGGGTATACCGAGATGAGCCAACAGGAGGTGGCATCGGGTGTGAAGGGAACTTCCCAGTCCAGATATCACGAATACACAACGGAAACTCTAAAGACCAAGCCGCTGGCAAGGGTATTTGGTTCCGAGGCTGAAGCGGGTGATCCCAAGATCCAGTTCCTGAACCCCATTGGAGATGGCATGAGGGGGCAGACGATAACCCAGGAATTTATCATCAGCCAGCGGCAGGTGAAGGGGGACAAGCTTGGCAGCATTATTGCCACCGATAAGCAGGAGCTGAACCAGGTGGTTAAAGCCTATGAACAGGCGAAAACTTCAGGGAGTGGGGAATGTGTAGCCTATCGGGTTCTGCGCCAGGATATGCTGGAAGGTAAGAAGATCAGCTATAGCTAGCCTGTTTGATGAGATAGTGAAAGTGGCAATGCTGACCGGAAAGGCCAGTGTTGCCATATATTTTTGAAGCTATGAACTCCAGATTCGGCTGTGTTAGCAGTACATGTTGGTGTTTTTCTGAATCCAGCGTGAAGCCTTGCTTTTCATGAAATTATAATAATCAATGGAACCCGCGCCACTACAGGGCTTTGAAAGTTTACCAACATCTATTGTGAACACAGCCCAGATTCTATTTATATATTCCGGAGTATATTTTTATCTAATCAATTAGCGGGTTTCTTTATTGATCTTTCCGTTTTTGTGCACTGTATAAGTCACATGCAAGCCGAAGTTTTTACCCGGTGTCTGTATTTTGGTTCTGCCTTTTTTATTGACTGTAATGCAGTTAAGAGAACCCCGCGTATTGCCTTTAGCTGCCTTGATTGTAACGAAATCCTGCCCGGTGACCTCTAGCCACCCTTTAGCCATGTTCTCAGCATAACTGGACCCAGATTTCAGTTTTTTCCACCTTCGCATGAGACCAGTTCCAGTTGCCTGGGGTATCTTCCTGAATCAGGAGAGGGTTTAATAATATGAGCCATGCAGCGACCAAGCTTCTCAGCTGTGCACTTTTTAAACTGTACTCTTGTGGCATTGTATAGCAACTACCTTATTCTCAAGATCCTCAATGAACTCAGATCCTTTGACTTGTAATGCAGCCTGAAAGCTATCATTTTTTACGTTCTCTGGGTCAATAAAATAAAAACAGCAGTTATCAATTTTATCAATCTTTCTTAATGATGTGAAAATTTTATGGGAATCGCTCGTGCAGCATATATGAATTCGACTCTGTACTTTTGGGGGCTCCCACTTTGCATCAGCTTTCAATAGTAATTTAATCTCTGAGGGTCTAATTCCCCGCAGCTTGCTGCGCTTCCACGACGAAGTCGTGGTAAAAGATAAGACCCAAGAACAATACCCCGCTTTCGCGTAGCGAAAGTTCGAGCGAAGCGAGAAGGGCTTGCCCCGGGGTTATTTATTTGAGAGTAAGAATGTAGAAGGAATGATTGCAATATCAGGATATGTTAGATCTTTGTAGAAGTTGTTCGTAATTATTGAAGGAGTTACTTGAGCCTTAGGCTGGCTTCCAGTGTAGTGATCATTCTTAGCGCACCTATAAATCCATAATTTAAGGGGAAGTTATTTATGTCATCATCTTCAACGAAATGAGTTGCCCTGCATACAGGACAATTGATTTCTTTACCTTTTTTTAATATTTTTAGGCAGTAACGACAATATGAATGGAGGCATGGCAGGGAAGCTGGTCTTTTGTCTATATAAATGCCATTTTCATCTTTGATTTTACTCATCTCTGTTTGGAATTTTTCAAGGCAGATGCTACATATTGTTGCTAAATTTTCAGCAGTGTTCGAGTTTTCTGTATTGTCAGAAAGTAATTTAGACATATCATGCTTGACTTTTATCCTATTACTTCTTTTCGAATTTTCCTGGTGTTTATCTTCTGACGGTAGCAAGTGAGTTGGAGGTGTTACGTCATTCGCAGCACATGTTATATGAGAAGATTTCTCCTTTAGTTCTGGAGCTGGTGCTATCTCTGTTTCTATTTTTTTTACTGTCACTGTCTTTAGTTCTGCTCTTGCCTTTGTTTGCTGTTGATTTTTTTTTAACTTGATATCCTTGTCAATCTTTTCTTTAAATTGCCTGATTCTTGCTTTGTTTTTCCTAACGATTTTTTTGTCCAGAATCAAAGCTTCAGTCTTTGCTAACCATTGAGCGATGATGTCAGTGTTGTTTTTCTGTTTGATGTTATCTAAGAATACATCTACCTGAAACGTTTCATCTCCAATTTTATTAAGCAGGTAGATAAATGATTTTCTGAGCTTGTTTTTGTGTAGATGGGGCTCATTGTTAAGCCAGGAAGAGAGAAGCACTATAGAGTTGTGAATTATCCCTGTAAGGTCTTCATCTGGAATAATGGATAGAACTGATTTCTGACAGGGTTCTTCAAGGTAAGGAGCGACAAGAAATAGTCCAGTATTATATTCAAGGTTGCCTTTTGCAGCTATGTTCAGCCACTTAGTATCACGTTTTTCTTCAAGCTGCTGTGTGAGTAAAATTGCAGCTTTCAGTAAATTTCCAGGGTTGGTGTAATTAACAAGATATAAACCAATAAGCTTCTGGTTGGCTTGATTATCATTGGGTTGTTCTGAAATCAGGGCGTTGCCAATAAATAAGTTGTCACGATCATCATCGCTTTCTGGTAGAGGTATCCATGGTATAATCTTTCTTAGTCGTACCCTGTTAGCATCCGTTACCTCCTCCCCATCTTTGTCTTTCTTGATAATTCTTTTAAAATGGATAATAGCTTCTCTTTTCCGCTTTTCCAGAATAGCCTTGATTTCCTCCTGTTTGGCTTGTTCATCTTGGTTTTGAATCTGTTTTCTTTTCTTTTTCTTTTTTTCTGCAGGTAGTGGATTATACATATCAATTAATGTGAGGTAATCTTTAGACGGGTCAATAAAGTGGTCATCGTTCAATCCCAGTTCTCTGAATGTCTCAGCTAGAGGCTCAGGGGATACAGATTCTGCCGGTATACCTGGCAGTTCCTGATTGCGGTTCCACAATTTCATTTGCCAAGGTGGAACTGCTAACTTCATATTCGTCATTATCTCGTTAATCAGGAGGCCTGCCTGTGTAAAGCCTGCTTCAGCAATATGAACCAGTGGGGTTAAAGCTCTGATTGTTGACTGTTGTGGTTTGCTCTGTAGGTTTCTGCTGACTTGTGCGACGGCTTCCAAAACACGAATTATTTCATTGACTTCCGGATAGTCAAAGGACTTTTCTCTTGCTGGTTCAAATAGTTGGTTTACTTCAATTTCACTTTTTACCGTAGTGTAAAGAGTAGCGAGTATTACTTTTGTGAGGGCTACACCGTACTTCAGAGTACCTGATGTCAGCATGAGCGTGCCTTCCTTAGGTATTGAATTCCCGTTTCTTTTTCTAAATAGAATGGGATGAATATTCTCCCAGGTGAGGGGGGTCAGCAATAAGGCAAGATTGGCATAGTTCCATAAAACTTCATGGTTATGTTGCTGTAATAGGCTCTTTCGGTTCAGTTGCACGAGAGTTGAAATGATTTCAAAATAATCATGATTATCGAAAACAATAAATGGAGAACAGATAGTTATAGGTGCTGGTCCAGAGGCCAGGTTTTCTTTAGTGGCATCAGGTGTACAGGTACCGTTTATTCGGCTTTTTCCGAGTGTATTTAAAAGGCGGCGAGTTAATATGCTTAGGTTTGCAGGGCTTATATCGTACGAAAATAGTTTATGCAATTGATCTTTGATTTTTTTTTGAATGCTTTTGCTCGGTGTTGATTTTGATAATTCTTTGATAGATTCTTCGACTGTTATTAAATCTGATTCAATGTTTTCATCATTAATCATTATTATTTTGGGTGGTGTAAGCTTGTTTACTTTATTAGGACTGTGTTTTTTTGTTTTGTCTGAAACTTGAGTATGTATAGCTTTGAGGTAGTCCATATGGTTTTGTTTATTACGTTCATGGGTTTCCACTATTTTTCCTAGCTTTATTCTATAGCGGTGAACTTTTTCAAAAATTGGTGATAGCATATTAAGACCAGATTCGATACTAAACTCATCGTATAGAATGCCAGCTTCCTCTACTCCTGATGTGGCTGCTGCATCCAACATTCTAATAAATGAAGCGCTATACTCTTGCTTAAATATTGTAATTTTTCCATTTTTATCATAATTAAATGGTTTATTTTTTATTTCTTGACTCATTTGTCCAATGTATTTGAAAGCCGGTACTGCTACTTGAATATGACCTATACGAACTATTTCTTCAAATTCATTAATTGCATTTTTTATATCTTCTCCTAAAAAATGCAATCTAATAATACCAAATTTGCTTACTAATTTGTGGGTAAGAAATAGGGATCTTTTTTGATGGACAGAATAAAGACATTCTAAATCATAATTTCGAAAGACTGGTGATAGAGTTGACATATAATGTCTTATCTCTACATCAAGAAGTTCAAGAAATGTATATAAATGATGGTGTTCTGGTATTAGTTTGAAAGGGTTTATAAATTTTGGTATCCAATCTAATATCTCCTTGTCTTCCTCTGGAAGGTCCAGCATAAAAGTCAGAACCCAGCTATCCAAAGGGAGAATATGTAAAGCCACCCATAAACTAAAATGTATCGCTTTAGGGGTCTTATAAGACATTTTCTTCATGATTTTATATGTTTTATCAAGCTGAGCCTTAACAAAAATTTTGTCTTCATGGCTTGATATCAATAGTGGGGTAGCCAGAATCCCTTGGTTGTATGGTGCCGATGCCTCTGGAATTTGTAGCTCTCCAATGGAGTTGGCCTCATTAACCCGGTAGGGGCCAAGTGACTGAATCAGCTCAACAAGCTGCATAATCAGTCTTTCATCCTCAACCTGCCCTTCATCGGATTTTTCTATCGGGGCCATCTCAACTGGTTGAGAGGCTTGGAGGCAGGTACACACCTCTTGCTTACATTGAGGGCAAAAGGCCTCGGCGGCTTCAATGCTTACCAAGAGTAACAGTAAGCTTATGTTTATTAACCACTCTTTCCTGAAGGTTATTCTTCTAGCTATTTTCATACCAAAGAAAATACTCAAGAAGGTAAAAATAAGAAAATAACGCCAGTGGTAATACAGAACCTTATATTAAGTCTGCAAAGTCTAGGAGCCTGTAGGACTTAACGCTAACCTTACTGCGAAAAAGCCGGGTTGGCAGATAGCTATGTGGGACGAGTCTGAGAGATACCCCCCCCCTTGGAATCATCGACTAGAAGCCAAGCAGCCCAAAGCCAAAACGGTATTCCAGTTCTGCCAGGGTCAGATGTGTCGGGTTTTCCAGACAGCCACGCAGCCAGAGGCCGTTACGCCAGTAGCCAGCTCGCCAGGGCCAGGATACGGGTGGCCTGTTAAAGTCAACCTCGCCGGATTCAGCAAAGGGGTGTTGGTTGGTCCATAGGCACCATGCCAGCAGGGCGAGTCCATAACTGTCGGCCCGTGTGTCTACTGAACTTTCTGCACAATCCGGGTGTTGCCATTCGGGTGAGAATGGCTGATCAGAGCGGGATGAGCCCAGCATTCGGGTAGATGAGTAATCAATCAACTGGGTATCACCGGTCGTTGGTTCAACAAAGATGTTATCTGGTTTGATATCACCATGCTCCCAGCCATCTTTATGCAGCCAGTCCAGAGCTCGCGCTATGTTAGAGATGACTTTTCTTTTCAGTCGGTTATCCCAGTCCGCAGCTTTACCCGAGCCTATCAGGTCCAGCAGCAGTGAGCCGGCGGCTGGTTCCATAACCAGCCAGTGTTGATCTTTCCACAGGAAATAACCCTGGCCCTGAAGCAGGCCAGGGTGCTGAACCAGCTTGAGCAGCATACCTTCCCGGCAGAACTCACCAATACGCTCACTGCTGGCACTGTCATGAAGCTTTTTCAGAACGACAGCATCACCACTGACGGTATCCCAACCCTGGTAGATGGATGCTTTTCCGGTATGCACTATCAGCATGCCACAGGCAAACCTGTCAGCAATAAGGGAGCTTTTGGCCAGCTCCCGCCGACTGTTTATGATACCGCAATAAATCGTGCCACAGTCGTGTGTCATTAGCTTCAGTTCTTCGCCAGAGGGTTATCGACGTTTCTCGCCAGTATCCTGCCAGGAAGACTCAGCCCTGATAGCAGGTGCGGTTCAAACGGGTTGCCACGACGATCCAGCTCCAGCTCCAGAGTGATGTCGAATGACTTCAGGCTGTATGTCAGTTGTACCTGGTTGTCGCCTTCCCAGACCCTGCTATCTGCAACAAAGTGCTGCCAGGCCCAAGGGCCGGTATAGCTGTTGCGTGCAAGCTGCAGGCCGTTATTGGCAAAATTTAATGACAGAAGGTCGGTGCTCTCCTGTGGCCAGCGCCGTTCCTGCCAGGTTTGGGGACCGTGGCTGTATGTGAAATTACCGTTGCCATCGCGCAGGTTAAAACTGGTAATGCCACTGTTAAGGCGCCGGGCCCGCATGCGGTAACCAATATCCAGTCGGCCATCGGCACTGAAATAACGGTCACGGATAATGTCGGCCCGGTTAAGCTGATCCAGCAACTGTTGACTCAGGGGCAGGGTTGCGCCATTGACAGTACGTATCTGCCAGCGAAGGTCAGTGCCAGACAGAACAAAGGGAGCCAGATATGTTGCGACAAACTGATCCAGTTCCCCATCAGGACGCAGGAACTCCACAAAGTCGCCAATACGGACTTCCTGACGGGCATCAGCCACAAACGGGAAGCGGTTTTCCAGCCGGCTCTGCCAAGTGCGATAAATGGTAGACTGCCAGCGTTTCTGCACCAGCTGTCCTGCACCATTGATCCAGTCGTGCCAGATCTGGTCAGTGAGCTGGGTCAGCCAGATACCGACAGCGGTGCGCTCCTGACGTGCCAGTCTCTGTAGCTCAGGCAGGCTGCCTTCACCGTTGATCAACCGTATGACACTGTCAAAGTAAGCCTGGTTAGTATCAGCGTGAGCTCCAATTATTTGTAGTTCAGCATTGAGCCTGTCTAGTTGCTCAGTCAGTGCTGACCCTTTATCAACAAATAAAGTGGCGTAGGCACTGAATGCTTCGTTGACAATGGCTGCGGAACGCTGCTTCTCCAGTTTGGCAAAGGCACTCCTGCCGAGCCCGGAGGCGATCTGCTTATTGGCACCTTTCAAGCCAAGGGCCTTGGCTGCTTTTCTTTCAGCCTGCCTTTTTACCAGGTCTTCTGCACTGTTTTTATCAGCACTGCCCGGTTTCGGTTCTTCTGGTACAAGCTGGGTCTGGTCGGCAATGGCGGCAATCAAATTAAACAGAGCCGGGCTTTCTCCCTGATAGAGTTGCTCCAGCCGGTCCAGTTGCTGGGGCATCCTGCTCCCTGGTTTCAGTTCAATATTGCTGATCAGGATTTTCCAGGTGCGAATATAATCCAGGAAGTAAAGTTCCCGTACCTTTCCACTGATACGGATGCGATCAGCCAGTGATACATCACCGGACTGTCTATTGACTTTGTC
Organism: Sansalvadorimonas sp.; assembly: GCA_965243775.1. Lineage (GTDB taxonomy): Bacteria > Pseudomonadota > Gammaproteobacteria > Pseudomonadales > Endozoicomonadaceae > Sansalvadorimonas. Next base: position 152,542 of record CBDEWF010000018.1, read on the forward strand.
CAGACTGGCCACGGCTTTCTGCAGAACCTCGGATTCCGGGGACAGGTCCAGTTTGTTGTAACCTTCACGGGTGTAGATTTCTGGCAGGTAATAACCCTCAAACCCCTCCCTGAACTGGAAGTTACTGCTGAAGTTCTGACCCAGAAGGTTACGGATATCCACCTTGGCAGCATGGGCTGGCTGGGAGCGGATATAGTCATAGACCAGTTGGTTATCGATACGTTGTCCCAGTTCACTCTGGGCCTGAATAATCAATTGCTCATCAGGCTGGAAGCCATTTTCTGATAAGGGAGCCAAAGTGCTTTTCCAAAGATCGTCAAGCAGCAGAGTCAAGTACTGGGACGCCCCTTCCGGCAGTTCATCCCGGTCAGTCAACATCTGGATGATATAGCTGTTCAGGTCGCTGGTTTGGCGGATATCACTATCGAAAAGCATCAGATAGTGCAGTAAGTGGCGAAAGACTTCATGGTAATCACCCAGGTGGATGTAGGCAGACAGAGTGTCGTGCATACGTTCGGCAATGGGGACAAACAGTCTTTGCTGAAGCTGGTTGTAGTAAGCACTGCGAACACTGTCAGCCTCTTCTTTATCAAACAGGCCAATGCTCAACATCAGAGGTCTGGGCTGGTCATAGGTTGCGATTAATTCCCGCAGACGCAGCAGGGAAGGCATGGTATCGGCCAGTTCAGCATGAGTGCCGAGTTCATTGATCTCTGACTGATAGGCGGTAATTGTCTGCTGTGTCCGGGCATGGAGCTGTCTGTTATAAGCAACGTTTTCCCAAAGCACCCAACTGCTGCCAGACAGTACCAGAGTAGATGCCAGAGCAATGACCAGAATCTTGCTCTGCCAGATATGATGAGCCAGCCTGTTCTCACCAACCAGAGCCAGGGTTTGCAAGGCAACTTTGGGGAAAAAATTACGAATAAAGTAACTGTTGTTGCCCAGTCTCTGAGGTTGCTGTCGTGTACTCTGGAAACCCCAGAGGCGTCCCAGTTCGCTGGCAAGAAGGTTGTAGCTGTGGCCTTCCTGAATCGAAGAACTTAACCAGATTCCCGCCATCCAGGCTTCGGGAGCGTGATGGCGATTACCGTAAAGCTCGTCCAGGGTAATCTGAATTCGTTCCTGCAGCAGAGTCATCTGCAGCAGGAACCGGCCGATGGCCTGACGTTCGCTTACCTCTTTCTCATTGTGCAGAAGGTCTGGCAGTTTGCTGGTCAGGGAGTGGTGCAGGGCCTTGAAACCCTGCTGCCAGGCTTCCGGTTGATAGCCTTCCGGCAGGGGGACGCCCAGGGGTAGACTGCGTTCGTTGCTGCAGCTTTGGTCAAAGCAGGCCTGAAACCCTTCGAGCTGATCACACTGGGTAACCTGCAGCCAGACCGGCAGCCTGATACCAACAACCCCGTCAATCTCCCGTAACCGGCGACGCAAATGGCGGGCCTGTACCTGTAGCCATGTCGGCTGCCGGGTAATCAACTGGTTGGCTGGTTGGGCGACCAGTATGCCGGTAAGAGGCTGGCGGGCACGGTAACGGCGTAACAGCTGGTAAAGATGTTGCAGAATCGGAACATCCAGTTCATTGCTGTTCTCTGTCAGGAAGTGACCGGCCAGCTCAACAACTACGGCATATTCACTGACCCAGAAGGTGACATCATCAGGCTGTTGTCGTGTATCTTGAGATGAAGAATCTTCTTTACTTTTCTGGCTCTGATTCTGGATTGGCTCAAACCCTGCGTGATACAGCCAGCTGGCCTTGCCGGAAGTGTCATCACCCAGCATCAGCAGCCAGGGCAGGGCATAGGGATTATGGCCTCCAGGCTGCTTGCTCAGCTGCCTGAGTACTCTTTTCCAGCTGCTGTTCAGACGTTGTTTTTCCCGCAGAAGATATTGCAGCTCCTGGTTCTGCTGTTGGCGCCGGCGATAGTTGTGCCAGCTCTTCCAGCTATATACCAGTCCTGTCAGTATCAGGGGAATACCGAGCAGCAACAGGGTTATCTCCACCCGCGTACTGATGGGGTCGAGCCACTCCAGTGGTTGGGGCCAGATGTAAACAGCTCCCCATACGAAAGCTAGGGAAAGAACAAGAGCAATAAAAAAGATAATGGTCAGTGTTTTCTTCATTGTGGCCACAGCTCCATATCTGCTTCGGTGCTGTTATAGATGACACCGATACTGCTCTCTTCCGGGGCGACCCATTGCTGCAGGTTTTCCAGACCATGAATCCGGGCCTGGTTAGAGTTATCAATCCAGAAAGCAGTGGTGATATAGCCTGCCAGAAGCAGAACCGGTATCAGGCTCAGCCAGAGTCCTCTGCTGAATTGGCGCAGTGGATGCCAGACCCGGATCGATGGTGGTTGTTGAGATTCTTTGGGAGAGGGGCGAATACGGCGCAGGTCACTGTACAGCTCGGCACTCAGGCGGGTCAGTTTATGTCCTTCCCGGCCATGCTGCTCCAGTTTCTGGTAGCGCCCCTGGAAACCCATGCGTAACAGGATGTACATCAGTTCCAGTAATTCGAACTGCTGTTCCGGATGCTGCTGTGCCTGCTCCAGAAGAACAAAGAAAACCTCGCCACCATTACGCTGCTGGAAAAGGCGGCTAAGCAGGCTGTGGTTTTCCCAGCCATCTTTTCTGCCCCATTCCGTGCTGTTTATACCTTCATCAAGTGCGGCACAGAGTACATAACAGCAGCGATCCATGAGGCTCTGGGAGTGTCCCTGCATACGTCCCCGGTTGTTGACAGCAGAAACCCGGTCGACCAGGTTTTCCCTGAACTCCGGCAGGTTGCCTGGTTTCTGCTGGTGGGGCAGGGTAACCAGAAGAGCCAGCAGTTCGGCAGCAAGGTTAATCAGGGCATTATTTGATGCCCTGAAATCATTCAGCTGTTCACCTGTATGGCCATGTATCCCCCAGCGGTTCATGGTTGACCCAGCCGGAGCAGAAAAACTCTGGTTATCTGGCTCTGGCTGCTTATAGTAAGCAGGCTGGGACTCCTGGAGGTTGTTCTGCTGCTGGTAGCCCTGTGGGTTCCGGGGGATGGTATCGCTGCGCTGAAAACTGAAAATCTGAGCCATGGGCCTACCTCACCACATACAGGGTGACTTTCACATCATCCGGCATCTGTTCATCAATATGCAGAGCCACGGCATCATGGTGATTAACCAGCTCCTGCCACAGGGGATGGCTGGTATCGACTTCAAAGTACACGGTGTCCGGGCGGGCCTTTAATTCCAAAGGCGGCACCTGCATGGGAATCAGAGACACTGCCGACAGTGCACCACGTACCTTTTCGGCAATACGCTGATTGCCAGCCAGTTTGGCCGTGGCCGGGAACAGCTCCCTGCATCGGCCTGGCCCCAGGGAACTGGAGACTGCCAGAACAAAACGGGCATCATTGAACAGGGAACGGTCTTCTATCAAGGTGCGCAGCAGACGACGGCGTTCAAAAAGACTGTCATCCCAGGGCAGGGCCTGAACCTTTTCACTGCGTGCCTGGCGCAGATTCTGCTGCAGAGCGGTAAATACCGGAGCAAAGGAACGGTAGGGTTCATCAAAGTCGTAGGGAGGAAACTCTGGTGCCAGAGTTGTGGTGAATGTGGCCAGATCGGCCGCCATCGTTACCAGCTCCCTGTGCAGCTCTCCCGGGCGCAGAGAGTCCCCTGTGCAGATGCTGTCCAGACGTGCAGCATAGCGGTTCAAAGCCTGCAGCCAAAGATATTCCAGTTGCATGGTCTGGAAGCTTTTTTGCTCTGCATGGGGACCGATCTGGGAAGCCATGGCATTGGCACGGCTACGCATGCGGGCCTGGATATTTTGTACCTGCTCTTTCAGGAACAGGCTGGTTCGAAAATCCAGGCAACGGGGAATAAATGTAGTGTCGAGCAGCAGGCGGCCATCGTTCTGGCGCTCCTGAATACGGGCCACAGGCAGGCGGATATGAGAGTCGGGTTCTTCATCTGCCAGAAGCAGTTTCAGGTTCAGGTTGGAAAGGGTCAGAGTAACAGAGTCGTTATCCCTGTCAGTGCTGTCGGAAACATCATGGTCAAAGCTGAGATGACGGCAGGCTCCCGGGTTCTGGCTGTGTTCCTGTGCAGTATCAATAGTTCCGGGACGGGCGGCGGGGAGAGCCAGATAGATCAGAGAGCCGGATTCAGCCTGTTCAACTTCCCTGACGATGGCACTGTCACGGCGAAACGGCGTACCATCCGGCAGAATACCGCTGCAGCGCCTTAGCATGAAGCGGCCGATATTCAGTTGTTCCTGGTCGATAACCAGTTCTGCAAAACCGACAGGACGGCCGACTGACAGGGCTACAAGACGACGGCTGTAGGATTCCAGGTAGCGCTCCTGCTGCTGGAAGTGTTGAGGGCTGAGAAACATACCCTCCTGCCATACTACGCGATTGTTATCCATTGGCGTTATCCATGCTCGGTTACCTTCTGCTTTATGCCACCAGACAGAATCTGTGCCATCTCCATCATTCTTAAAGGTCTGCTATTGAGTTGCGGGCTCAAGACTGTTTCTTTCGCTCAAGGCTGTTAACTACGCTCAAGGCTGTTAACTACGCTCAAGGCTGTTAACTACGCTCAAGGCTGTTAACTACGTTCAAGGCTGTTAACTACGCTCAAAGCTGTTAACTATGCTCAAGGCTGCTCGGGTTTTTTGCCCGTGAGTTTTTCCGTCAGGGTTTTCCCTGGAGTGGGAACCGTGTCATCTGTCTGTTGACTGCCCAGCCCGAACAGTTTTTTTGCCCGGTCAAAAGCTGTTCTTTCCGGGGTGACCTTCAGAAACAGGCTGTTACCCTCTATCGACAGAGTGCCGATATTTCTCACATCAGCTTCTACAGGGGCTACAGCCCGGGCATTGGCATCCTGGTAACGGGCAAACTCTGCCAGGATGGCGATATAACGAGTGGCTGTATTTAACGGAATATCTATGCGGATATTCTGGCCGGGGCGTTGGGCTGGAAGTCGATGGGTTTTGATCAGGCTGTCCTGCAATGAGGCTGAGTCCTGCTGGTAAAGATCCAGAAAATTCGCCTGATTGAACAGGTCGGCGGCCTGCAATTCATACAGGCGAATGCGCAAAGGAGAGGCCTCACCCCGATCATTTGGGTTCAGGTCATAACCTGCGTTCAGGGTCAGCTCCAGGGTAGTGTGGCTGTTTTGCAGTGTGCTGGCCGGGTCGGCTGGGTCAAAAGACAGTACACTGCAGCCGAACAGAGGTAACAGGGATAAAACCGTGAGATAAATCAACCGAATCATGACGCTTTCTCCTGCAGCTTGCGCAGGGCTGCCTGGAAACGGGCTGTAAACGACAGTCGTGCGGTTTGTTCCTTTACCACCCTCTGGTAGTGTCGGGTGTATAGCTGCCAGTTGTCGCGCTTGCGAAACAGGCCCCGCTTCCGGTCACTGTAGTCATCGAACAGTTTTTCCAGGTAGGCAGGAGAAAATTCCAGCAAAGTCTGCTCCAGGGATTCCCCCATGGCGTGGTAGATCATCTTTTTCAGCAGTCTGTTTTTGCGCTTCAGAGAGTCCCTTAGCCGGCGGTTTTCCTTGAGCAGTTCCTGTAGCTGGTTATCAGGCGGATGGCTGATAACCGGAGTTTGAATACGCTGAATCAGGTCGTTCACAGGCTGTTCGGAGCTGTCTTGAACCTGTGTTGTCTCCTGCCTATTGGCAGAAGTGGCAGAAGTGGCAGGGGGGATCGGTGATTGATAGTTGTCGTGTACCGGGATAGGCTCCAGACTATCATTCAAAATATCGATCAGATTGGCTGGATCCTTGCCTGCTTTTTCCCGTTCTCCCGATGAGGTGATTAGCTGATCTATTGGTGGCAGGATTTCGTTACTGCCAAAATGTACTGACACAGCCTCAGGATTGGCTGGAGTGTGTTCCTGCTTTAGCCCGTTATGTTGCTCTGCAGACGTATCACTGAACGGGTCATCCAAAACCATGGCGGTAGCCTGTGGGTAATGGGGGGAGGCCATCAGGAATGGGTCATCTGCTGCAGCAGTGTCGGTCAGAGGGTCTTCCAGCTGCTCTGGTTCTGTATTGGTCAGGCTGATTTCTGGAGAAAACAGGTTGACCATAATGCGATAATCGCCACAGGTCAGGATGTCACCGTCCGTCAGGGTGTGGTGTTTGCTAGGGCCCAGAGGGCTGGTGTCATTGTTGATCAGCAGACCATTGGTGCTCAGGTCCTCAATCAGCCACTGGCTGTCTTCCTGATATATCCGGGCATGGCGGCTGGATAGATAACGGCTGTTATCGGGCAGTGGTACTGTGCAGTCTGCAGCCCGGCCGATAATTCCTCCAGAAGCCGGGATCTTGTGCAGGGTTTCTGCCAGCATTGCTCCTTCGGGGATATTGATAATCTGCAATTGCAGGCTCATAGCCGGCCTCCTGCCTTCGGTGTTACACAGGATTTCAGTGCCTTGTTAAAGCGTTCCAGAAAACCCGGATTACGACCGATAAAATCATTGCCAAAGTAAACACCAAGTTCCTTCCGGTTCAGTTCAATCTGGCTCAGTGAGTCTGGCTTGATACCCCTGCGCAGTAGCTCTTCTTCCATAACTTCTCTGGTTTCCAGTATGGCGCTGACCTTTCTTTCCAGAAGCAGGTCAACCAGACGACGAGAGTCTTTCGGGTATTTGTCCACCTGATAGCCGTTTTCCTTCAGCCAGAACCATTTTGCTGAACCAAAAGTAGCAGCTACGCTGACATTCTCTTTGTAATCCATGGTGGCAAACAGTTCTTTTCCGATATCCTGAAAGCTGTACAGCACCCAGTGCTGTTCGGCGACAATATCTGAAATCTGGGCGTATTTGTCTCTGGAAGTATTGCGGGAAGCGAGAAAGAAACCGTCATAATCACCTCGTCGAACAAGTAGCTGAGCTTTGCTCCACTCCATAAAGGCAATTTGGTAGGGTTGTTTGATCATGCCCAGGGCGCAGCGAATCCGGTCTATGGCAAGTCCGTGAATCTGACCGTCTTCTGTCGTGTACTGGTAGGGTGACCATTCCTGGGTGGCTAGCCTGATTCTGCCCTCTTTGGCCCCTGATGAGGTAGGCAACAGTACCAGCAGCAGACTGCACAGGAGACTGGCAAACTTAATGCGGAGTTTGTTCAACCGGTATTCCCCTTCTGTGAACAGGCTGGCCATTTTTATTAAACAGGATCGTAGCCAGCTCAAACATGCGTATGGGAATCCTCCATCCGGACTCCTCTACTTTTCTGAAATTAATGGCAATATCCGGGGGCGACAGTTCACCTACCGGTAGTTGATCGGGGGTTACCCGGCCCATCAGGATTTGTCGGCCATACAAGGCGGCCAGGGCGGCGTTACTGTCAAAGCCAATCCCGATAGATAGCATTGGGCTGCTTTTGTCGGAAGAAATCAGATCAGGCACGGCTGTCAGTACCGGTACATTACCAGCAATATCATTAATCTGGTCCAGGTGGCTGAACAGCAGGGTGCTGCCAGTCAGCCACAGCAGAGTATTGTTCAGCTTCGGGTCAATAGCACGGAAGGAATCCAGTGTCGCTGGTATTTTCCGACCCAGGCTGGTTTCTGGGAAGTCTGCATTAATGGAAATGGCTTTTACCTCAATACCTGCTTTTGCAGCAGCTCTCATCAGCGGCTGAACCTGTGTCGTCAGCGCACTCTGGTTACTGCTTCCATAGACAATACCGATGGCGGACAGATTTGGATTCAAAGTCTGCAGATAACTGGTCAGACTTTCCGGACGGATATTCAGAGAGGTAAAAGCATAACTGTGCCGCTGGCCTTTAGGCTGACCTGTTTTTGAGGGGGCCTTGTAGTTGTCTATCAGCCCTTGAAGCACAGGGTCTTTGGCGGTGACTGTTACCACTGGCATAGCCGGTTTCGGCTGGCTGGTGTAGAGGGCAGTGGTTGCTTTGGAGCCGGCGATAAAGGTCAGATCAAAGGTACTGTCACCCAGCAGCGCTGTGGCCAGCTCCGGCTGCTGGCGATAGTTAATGATGAGATAACCAGCCTGTAGCCGATGTTGACGAAAAGACTGAGATATAGTCTGAAAGGCCTGATCATAAGCTGATGAGGCTTTGGAGTAGATAACCAGAATCCGGCGTTTGACCGGTAGCTGGTCGAATCGTTCCTGATGAAAAGCTACCGGTAACTGGTTATCAGGCTGGGCAGTGAACCAGTCTGGGGTATTCAGCTGCTGGCTGATAAGCTGGACGCTGCCGTTTTCGGCCCAGCTAAAATTTGCCGAAATAACTGGCAGCAAAAATAGCAGTACAGACAACAGTCGATAACAACAGCTCATTCAGTGCATTATCCTGCTGATATGGGGAATAGATTCCGGTAGTGTTTTCATCCGCAGGCTGATGGCATTGAGAAGCTGCGATTCAATCAGCTCTTCATAGGTCATGTTCTCCCGGGGAAGACCGTGACAGACCAGACTGGTTTTATCCGGCTGAGGACGGGTCAGATCTGGTTTGGGGTTGGCTTCCATAACAGACAACTGTCCTCTGGCATCCATACGGATATCGACCCGGATCAGCCCTTGCAGACAGAGTCCGGCATGGACTTGCTGACCTAAACGGTTGATATCAGTAATCAGCTGCTCATCTTCGACATTGACCAGCCGTTGGGAAGATATGGCTTTTTTATCCATGGAGGTAAAGATTTGTTCATCTTCTTCCAGGTGGCGCTCTATAACGGAAAAAGCAAAAGGTGCGGGTTTGCATTTTAACCTGTCTTGTTTTTTTACTACTGGACCGCTGACTGCCACCACAAATTCACGGCCGGGCAGATACTCCTCTACCAGTACTGTATTGGATGTACATGCCAGAGTTGTCTGTACCAGATCCCAGGCCTGCTCAATGGTCTCGGCATAATTCACATGGATGGAAGCGCGTCCAGACGTTGGTTTAACAATAAATGGCCCCTGGCTGCTGCCGAACCGGTTGATAATCCGGTTGTGAAATGCCTGGAAGTCACCTTCACTGCTGTGACAGACCAGAAACTGAGGTGTTGGAATGCCGAGATCAGAAAGAGCCTGTTTAAACAGGTGCTTATTATCCAGCAGTGTAGCGTTGACAGGGTTATGACCGACATAGGGCAGACCCACCATCTCCATCAGGGCCGGCAGATGTGACATGGGGTTATAACCCTGCAGTCCGCCGCTGTTGCAGAACACAATATCAACACCGTTTTTCTGCAGCTGTTCTACCAGCCTGGCATTTTCTGGCAGGGTGATAACTTTATGATACCCGCACTCCCGTAAAGCCTGAGCGATCTGTTGCGCAACCGGTTCATAGGTTTTGGTAGCTCTGGGGTTAAAGGTTTTATAAAAACAGCTGCCTTCTTCGTCTTTATCACCACCATGGATAACTGCAATGGACAGGTTCTTTCTCAGTTTTTCCTGGTGAGCTGTGAGAGTTGCAACGACTTCTTGCATGGAATCAGGTTACCGTTTGTCGACATCTGGTGCTGGGCTTTACGCTGAAAAGAGAGGTCAGGATTCAGTGAAAAGCCTGAGACGGACGATAGGGTTCGGTGCTTTTAGAGTCGACAATAGAAGTGGGATGCTGATTTTGTATTTTTGCAAAAATGCAAAGTAGGGAGGCGAGGGTTGAAGAGCTCTTGCCTATTGTTCAGAACTATTCTTAAGAACTCTCCTCCAGAATTCTCCTTCATATTTCTCCCATGCACTACATTCTAAAGGTGAACATAAACTTGAACTTGCATTGTCTTCTATTTATTTTATCATTCGATTAATTTAATCGGATGAGTAATAAAAATGAGTGCCGTCACAACTCCTGTTCGGGGAAGACCAGTTGATCCTGAATTACAGGCAGTTCGTAAGAATCGCCTGCTGGATGCTGCCCAGGAGCTGCTGGTAGAGAAAAGTTATCGCAGCATCACCATTCGTGATATTGCCCAGCGGGCTGATATGAAGTCGGCCATGATCGGGTACTATTTTGGCGGTAAAGAGCAGTTATTTGTTGCCATGGTAGAGCGTACTGCAGAGGCGAATTTCAATATCTTTACGGGGGCTTTGGGCTCTGAAGACCCGATCAGGGCAATTATTAAAGCAGCACTAAATGCTCTGTCCAGCAAGCCATTTATTATTCGTCTGCTTACTGATGAAATTTTGGTCAATGAAGGCCCTCTTCGTGAAGCTTATATGCGTACCATGCCTATGAAGGCAGCCCGGGTTATTCCTCAGGTGCTGAAACAGGAGCAGCTTGCCGGAAGAGTATGCTCTGATCTGGATCCGCGTTACATGGGGCTGTCCCTGATTAGTCTTTTAGTTCTTCCTTTTCTTGGAGCACCTTTCCGCCGTGGTGCATGGGGCTTATCCGATGAAGAGGTGACCTCCAAAGAGTGGGCAGAACATATTTACCAGCTGTTTATGAAAGGAGCAGCTAGCCATGAAAATAACAGCTGAACATTTGACAAAACCACGGATGTTTCTTGCTGCTGTAGCAGTGGGCATTGTTATTGCGGTTCTGGTCAAGCTGACCCGTCCGGCCATGGAACATCAGGATCTTGTTGCCAGTGGTACATCGGCTGCTTTTATTGATCTGCAGGAATACTCGGTTCGACCGGAAATCAAAGGGTATGGAGCTGTTCAGCCAGAGCTGGCTGCTGATATCCGGACAGAAGTCAGTGGCCGTGTTGTCTATCTCAACCCGGAGCTGAAAAAAGGAGAGATTCTGCCTGCCGGAACTATGGTCATAAAAATTGATGATAAGGACTATCGTCTGGCCCTGGCCAAGGCCGAAGCTTCTCTGGCCCAGAGCAGGATTAATTTATCTGACAAGAAACTTCAGAAAACCAATATCGAATCAGACCTGAAGCTGGCCAGGGAGAAGCTGACCCTGTCGGAGAAAGAGCTGAAACGCAGTGGGTCACTGTTCCGGAAGGGGGCTCTCTCTGAGTCTGCCCTTGAACGCAGCCGTACTTCAGTACTACAGCAGCAACAAGAAGTTCAGAAACTGATAACCCAGAGAGACTCCCTGCCTTATCTGATTGAGCTGCAACAGGCCCAAATGGAGATTGCTGAGGCTGAGTTGGCTGCCCGGCGGAGAGATCTGGAGCGAACCACAGTCGCCATACCTGAGGGATTTGCAGCTCGGGTGACTCAGGTCAATACCGAGGCTGAAGAGTTTGTTTCTGCGGGTACAACACTGTTCAGTATCCAGGGATTGGAGCAGGTCAAAGTTAATGCCCAGGTTACGGTAGAATCTTTTGGCAAGCTGCTTGAGAGTTACAGCGATCAACCAATGTCTCTGGAGCAGATGCTGTTCGAAGCAGATGGAAACAGTATTGGGCAGAAGGTGACCCGGCAGCTGGGGTTATCCGCCTATGTGCGTTTGGCCGGATCAGAGCAGCCGGTATGGCCTGCCAGGGTTGCCCGGATTGACAGTAATCTTGATCCTGCTACCCGTACGATCGGCATTATCGTGACTGTTGATCATCCCTATCAGGATATTCGCCCGGGCGTTAAACCTCCTCTTATGGAAGGGATGTATATGGAAGTAGTATTACAGGGAGCTGCCGGTCAGTACATGGTGATTCCCAAGGCTGCCATTCATGAGAAACAGGTCTACCAGGTCGCTGCGGATAATTCTCTCAAACGAACAGTTGTAAAAGGCGTCAGCCAAGGGGAAATGCTGCTGATTAAACCGGAACAGCTGGACGACAAGCGTATTGTTTCCAGTGACCTGTTTCCAGCAGTGGATGGTATGAAGCTCAACCTTTTCCAGGACCAGAACACTCAGTTCATAGTGGAACACTGGCTGGAGGGGCGTTGATATGTTGCGCTATATGACTTCCCACCCGACAGCAGCCAACCTCCTGATGATTTTGATGATGGTGGCCGGCCTGTTCCGGGTCTCTACCCTGAAGCGGGAAACACTGCCTGAAGTGGATCATTATGAAGTCACTGTATCGGTCACTTATAAGGGAGCTAGTCCGGCTGATGTGGAGCTTAGTATCTGCCAGCCGCTGGAAGATGCCTCTGATGGACTTCTGTACCTGGAAGAGCGGCGCTGTGAAGCTCGTTCCGGCCTGGGTATTATGACTCTGAAAATGCTGGAAAAGGGCGATTTTCAGCAGTTCAAGGATGATATTGGCAGTGCTGTTGATACCATCGATAACTTTCCGGACAGCAGCGAAATGCCTGTTATTGAAGAAACCGGCCGTACTGAAAATGTTGTTACCGTTGCCCTGACTGCAGACCTGCCAAAGCCGGAACTGAAAACCCTGGCTGAGCAGGTCAAGCAACGTATGCAGCAGACCGGTAATATCACTCTGGTGGATATTCAGGGTTTTTCCCAGCGTGAATTCCAGATTCGCATTCCTCACTACAACCTGCGCAAGTACGGTCTGAGCCTGCAGGATATCAGTGACAGGCTGGCCCATCAGGATATTGATATGCCTGGTGGCACTCTGTCTGGAACGAATCGTGAGTACAAGATCCGGTTTAACGACGAAGCCCGTACGGTTGACCAGTTGGAGAACCTGCTGGTTATCACCGGTAGTCAGCAGGGCGAGCTGCGGCTGGGTGATATTGCCGAGGTCAGCAGTAATTTTGCCGAACAGTATCCTGCTGTATCTTTTCAGGGCAAACCTGCCGCCTTTCTGGTCGTGAGTAAGAACAAGCAGGAAGACAGCCTGCGCCTTCTGGAAAATGTTGAACATTTTCTTGAACAGGAGAGGATGCGCCTGCCCCCTGAGGTTTCTCTTGTGTTAACCCAGGATCATACCAGCATTATCAGTGAGCGCCTGCAGCTATTGATTAATAATGCCTGGCAGGGGTTGTTGCTGGTGTTCGGGGTGATGTGGCTGTTTTTTGGCCTGCGTTATTCTATGTGGGTTGTTATGGCACTGCCTGTCTCGTTTCTGGCTGGTTTTTTTGTTCTGAGCTTCACTGGTGCCAGTATCAACATGATCTCTATGGTAGCTCTGCTGCTGGCTATCGGTATCCTTATGGATGATTCCATAGTGATCAGTGAAAGCATTGCTGCCCAGATCAGGAAAGGACTTTCTCCCCTCAAAGCTGCTGTTAATGGCACCAATCTGGTGACTAAGGGGATTCTATCGTCTTTTCTGACTACGGTCTGTGTCTTTGCCGGACTGACATTTATGTCAGGCAAAATCGGGCAGATCCTGGGGGCTGTTCCCATTGTTCTTCTGATTGTGATTGCCCTGTCTCTGGTGGAAGCTTTCTTTATTCTGCCCCACCACCTGTATCACTCCCTTGAACACCAGAAAAGCCGTGGTGTTAACCATTTCCGGGAGAGGTTTGAGCAAGGTTTTGACCAGTGGCGTTTAAAGGTTGACCGGGTTGTAACTAGATTGATCCGGGTGCGATATGGTTTTATTGGGGCGGTACTGGCTCTGTTTATTGTCTCTGTCAGCCTGCTTGCTACTGGTGTTATCCGGTTCTCTGCTTTTCCCAATATTGAAGGGGATGTTCTGCAGGCGAGGTTGATTATGCCAACCGGAACACCTCTGGAGAAAACCCGGGAAGTAGTTGAACGTCTCCATGAGCAGCTGTTTGATATCAGCCGTCCGCTGGATGAACGGCAGGATGGCAAAGCTGTTCAGGCGGTCTCCGTCCAGTTTGGGCAGAATATTGATGCTTTTGAAAGTGGAGCTCATCTGGCCACCATCAATGTTGACCTACTCAGTGCCGAGCGGCGCAACTTCTCCCTGGAAGAGTTGCAAACAGAGTGGTTAAAGCAGGCTGAGACCATTCCTGGCCTGTGGCAGATTGCCATGGTTGAACCGATACTGGGCCCGGCTGGTAAGCCAATTGATGTCCGTCTGCAGGGGGATGACCTGGAGCAACTTTCGGTTGCCTCGTACGAAATGCAGCAGTGGTTGGCTGGCTATCCCGGGGTTTATAACCTGATGGATGATCTGCGACCCGGTATGCCGGAGATGACTCTGCGGCTGAAGGAGGGTACCATCAGCCTGGGTATTGATGCTGCCACCATTGCCCGTCAGCTGCGTGCTGCTTACCAGGGCAGCAAAGTGACTGAAACCCGGGTTGGCCGGGAGAACATTGAGGTTGTTGTAAAACTGGTTAAGGATCCGCGGAGTGAGCTGGCAATATTTGAGCAATTCCCCATTGTTCATCCCGGCTCAGGCACTGCCATTCCTCTCCATATCCTTGCCGATGTGGAGCAGACCCGGGGCTATTCCCGTATTCACAGGATCAACGGCCAGAGAACGGTTACCATTCTTGGAGATATTGATAAGCAGTACAACACTGCCGGAACTGTTAACCAGGCTCTGATTAAAGACTTTTTACCAGAGTTTAAGAGTAAATATCCTGATATCGGGGTCTCCTTTGATGGTGAGATCAAGGAGGGTGGCAAGACCCAGAGCTCCATGCGGATGATTATGTTGATGGCGATGATCGGTATTTTTATCCTGCTGAGCTTCCAGTTTCAGTCCTATATTGAGCCTCTTATCACTATGTTGACCATTCCCATGGCACTGATTGGAGTGATCTGGGGACATGTGATTATGGGGCTTGATCTGTCGATGCCCTCTATGGTGGGCTTTATTTCACTGTCGGGTATCGTGGTGAATGATTCCATTCTGCTGGTGGAATTTGTCAAGAGACATATTGCGGAGGGGCTGACTCCCCATGAAGCTGCAGCACGTGCCAGCCATGATCGTTTGCGAGCAGTTCTGCTGACCTCGCTGACTACCATTGCCGGAATCTCGCCATTACTGTTTGAAACCAGTATGCAGGCCCAGGTCCTGATTCCTCTGGCGACCAGCATAGTGTTCGGTATTGCCAGCTCAACGGCACTGGTGTTGTTTGTGGTACCTTGCCTGTACAGCATCCTTGAGGACTATCGTGGCAGGCATGGGATTCCTGTAGTGGCCTGATTTCTGATGTTTTTCAGATCATTAGGGAACATTTCTTGGACTGATTAGCTGCTCTGGGGTATAACCCACCAATTTTTAACGGGTTTACCATGAGCAGCCTGACAAACCCTTCCCGCCTTTTATTGCGTAACCTTGAGGAGCTGGATGTATCCCGTCTGCTTCTAGCCATGCCACCAGCTGATGCCGGGCTGGCGGAACTGGTCAGTGAACTGCCGGAGACAGACATTGAGGCTTATACCACTCTGGTGGAGGTGAGTGAGCTGGCAGAGAAAACCCTGACTGCAGACAGGGTGACTTATTCTCATTTACCTGCCTCCGAAGTACCGTTTGATGCGGTCATCCTCTTTCTGCAGAAGAGTCGCCCTCTTATGGAGTTCATGCTGAAGCAGTTGTGTCCACTTCTGGGTAAAGAAGGTTTCCTGCTTCTGGTGGGAGAGAATGGCAGTGGAATCAAGTCCTGGAAAAAAAGGCTTGGCCAGTATGGGGATGTCGATGTGATAGACAGTGCCTGTCACTCGGGATTGATCCGGTTATATCCCAGCGAGGATATGCGAAGCAGTCATGGCAAACCTGAGTCAGCCCGTTTTACCGTCGATGTTGCCGGACAAAGCCTTGATGTTGTCTCTCTGCCGGGTGTTTTCAGCTATGGCCGCCTGGATGTCGGCTCCCGTTTATTGTTGGAAACGCTTTCCAAAGAGGTCGTGCGAGGAAAGGTTCTGGATTTCGGCTGTGGTGCCGGGGTAATTGGCAGCTGGCTTGCTGCCCGGGATGCTCGTTGTCGCCCGACTTTACTGGATGCTGATGCCATGGCTGTGGAGGCCTCCCGTCTGACACTGGCTGCAAACGGGCTGGACGGAAAAGTAATAGCTAGTCACGGGTTGACCCAGGTCAGCCAGAAATATGACTGGATTATTTCCAACCCTCCTTTTCATGAGGGAGTTAAAACCCGTTATGATGTCACTGAAACTTTTCTCAGGGACTGCCGGAGTCACCTTTGCCGGGGAGGACAGTTACGCATAGTGGCAAACAGTTTTCTCAGGTATCGCCCCCTTATTGAGGAAGCTTTCGGGCACTGTGAAGAGCTGGCCCGGGCTGATGGTTTTACGGTTTATGGTGCAACTTTGGGAAACCAGTATAAGGCACACTCTTTCTGACATAGCCGATAAAATTTAACGGCAAAGAACATTTCGAGCGTCAGTTTTTTTTTGAGAAATCCTGACGCTTTCTTTTATTCACCCCATCATGAGAGGAGGATTTTCAGGCTTCTGTCGCTGACAAGGGAACGATTTGCCTGAAGTTGGCCTGCTGCCTATGTTGATTTGAAAGGAACCGGACCGTTTTGCATATCTGAGTGTGGGCGGGCCAGTGGCTATCGGGTTAGCAGGGAGCAGTTATCATGAGCTGGGCGGGAGAAACGATTAGGGACAGGCATCCTGACCTGTTGAATTTGCCAAACAGGGTCTGGGTCACTCTTACCAAGCATAATATTACCGGAAAGGTTAACCATTGGGCGCGGAAGGGTTATGCCAAGCTGGTTACTGTGACCCTCGGTTTTAAGCAATTCCTGCAGGACTCTAAACTAAACTGGCGCCGAATGGACCAGCGAGAAGTGAAACTCCATGATGTTCTTTTCGGCAAAACCTCCTCTCTTGGCTCTGATGATCAAATAGCCAAAATGGCGGGGAAAGGGGATGCGGAGCATGTAAGGGATCTTGCTAACCGCTTGTTGCAGGTTATGGAAAGCCATGACCTTAAAGCTCAACTGGAGCACTTAAAGCAGCAGGCTGATCAGCGCCTTCAGCAGGAAAAGTCCAGGGCAGAAGGCAGAGATAGCAACAACAGAAGAAAGACAGCCTTTGAAAATGCCAGGGTAATTAACGCTGACAGACGCTATGCGATCCATCATGCTAACTGGACCGATGACTGGTTTGTTCATGATATGGTCCATGGTGCTGATACCCAAACAGAGGGCGTTGCATCCAGGTTTCGTAGAGAGATGGATACGTTTCCGGGAAGGCCATCATATGAGCAGCGCGATCTCATTCTTCAGAAAGTTATGGAAGAAACATTGGCTGATCTGGACAGGTATGCAGCCATGTTGGAGGTTCAGCAGAAAGAGCGAGAAGAGGACGCTGCAAAAGGAACGGCACCCATATCACCCGATCGTTATAGCCAGGTTATACGGCTGGGTGTAGATAAGGCCAGGGATTACGTGAAGGCTTGTATTGACGACTCTGAAGAACGGGCTAGATTTGCGGCTACCTATCATCTGGCTCTCAATCTGCCGGCCACTATACGTGGTCGCCCTGTTGAGGGAGGACATTTCCATCAGGAGTATGTCGCTAGAGTTGAGCACGATGAAGCAGATCTGTTGCAGCAGGGGGGCAGTATGTATTCCGATGATGCCGGCGCAACGGATGAACCCATAGCAGCCACGAAAAGAAAAGTCAGCCCTCAGAAGAGTACCGCTTCAGTCTCAAAGACTGGTAAGAGAACAACGAAGCAGAGGCGTAATTCAGATCCTGGCCCTCTAAATGGCATAAAGGAATAGTTGTTCTAACTCAGACTATAAAAAAGGCAGTTTTAAACTACCTTTTTTATAGTCTGAGATAAAATGGTTTAAGCAGGTCAGTGAATTCTTTCGTATACCCATTCGGTGAGTGAATACAAACCTTTTGTTCTTCAAGTGTTGATCGGTATCTGCTGAAGGTCAGAACCTTTCTGGAAACGGCTTTGTGGAGCGTGGGTTTAATATTTATTATTTTCACCAAGTGCAACTCCGTACTCATTATATCTCTCTGAAATCGATCCTGTTCTGATGTTGGTAACAATATCTGGAATAGTCCCTCAGCCGTAAGCAGTCTGTTAACTGCTGATCCCAGCTCTCTAAAGCTGAGGGTGTCATTGTGCCGGGCCTGGCGGCGTCTGGGGTCTTCTGAAGGAAAATGAGCAGTGAAAAAAGGTGGGTTGCAGATGATATTGTCAAAACGCTCTTTGCAGCTATCTGCGTAATCTTGGATAGATTGCTGCTGGATTTGAATTCTATCTGCCCAGGGGCCGTTCAGAAAATTGTTCTGGGCCTGTTGTGCGGCATCTGCGTCCAGTTCAACGGCGGTAATGTTCCCATGGCACCTTTGTGCTGCCATCAGGCTGAGCAGTCCGGTTCCGG
>CBDEWF010000019.1:0-125987 GCA_965243775.1 Sansalvadorimonas sp.
GGAATCAGTACCATACTGAACAACAAATTTGTTAAAGCCACCGTAGAAGTTGCCCTGGGTGTGCTCAGCAGTCAGCATGTAACCATCATCATCCAGCTGCTTGTTATCAAAGGCGACACCGTCCTTGTCAAAACCGTTGAAATCGTCAAATGGGTTGCCTTTACCGTAATCAATACCCAGTTCAAGGCTGCCGTTTTCGCTAACTTTGATACCTTCTACCCGAATATCAAGGATGTTCTGGTCGAGGGTCTGCTTCTTGGCATCTTTCTCGGCGATCGCATCGGCTTTGCTTTCGTAGTATTCGAAATCAGTTGCGTTCTTAACCCAGGCAACGCTCAGGTTACCAAAGCCGATATTCATATTTTCGATACCGGCACCAGGACCGGACAGATCCCAGTAGTAGTAATCTGCCATATGAACATCATGACGCTTGTAGAAGCGCTTACCAGCCCACAGGGTTGCTTCTGGAGCAAAGCCCAGAACACCTTTGGCCTGTACGTTGAATTCACGCACGGCAGGCTCAGTTGATTCCCAATCCTGATGCTGGGATACGGAGTAAGCAATATTGCTGTCCAGGTAGAAAGATTTCTCACCTTGCTTGAACAGTTCAGAACCTAATTTGATTTCACCGTAGGTTTCCTCTTCATTACCCAGACGGTACTTGGTACCTGCGCCTGCAGCTTTGAAGGTAGACATGTCACCGCCGTCGGAAGAAGCACCGACACCGGAACGAACATAACCATGGAAATCAACAGTCGCAGCAGAGGCTGCTGCTGAAAAAACGATGGCAGAAATAGCTCCTGCCAATGGCAGGATAGGCATGGACTTGGACACAAAAAACTCCTAGGTGCAGGTGTTATCTAAGTGTTTGCTTGACCGCCATCGTTTGATTAACAAGGAGAAGTCCCTGATGTTAATAGTTGACAGCGAACATGTTTCTCGTTTTGGTGCGGCGGAGTTTTCGACAACAAAGCAACAAAGGCAATCTGTAAAGGTTTTTAGAAAATGTTCATTTTTGCGAACAAACAAAAATTGATCCATGTCATTGCCAGGCCAGCTGAATCATTAAGAGGGTTTTTGGCTATTATCCTCTGAGTTAGTATCCCTCACCATTATTGGTAGTAAATTTGAGTAAAATGGCAAAAAGGAAGTCTGCCGGGAACGCGACCATCCTTCAGGTTGCCGCCCAGGCCGGATTGTCGATTGCAACAGTCAGTCGCGTGTTAAATGGTGGCAAGTATGTTGCCGAAAGTACCCGTCAAAAGGTCCTGGATGCAGCAACAGAGCTTAACTATCAACCAAATTACATGGCACGTCAGCTGCATGGCCAGGATGACTTTGTTATTGCTGCCATCTTGGGAATGGAGCTTGGAACCATTTCCCCCTTTGCTTGGAACCATTTCCCCCTTTGCCCTGAAAGTGTATGAAGCCCTGAAAGTTCAGCTGCATCGCCAGGGTTATCGGGTGAAACGTGCCAAGTTCAATGAGGAAGGTGAACTGCAGACCAGCGCCAAGGCTTCGCCAATGTGGGTATTGGACTGCACCACACAGATCCCCGCTACCAGAAAGCCATCGAAGAAGAGGCACCTCTGATCAGTGTCGGCGATGTTCATGACGATATTTTCTGGGTTGCCTCCAATGACGAACAAGGCGGCTACCTGGCTACCAAACATTTGCTCGACAATGGCTGCCGTACAATTTACTACGTCTGTCCCCATAAGGATCACGAAGTTTCTCTTCATCGCCAGAAGGGCTATTACCGTGCCATGCACGAAGCCGGACTGATTGCTTCAGAAGCTGTGGAAATTGGTATTGATACAGGCCTGCCCGCACTGGACAGCTATCGTCGTATTCGTGGCCTGATGGAATCCGGCCTTCGGCCTGATGCCTTTGTCGCTTTTTCCGACATTGTTGCCACAGGAATCTGCATGGCATTGGCTGATACCAGTAAAAGCGTACCAGAGGATGTTCAGGTGGTCGGTTATGATGGTATCGACAGTGATCGCTATCACTCTCTTACGACAATCCGCCAGGATATCGAAGGCCTTGCAGCCAAAACAGTTGATCTGGTGATGGATGCCATTCAGGATAAATCTCCTGCTGGAAGTTACCTTGATGTCATTCTGCGACAAGGCCATACAACATCCACTTGTACACACACCTGATAGTTTTTCTTGCTCCCTGAAATTGTTTTGTTTTTATCAGCCATATGATCTTTTTCTCAATTTAAGTTGGCTTTATTAAACAGAACTTTTATTTCAGGGATCTCGAACAGCTTCGCGCAAATCTCTTAAACATCTGTAAACGTTTTAATATTTGTTTCAAATCGTTAATCCGTGAATATACGGCTTCAGCAGCCTTGAGCTGGAATTCTGACTTCTCACCGGTTGAGGAGAAAGAATTTACCTTATAAAGAGCATGATTAATGTTCAGTTACAGGACAGGAAGCTGAACATACTGAAACACCCACCCCGTCTTCAGGTTGTTAATTCCTGTCAGGTAATCTTAGGACCAACCCTGCCGTTACAGGCAGGACCGGAGCAAGCAGAATGATCAAAAAAGCAGTTGCGGCCGCCGTCGCTTCCTCTCTCGCACTGGCACTGGGTGCCAGCACCGCCCAGGCCTTCTCTGATGATGAAATCACCATCTGGGTCGGTGGCGACAAGGCTTACAAAGGCATGGAAATTGTTGGTAAGCGTTTTGAAGAAGATCTGGGCATCAAGGTTAAAGTCGAGATTCCAGAGAACCTGACTGATCGCTTCCAGCAGGCTGCCGCAACTGGTAAAGGTCCTGACGTAGTTATGTGGGCACACGACCGTTTCGGTGAGTGGGCTCATTCAGGCCTTCTGGCACCTCTGCAGCCATCCAAAGAAGTTCATGACAGCATCGAAAACAAGGGCTGGCAGGCGACCACTGTTAACGGCAATGTTTACGGTTACCCAGTTGCGATGGAAGCTGTCAGCCTGATTTACAACAAAGATCTTATCAAGAAGGCACCAGCCTCCTATGAAGAGATGTTTGACCTGAACACAGAGCTGAAGAAGAAAAACATCACCACCATTATGTGGGACCAGGTTCAGCCTTACTTCACCATGCCCATGCTGGCTTCCAACGGCGGCTATGTCTTCAAGGAAGTACCAACCGGTTATGACGTAAAAGATATTGGTGTTAATACCGCCGGTGCCAAGAAAGGCGCACACATGCTGGCCAAAATTATTGATGAAGGCGTTATGCCCCGCGGTGTTGATTACGGAGTAATGGACTCCAGCTTCAATAAGGGCGAAACCGCCATGATGATCACTGGCCCATGGGCATGGTCCAACTTGGACAAGAGCGGTATCAACTACGGTGTTGCTCCTCTGCCTTCTATCGACGGCAGCCGTTCCCGTGCCTTTGTAGGTATCTGGGCTGCGGCGGTTAACAACGCTTCCCCTAATAAGGAAGTAGTGAAGGAGTTTCTGGAAAACTACCTGCTAACTGAAGAAGGCCTGAAAACCCTGAACAACGACAAAGCTCTGGGTGCTGTTGCTCATAAAGCCTTTATGAAGCAACTGGAGTCTGATCCTCGCATTGCAGCAACCTACGACAACGCTATCAACGGTCTGCTGATGCCTAACGTTCCGGAAATGGGCAAGTTCTGGTCCTCCATGCAGTCTGCACTGACCAACATCACCACTGGTCAGGAGTCTGTGGAAGTGGCTCTGGATAACGCTGCCAAGATTATCCGCAACTAACTGAGAAAGAGAGGTGTATAGCCAGGGAACAGTTATACATCTCTCTTTCTGCCCTGCTTTGTTCACTACGTCCCCCTGCCCCCGGAGAGACACACCATGAAGATTCCAGCCGCTGCCGAAGGACTGTTATCCGGCAACGGGCTGAAATGGGCGCTTGCTGCGCTGATTGATATTGCCCTTCTCTATGTCATAACCCTGATGTATGCCCAGGGCGAGTTATTGTTTGCCTTGACCCTGCTGGTTCTTGGCAGTCTCGGCACCTGGATTTTTACCAGCAGGAAAGGCTATAACTTCCGCTATATCTATCCCTGCATGCTGGGGATTATCCTGTTTATTGTCTTCCCCCTGCTCTACACCGTTAATATTGCCTTCACCAACTATGGCTCCTCCAACATTCTGAGCCTGGAGCGGGTTAAAGAGATTCATCTTGAGAAAGAGGTGAAAACTGGTGATCACGCCTACAAGATTGCCCTCTACAAAAAAGATGAGACCTATCAGTTAAAACTGACTGATAAAAAAGATTCCCAAAACATTTTTGTCACTACTCCTTTTGCCCTCTCTGATGTCGCCACCAGCGTTGATGCCCATCACAACACTCCGGCACAGGGCAAAAAATTGACCATGCGCGATGTCATCAAAAAACGCGCAGCTCTGAATAACCTGACCGTATCTATTCCCGATAATACCTATCTGGTAATGACTTCCCTGCGGGAGTTTGGAGCCATGGCCCCCAAATACCGGGAAGGCACCAATAACGAACTGATTGATAACCAGACCGGCGAAATCATCAGCCCGGATATGGACACCGGCTTTTATATTGATGCCGATGGTAAACAACTGGCTCCAGGTTTCTCCGTTTATATTGGTACAGATAACTTTGAACGACTGGCCCAGGACGAAGGTATCCGCCAGCCATTTATCAAGATCTTTATCTGGACCGTTATCTTTGCCGGCCTGAGTGTATTGTTTACTGCAGTCATCGGGCTTCTGCTGGCCAACCTGGTGCAATGGGAACCACTAAAAGAGAGCGGCGTTTATCGCCTGCTGCTGATTCTGCCCTACGCGGTGCCAGCCTTTATCTCAATCCTGATATTCAAAGGTCTGTTTAACCAGAACTTTGGTGAGATCAATATGATCCTGGAAAACCTGTTCGGTATTCGCCCCGAGTGGTTTACCAATCCGTTCCTGGCCAAAAGCATGATTCTGGTGGTAAATACCTGGCTGGGTTACCCCTATATGATGATTATCTACATGGGCCTGCTGAAAGCGATTCCAGATGATCTCTACGAAGCCTCTGCGATTGACGGTGCCAACCCGATCCACAATCTGCTGTTTATTACCCTGCCTAACCTGATCAAGCCGCTGACGCCAATCCTTATTGCCAGCTTTGCTTTCAACTTTAACAACTTTGTGTTGATCAACCTGCTGACCGACGGTGGTCCGATGATGGCTGGTACATCCACCCTTGCAGGTAATACCGATATCCTGGTGAGTTTCACCTTCCGCACCGCATTTATCTCCGGTCAGGACTTTGGTCTGGCATCCGCTATTGCCACTCTGATCTTCCTGGTCGTCGGTTGTATCTCCTGGGCCAACCTGAAAGCCACCCAGAACACGCAGGAGCACTGATTATGGCTATGGTTCAACCTCGTAATCTTCGTTATCGGGTCTGGGCGGCGCGGATCTTTATGATTCTGCTGCTGTGCCTGGTGATGTTTCCATTTCTGATGATTATCTCGGTATCACTGCGATCTGGTAACTTTGCTACCGGCAGTCTGATTCCGGATGACATCAGCTTTGAGCACTGGGCTCTGGTACTGGGCATTCCCTGGGAAGCCGCCGATGGCACCATTATCGAACCCACTTTCCCGGTTCTGACCTGGCTGTGGAACTCCATTAAAGTCAGTCTGGTGACGTCTACCCTGATTCTGGCGCTGTCCACCACTGGTGCTTATGCTTTTGCCCGTCTGCGCTTCCGTTTCAAGAGCCATCTGCTGACGGCAATGATGATTCTGCAGATGTTCCCGGCAGTACTGGCGCTGGTCGCCTTCCATGCCTTCTTTAATACCCTGGGTAATATTGTTCCCTGGCTGGGCCTGAACACTCACTCAGCTCTGGTGGTCTCTTACCTGGGGGGGATCACCATGAATATCTGGCTGATCAAGGGGTATTTCGAAAGCATTGATAATGCCCTGGAAGAATCTGCCGCAATTGATGGTGCCACTCCCTGGCAGGCTTTCCGCTATATTCTACTGCCTCTTTCCGTGCCCATTCTGGCGGTTGTGTTTGTATTGGCCTTTATCGCCACTATCGGCGAATACCCGATCGCTTCCGTACTACTGCAGGATGTTGACCAGTTGACTCTGGCCGTTGGTGCCAAACAGTTCCTGTACGCCCAGAACTATCTCTGGGGTGATTTTGCCGCTGCCGCTGTTCTGACCGGCATGCCCATTACCATTATTTTCCTTGTTGCCCAGCGCTATCTGGTCAGCGGTCTGACCGCTGGCGGCGTGAAGGGATAACACACAGATATCTGACTGGACAAGGCTGGACATAAAAAAATGGCTGAAGTAAATCTGACCAACTTGAACAAAAGCTACGACGACGGCAAGACTTTTGTTCTGAAGAATATCAATCTGGATATCCACGACGGCGAGTTTATCGCCTTTGTTGGCCCATCTGGCTGTGGCAAATCTACCCTGCTGCGGATGATCTGTGGCCTGGAAAATATAACTTCCGGCGATCTGAAAATCGAAGGTGAAACCGTAAATGATATGCCGCCCAATGAGCGCCGTGTCGGTATGGTATTCCAGTCCTACGCACTCTATCCACACATGACCGTGCGGGAAAATATGGCTTTCGGCCTGAAGCTGGCCAAGGTCAGCAAAGCGGAAATCAACCAGCGGGTTGAGGAAGCTGCCCGTATTCTCCAACTTGAACCTCTGCTGGATCGCAAACCCAAGGCTATGTCCGGCGGTCAGCGCCAGCGTGTCGCCATTGGCCGTTCAATTGTGCAGGAGCCGCGCTTGTTCCTGTTTGATGAGCCGCTGTCCAACCTGGATGTATCCCTACGGGTGGAAATGCGTCAGCAGCTTTCCCGCCTGCATAATCGCCTGAAAACCACTTCCATCTACGTGACTCACGACCAGGTGGAAGCCATGACTCTGGCTGACAAGATTGTAGTTCTGAGCCCTCTGGCAAAAGGCGCTGAAAGTAATCTGGAACAGGTTGGTGCACCGCTGGAGCTGTATCACAACCCCTGCAACCTGTTTGTTGCCAGCTTTATCGGTTCTCCCAAGATGAACTTCTTCCGGGCTGAAATTCTGGAAACTGGTACTGAACAAACCAAAGTGAAGCTGGAGTCTGGAAAAATCCTGACTGTTTTCAATAACACTGAAAATGCTCTGGTAGGCGACAAGGTCACTCTGGGTATCCGTCCTCAGGATGTGCTGAATCATGAATGTGCTGACAGTGAAGAGAACTGCATTACCGGCACCATCGAAACTCTGGAGCGCCTGGGTAATGAATCCTTTATCTATCTGAATCACCCCGATATTCACGAAGCCTTCATTGTGCGGGTAGAAGGCTCCCGTCGCCGTGAGCAGGGCTCAGATTTCCATGTGGGTATTCCGGCTGAAAACTGCCATCTGTTTGATGCTGATGGCAAAGCATTTACCCGCACCTGCGCGCCACTTCTGGATTAACTGTTTTTTGGATTAACCCTTTTTGGGATTAACCAAGCCAATTCATTGATATGATTGTCTGTCAGCCAGACTGCCGGACAATCATCGACTGATACTTCATATTGAAAATAAGATGCTTGATCACAAACTGATTGACCGGCTGGGCGACCTGTGCGGCATGTCCAGCTCTTACCTGGACTGGGCCGGAACTCCGGTTCAGGTCGACACCGCAAACAAAATTCCTCTGCTGAAAGCCATGGGCTTTGATCTCAGTAGCAACAGCACTTTAAAAGCTGCTATTAATCAGCGTCTGGAGCAGCAGTGGTTGTCGGTGCTGCCACCAGTTGCCGTGGTACATCAGGAAAAGTCCTTTACCATTGAGCTGAAACTGCCCAAAGCCAAACTGCCTGCGGTTCTGGATCTGGAAGTTGTCCTGGAAAATGACGACACCGTTCTGCACAGTGCCAGCCTGACCGGCCTTCAGCCGCAGGCCAGCCAGAAGATTGGCAAGAAAGAATATATCGCTCTGGCTCTAACCGTCCCCGAATATCTGCCACTCGGTTACCATACGCTGAAAATCGTCAGCAAAGGTTTTGAAACGGAAACCTCCCTGATTGTTGCACCTAAAGTGTGCTTTGAACCGGACGAGATGAAAGCCGGTAAGAAGATCTGGGGTTCCGGTATTCAGCTCTACTCCGTTCGCTCTGAACGCAACTGGGGTATGGGCGACCTTTCTGATCTCAAGAGCCTGACATCCGGCCTTGGTGAACAGGGTGCGGACTTTATTGGCCTGAACCCGGTCCATGCTCTGTACCCAACCAATCCCCTGCACTGCTCTCCCTACAGCCCATCCAGCCGTCTGTTCGATAACGTTCTTTATATCGATCCTGAGCAGGTGGCAGAATTTGCTGAACTGCAGCAAGGCTCAGGAGATTCTGGCCAGATCCGAAACCAAAGAGCAACTGAAACAGCTGCGTAACGCTGACTACATTGAGTACGACAAGGTTGCCCCGCTGAAGCTGCAGGTTTTGGAAGCAGCTGTACACCCAATTTGCCAAACTGCATCTTGGCAAAAATACAGATCGTGCAAAATCTTTTGCTGACTTCTGTGAAGACCGTGATGGCAAGCTGGACCAATTTGCTCTGTTTGAGGCACTGTTTGAACACTTCCGCAAACTGGATGCTAACAGCTGGGGCTGGCCCAGCTGGCCGAAGGAGTTCCAGTCTCCCGAAAACAAGGCTGTAAAAGAGTTTGCCAGAAAGCACCAGGATCGCATTACCTATTTCAAGTACCTGCAGTTCCTGATGGATGAGCAGATTATTGCCGCTCAGGCCAGCGCCAAGAATGCTGGCATGCTGGTAGGCATCTACCGTGATCTCGCCGTTGGTGTGGATAGCAGTGGCGCTGATGTCTGGTCCGATCCTGACCTGTTCGTGCATGATGCCAGCACCGGTGCACCACCCGATGGCCTGGGCCCTCTTGGTCAGGACTGGGGGCTGCCTCCCTTTAACCCGGTAACCCTGCAGGAACGCCGTTACCAGCCATTCATTGAAATGATCCGCAACAATATGCGCCACTGCGGTGCTCTGCGGATTGATCATGCCATGGGTCTGTTCCGTCTGTGGTGGTGTCCTAACGGTCATACCGAGAACAAGGGGCCGAAATTTGGCTGTTATGTTCACTACCCGCTGCAGGATCTGATCGGCATTATCAAGCTGGAAAGTCAGCGTCAGCAGTGCCTGGTGTTTGGTGAAGACCTGGGAACCGTGCCGCAGGAAGTAACTGACAGTCTGCCACCAGCTCGCTTCTACTCCAATATCATGGCTATCTTCGAGCAGGAAGATGATATGTATATGCTGCCGGCTGACTTTAAGCAGAAAGCTCTGGCAGTGCTGGTATGCCACGACACCCCAACCCTGAAAGGATGGTGGGAAGAAAAAGATATCGATCTTGCCAACCAGCTGAGCATCTTCACTGATGAGCGGTCTGCGAATGACAAGGTTACCCGGGAAGTCACCCGCAAAGCGGTTATCAAAACGCTGGCTGCAATTAATGAACTGCCATGGGGCATTGATCCTCATGCTGCCAGCCCGGCCTGGAGCCGTGAGCTGATGGAACGGTTCAGCTACTACCTGACTTTGTCTGCATCCCAGATTGCCAGTATCCAGCTGGAAGACTGCATGATGATTGATACCCCAGTGAACGTGCCCGGCACCAGCACCGAGTATCCTAACTGGCGCCGCCGCCTGACTGAGAACCTGGAATATTTCCTGTCAAAAGAGGATAACCGCACATTCTTCCGGAACCTGACCGGCTGCCGTAAGGCATAAGCTTTCCCAATAGCCGACAGGGCAGCTTTTCTCTCTTGTGCTGTTCTGTTGGCTTCTGTAATCGTTTACAGAGATTTTTCCCTCTCAACACCGATAAAATTCCTGTCATTCCTTGGAATCATCACCGGAGTTTTCCATGAAGCGTCTTGCTCTTTGCGTGGCACTAGCAGCCCTGGGTGGCTGTGCTGTAACGGATACCCTACCTCCTCAGGACGATTACTCTAGCTATGAAAATAGCGTTGTGCTCAACTCCTTCGCCGACCTGAACTTTCAGGCCCTGAATATTTATGATCAACCTGTAGAAATTGAAAGAGTGCTGAATGTCAGATCCCAGGTGCTGAACTTCGAAGGGAACCAATCAGCTGCATTGGCCTGGAAACTTCCCGGTTATGGTGCCTACCGATTCAAGGTAAAAAGCCTGATTCAACGAGCGGAATTCGGTGATAGCGCCACAGCATTCATGCCGGAAGTTGTGATTCTGGATAAAGACTTTGCCGCAGTAAAGCGAATCACCTCCGAGCAGGCTCTGTTAACAATAGATGTTGGTTTATTTCTCAAAGTTAGTGATTACGCTGAATAGAGGAAGTAACCAAATTTTCTATGAAGCCCGAATGCCAAGCTATACAGGGTGCACGGAAGTACTACCAACATGTAGTGTTAACAGAGCCTCCGAGCAGCTGTTCTATGATGAGCAGAACCTTATTGGTCAAGAGTTTGTAACCTTGGAATTCGTTATTGATAACCGTGATCCTCTACTGGAGCAGACACAGTACCTGGTTGTTCTGACTTCTGATCAGGCTCGACAACAGCAGGTAAAGGTTGCTGATCCAAGAAAAGAATATGCCAAAGTCCGCGGGCACGTTATTCCTGCCACCCCGGATATCATGGCAACTGCGTCTGAAACTGGCACCATTATTCTTGAAGGAACTGCTCTGACCATTCTTAATCGTATTGCTCAACCGTCAGAGCAGATATATATCCCTTCAGCGATTCCTGAGAAAAAAAATCCTGCAATTCCAGTGATTAATACTCAAGAAATCAGCCGGGAATATCTGTGTCTGGTAAAAGCTTCTCTTGATAATGGTGAGATAGCCAGTGCCATGAAACAGCGCCAGCAGATTCGTAAACTCTATGCTGAGTTACAGAATAAATTTACCAGCCTGTATGGAAAACCGACCAGCGAAATCAAGGTTCCGGAAAAGGCTGAACAAAGCGACTCTCTGGAGCAGAAGATTCAAAGTAGCTACAACCATCAGCTGGCAGTCTTCATGAAACAAGGGGATGCTCAGTCTGCCCTTTCACTGATTGATAAAGTTGAAAGCCTTTCCGGGCATATTAACACCCTCTTCTGATTACTCTTTCTTTTGGAGTACTTCAATTTCAGGAGTGCTCCACATTCCCTTCTTTTAATATTCTGCCCAGTATCAAGGCACCACATGTAAGTATTATCCACTAAAGCCCATGCCAAACCATACACTCTGTGGCATTTTGTTTTAGACTGTCCCTGAGTTCGCTCAGGCTGCATCAGTAGAGGTACTATCGAATTCACCGAATCTCCGGCAGGGAGGAGCTGATCGGCTGCAGTGGACCAACGGAAAACAATAGTAACTAGCCCTAAGGAAACCAAAATGAGCCTCTACAAGCATATCCTTGTGGCCGTTGATCTGACTGATGAAGCAGATATTGTGCTCGACAAGGCACGCGATATTGCCGAAGCTAACGGAGCCAAACTGACTTTGGTTCATGTTGTTGAGCCACTCAGTGTTGCCTACGGCAGCGATATTCCCCTGGATCTGACCACCCTTCAGGATGAAATTACCCAGCAGGCCCGTGAACGTATCAACCGGCTGGCAGAAAAGATTCATGTTGAAAACGGTGAACAGCATGTTGTTTATGGCCGTCCAGAACGGGAAGTGCATCGCATTGTCGAGGAATCAGATATTGATCTGGTGATCGTGGGAAGTCATGGACGCCACGGGCTGGCACTGATTCTGGGATCAACCTCCACCAGCATCCTGCATGGTGCCACCTGTGATGTTCTTGCCGTTCGGGTAGGCAAACACGGCTGATAACCCCATGGGCTAGCGGATATGCTTTGCAACCAGCAGAGCATATCCATTCTTATTCCTGCTTCCTGCTCGTCGGATCAGTCGGGCACTGAATCTTTTGGAATCAGAGAATCCAAACTCCGCGTCCTTTTAATCAACTGTTCTTTTACAGCTCTGCTCTGTTTTTTGACCAGATATTCAAGACGTAAAGCTTGGGATCGGGTTCCAACGGAACAATAAAAGGCCAGTTCCAGTGGCCGCCGCCCCCGCAGGTAACGGGCCGCCCTGGCAGATCCTGACTGATGTTCAGCGAACCGACGCTGCACATCTGTTGTGATACCACAGTACAGAGTATTATCACGACAGCGAATCAGGTACAGCTTCCATTCCGTTGCTTTTAAATCCATTGGTAAAACCTCTACTGCTAGGGTGTGTTCACATAATCTCTTTAGCGAATAAATGATTAAATGCTGTTTTTCCTGATCCATAACCCAAAGCGATAATGAGACAATTATACAGACCAAGTAAAGATAACCATTAACAAGGATTCTTAATGCTAATCATTTCATCCAATGTATCCATTCCGGATGAGGAAATAGAGATCACTGCGATCCGCGCCCAGGGAGCAGGAGGACAAAATGTTAACAAGGTCTCCAGCGCTATTCATCTGCGTTTTGATATACAGGCTTCTTCACTGCCGGAATTCTATAAAAGTCGCCTGCTGAATCTTTCTGACAGTCGTATCAGTAAAGAAGGTATCATCGTAATTAAGGCACAGCGCTTCCGAACCCAGGAGAAAAACCGGGATGATGCCCTGGAGCGCCTGCGGGATATTATCCGTTCTGTAGCCAGAGTACAGAAGAAAAGAGTTGCCACCAAGCCAACTAGAGCCTCTAAAGAGAGGCGTCTGCAGAAAAAAGCAAAACGCAGCAATATCAAAGCGATGAGGGGGAAAATTAATGACTGATATCAAATATTCTCGGATAAATACCTTACCCTTCTGCGCTAACTGCCTTGCGGTAGCGCCCCTGGTAATCGAAGATCTTCTCCCTGATCTGCCAGTGTCGTTTGTCCTGTTCAGCAATAACAAAGTCCGGTTTACGAAACTTCTTGCTCTCGCTAACCACCTGTTCGGGTGATATAGCCTTGAAGGCCTCTCCCCGGTTTATCTGATGCAACTTGCCAAATTTGTGGTAAAAGGCACCCTGCTGAGCAGGTGTTTCCAAGTAAAAATACTCACAGATTTCCAGCCCTTCCTCATCAAAGTAACTGACCTTGATACGTGAGCTTCCCGCTTTGCCCCTCTCGACTGCCATAGACATGTAGGAACAGCGAATAACTGTCACACTGCGCAGATTAAGGGCATCACGCAGCTTATCATCCGGATCGGTCAGAACCTCACTGCAGCTGTGACAACGGCGGGCAGCAATATCATTTTCAGCGTTACAGGCGCCACATTCCTTGAACCGGAAGCGAAAGTCACACCTTTCCCGCACTCCATCTTCATACTCGGTAAAGCTCTGGCAACGGCGACCATAGTGCTCTACCAGATCACCGTCCTCGTCGACAATACCCCAGAACTCGTTCTGGCAACCACACACAGGACAGGGAACGACCACAGGCATACTTTTTGACTCAGGTCTGGGTTTACCAATTTCCGGACTATAAAGGTCATAGCGGTTACCGGCAAAATCCATAACCAGGCAATCCTGTTTACCTTCTGCAAGCCGTAATCCCCGCCCCACAATCTGCTGATACAGACTGACCGATTCCGTTGGTCGAAGAATTGCGATCATATCGACATGGGGTGCATCAAAGCCTGTGGTTAACACAGCCACATTCACCAGATATTTCAACTGCCTTTGTTTAAAGGCTGAGATCACAGCATCCCGTTCAGGCCCAGGAGTTTCTCCGATAATCAGAGCGGTTTCATCTTCCGGAAGATAACCAAGAATCTCCCCGGCATGATCCACAGTAGCAGCGAAAATCATTACACCCTGCCGCTCTTTGGACTCTTCAACAACTTTATCGATGATCTGGCGTGTCGCCCGCCCCTCCTTTTTTAACAGCTGGTTCAGGTCTTTCTCCCGGTAACGGCCAGAGCCGTCTGTTGGCAAGCGGCTGAAGTCATACCATACCACGGGAGCATCAATAACTCTGGCCGGGGTCAAGTAACCATTGTCCACCATGTAAGACAGCGGCAGCTCATTAACACAGTCTTTGAAAAAACGTGTTTCTTCCGTCCGCACCTTGCCTCGGTAGTGATACTGATAAATCCAGCCCATACCCAGTCGATAAGGTGTCGCGGTCAGCCCCAGAACCTTAAGACTGGGATTCAGCTTTTGCAGATGACTGATAACCTTGTGATAACTGCTGTCACTATCAAGAGATACCCGGTGACATTCATCGATAACCAGCAGGGTATAGTTACCATCATTAAACGCACCCAGGTTCCTTACCACAGACTGAACACTGCCGAACACAACTTGGTCCACAGCCTCTTTCCGGCCTAACCCGGCACTGAATATCGAAGCCTTGAGATCATAACTTTCATACTTGCCATGGTTTTGTTCCACCAGCTCCTTAACGTGGGCTAACACCAGCACCCGCCCCCGGGCAACACGCCCCAACTCGCTAATTACCAGGCTTTTCCCGGCTCCGGTAGGCAGCACAACAATGGCAGGATCACTGGTTTTCCGAAAATGCCTGATAACACTCTGAACGGCTTCTTTCTGATAGGGACGGAGCTGAAAAGTCATTAATAGTCACAGAAAATATGGATACGGAATTTTTCCATACCCGGCATGAAATTTCACGGGTAAAGACTGTGTTTCAATTGGGGTGTTTCAGCTGTGGCGTTTCAGCCTGTCAAGATCACCAGCCTTGGCATTGCCATAGACCAGTCGTATATAAACCGAGATAGCTTTACAAGCCTCATGGGCCAGTTCAGGCTTCTCTTTACCGATACGCCGGGCAAAATCTTCTGGCCCCTCCCCCTGCTGGCGTTTGATTCCACGCTTCTCCATTTTTCTACAAAAACGCAGGTAGTAACGATCCGCCAGAGGCAGTTTCCTTTGCCAGGGTTTCATAGTGAACAGCGCCATGATTACCATCCCCAGCACCAGACAGACGCCGAGCAGCCCAAGCAGCAGTGGGATAATGTTCTTTTTGCCGAACAGGCGCTGAAACAGGTTTTTCTGGGCCGACTGGTCATAGGACAGTACCAGCCTCTGCCACTGGTACTCCATCTGTTCATATTGCAGGCGCAGCTTATTAATCAAAGGAATGCCCCGATAACGAACTGGCGAAAAATACGAACTCTGCAGAAAAGTCCCCTCGCCGGCTACAGCGGATTCAAGCCCCTGCTCAACTCGCTCTGGCGCAACTGCTGCAGTTGGATCAATCCGCTCCCAGCCATAACCAGGTTGCCAGACTTCAACCCAGGCATGGGCATCAAACTGACGCACCTGAATGACACCCTTCTCAATCACTTCCCCACCCTGATAACCACCAATGACCCGGGCTGGAATACCTGCGGCTCTCAACAGAAATACCAAAGCTCCCGAGTAGTGGGCGCAAAAACCCCGGCGGGATTCAAACAGGAATTCATCGATGGAATCACGCCCCAGCAAAGGAGGTTTAAGAGTGTAATAAAAGTTCTCTCGCCTGAACCGGCCAAGAATATCATCAACCAAACGGGAGACATCGTCACCATGAACAGCCCGCAGCTCACTGGCCAGCTTACGGGCCCTGGGATTACCATCTCCCGGCAACTGCAGACTGGCCAGTTTCAACCAGGTGGGCAGGTAGCGATCCAGGCCGGAATCAATGCCAGTCTGCAACCGGTACTGTCGACGCAAATCCACCGGTACCCGGGAGACCAGACGCCAGTCCCGGGTTAGACCAGCCCCTTTTACAGCTTCCAGGGCTGGCCCAAGTACTGGCAGCCAGGGCTGGCTGGTTGGCTCCAGAATAATATCGTAGTCATAGACAGGATCACTCCCCGGAACAGGCCAGCGGGTTTCCTCAGGAAACCAGGTCACCAAGGTATCCGGCTCAATTCCCCGGTGAGACCAATGCTCAGGCTCACCCTGTGACCAGCGGCGTCCATCAAACCAGTACATTACCACGGCTCGCCAATACCGCTCCGTAGGTGGAGGAATGGCCCCATGAAAGGTAGCCCGGAAAGCCAGCCGACTCGACTGGGTGATTTGGGCAATATCCCCCGGCGCCATGGAGTCAGACAGCCCAACTGTGGCACTGTTGTCCGGCATGGGAACCACCCACAGGGGAGGCACCCTGGGAACCAGAATAAATAGAACCACCATCAGTGGCAGAGACTGAAGAGCCAGCATCAAACCGGCCCATATGACCGGCTTCAGTGCTGTTGTTTCCCGAGACTGGTGCAGACCTACCAATACCGCTACCAGAATCCCAAGGCTAACCAGCATATGGATCATCATCGGAATGGATTGGGAAAACAGCAGCCCGGTCACCACCACAAAAAAACCTATGAAGGTCATCAGCAGGGCATCCCGGCGGCTACGCATTTCGAGAAGTTTCAGGGAGTAAGCTGACACCAGGGTAGCAGCACCAGCCTCAAGTCCGGCGAAGGTTTTAAAATAAAGAAATATCTGGGCCAGTGACATGACCACCAGCCCGCTTTTGACGATCCAGCTGGGATCACTGCCCTTGGTTCTCAAAAGATAAAGACGCCAGACTATGGCAACCACCACCAGCCCCATCACAGTAAAAGGCAGAACTGTTGCCAAAGGAAGGGTAACCAGCGCCAGAACAGCTATCAGATTGAAACTGGCTGCCCGTGTGACAGGCTGGGGCATATCTGGCTGGGAGATAGTGTGTTCAGGCTTGCCCATGGCCTGCCCTCTCAACCGGCTCATCCTGCTCATACTGCTGCTGGCCATATAAAGCCAGAGCATCCAGACACTGGTGACTATGGTGTTTTCCACGCCCAGGCAAAACAGTCTGCCCCCCCAGACGCAATCCCCAGACAGAGTCGGTTTTTTCAAGAGCCACACAGTGGCTGGCCAGCCAGCTCAGTTTCTGCTCAATGTTGTGCCCTCTGGCCTCCTCCAGATCCAGCCACAGGTCATCTCCCGCCAGGCCGTGAAACTGGCGAACCAGCAACTCGCCACTGCGGGCCAAAACTTTCCAGTCTACCTGAGAGGCTGAATCCGTAGGGAGAAAATTCCGGTGTCCGGAAAAGTCATCCATGCCGTCAGGTACCTCCCTGTGCCCGTCATTACCACCGCCGACACTCTCAATCGGTACCACTTCCTGAAGAACCGGCCAGACCAGCACCTGCTGATCCAGATCAACCCAGCTCCAGGCCCGAAACAGCCCCAGAGGATAAATGGTCTCCACCAACAACCTTGGCGGATGAAACCAGCCCCTTCGGTTGACTGGACAGTGCACAGTCACATTCACTGCATCACCATCTGGATCCACCCGTACTATCTCGTGCTCTGGCCAGCCAATCAGTACTCCCAGCTGTTTTTTACCATGGACGCCGCAGCAGGACACCTTGAATCCAGCCGACTGTCCAGCATGGACAGACTCAGCCGCCAGGGCCGTCAGGGTGATTCCCGCCAGGTTACGCCAGGTGTGCCAAAGCCCAATCTGGAACAGTGACACCATAAAGAAGGACACGCCATAACTGAGGCTGTTCTGATAATTCACCCCAGCCAGAAAGATCAACAGGGCTACCAGCAGAAAGGCGTGTCCGGCTTTGGTGGGAAGAATAAAAAGACTTTTCTGGGACAGCGTTACCCGGCTGGATGCGGGTATACGCCTGTTTATCCAATGTTGCCAGCGCTCTTTAATAACAGCTGCATTCATTCGGCACCGGTAACATCCACTTCAGAAAGAAGATTGGCAACACCACCGCCGCGTCGACTTTGCAACCTGTGCTCGGCAACTGCCGGGAAAACAGCCTGGATATCTTCCGGCAAAGCATAATCACGACCGGCCATCAGAGCCCAGGCCCTTGCCGCCGACAACAGCCCAAGGGCTGCCCGGGGGGACAGACCACAGACAAAGCGATCCCCCTCGCGGGTGGCACAGACCAGTCTCTGCAGATAGTCCAGCAGGCGATCAGTTGTCTGGATAGATTTCGCCTTGCCCTGCATTTCCAGCAACTGCTCCACAGTCATGACCTGTTTCAGTGAATCCAGCACACTGCGCCCGGCCTCTCCCGCCAGCATGGCCTTTTCCGCTGAAGGATCGGGATATCCCAGCTGGATTTTCATCAGGAAGCGGTCCAGCTGGGACTCTGGCAGTGGAAAAGTACCGGACTGAGTCACCGGATTACGGGTGGCAATAACAAAGAAAGGGGTTGGCAGGGAGCGGGATTCACCCTCAATGGATACCTGCCCCTCCTCCATGGCCTCCAGAAGTGCACTCTGGGTTCTGGGGGTAGCCCGGTTGATCTCATCCGCCAGCAGCAGCTGGGTAAAAACCGGACCAGGCTGAAAACTGAAAACCGATTTGTTCCGGTCAAAAATGGAAACCCCGAGAATATCTGCTGGCAGCAGATCACTGGTAAACTGCACCCTCCGCCAGTCCAGACCTGTTACCCGCGCCAGACCATGGGCCAGAGTAGTTTTGCCCATACCGGGTACATCTTCAATCAGGAGGTGGCCTCCTGCCAGAAGACAGCAGAGGGATAGTTTCAATTGCTGAGGCTTACCGGTAACAGCCTGGGAAAGGACAGCTAAAGTCTCGTCTATTACTGACATAAGGCTACGTCTATATCGCTTTTTATACTCCGTTCTTTTGAGTATATGAGCGATTTGACCTGTAGCAATTGAGTGTCATATATAGGCTGATCCGGCACAAAAACTCGTCAAATAGACGTCAAAAATGCCCAGAAATCCTGTACTGGGAGGGGACGAACAAAATGGAATGATGCTCTTCCCCTCCCTCCTCAAGAATCTTAACGTTTCTTTTTCATCGTACCCAGCTGGCTTGACGGCCTCCTCTTTCCACCACTTTTTTTATATCCAGCGTTATGCCCAGTTTTACTTCCAGACCGGCTACCTGCCCCCGGCTTTGAGGAACGATTATCCCACTGGCCTCCCCGGGCCTTCTGGAAGCTCTTGCCGGAATTGCGTGCTGCTGGCCTGCCGTTACGGCCCGCATGATGGCTCCGTTGCTCCTGTACCGGTACCAGCTGGTCAACCCTGCTGCCGATCAGATCGGAACGCCCCATAGCCTTCAGGGTTTCACGCAGCAACTCATGATTTTTGTCATCATGATGGCGTAAAAACGCTTTATGCAGGCGACGCTGCTCCAGGTTTCGGGGGATATAAAGCCTGCCACTCTTGTAACTGACTTTTTTCAGCGGATTCCGTCCAGAGTGATACATCGCCGTCGCCAGAGACATTGGAGATGGATAGAAAGTCTGCACCTGATCAACCCGAAAGCCGTTCTTCTTCAACCACAGACCCAGATTCATCATATCTTCATCAGTGCTACCCGGATGAGCTGCGATAAAATAAGGGATCAGATACTGCTTCTTGCCCGCTTCCCGGGAAAACTTCTCAAACATTTTCTTGAAGTTATCGTAGGTTCCAATTCCCGGTTTCATCATCAGGTCAAGGGTGCCCTTCTCGGTATGCTCGGGGGCGATCTTCAGATAACCGCCCACATGATAAGTCACCAGCTCCTTCACATATTCCGGGTCTTCCACGGCCAGGTCATAACGGAGGCCGGAGGCAATGGCAATCTTTTTAATACCTGGAACCTTACGGGCCCGACGATATAACTCGGTAGTCTGCTGATGAGAAGTTTCCAGGTTCTTGCAGATACCCGGGAACACACAGGAGAGTCGACGGCAGCTGGCCTGTATTTCCGGGTATTTGCAGTTCAGAAAATACATGTTGGCCGTCGGACCGCCCAGGTCAGAAATCTGTCCGGTAAACCCAGGCACCCTCTCCCGAATATCGGCCAGCTCATTCAGCACCGACTCCTGGGAGCGGCTCTGGATAATCCGTCCCTCATGCTCAGTGATGGAACAGAACGAACAACCACCAAAACATCCCCGCATAATATTGACCGAGGTTTTGATCATCTCGAAGGCGGGAATATTAGCTTTGCCATAACTGGGATGTGGCCGACGCTGATAGGGCAGAGCAAAAACACCGTCTATTTCCGGTGTTTTCAAAGGAACTGGGGGAGGATTGACCCAGACTTCACGATTGCCATGCTTTTGCACTAATACCCGGGCATTATGGGGATTGGACTCCTGATGCAGCACCCGGGACGCATGGGCATAAAGGGCCGGATCCCTGCTGACTTTTTCAAATGATGGTAACCGGATACAGGTCTTGCCGGCATCCAGCTCGACCTTCCTGTGTAGAGGCAGAGGAATAATTCGTACTGGCTGCTCCTGTTCTTCTGCCTGCTCTTCGGCCTGACCTGAACACTCACTCTGCTCCTGGCACTCATAAGGACTGCCGCCATAGGCTTCCTGCAGGGAACTGATATCACGGGGCCAGTCAATCCGCGACGAATCAATCTCAGTCCAGCCCTGTGGAGTTGATGGTTTCAGTACCACCGTACCGCGTATATCATCAATGGTATCAACCCGTTCACCGGATGCCATACGGAACGCAAGCTCAGCCATAGCCCGTTCGGCATTACCATAAATCAGCAGATCAGCACCGGAATCCACCAGAACTGAGCGACGCACCTCGTTGGACCAGTAATCGTACTGGGCTATGCGGCGCAGGCTGGCTTCGATACCACCAATAAATACCGGTACATCTTTATAGGCCTGGCGACACCTCTGGCTATAAACAGTCACCGCCCGGTCAGGGCGTTTGCCCGGTGCACCATCAGGCGTATAGGCATCGTCACTTCGAACCTTCAGATCAGCCGTATAGCGGTTGATCATGGAATCCATATTCCCCGCAGCAACCCCGAAGAACAGATTAGGTCGTCCCAGCTTCTGGAAATCCTCCGGCCCAGTCCAGTCCGGCTGGGCAATAATACCCACCCGGTAACCCTGAGCTTCCAAGAATCGCCCCACCACCGCCATACCGAAACTGGGATGATCAACATAGGCATCACCCGTGACGATGATAATGTCGCAGGAGTCCCAGCCCAGTTCATCCATCTCTTCCCTGGACATAGGCAGGAATGGTGCTGTGCCATAACATTCAGCCCAGTATCTCGGGTAAGAAAACAGATCAGGTGCAGTGATGGGCATAGTTTCAGGGCCAGATTAAAAAGCGCGCATTGTCACAGAAAACGACTGCCAGCGATAGCACCATTAACTCTATTCGCTTTGGGGAAAACCCGGAGATTTCGCAGCCTATGCGCCCGCAATGCAATGCCTTTCAATAAAACAACTTACCCACTTTACAGCCTGTCATCAGGAATATTTCGCGATACAGGGCGAAAAGCAGGTGTCTGCTACGCTGACCACCCTGTTATTGTTCGCACAGAATGAGGAGGTAATCTCTGAGAAGATTTTATATGGAATTTGCACAATGGCAGCACCACTCTCACTCTCTCCATCTCAATCCAGTTGGTCCAGGGGCTCTCAATCCCCAGATTTATCGCAGGTGGGGCTTGATAAACCAGTTAACCGGAGGCGTCCCAGAACCGAATCCCAGCAACGCTTTGTCCAGCTTTCCGATGATGAAAGCGATACAGAGCAGGCACAGGCACCAATTGTAACGACCAAGGGTAAAAGCCCTCAAACTACTACGATGCACAAAGAGATATCTTCGAGAAGAGGTAAAACTGTTACACAAGGCCAAAGGACATTATGGGTTGGTGATAGCAAGGCAGAGACAACAAGTGAGGCATCAGGCTCAGAAGGCCAAACCTTCTCACTTCTGCCAAGGTCACAAACATTTGCAGAAGGCATCAACTGGCATCAGCTGTCTCTTCCCTGCAGGGGAACTCCACGGCAAAAGCTTCCTGTAGCTCTGGCTGCCAAAGAGCGGCTTATGTATCTGAAGCAACATCATCTCTACTCTCAGGATGTTGACAGTGATACAAATTCCGACATAGCCCGGGTTGGCACAGCCTTGCATGACCACTTCTCTGATTGTGCAGCCTCTGGCGTTTCTACCCACAGCGAATATCTGACAATACTGTGCGAATTGCATAATGAAAGTGCAACAGGCAGTAGCAAAATAACCGGGATCGAGTTTAACAGCACCGCCATTGAACCAGACTCTCTATCACTGGATCAGCTCAAAAGATTAATTCCCCTTTACTCAAGCATGACAGCTGGAAACCAGGGAAAGATAAGAACAGCACAGGAAAGAGTGGCCAAAAAACTGATATTAAAGGCCTGTACACTACTCACCAGACACCCTGAAGATTTAGGCACCGCACATGATGTCTTACTGATAATCCAGAAAGACCTGCTGCCACTGTTGGTCATACCTGTCAGTCCAGATACTCAAGGTTTACTGGAAAAACCGATCCTGAGTGTCATAGATACATGTATAGCTGGAACATGGAAAAACAAGACGCCGCTATTTCAGCAGCTTCAGGATCTGCTATCCCTGGCTTTAAACAATAGATGGATTAAATACGAAAAGAGCACTGCCCTAAGCCAGAAGTTGAACCTTATATTGAACCAGCCTATAGCTTTTGGCCGTATTACGAAACGGAAAGTTCACTGTCCTTCTTTTTCAAATCCTGACCATTGGGTTGCGAATCAGGAGATCAAGTTGACATATAGCAAGATGAGGTGGAACTCAATACAGGAGGCCTTCCACGGCATAGATAGAGTAGTCATGAGCGGATATTATCCGTCTGCCCTGGCAAACGGCTGTGAGCTATGGCAGAGATCACTGCCCTTCATGACTCCACAGGAAAGAATGGTATTACAATCTCGACTTAATGGCATAACCCGCATGCTTCTGGCCGAGATGTATAGCTCGATCAAACAAGAGCCTATTCCGGTTGTAGCTTTGCACCAACAACTGGAATGGCTGCTATACATCCTCGGTGAGGATGCCTGGAGTTCCGCATTATCCTCCCAAGTCAAGGGAGCCCTGAATTATCTGGCTCAGACCGTTATTAAATTAAAGCTGCCTGAAACAAAGCAAGAACCAGATATCCATCAACTTATTGAGCTGCTGGAAAATACAGAATCAACTTGTTATCTGGCAGGGTTCCCCCTGGAAGAACATTTACAAAAACAGATTGAAACCATGCTGGCAGCAGGCCAGTTAACACCAATTCAAAAAAAATCACTGAATCATCTTTTAGGCATTGATGTTATAGACAACTACTTGACACAACATTATTTTGATGCTGTAAAAGCGATGCTTCAAGGTAATTTTTCAAGCGTGTCAGCCAAGGTAATAAAGCTAAAGGCTCTGGATAAGATGTGCCAGACGGCTTCACCCGTTGATCTTCTCAAAGAGGCTGAAACCATTGCAGGCCCCACCCCTCGTGCGAGAAAGCTTGACGATACTATCAATCGATTGCGTCAAAGGCTTGTTGATCTTACCTGTGAAAACGCCAGTCAGATGCTGAAAGCGGGTGATACAGATGGAGCTGAAACCTGCCTGAAAAAAGTGGTGTCACTACCCAGACTGAGTAAATATAACCAAGAACAGCTGGAGTCTATCCAGGCCAGAACTTACCTGTTACAGGTAGACCTCCAACATAGCCTTAGTAGCATAGTCCCACTGCTGCCTGACCTGCAGCCTTTGATCCACCTGTTGGCCCCTGACCTTAATGCTCTTCAGATGTCGAGCCAGGATTACTTCTCAGACGTTGTTCACAGGCTGGCATCCAGTTCAGCTAGTGCCATTCCAGATAAAGATGCAGAAAAATATTGTCCGGCCCTTGAGCGATTATACAACAGAAGCTGGGGATGTGTCTTTGGGGACCTTACCCTTCCATCCAAAATTGCCAAGCTCCTGAGAAAATACCAAAGCAAGGCAGAAGCCTACAAACAAAGGCAAGCTATATCCGACCAACGCTCAGTAACCAGAAAGTTAGTATGACCATCATTTCTGAGTGAACCTCTTTCCCATAAATCAATCAAACCAAAGGAGCAAACATTTACGAATTTGAATAGTCGGTTAATGGGAATGGGAATGGGAATGGGAATGGAAAATTACTTACGTCTCCAATCACTTCTTTTCTCATAACAGAGTTTGGAAATAAAAAGGAGATTAAGCTATGGATAGAACACAGGTAACATTATCTAGTCAACAAGCAGCAGCTATAGCTGATATGCTGCGAGAGGATGAAGACCATTGCGTTCTTTGTCATTATGCTAAAAGGCCAACGTGGAAAGTAGAAGGCGCTGCCTACGTTCGTTTGAGCTGTCCATGCAACCTATTTGTTCACGAAAGCTGCCAGTATACCCATATAGGGAAGGCTTTGCTTGATGCAGGCGCAAACATACCTATTTCCGGAGCTG
Source organism: Sansalvadorimonas sp. (assembly GCA_965243775.1). Lineage (GTDB taxonomy): Bacteria > Pseudomonadota > Gammaproteobacteria > Pseudomonadales > Endozoicomonadaceae > Sansalvadorimonas. The sequence goes on from CBDEWF010000019.1 coordinate 24,224, forward strand.
AAACTAGATTTGGCAAATTTATCAATCTGGTGTTACGTGATGTTCAAAGTTACCCCGGCAAAGAGATACCAACTGTAAGAAAGTATGGAATAATATGCCCAAATTGCTCTACGCCTTTAGGAACCGAGACTCAGAGCTTTATTGAAAAAAAAATGTCTGCTCCCCCTGGTTCTGATGTTTTACAAAAATTTCTGGATCAGGGGGTTAGATCGGCCATTTTATGTCACGAGCCCTTAGTTGCAAATTTTTGGATAGATGAAGGAGGAAAACTAGATAAGAATGACCCGGGAACAAAAAAAGATCTTACTGCAATGGCAAAACAATTGATGTATCAAAAACGAGAACAAGATTTGCTCTATTCCGTGGCATATCTGGGTGCAGAGGTAACAGGCGATATGCAGCGGGATCTAAATGACGCTTTGGCAGGTTGCATCAAGACAGGTAAATACGAAGAAGCAGAAAACTGGATACTATCAGGAACAGTGGCCAACCAGAAAGTTATAGAGACGCTGCAAACTGCGCAGAGTAAAGCCAAGGATGCTTACGTCCAACAAAAATTGGACAAATTAAGTCAGATGATAAAAGAGAGTCGCGACCGCAAAGGCACTTATGAAAAATGTATTTTAATGGGGGATTACCAGTCCGCAGGCGCTTGCATACCAACATTGAAAAGAGAGGATCTTTCAGAGCAAGCCAGTAAAACGCTTGACACTCAATTTAATAACGCATTGCAACAAGGACAGTTAGAAGCAGCAAAAGCATGGTATAAACTGGGAGCCAGGTCACCACAAGCTGATAAAATGGATGAATTTGTAGCAGCAAAAAACTGGGGGGCTATCAAGACCACTAAAGAGTGTGGCCTGGAAATCCCATATCAAATACAAGAGAGGCTTTCAGTCGAGCTGGTGGGTGCGATAAATATAAATGATTCCGCCACTGCCAAGTTACTGTTTGATATAGGTGCAAGAATACCCAAAGAACAGATAACAGAGCTGCAATCCTTACTTGTCAATGCTGCTTTAGACGAAAATTATGACAAGGTTTTAGAATTAAAAAACCTGGGTGTAGCCATAGACGAGACTACCCAAAGTGTTTTGGATCAAGCGTTAAAAGATATCCAATCTATACCTGGAGTGGAGACAATTGCTCAAAAGCTGAAAGACTTAGGCGCAAAAGCACCACCGCCTGAGCAGATCCAATTGGCAGAGGCTGCAGCGATTACAGTGCAAGGACTTAGAGAACTTAGAGAGGATTGGCTGCAAAAGTTCGATAAACCTAAGGCACCACAAGCAAAGCCACAAGCAAAGCCGTCTCTAAAGACAGTTGAGAAGAAAGACTGTGCAGCAGATGTTAAGCAGGAGCAAATGATAGAAGAATTAACAACGGCTGTACGGCGCCGAAAAAAGGAAGATGTGCGGGTACTAAAAGATCAGGGAGTACAAATAAATAATGCGACCCTGAAAAAGTTGATGGATATAGTCCGGCAATGGACAACTTCAAGAGAGCAAAGTGACTGGCAGGCAGAGCTGGATTGGAGAGCACTGCTCGAACCTTTGCTCAAACCTTAAGAGAGGCCTACCTTAACACACATCTGACCCACTACCGCTTGAGGCAGTGGGTTAGCTGGTGCCGATTGCGACAGCGGCTCCGATGAAAACTACAAAAGTTTAAAGTTGTGACAAGCCTTGATCCAGATCAGCCTTCAAATCGTCTGGATTTTCCAGCCCCACAGCAACCCGGGCCAAACCTTCGGTGATACCGGCTTTCTGCCTCTCTTCAACACTCAACCGGCAATGTGTAGTTGAAGCCGGATGGGTAATAGTCGTTCGGGTATCCCCCAGGTTGGCAGTCCGGGAAATCATCTGGACATTGTCTATCACTTTCCAGGCAGCTTCCCGTCCGCCTTCCACTTCAAAGGCCAGCACACCGCCATGACCCTGTTGCTGCTTGCGCGCCAAAGCCGTGCCAGGATGGCTGGGAAGGCCGGAGTAATGGACATCAACAATCCTGGGGTGCTCCGCCAGCCACCAGGCCAGCTGCTGGGCGTTGCGGCAGTGCATATCCATGCGCAGCTTCAGGGTTTCCAGGCCTTTCAGCAGAACCCAGGCATTAAAGGGACTTAAACAGGCACCGGCAGCACGCTGCCAAAGCTGCATGGGCTCAATCATTTTTTTACTGCCAACAGCAATACCGCCCATACAGCGTCCCTGGCCATCAATAAACTTGGTAGCCGAGTGGACAACAACATCTGCTCCGAAAGACAGAGGCTGTTGCAGAGCCGGAGTCAACATACAGTTGTCAACAACCAGAAAAGCGTCCCCTTCATGGGCGATACCGGCAACAGCTTCAATATCCGCCACATCACTCAAGGGATTTGAGGGTGTTTCCAGAAACAACATCCTGGTTTCCGGTTTCATAGCTCCGCGCCAGGCTTCCAGATCAGTCAGCTCAACAAAGGTTGTTTTTACTCCAAACCGGGCCAGGGTTTTGGCAAAAATAGTTACTGTCGTACCAAACACATTACGGGAGCAGACCACATGGTCTCCGGCTTTCAGGTGAGCCATGGCTACACCCAGAACAGCCGCCATACCGGACGATGTGGCACAGCCTTCTTCGGCCCCTTCAAGGGCCATCATCCGTTCTTCAAACATCCGCACACCAGGATTGGTGTAACGGGAGTAGACATTTCCCTCTTCTTCACCAGCAAATACTGCCGCCGCCTGGGCGGCAGAGTCATAGACAAAACTGGAGGTCAGATAGACCGCTTCACTGTGTTCACGCTGGTCAGAACGAATCGTACCGGAGCGTACAGCAAGAGTTTCAAATGCCAGAGAATCCGAGTGTTCCGGCTGCTTCTTCATTTACAAAATCCTATCATCTTTCAGGCCAGCTCGTTGTACAGGTCAATCACTGACTCATTGCTGTCAACGGCCCTGGCGCTGTCATTTCTGGCTTTAGCCAGCTGGCTGAGGTACATCTCATCCACATGGCCGGTCAGATAGTGGCCATCAAACACGGAACAATCAAACTGCTTGATAGCCGGGTTGCCCGCCTGGACCGAATCAATCAGATCTGGAAGTTCCTGGTAGAACAACCTGTCAGCACCAATCAGGCTGGCGACAGCCTGTTCACTACGGCCATGGGCTATCAACTCACTGGCCACTGGCATATCAATACCATAAACATTGGGAAACCGGACGGCCGGTGCAGCTGAGCTGAAATAGACTTTTTTCGCCCCTGCTTCCCGAGCCATCTCAACAATCTGGCTGCATGTCGTGCCACGGACAATGGAGTCATCCACCAGCATCACATTCTTGCCCTTAAACTCAAGGGCTATGGCATTCAGTTTCTGTTTGACAGACTTTCTGCGCAAAGTCTGTCCCGGCATAATAAAGGTGCGCCCGATATAGCGGTTTTTAACAAATCCTTCCCGGTAATTCACCCCCAGATATTTGGCCATTTCCATGGCTGACGGGCGGCTACTGTCCGGTATAGGCATCACCACATCGATATCATGGTCTGCCCATTCCCGCCTGACCTTTTCAGCCAGTTTCTGGCCCATACGTAATCGGGACTTGTACACGGAAATACCATCAATAATGGAGTCAGGACGGGCAAAATAGACAAACTCAAAGATGCAGGGATTAAGCCTGCTGCCATTGCTGCAGACCCGGGTATGCACCTTGCCACCGCTGTCGATCAGGATGGCTTCACCTGGCTGAAGATCCCTGACCGGCTCGAAACCCAAAGCACTCAGGGCGACGGACTCCGAAGCGATCATATACTCATAACCCTGTCCAGCCTTGCGCCTGCCGTAAATCAAAGGCCGAATCCCGTGGGGATCTCGAAACCCAACCAGGCCATAGCCATTGACCAGGGCAATCACCGCATAGCCTCCCTCACAGCGCTGATAGACACGATTCATAGCGGAAAACAGATGATCAGGCTCCAAAGTGTGCTGCCCGAGTTTCTGCAGCTCATGGGCAAAGACATTGAGCAGGATTTCCGAGTCAGAACTGGTATTGATATGACGCAGCTCTGAGCGAAACAGATCCTCCTTGATAGCACAGGCGTTGGTCAGATTACCGTTGTGGGCAAGAGCAATACCGTAGGGAGAGTTGACGTAGAAAGGCTGAGCCTCAGCAGAGCTTGAACTGCCCGCAGTGGGATAACGGACATGACCAATGCCGATATTGCCCGGAAGAGATTTCATATGGCGGGTGTGAAACACATCCCGAACCAGCCCGTTATCCTTACGCAGATGAAACCTGTTCTCATGACAGGTTACGATACCTGCAGCATCCTGCCCTCTGTGCTGTAAAACAGTCAGGGCATCATATAGGGTCTGGTTAATCGGATCATGGGCGTAAATCCCGACAATTCCGCACATGGGTTCACTTACCTCTTTCAGCTAACTGGCTGTTTTATTTATAATTTTATGGCGAGGTCGCGATAAGCCACCTCAACCTTTTATGCCAGAGGACCGGCAAAACCCTCGACCACCTCAACCAAACAAGGGTGCCAAAGTGTCCACTGCCAGTCGCTTGACCCATTCAGACACACCAACAAAGTGCGGTACCAGGGTTGAGCTGCTCCACCACTCGTCCTGTTCAACGGGAAGATAGTGCGCCAGCCCAACAATCATGGTGACAAGAAGAACCCCGCGCAGGGCACCAAAAATCATTCCCAGTGCCCGATCAGTTCCAGTCAGCCCGGTAGCTTCAACCAGCTTGCCGATGACCGCATTGATAAGGCCACCGGTCAGCAGGGTTGCCACAAACAGCAGCGCTGCCGCAGCCATCACCCGCAGGGAGGGCGTGGCTATGTATTCCTCAAACATCAGGGCCAGACTACCGGCAAAAAGCCATGAAATGATAGCAGCCGCAATCCATGTCATCAGTGATAGTACTTCCTTGAAAAAGCCCCGGGAAAGGCTGATCAGTGCTGATATCACAATAATGGCGACGATGGTCCAATCCACCCAAGTCAAACTCATAAGACTTCCATAGTCAGCATTGCAACAGGGACGATGATTCTAACAGCAATCGCCTGCAAACAGCCATGAGCGGAAAACAGCCAGACAAAAAAACGGCCTCAGGGACGGAAACGTACTGCAATCCCTTTCAGCTTGAGCTGCTGATCAATCTCCTTACGCAGTTTAAGAAGCTTTTCCTTGCGCAGTTCCGGTCCAACATAGACCCGGTACAGAGTCTTGCCACTGCCGCTGGTTCCCTCACGAGTATAGGTACGGTAGCCGCTGTCACGGAGCTTATCCTGCAGCTGCCAGGCATTTTCCTGTTTGGAAAAAGCTGCCAGCTGTAGAGTCCAGCTAACCGGTATCCCCTGCTTATCCAGAGTCGGCTTGCTATCGCCAGCCGCCGGTGGCAGTTCAAAATCAGCGGGGTCTTCCGGTACCACCATGGGCTCATTAAGTACCCCGATAGTATCGGGTACATCCATAGCCGGTGGCGGTTCTGGAATCACAACCGCCAACTCCTCATTAGGCATATTCCTGCCAAAAAACAGCGGATAGAGGATAACCGCAGCGGCAATGAGAACCAGCCCCCCAACCAATCGCTGTTTTCGCTTCTGCTCCATGCCCTCCCCCCCCAACAGTCCGAATAGAGAAATATTACCCGGAAACAAGTTATTGCACATCTGCGGGCTGGCTCTCCGCAAGCTGCTTCAGATGGGCCAGTGATTCCGCAACAGTATGGAAAGACCCCAGTACTACCAGAGTCTCACCCTCACCCGCCTGTTCAAGTGCGGTACTCAGGGCTTGAGGCACAGACCCATGGCAGGTTGCGGACTGACCGTGACGTGCCAGTTCGACAGACAGTTCTTCCCCGCTGCGGGCCCGGGCCTTATAGCTAACACTGGCAACATGCCAGTGACGAAAGCTGCTGGCAAGAGGTTCTACCACTCCCTGCATATCCTTGTCATTCAGCATGCCGAGCACAGCAGTAGTCTTGTCAGCACCGAATACTCTGACCTGATCCGCCAGATAGCGAGCCGCCTGGGGATTATGGGCCACATCCAGAATGACAGAAACCCTGTTTCCCCGGTTGTTTGTAAAAGTCATACGCTGGCAACGGCCAGCCAGGGCTGCTTTGGCAAACCCTTCTCGAATCTGCTGATCGGTTAACTCAGGAAACACCCAGACAAGGGCTTGCAGAGCACAGGCAGCACTGGTCAGGGGCAGTGAGGGAACGGGAAGATGCTTGATCTCTCTGGGCTGACAACCTTCACATTTGCCGGAAAAGAGCATCTCACCATCAACCTGCACAAGTGAGAATGCTGTTCCATTTCTCAGCTCAACTGCCTGAATTTCATTAATATAATCAATCAGGGTGCTGGCAGGCTGAGTTTCACCACAGATAGCTGGACGTCCAGAGCGGAAGATGCCGGCTTTTTCCCGGGCTATCAGCTCAATTGTACCCCCCAGCCAGTCCTGGTGATCCAGGTCAACAGTCGTGACCACAGAGGCATCGGCATCAACAATATTAACCGCATCCAGGCGCCCCCCCAGACCAACTTCAAGCAGAATTACATCCACCTTTCCCTGGATAAAAATATCCAGGGCTGCCAGAAAGCCAAACTCGTAGTAACTGAGGAAGGTGTCTCCCCGCAACTCTTCAATGCGGGTAAAAGCCGTACAGATAGCCGGATCAGATACCATCTCACAATTAATACGAATACGTTCGTTGTAATCGAGAAGATGAGGTGAGGTCCAGGCCCCGGCACGAACACCTGCAGCTTTGAGAATGGCGGAAAGATAGGCAATGGTACTGCCCTTGCCATTGGTTCCAGCCACGGTAATGACCCGGACAGAACGCTGTGGTGTAAAAAAGTCAGGAGGGAGAAGCTTACGGGCTACGGTATCAGCCCGGTCAAGCCCGAGCATCATCTGATGCTCAGGCCGCCGGGCTTCAAGAAAGGCCAGCCAGGAGGCAAGACTGTCAAAGTTCATCACTACACTGCTGTTCTGTTTAAACTGAACACGTTAACTACAGTGAAAACCTTTTAATTTCAAGAGATTCCAGATGATTTTACAGAATCCTATTCAGCACTGGCTTCAGCAGACAACTCTGTATCAGCAGCCCCGGCCAGCCCGGTTTCACCAAGGTGTTGAGCACCAAGATGCTTAGCCATTCGGGTCAGACAGCGAGCCAGGGTATCTTTCATCTGGTGACGGTGAACAATCATATCGATCTGTCCATGTTCCAGCAGAAACTCACTACGCTGGAATCCTTCCGGCAGTTTTTCCCGCACAGTCTGCTCAATAACCCGGGGACCGGCAAAACCGATCAGAGCTCTGGGCTCAGCGATGTTCAGATCACCCAACATCGCCAGACTGGCAGAGACACCGCCATAGACCGGATCAGTCAGCACAGAGATAAACGGAATACCCGCCTGTTTCATACGCTCCAGTACCGCACTGGTACGGGCCATCTGCATCAGGGAGAACAGAGCTTCCTGCATACGGGCGCCACCACTGGCAGAGAAGCACACCAGAGGAATCTTGTGTTCAAGGCAGTATTCACCCGCACGAACAAATTTCTCGCCGACCACTGTGCCCATGGAACCGCCCATAAAGGCAAATTCAAAGGCCACTGCTACCAGAGGCACATTATGCATGGCACCGCGCATGCACACCAAAGCATCCTTTTCGCCGGTGGCTTTCTGGGCCTGGCTCAAGCGATCCTTGTACTTCTTGCTGTCACGGAACTTCAATCTATCAACCGGTTCCAGATTAGCGAACAGCTCTTCCCTGCTATCTTCATCCAGAATGCGCTCCAGGCGCAATCTGGCGGGAATACGCATATGGTGTTCACACTTGGGACATACATCCTGATTGCGTTCAAGCTCTGGACGGTACAGAACCGACTCACACTTGATACACTTTTTCCACAAACCTTCCGGCACACTGCTTTTTCCCGGCTTGGTGCTGCGGGACAGGGACGGAACGAGTTTATCAAGCCAACTGCCACTCATGACAAATTCCTGTTTATCATCGCCTGACTAATCTTGTCTCAGCGATCACTGATCCATGGCTGTACGCATCTCTGCAAGCCGAGCCTTGATTGCGGCCTTGGCAGCTTCCAGATCTTCATGGGCGGCCAGCTCTTTCACCAGCGCAGTACCCACGATCACCGCATCAGCCACCTTACTGATTGCTGCTGCGGACGCACCATCACGAATGCCAAATCCGACACATACCGGTAACCGGGTATAGCCTTTGATATGCTCAACCCGGCGCTGAACCTCATTGACATCAAGGTTACCGGCCCCGGTCACTCCCTTGAGTGACACGTAATAGACATAACCACTGGCTGCCTCACAGATACCGGATATACGCTCATCCGCTGTGTTCGGAGACAGCAGAAAAACGGCATCCAACCCATACCTGCGCAGGGGCTGCAGCATGTCATCAGCATCTTCCGGAGGGATATCAACGGCCAGCAGGCCATCAACACCTGCTTCGGACGCCCTCCGGGCAAATGTTTCATAGCCCATGATTTCGATAGGATTGAGGTATCCCATCAGGGCAATAGGTGTGACATTATCCTTTTTCCGGAACTCTTCCACCATTAACAGTACGTCAGCGAGTGTAACACCCTGTGACACAGCGCGCTGATGGGCCAGTTCTATCACCGGTCCGTCAGCGACTGGATCAGAAAAAGGAATGCCGAGCTCAATAATATCAGCTCCCGCTTCAACCATGGCATGCAGCAAAGACACTGTGGCCTGAGGGCTGGGATCTCCGGCAGTGACATAGGGTATCAGGCCTTTGCGGCCTTCACTGCGCAGACGTGCAAAACATGCATCAATACGGCTTTTATTCTGTTCTGTAGTCATGTCTGCCCCCTTACAGTGTGATGCCATGGATGGCGGCAACTGTATGCATATCTTTGTCACCACGTCCGGACAGGTTAACGATAATGCTCTGATCCGGATTCATGGTCGGAGCCAGTTTGCAGGCATAGGCCAGAGCATGACTGCTCTCGAGGGCTGGAATGATACCTTCATAGCGGGTCAGGTCATGAAACGCCTGCAACGCTTCATCATCTGTTGCGTAAGGATATTCAGCCCGGCCCATCTCCCGTAACCAGGCATGTTCCGGTCCTACACTGGGATAATCAAGCCCTGCTGAGATAGAGTGGCTCTCGATAATCTGCCCTGCATCATCACACATGATATGGGTCCGGTTGCCCTGATAAACCCCTTTGCGTCCATCACTGAAGCGTGCGGCATGTTTACCAGACTCAATACCCTGTCCACCAGCTTCCACGCCATAAAGTTTGATCTCTTTATCTTCGACAAAGGGATAGAAAAGCCCCATGGCATTGGAGCCACCACCAACACACGCAATCAGGGCATCGGGCAGCTTACCGGTCATATCGAGAATCTGACGGCGGGCTTCCCGCCCGATAATGCTCTGGAAAGTTCTGACCATCCTGGGATAAGGGTCAGGCCCAACAACAGTACCCAGCAGATAGAAGGTGTCATCAACATTGCTGACCCAGTCCCGCAGGGCCGCATTAACGGCATCTTTCAATGTTTTGGAACCGTTTTCCACAGGAACAACGGTGGCACCCAGCAATTTCATCCGATAGACATTGGCTGCTTGACGCTGGACATCCTTGGCCCCCATATAGACAACACATTCCAGACCCAGCCGTGCAGCCACCGTTGCAGTGGCCACACCGTGCTGGCCGGCACCGGTTTCCGCAATAATGCGTGTTTTACCCATGCGCCTGGCAAGAAGAATCTGACCAACGGCATGATTGATTTTATGGGCACCAGTGTGGTTGAGGTCTTCACGTTTGAGGTAGATCTGTGCCCCGCCAAGCTCACGGGACCATCGCTGCGCATGATACAGAGGAGAAGGACGGCCAACGTAGTGGGCCAGATCCTTATCAAATTCCTCCAAAAATTCCGGATCTTCAATATATGTTTCAAACGCTTCCTTCAGCTCCTGCACAGCAGGAACCAGCGTTTCCGGAATAAAACGACCACCATAGACCCCGAAGAAGCCTCGCTCATCGGGCTGACAGTATCTCTGCTCAGCTTTGTTATCGGACATTATTGACCTCTTGCATAAACCCTCGAATCAAGGTTTCGTCTTTTACTCCCCGTGAACTCTCAACGCCGCTCGAAACGTCAACAGCCCAAGGCTGAATCGTGACTACTGCATCAGCCACATTATCCACTGTCAGTCCGCCGGCCAGCACCAGAGGCTGCTCCAAGTGTGATGGGAACCTGTCCCAGTCAAAAGTCTCACCAGTTCCCCCATAAACACCGGGGGTAAATGAGTCCAGCAGAAAACCATAAGCATCAGGCCAGCTCTTTAGTTTTTCACTGACATCCATGTTATTTTTTACTCGTACCGCCTTCAGCCAAGGAAGGTTCCAGCGGGTGCAGAACCTGTTATCTTCATCACCATGGAACTGTAAGACATCCAGCTCCACATGGGTCAGAATATCTTCGATGTAATCCGGCTCCGGATTGACAAACACCCCCACCCTGGTAACTCGTCCGGCTACCGCCTCAGATAACTGACGACCTTCTTCCCTGGAGAGATGCCTTGGGCTTGGCTGATAAAACATCAGACCCACGGCATCTGCTCCACAATCAGCGGCCAGTACAGCATGCTCAGGCTGGCGCAGACCACAGATTTTTACCCGGGTTTTTTCCCCACTCTCAAACAACACAGGTTTCCCCCCCAGCTCATTCAGCCCATACCCAGTATTGTCAGCCATACCCGGGACAGTAGCTTCACACCTCTGATTCATACCACCGGGATCATTAAAGGCCCGATAAAAGATGGACCCAGCGGCTCATCCGGCAAATCAAACTCTGCCGGATATTTTACATCAACAAAGTACAGTCCCCATGGGGGAGCAGTAACACCTCCGACACTTCGGTCACGGGCTTCAAGAACCTCCTGCGCCCATTCTGGCTCCCTTTTACCACACCCAATTGCCATCAAAACCCCGGCAATATTGCGGATCATATGATGCAGGAAGGCATTAGCCTTAACATCCAGAACGATCAGGTCACCAAAACGGTGAATCTCCAGGTGCTGAATAGTGCGGACAGGGTTCTTCGCCTGACACTGCACAGCCCGGTAGGAGGTGAAGTCATGCTCCCCAATCAGAAACCTGGCAGCAGCACGCATCCGCTCAACATCCAGCGGACGATAGTTCCATGTCACTCCACGACTGAGGTGTGCCGGCCGGATCGGGTTATTGTATATCACGTAGCGATACCGTCTTGCCAGCGCCGAAAAACGGGCATGAAAATCTACTGAGACAGGTTTCACCCAGCGCATGGCTATGGTATCCGGAAGATTGGTATTACAGCCATAGACCCAGCCACGCTCACTGCGCACTGAGGTGGTATCAAAGTGAATAATCTGACGACTGCCGTGTACACCGGCATCGGTTCGGCCAGCACAAATCACACTGACGGGATGATTGGCAACTTTGCTGAGAGCTTTTTCCACGGATGCCTGGATAGTCGGCAACCCTGACTTCAGGCTCTGCCAGCCATGGAAGGTAGATCCATCATATTCGACACAGGCAGCAAACCGGTAACTTTCCGGCCCTCCAGATAATACCTCGGACTTTCGGCTCATGGATTCTCAGCAAAACAGAAAAAGAAAAGGCCGGGATAATACCGACCTTTCTTAAACGGGGCAAAAAAGCTGTTACAGTTTATCGATTAAATCCTGAGCTTCTTTCTTCTGGGCATCATTGCCTTCCTTGATCACCTCTTCAAGGATACTGCGGGCACCATCCTGATCGCCCATTTCCATATAGGCACGGGCCAGGTCAATCTTGGTAGAGGCCTCATCAGCATCTCCTAGGAAGCTGAAGTCATCATCCATACCATCCAGAGAGGCTTCACCATCCCCGGAATCAGCCGCAAGTGCCTCCATATCAATGGCAGAAGGCGTTTCTGTTTTCTCATCTTCTACCTTCGCTTCAGGCTCAGCAAGCTCTTTAAGAAAAGATGATTCCTCGGGCTCAAGAGCTTTCTCCAGATCGTCCACATCCAGATTCAAATCTGTTGACAGACTGGCCAGCTCACCTTCGAGTTCTGCCAGTTCACTACCGAAATCAGGAACGGCTGCTACATCCTCTCCTGCAGCGGACTCTGCTCCAGCCAGGTCATCTTTCGATGCCTGATCACCAGAGCCTGCCATAACACCAGCCTCAAGCTCCAGATCTTCCAGCTCGGGAATATCCTTTCCGATCGCCGCCTCATCCAGCTCAACTTCCAGAGAGTCAAAGTCGACTGAAGTCTCTTCTTTTGGCTCCTGCTCCTCGTTGACTGGCTCACTGATTTCATCCGCCAGATCAAGATCACCTAGGTCAAACTCAAGATCTTCAATACCATCAGCTTCGGCTGTCTCTGGTTCAGATACAGCTGGTTCAGATACTGTGGATTCAGATACGGTTACTTCAGCCTCGCTCTCAGGCTGTTCTGTTAAATCCAGTTCAGGAAGTGACACATCAGCCGGAGAGTCCGAGGTCTCGGAAGAGAAGCTCTCGCTCAGCTCTGCCGCCCGCTGAATCGCTGTATGGTCACCCATAATCTGCAGATCAAGCTCCTGAAGCTGGAACTCATTTTTATCCTTCAGCTCAACCAGCACTTCCAGCAGCTTCAACCGTATGTCAGTACGCTTAGGTTCATTACTGATCCCTTGCTTCAATACATCAACAGCCTGTTCAAAACGACCATAGGCGATATAAGTTTCAGCTTCAGCCAGGTAGTCCTGGTTCTCAGAAGTATTATCATCTGAAGCATCATTGTCCGAGGAATCTGGTGCTGACTCGACAGCTTCTTCCTGATCGGCAAAATAGTCGACACCATCTACCTCACCGAATTCGCTCAGATCATCCAACTCGGCAAAGTCTTGCTCTTCGCCATCATCAGGCAGAGCAGCAAGCAGAGCTTCAGAGTCCATCTCGAGATTTTCGCCCTTCTTCCGGCGCCAGAGCATGATACCTACGCCGGTCAGAATCAGGATGACACCGCCAATAACACCGACCAGATAGGTGATATTGGTGAGGATCCGGTTCAAAAATCCCTGTTCTGACCCTTGTTTATCGAGAGCTTCAGCCATCTGCTCAATAGCTTCAAGATCACCTTCCCCCGAGGACATCATGTCATCACTGTCCAGGGACTCATCTTCCAGATCATCTTCGAAATAGTTGTAATCGATCTCTTCTCCAGTATCGATCTCTTCTCCAGTATCGATCTCTTCCCCAGCATCGAGCTCTGCGACAGCATCAGTCTCTTCTCCGGTATCAACCGGCTCCTCACTGGCTGCTATATCATCAACTTCGTCCTGATATTCCTGAGAGGCAGCTGTATCGACAGGGGCGGGGGCGGAATCAGCCTCCGATTCCTGTTCAAGCTCTTCTACATTCTGGATAGCCATTAGCTGATCACTCTTCAGTGATACCAGCCTTTCCAGGGAGGAAATCTGCTCCTCCAGATCCCGTAGCCGGGAATTAAGTTCGAAATTTTCACGGCTCAGGGAGTCCAGCTGTTCCTGCTTGATGGCCAGCTCGGACTCCAGCTGCCGGGACTTCCCTCCAGCTGTTTGCCCTCCTCCCTGATCGGCACCGTCACCGACACCGACACGATCATGGGCTCCGACACTGACTATATCCAGGCGGTCCTGCTTGATACTGCCACGCGGCACACTTTCCACTTTGGTTTTACGGGTTGCATCCAGCTGTATCGATCCTGTCCTGCCCTCTCGCCACTGTTGGTGTTGGGCAGCAATTGCCTGGTTAGCCCTGGATGGATCAATATTTTTCAGAGTTACGCGGTCTGGAATTTCGAGCACCGCTCCTTTCTTCAGCAGGTTGACGTTGCCATTAATAAAGGCCTCAGGATTACGCTCCTGCAGCGCCAGCATCATGCTGTTAATGGAGACATCCCGCCCGGGACGGGTATTCCTGGCAATCTCGTAGAGAGTATCGTTCTTGATAACGGTGTATGTTTCCGGAGTCCGGCGGTAAACAGGGCGTCTGACCGGCTCAGCCACAGGGGTAACTGCTTCTGGTGGCTCCTCAACCCTGGGCACAGGCATACCCTGCTCGGCCAGAAATTCTGACAGGATAACGGACTCCGCTCTGGCATCTTCAGTTTCATCATTCCGTTCAGGTTGAGCCGCCTGAACTTCCGCAACATCTTGCTCCGGCTGTACTGCTTCATGCCGCCTTTCAGATTCTTTCGGTTTTTCCGGTTTTTCCGGCTCTTCCAGCTGCTTCGGCTTACCCGGAAGTTCCGCGGCTAATGGCTGATCAGGGGCAGGCCTGGTGGAGTTATCTTCAAGAACCACCGGTTCTTCCTGCACCTCCTCCGGCGTAACCACAGGAGGCTTTGGTGTCACAGTCGAGAAAACACTGCTGCCGAACCTTGGTGGATCCAGCAACAATGTGTATTCACGTAAAAGCCTGCCGTTGGGCCAGTGCACCTCAACCAGGAAGTTGAGATAGGGTTCAACTATGGGTTTATCACTGGTGACATGGATGTACAACCGACCATCCTTGTCCATGGCAGTTTTGAATCGAAGCGTAGAAAGGAAGAAAGGACGGGCCACCTCGGCACGTTCAAAGTCAGCCCGGGTAGCAATATTGGGCAAAATTTCACTGAGAGTCAGCTCCCGGGCCTCAACCAGCTCAATTCGAGCATTCAGAGGTTGATTCAGGACCGATTTCAGTTGAATGTCCCCAAGACCCAGAGCGTACGCAGCACTAGGAACAGTGACCCCGCCCACCGTTCCTGCAACCGCAACAGCTGCAACAAGCTTGCGTAACATATGTTCCCTATCCTTGTTGTTACTGCTCGATCACGCTATCCCCGATTACTGAATCTTTAATATCTTTTCCGGGGCTTCCATGTTTCATCTATTAACAATAGATATAACAAAGCATTACAGCCATTCGAACAATAAACTTTTCTTCTGCCCTTCCGTAGAGCACCATTTTGGCTTGAGCAAAAACAGCACCACTTCCAGGCAGACGGTTATCTGAAATAACTTATCATTGCAGAAAGTCTGCAATCAACCGCTGATAGAGCTGTACCGCTGCAGACACGGCACTGACTCTGGAATTATCGGTTATCAGCCACATATTAAGAACATGGCCATGGTTTTCCGATACGTTTAGACCGCAAACCTGTATCTTCGCCTTCTGTTCATCATCAGTATTCGCAAGACTGACAGGGCTAACCATCTCTTCCGGGTCATAATTGAGATGCAGCGATGGATCTCCATCCAGAACACCCCAGATATCAGCTACGGTCACCTCCCACTCCATGGAAACCGACAGATGTATGGCCTGGCCGTAGAATACAGGTACGACAACACTATTAATATGAACCGGCAGAGCATCTTCAGCCAGCATAATCCCCAGTTCCCGGCCAGCCGTCACTACCCCACTGGACTCAGGTGCAGAACCCGGCAGAAAATTGAAGGCAATCTGATCGGAAAAAGTATTATGTTCAGCCGGCAGACCATTGAGGAGACGACTGGTCTGCCCAGCCAGCTCACTGATACCATCTTTTCCTGCACTGCTGACGGAAAGAAGACAATTCATGTCAACCCGGTTAACCCCCCCCAGCTGACGCAGCCCCCGCAGAACCGGCAGCACAGCCATGGTAATGTCACCCGGCACGGCAACGACGCCTTCCTGCTGCAGATTCATCAGGGCCTCGGGATTTAACTGCGGATGCACAAGAGGAAGATGCTCCTGGGAACGACTGAAACCTGTGGCATCAATAACAAGGGCACCGGCCTGCCCGGCCTTGGCCATTGCAGCCTCAGCAAGGTTTTCATCACCGGCACAGATGACCAGCTGTCCCGCCGAAAATTGATAACAGTCCAGAGATTGTAACAGCAGAGTCTGGCCAGAATACTGTACAGAAGCGTCTTCATCAGTTTCAGCTACCAGAGCAATAACTCTTTCCGCTGGAATTCCGGCTTCAGCCAGAAGAGCAAGTGCAGCTTCACCCGCAAATGTGTCCGCCCCGATCAGGGCTAGAGGCATATCAAACATATGACAACTTAAATAAAGAGAAACTGAGGCAACTGTAATAGCTACAGGAACTGTTTGTAAAACACTATTTTATGGAGACCAGGGCTGTAATTTCGGGTGCATACCTTCATAGGATGGTGGAAGCAAAGGAGGAGTATTGGCACCGTCAGAAGTCTCTGTCCCGGAAACCTGAGCAGGGGAATCCGAAGCTCTATCAGGCAACCCTGCTATGGGATAACGCCCTGCAGCAGGTTTTGATTTTAAAGAGCTACTTATCATTAATCTACGGTTAGTTGGTCTCGGTGTAGCTCTCAAAGAAGCATTTCTATCAGGAATAAAGGTTATACGTTTTCCTCCAGCGGTATTCCTGCGCTTAGGCAACCCGATTTTCCTTTTATATGCCTGGATCACGCTCTTAAAGGGGAGAAATGATATGGTATATTCTACAATTTTATTGCCCCATAACTTCTTCGTTATGGATATGGCAGGATCTGAACCATCGCCCCTCACTCGCTTTACTGTCACCCTGCTGTCGCGACCTTTTTTTACACCTTTATTCAAAAAAGCTCTTTTAGGATTTATTTGTTTTCTCTTTTCCTTATGTGGCCTCTTCTTTTTGGCCAACACAAGTACAGACTGCAGCAACTCCTGCCTGGCCTCACCATTTTGATAAAGGTAATTTTTTTTCTGATCCTCCCTCTCCTCTCTCACTACCGTTTCAACCTTACTCTCTTTTAGCCTTCCTTCATCCTGTTCAGTGCTTAAAGAGGTTAAAGGTGATTCTTGTTCTTTTTTTTTACTATCGGGATTACAGCCATCACGGGCTTGACTAGCTTTAACTCTGCACAATCTTGAGCCATAGATGATTGTTGTGATATTTCAGATACAGTCTGATTACTTGATACCGAAATATTTTCATCATTATTGATGGTTTTATTGCCTGACGCTTCTTCACTGGGTAAATTCTCATGAAAAGCAGGAGTCAATGTTGCCGGTAAAACATAATCAGAAGATTGAATCTGCCCAGGTTCTGGCGTTGATAAATCCACTTGAGTACCAGGCAGTTTATAGTTTTGCATTTTTGTCAGCCATCTTTTTCGATGAGCCTCAGAAGCCTTGCCCTCCTCAAAAGCAACATGTTGAATCCACCAAGCTGTCAGTCGCCGATCCCTTTCTCTCAAAAGATATCCGCCCTTGCTGAGAGCAGCATTAAAAACAAAACCTGCCAAGTGATCCATCAAAGGATCACGATTATAGTCTTTTGCTAAAAAACCTGAATCTGCTAAAAACAAACAAAAGTGCCAAACACTTCGCAGAACTAACTCTTCAGGGAAATCCGATACTTGCTTGAAATAATCTCTAATATACTTTTGTTCTTTTCTGGGAATCTTCTTAAATACAACACCTCGTTGCTGTGTAGTTGTCCATAACGGAATTTCATGAGATATATTTCCCCACCACTCTTGAGAGTCCTCAATTAAATCCTTATATTCATCTTCCCAGACTATCGCCATTTCAGGATCAGTCAACATGGTTTCATCTACCCAGCGTAGTCTGAATTTGATATAAGTAAGATCATCTTCAGAAACACTAACCACGCCCTGCCATACTAAGTGAAGAAGAAAAGCCAGTATGGGCATCAGTAAAGGATCTTCACCTTCTAAATATTTATAGAATCCCTCATCAAAACTTAACTTTTCATTAAACAGCGTCACGGTTCCCTCAGATCCATGTTCTTGGCAATAGTCCAACCAGTCGGCAAGATGGTTAGTATAGAGATTGAGATATAAATGCATGATCTGGGAAAAAAAACCCAACGGCGGATAAGGATATGGATCTCCAACATCGTGCATGGTGAATCGGGTTTTTTTTACATCCTCCAGCAATGAAGCATAACGCTTGTCTGTTTCAATTTTTTGATCAAAATTAACCCATACACTCTTTTTTGAATCTAGTTCTGCCTGAGTATGTCTTTTGTAGTTGTGCCCAATTCCATAACAAACAGAAACCATGCTGATCAAGGTTAACACCAGAAAAACTTCAAACAGGAAAAATTGCTTACTGATCGCCAAGTATCTGCACACAACAATACCCCCCCCCTGATACCGGTCAATCAGTTTAGACAGGAAGAGCAGCCGCGACCAATAAGCAAAATAGAATAGACAGAGCACCTTACCGATCGAGAATAATCGAATAGCAAAAAGACATGGATAACTTAAAAAAAAGAGCAGCCATCACGCCTGCCACCTTCAGGGGCAGGCGGTGGAAAGATAGATAAAAGGATTACAGAAGAATATTCAGCATGCGGCGCAAGGGTTCAGCGGCTCCCCAAAGGAGCTGGTCTCCAACAGTAAAGGCGGAGAGGTGTTCTGGCCCCATATTCATCTTGCGCAGGCGCCCAACCGGAACATGCATGGAGCCACTGACTACAGCCGGGCTCAGTTTGTTCATAGACTCTTCCCGGTTATTGGCAACAACTTCTACCCAGTCATTGGCTTCACCTACAATGGCTTCGATATCTGCCAGAGGCAGATCCCGGGTCAGTTTAACCGTTAGAGCCTGGGAGTGACAGCGCATCGCCCCGACACGAACACAGAGACCATCAATAGGAATCGGGTTATCCTGCAGACCAAGAATTTTGTTGGTTTCAGACTGCCCCTTCCACTCTTCCCGGCTCTGAAAGTTATCCAGCTGGGAATCAATATAGGGAATCAGGCTACCAGCCAGGGGCACGCCAAATGCACTGGTATCCAGATCACTGCGGATAGTCTCTGTCACCTTCCGGTCAATATCAAGAATGGCCGAGGCGGGATTGGCCAGCTCCCCGGCAACAGAGGCGTGGATCACACCCATACCCCTGAGCAGCTCTCGCATATGGCGGGCACCTCCGCCACTGGCAGCCTGATAGGTCATCGCTGTCGTCCACTCAACCAGACCTTCCCGAAACAGACCACCCAGTCCCATAAGCATCAGGCTGACGGTGCAGTTACCACCCACGTAGATTTTAATACCTTCATCAAGGGCACGGTCAATCACCGGACGGTTAACCGGGTCAAGAATAATAACCGCGTCGTCTTTCATACGCAGTTTGGATGCAGCATCAATCCAGAAACCATTCCAGCCTGATGCCCTGAGCCTGGGATAGATTTCCCCGGTAAAATCCCCCCCCTGGCAGGAGATAATAATATCCATCTCCGCCAGTTCAGAAACCTTATAGGCACTTTTCAGTGCCGGAACCACTACCCCTTCACCCTGCAGGTGTGCAGGACCCGGCTGTCCCTCCTGAGAGGTGGTAAAAAACACCGGCTCAATCCTAGCGAAATCTCCCTCTTCCACCATTCTCTGCATCAGGACGGAACCCACCATCCCCCGCCAGCCAATTAATCCAACTTTCTTCACTCTGCTATACCTCACTCAATGCCCTGACTACGGCATCACCCATACCCCGGGTTCCTGTTTTTTCACAACCTTCGGACCAGATATCTCCGGTACGGATACCCTGATCAAGCACTTTACTGACCGCCTGTTCTATCGTTTCTGCAGCTTCCGCTTCTGCAAAGGAATAACGCAGCATCATGGCCACAGAGAGGATGGTTGCCAGAGGGTTGGCCAGATCCTGTCTGGAGATATCCGGTGCCGAACCGTGTACCGGCTCATACATACCTTTATTATTGGCATCAAGAGACGCTGATGGCAGCATGCCAATGGAACCGGTCAGCATCGCAGCACAGTCAGAGAGGATATCCCCGAACATATTACCGGTGACCATAACATCAAACTGCCTGGGAGCACGCACCAGCTGCATGGCAGCATTATCAACATACATATGGGACAGCTGAACATCAGGGTATTCCGGCGCCAGCCGCTCCATCACTTCACGCCAGAGAACAGTGACTTCCAGGACATTATGCTTGTCGACGGAACAGAGCTTTCCTCCCCGCTTCCGCGCCGCTTCAAATGCAACCCGACCAATACGTTCAATTTCCGACTCGCTGTAAACGTAGGTATTAAAACCCTCCCGCTCACCGCTGGACAAAGTACGAATCCCCCGGGGCTGACCAAAGTAAATGCCACCGGTCAGTTCACGAACAATCAGTATATCCAGCCCACTGACCACCTCGGGCTTCAATGTTGAGGCTTCAGCCAGCTGGGGGTAAAGCATCGCCGGACGCAGATTGGCAAACAACTCAAGACTGGAGCGCAATCCAAGCAGGCCTTTTTCTGGTCGAACCGCCATCTCCAGGTTATCCCACTTCGGCCCCCCTACTGCCCCCAGCAGAATGGCATCAGCCCTTTTCGCTGCTGTTAATGTCTGTTCAGGCAGAGGGACACCGGTAGCATCAATAGCTGCTCCACCAACCAGACCCTGCTCAGTGGTAATCGCCAGACCAAACCTTTCTTTAACCACTTCCAGAACCCTTACAGCCTGAGCCATAATTTCCGGACCTATGCCATCACCGGGTAAAACCAGAACTTTTTTCATTTTTGCAGCACCCCTAACTTCTATTTTGATAATTCTTTAAATAACCAGGGAAACTTTTTCTGGTGCCCTGCTTCAAACTCCTGAATAGCTGCTGACTGCTGCAGAGTCAGGCCAATTTCATCCAGACCGTTCAGCAAACACTCCCTGCGGAAAGGGTCAACCTCAAAAGCAAACTCTTCACCCTCTGTGCCATTTGCAGTCAGGACAACCTGCCGCTCAAGATCAACTGTCAGACTGTAACCTTCCTGCTGTCCACAGGCGGCGAACAGCTGATCAACAATCTCTTCCGGCAGAACAACGGGTAACAGACCGTTTTTGAAACAGTTGTTATAGAAAATATCGGCAAAGCTGGGGGCAATCACGCAGCGGAAGCCAAAATCGTCCAGCGCCCAGGGAGCATGTTCACGGCTGGATCCACAACCAAAGTTCTTACGGGCCAGCAATACCGAAACACCCTGATAACGGGGCTGATTCAGAATAAATTTACTGTTCTTCGGGCGGTCGGAACAGTCCTGATCCGGCTTGCCTTCATCCAGATAACGGAGTTCATCAAACAGATTTTTGCCGAAACCGGAACGCTTGATCGACTTTAAAAACTGCTTGGGAATAATCATGTCGGTATCAACATTGGCGCGATCCAGAGGGGCAACCAGGCCAGTATGAACGGTAAATGCTTTCATGCTGAAGCCTCCATCAGTTCACGCACATCGATAAAACGACCAGTGACAGCTGCTGCCGCAGCCATGGCAGGACTGACAAGGTGGGTTCTTCCACCAAAACCCTGGCGTCCTTCAAAGTTACGGTTGGATGTAGAAGCGCAATGTTCACCCTCACCGAGGCGATCGGCATTCATCGCCAGGCACATGGAGCAGCCCGGTTCTCTCCATTCCAGACCAGCCTCAATAAAAATCTGGTCAAGCCCTTCCTCCTCGGCCTGCTTCTTGACCAGACCGGAACCCGGTACAACCATGGCCTGTTTGATAGTTTCAGCCACCTTACGCCCCTTGACCACAGCTGCAGCTTCACGAAGATCCTCAATGCGGGAGTTGGTGCAGGAACCAATAAAGATACGGTCCAGCTGAATAGAGGTTAAAGGCTGTCCGGCTTCCAGCCCCATATAGGCCAGAGCATAACGAATACCCTCTGCCCTTGTTTCGTCCTGCTCCTGATCAGGATCGGGAACATGACCATCAACGGCTGCAACCATTTCCGGTGATGTGCCCCAGGTTACCTGTGGTTTTATCTCTTCTGCTGCCAGTTCAACCTCGTGGTCGAAAACAGCATCAACATCGGAGTGCAGGGTCAACCAGTAATCGACGGCGGCTTCCCAGTCAGAACCCGTTGGCGCACAAGGTCGGCCCTGAACATAGTCAATCGTGGTGCGATCGACTGCCACCAGACCAACCCGGGCACCAGCTTCAATGGCCATATTGCAGATAGTCATCCGACCTTCCATGGACAGTGACTCTATTGTGCTGCCGGAAAACTCAATGGCACAGCCTGTTCCCCCCGCTGTACCGATTTTACCGATCACCGCCAGCACAACATCCTTGGCTGTGACGCCATGTCCGAGGGCACCCTCCACTCTGACACGCATATTCTTCATTTTCCTGGTCACCAGACACTGGGTTGCCAGAACATGTTCAACTTCTGAAGTCCCAATACCATGGGCCAAAGCACCAAAGGCGCCATGGGTTGCGGTATGGGAATCGCCACAGACTACAGTCATTCCCGGAAGCGTGGCCCCCTGTTCCGGCCCGACAACATGAACAATCCCCTGGCGGATATCTTTCATGGCATATTGGATAATACCGAACTCATCGCAGTTATCGTCCAGGGTCTGCACCTGGATACGGGAAACAGGATCCATGATTCCCGCAATCCCCCCCTGCCGTTCGCTGACCGTTGTAGGGACATTGTGGTCAGGGGTCGCCAGGTTTGCGTTAATCCGCCAGGGCTTGCGCCCAGCAAGGCGTAAACCTTCAAAGGCCTGGGGGGAGGTGACTTCATGGAGCAGCTGACGATCTATATAAAGAAGGGCAGAACCATCATCCCGGCTTTTTACCAGATGGGCATCCCATAACTTGTCATAGAGCGTTCTTCCTGCCACAGCACACCTCCTCGGCAACTTTTCACAGCATGTTTTCTATTTATATGCAAGCATCCTAAGGCAGCTCCAGAAATAACACAAATTCATATTATTCATTTATCGCATAACTTTATGGAATGCATTAATAACCCCTGTTACTGCTATTGAGCGGTTCCACGCCCAGAAATAAAATACCTGGGTAGTGGGTCAGATGTGTGTTTGGGCATAAATATCCACTCCGAATTCTACTTTATTGATCATTAACCCAATGACAGTATCGTGCATTGTCTCAAGCTTGGAAAAGCAGATAGTTTTTCGGGCCAAACGTTTTATCCAGGTTCTGAAATTCAGGTTTTTACGCTCAATTTTTTGGGTATTTCTTTTGCCAATTTCATGCTTATCTTCATCCAGATGTCTCTCATAGGCACCCCAGTCATCTGTATAAAAGCGTTGTATACCAAAGGGCTCAAGAAGAGCTTTCAGCTTCTTAAACACCTTATCTCTTCTCTTGCCAAAAACGTAAGCAAGAACCGTGTTGGTCGCATGGTCTATTGCGTACCAAAGCCAGCGCTGGTTAGATTTTTTATCGACAAATGACCACTGCTCATCAAGCTCAGCGGCTTCACAGGCAGGCTCCAGTCGAACCTTGTTGTCTGCACTCAGTCCCAAGGCACGGATATTGGGGTTGACCTGCACGAGGTGACTTTCTTTGCGTCGTATAATATTGATAGTTGTCGTTTTACTGATCTGGAGAACCCGGCTGGTATCCCGAATGCCACTACCGTTAATAGCCATATCGACAACCTGCTTATGAACGCCAGGAGCACACGCTTTGTACCGATACTCCAGCATAAAGCTTTTGGTGATGCAGTCTGGATTTTGGCAGAGATAACGTTGCACGCCACGGCGGCTGAAGCCGTATTTTCCAATGTTTGTACTGCTGCAGCTCGCGCAGCTGACTTCTGTGAGACATACCATACTTTACATAATTGGTATGCGTATTCAATTTGCTATCCGTGTTGTCCCTTAAACACACATCTGACCCACTACCCCCTATGCTTACCTGAAAGAGGTTTTTACCCAGTTGCCTTCCGTGAAATCTATTGAAGATATTGAACAGTTGCTTCCCTGGAATGTTCAGAGCATAGAAATCAACCGGGTTTAAAATGGCCCCTGACTGTTCTGCTAACCTTTAAGGCCGGTTTGGTTCAGGGAAGCTGACTTGTTTTCTGGATTGTTAAAGCCAACATACTTTTGCCTTGTCCTGGTCATTGCCACAGTTCAACTTGCCAGTTCAGGTACAAATAAGCAGGAGAGCTGCGCTCTCGTTTTACCCGCAGGCGAAGGGGAGACAGAGATTCTCTCAACAGGAGCCATACGCACTCACGCCCCAGCGGCCCACCCACTGGATGATACTTACTGTGTGCCTGTTTCAGGTGAAGGTTTCGAATGTCGGGGCATTGAAAGTGCATCCCGAATAAGGGTGCCACACCTGGATGATGACACCCTCAAATTGAGTGCTCCAGGATCAGCTTGCACAGCAACGTCCCGTTCAGGCACCCCGCCACCTGAAACAGATGAGGTGATCATTGAAAAAGAATCATGGGGTCCACTTAGGATGTCTCTCAATCCTGAGCTACTGGCCTGGAAAATTCATTGCCAGAGGGTGGTTGAAAAAGAATCATGGGGTCCACTTAGGATGTCTCTCAATCCTGAGCTACTGGCCTGGGAAATTCATTGCCAGAGGGTGGTTAAAAAAGAACCCTCTGTTACCACTTCCGTTGAAAGTTATCCAGGTTACGACAGTCCTCTCACTCTGGAAGTGGAAATAGTGACGCAAAGTGAACAAGCTGCAGTATTCAGGAAGAAGCGCAACACCACCTGTGGCTGCGGCCTGTCCTTTGATTCGGTGAGCCTTCTTGAATCCCACCGCCAGGGCAGCTCGGATGCGCGCTGCAAGGGCAAGCGCAACACCACCTGTGGCTGCAGCCTGTCCTTTGATTCGGCGAGCCTTCTTAACTCCCACCGCCAGGGCAGCACGGATGCGCGCTGCAAGGGCAAGCGCAACACCACCTGCGGCTGCGGCCTGTCCTTTGATTCGGCCAGCCTTCTTAACTCCCACCGCCGGGGCAGCACGGATGTGCGCTGCAAGGGCAAGCGCAACACCACCTGTGGCTGCGGCCTGTCCTTTGATTCGGCGAGCCTTCTTACCTCCCACCGCCAGGGCAGCACGGATGCGCGCTGCAAGGGCAAGCTGAACACCACCTGTGGCTGCGGCCTGTCCTTTGATTCGGCGAGGCTTCTTAACTCCCACCGCCAGGGCAGCACGGATGCGCGTTGCAAGGGCAAGCTGAACACCACCTGTGGCTGCGGCCTGTCCTTTGATTCGGTGAACCTTCTTAACTCCCACCGCCAGGGCAGCACGGATGCGCGTTGCAAGGGCAAGCGCAACACCACCTGTGGCTGCGGCCTGTCCTTTGATTCAGCGAGGCTTCTTGAATCCCACCGCCGGGGCAGCACAGATGCGCGTTGCAAGCGCAACACCACCTGTGGCTGCGGCCTGTCCTTTGATTCGACGAGGCTTCTTGAATCCCACCGCCGGGGCAGCACGGATGCGCGCTGCACGGGCAAGCGCAACACCACCTGTGGCTGCGGCCTGTCCTTTGATTCGGTGAGCCTTCTTAACTCCCACTGCCTAGGCAGCACGGATGCGCGTTGCAAGGGCAAGGGCAAGGGCAATCGCAACACCACCTGTGGCTGCGGCCTGTCCTTTGATTCGGTGAACCTTCTTAACTCCCACCGCCAGGGCAGCACGGATGCGCGTTGCAAGGGCAAGCGCAACACCACCTGTGGCTGCGGCCTGTCCTTTGATTCGGTGAACCTTCTTAACTCCCACCGCCGGGGCAGCACGGATGTGCGTTGCAAGCGCAACACCACCTGTGGCTGCGGCCTGTCCTTTGATTCGACGAGGCTTCTTGAATCCCACCGCCGGGGCAGCACGGATGCGCGCTGCAAGGGCAAGCGGAACAAAAGAGGGGGGACATAAAAGACTGTATCTATTCCTACAAAAAGGTGATCACAATTTCTCTTTGCAGCTATAACAAATATTAATATACGAAGAGTGTCAAATATTTTTGTGGACATAGCGGTACTTGGAAGTACCGTATGAGGTTCATATCAGAGTCAACTTAAGCACAATGGTTGCTGGTATAGTCAGCATCTCTGACTTATTGGTTAAATGCTAAGAGTATCGACATTCACCAAAGAGGAATTGCATCAGGATTACACCTGATCCAGCAAGACAACCAGATGGGTAGAAATTACCGCTTACTCAATATGGGTGCCACCGTGCTCAGCGGTACAAAATGAATAGGCCGAATAGTAATATTCATCCTCCGTAAATGCCCTCAAATTCAGTTGTCATTTTGAATGGCGCTGCCGTTGGCCAGAATACAGTTTCGGATGACAGTTCATGGGTTAAGTCAATCCAGTGCCCACCAGATAACCCTTCTTCTGCAGATACCATCAGTGAAGCTAAAAAGAAACCTGATCCAGCTAATAATTGCTTCATATTTTCCGGGCATGCACCTTGTCTACAGCAGCTTTGACTTCTGCAGGCATATAGTCCGGTGAGTGCTTGGCCAGCAGTTCCGCTGCACAGAACTCACCGTTTGTTTCCAGTTTACCCAGTGCCACTATACCCTGCCCCTCCTGGAACAGATCCGGGAGCAGACCGCTATAGTTTACCAAGACATCTCCTTCTCCATCGGTAATCTTGAAACGCACTCTCAGGCTGGAGCTATCTCTTTCAACAGAGCCAGGCATAACCAGTCCGCCCCCCCGGATAGTTTTTCCCACAGGAGCCTCTCCTGCCACGATCTGTGCCGGTGAATAAAACAGATTGATATTATCCTGCAGTGCTACCAGTGCCAGAGCCACACTGATACTAAAGCCACAGAAAATAAATGCCAATGCATAAAGCCGCTGTTTCCGGGCTACTTGCACAACTGCCTCTCACACTTTCCAAGCTTCTGGAAATATAGACGCTTCTCACCCATTAGACATATATCCCGCCCATGGCTTTTTATTGCGCTATAAGACAGCTATCAAGCTTCTCAAATAATAAGTAGCCGACAACTTCAAACTAATTAGTCTAAGGCTCTCTCAGACAGGTCATAAAATGTAACTCCAGTCAGTGCCTGATAAGCATCACTTAAGAGCAATAGAACTCCCTATTCTTTTTTTGGTTTCGACCACAAGAGGCTTGATTGAGTGATATCGGGCCAAGGTTACCAGAGAGAACAGCTCAATGGCCGTGGTAAAGCAACTGTTAAGTTTTCTGTCAAAGCCTTCTATTCGCTACTCTGCTGGCGCACTGATCTTAATGGGTGCTGCTGGCGCTGTGATTATCTGGGGTGTGTTCAGCTTCTCCATGAGCGCCACCAGCACCCAGGAATTCTGTATCAGTTGCCATGAAATGGAGAACCATGCCTATGCCGAGTTCCGGGATACATTTCATTTTCAAAACAGTTCCGGGGTAACGGCTGAATGTGCTGACTGTCATATCCCCCATGACCCCATCGGAAAGATATTCCGCAAGATTGAGGCTGCACGGGAAGTTTATGGAACCCTGATCGGAAAAATTGATACACCGGAGAAGTATGAAGCACACCGGCTGGAAATGGCTGAGCGGGAGTGGCGCAAGATGAAAGCCAATGATTCGGCCAACTGCCGCCACTGTCACAGTAACTTTGAGCAAGCTATTCCCCATCAGTATGAGTGGGCCCGGATCAACCACAGCAAGATGATAGCCAATGGCCAGACCTGTATAGACTGCCATAAAGGTATTGCCCACACCCTGCCCAACCCCAAACTGATGAAGAAGCAAATTCCACCGGCAGAACCTTCTGGATCATAGAAAATCAGTGCCTTGACACCAATCATCGGATAACCACCATGACCGCCACTGCAGGAAACTCTATGCTGACAATGGCCTTTACAGCCACAGCCCTGCTTATCCTGCAGCCTTGGATAAAACACAAGTTGATTAGTCAAAATAAAGTTGTGGGAGTCCTCGCGGGCTGCCAGTTTGCAGCTTTGCTGACTGCTTTGGTTATCCTGATGCTGGCCATGATATATCTTGATCTGTCCCTAGCCTATGTCGTGGAACACAACAGTGTACGCCTTCCCTTACATTATCGGATATCCGGTACCTGGGGCGGGCATGAGGGTTCGCTGCTGTTATGGACTACGATCTTCTCTGGCTGGAGCCTGTTTTTCTGGTTAACCAGCGGGCATCTTCCTGCACAGCTTCGGTACCACACTCTGGCTGTTACCGCCCTGACCAGCCTTGCGTTCCAGTTCCTGCTGTTCCTTAAGCCTCCCTTCTCCATTGTTGCCGAAGGGCTGCCGGATGACGGTAGAGGGCTGAACCCCTTATTGCAGGACCCGGGACTGGCTATTCACCCTCCATCGCTTTATATGGGGTATGGTGGCATCAGTTTGATCTTTGCCCTAACTCTGGCTGCTCTATGGCTGAAGCTGCCGGTACAGCAGTGGCTACGGGAGATACAACAGAGATCACTGGCAGCATGGGGCTGGCTGACCCTGGGGATAGCTCTGGGAAGCTGGTGGGCCTACAGGGAACTGGGATGGGGAGGCTGGTGGTTCTGGGATCCTGTCGAGAATGTTTCACTGATGCCATGGCTGACTCTGACAGCCGTGATTCATGCCGCTATTCTCAGCAAGCGGGGCGTTCGGGCTGGCAGCACAACCGCAGCTCTGATTATCCTGACCCAGGTACTGATGCTGACTGGACTGTTTATTGTCCGTTCTGGTGTCCTTGCCTCTGTGCATACTTTTTCCAGTGCGCCGGCACTGGGTGTGTCGATTATCAGCCTGATTACGCTGACTGCCGTTGCTGGCTATCTGGCCACTGTCTTTCGACCTCCAGTCGATAACAGATCATCGGCAGCGTTTCAGCGGCCAGACATCTTACTGGCGGCTGTGATCATATTACTGCTTTTAGCCAGCCTGACGGTGCTGTTCGGTACCATATACCCTCTCATTGTTGATACCGTTGGACTGGGCAAAATTTCCGTTGGCCCTGCCTATTTCAACAGTTTCTTTGTTCCGGTTGTTTTGACTGCCAGTGCTTTGCTGGCCATCAGCCTTCTATATCGCCGCCTCAGGCAAATGGCGGTGTTCTCTGCCCTGGGTATAGTTTTGGCGAGCATTGTCTGCCATCAGGTTCTGGGAAATATGGATGCTGTTACCATTGTTGCTCTGACACTGGCATTTCTTATCTTTGCGGGAAGCTTGCAGGAGGCCATGGACCGGAGTATCCGTCCTGGAAATCTTGCCCATATTGGCCTGGCTCTGGCTCTGGCCGGGGGCACCTTGTCGGATCGTGGCAGTTCAGTTTCTGAGCTGCGCATGTGGCCCTATCAAACAGCCAGACTGGGTGAGTTCGATTTTGAATTCACCGGTACAACTCCAGTGTTCGGCCCTAACTATTTCTCCGATTATGGATTTTTTGATGTACACCGTGATGGGCGACACCTAGGAACAATCAACCCGGAAAAAAGACTGTTCCCCTACTTCGGTCAAGTTATGACTGAGACGGATCAACTCTCAAGCCTGGAGCAGGATCTTTACATCACTTTGGGTGAGCCGTTTGATGATGGTTCCTGGGCAGTACGCCTGAAAGTCCTTCCCTTTATCAGTCTGCTCTGGCTTGGAGCCTTCTTCATGGTTCTGGGCAGCAGTCGTATTTCTGCACTTATCACGAGTTGTTTGAGATGGTCGATGTCCCGCCTGCTGCATACAACAGACCCGGGCAATACCAAGTCAGGAGAACAGGTATGATTCGTTCACCAGCATTACCACCCGGACCACTATTTACAGCAATAATTACCACACTTCTGACCACGGGCACAGTCAACGCTGAACTGGATCCCCTGGAAGCCAGGAACGAAAAATTCAGGGAAGGATTCCCCCGCCAGTACGAAAGCTGGACAAAAACAGCTGAGATGGATTTCAAGAGCAAGCATCTTGGCAGCAAAATGGAAGATGCCCTGGATAAAGACCCGCGTCTGGTTGTGCTCTGGGCAGGCTATGGGTTTTCCAAAGACTACAACGCTCCCCGTGGCCACATGTACGCCCTTATTGATAACCGCAACACTCTGCGAACCGGAGCTCCCATGAAACCAGCGGACGGCCCCATGCCTAACGCCTGCTGGACCTGTAAAAGTACTGACAATACCCGGTTGCTGGCCAAGGAAGGTAATGACTTTTTCAAGGGCAAATGGTTCAGTAAAGGTTCTGAGATGGCCAACCCGATTGGCTGTATTGACTGCCATGACGTCAGTAAGGACATGACCTTAAGAGCCGGCCGCCCCCATCTTTACGAAGCCTTGAAGGCCGCAGGAGAAGACCCGGCCAAGAAAACTGTTCAGGACTGGAAAACCCTGGTCTGCGCTCAGTGCCATACCGAATACTACTTTGCTGGCAAGGACAAGGTCGTAACCCTGCCCTGGGCCAACGGAACTAAGGCTGAAGAGGTTGAAGCCTATTACGATAGCTTTCAGTTCAAGGACTGGACTCACAAGCTGTCCAAGGCTCCCATGTTAAAAGCCCAGCACCCAGGCATAGAAATATGGAAGCTTGGTGTCCACGGACGCAATAATGTTGCCTGTGCTGATTGCCATATGCCCAAGCGCAGGGACAAGGGCGTAACATTTACTGATCACCGGGTGGTCAGCCCACTACGAGATGTTGATGCCAGCTGTAAAACCTGTCACCAGCAAAAAACAAAATATTTTCTTGAAGTCACCTATGCCAGGCAGGATCAGGTTCTGGAAGTCCGTATAAGAGCAGAAGACTCTCTGGTCAAGGCTCATATTGAAGCCAAGGCTGCATGGGATGCCGGAGCAACAGAGAGCGAAATGAAGGAAATTCTAACCCTGATTCGCCATGCTCAATGGCGATGGGATTATTCAATTGCTTCTCATGGTGCACCTTTCCATGCCCCGGAAGAGGTTTTGCGCATACTCGGAACATCAATTGATCTATCAGGCCAGGCACGGACAAAACTCGCCAGAGTCCTAGCCAAGCACGGCATTACCAAAGAAATTAAAATGCCTGATATCTCTACCAAAGAAAAAGCACAGGCCTATATCGGGCTGGATATGAAGAAGCTTAAGGCTGAAAAGGAACACTTCAAGAAAACAGTTGTTCCCAAATGGGAAGCGGAAGCCAGGGAGAAGGGTTTACTCTGAAGGCTTGAAAGGGTCTGGAGTTTTTCAAACTCCAGACCCTATTCTTGTCAGCACTTGGCCTGACACTCGCTCAGGTTACCAAGTATGGCGGTTTCCACCGGGCTGATTTTGCGGCCCATCGCCGCAGGGTGATCCTGTGCCAGCCAGGAAAAGTAGCCTTCACGATAATAATAGATCTGGGTATAACCCCATGTAGAGGCCATATACACGGCAAGAGCCGCACGCATGGAGTGGGGACCATTTCCATAGATCACAATTGGATCATCACGTTCGACAAACCCCTCATAACGCAGCAGACTGAAGGTAGTGCGTAGACCAAAATGGTGTGAGCCTTCAACCCGACCCCATTGCCATTTCTTGCGGGTACGGACATCAATAAAGGTTGCACCCTGATCAAATAGCTGCCTGGCTTTATCACTATCAATCGTTGTGGCACCGCTGATGTTAAGCGGTGCCTCTCCAGCGTTGACCATAAAGACAGGCCCAAACAGGGCGGCTACCAACAGCAATAACTTCTTCATAGATGACATCCTTATCCAGAGGACTTATTTCTACTGCCCATGGTTGTTATTTCCCCACCTGACAGCTACTTCCAGTTCTGCAACCGTCCCCGTAATCGAAGGGCTGCCTGGCTGTGTATTTGGCTGACACGGGATTCACTGACCCCAAGCAGTTTGCCGATCTCTTTCAGGTTTAACTCCTTTTCATAATAGAGAGTTAATACCAGCTGCTCTCTTTCCGGCAAGGTTTTTATGGCGTTCAGCAGCGCCTGACGAAACTTTTCATCCTGAAGGTCAGCATCCGGTGTACTGCCATCCCCTGGCCTCTGCAGACGAGACTCTTCGCTGTCAAACATATCTTCAAAACTGAACAGACGGCAGCCCCGCAGGTCTTTGACCATATTGAAATATTCATCAAGAGATACCTGCAACTCTGCCGCTATTTCGGCATCTCTGGCATCCCGGCCCAACTTGGCTTCAACCTGCTGGATAGCCTCACTGACCCGGCGAGAATTCCTGTAAACAGAACGGGGGCCCCAGTCACCACGGCGTATTTCATCCAGCATGGCACCACGGATACGGATACCGGCAAAAGTTTCAAAGCTGGCTCCTTTAGAGGCATCATATTTACCAGCGGCTTCAAGCAAACCAACCATGCCGGCCTGAACCAGATCATCAACCTGTACACTGGCAGGCATTCTTGCCGACAGGTGACGGGCAATTCTCTTCACCAATGCAGCATGCTTATCAACTGCTTCCGCATAACGGGACTGCTTACGACCACTTTTATCACTGTTGTCACTGGAGTTTTGTATCAGAGCTTCCATACTCAGATCCCCCCTGCACACACTGTCTGTTCAAGAAAGAAACTCATCCCACCAGGAACAGGGCTACTCAAACGGCGCCTGTCCAGTGTTTCCGCAAGCATCTGCAGGGAACGGGCAGCCCGCGATTCAGGGCGTGCCTGCATGATGGTTTGAAAATTAACGCTGGACTTAGAGACATCCTGATCAAACGGCACCTGACCACAGTGCCGAAGCACCAGATCCTGATCAAACCCTAGACGCTCCTGCAAGCTTTCTATCAGAGCATGACCCTCTCTCTGGCGTTTGATCATATTGGTAACGACACCAAACTGCTGGATTCCACAATGGCCGCGAAGTGCTTTGATATAGTCAGCGGCATCAGTCTGGGCAACGGGATCGGGAGTTAATACAACCAGCACTTCACCAGCCGCCTGTACCAACTGCAAATCCGTTGGGGTGAGGCCCCCAGCAGTGTCGATAAGCAGATATTCCATTTGGCCAGCCAGCTGATCAATGGCATTAATAAGTCCTGACATGCGTCCATGACACAGCTCTGCATCTTCTGGAACGCCACGGCCACCGGGAATCAGCTGTACCCCTTCAGGTCCGGTTATCAGTGTTTCTGCTACACTGCATTTCCCAGCGAGCACATCACCAATAGTCTGCTTCGGCTGCTGCCCCGTCATTAGCTGAATATTGGCTAACCCAAAATCAGCATCAAGAATCATTACCTTTTTGCCCAAACGGGACAGTGCTTCTGCAAGGTTGAGAGTCAGAAAGCTTTTACCAACACCACCCTTGCCACTGGCAATAGCCAGTACTCTTGCAGGTTTTACGTCCATAATCCTTTACGGTCCGTTTCAGTTGAATTTGAAATTGAGTGCTATCCATAGCACCTACGTTTAACCTCTTAATGCAGTGTCCATGCCAACTCTTACAGCCAATTCATTTTCAACCCCGTGATAGCATAACCTATTGTTTTTTAAGATATTAAGCATACTTAAATCCAATCTGTTATTAATCCATGGGCGTATATACAACAACTAATTACGATTAGATTTTGACATGCCAAATGAGTGCCGCCGGTTTCCTGCCGATCAGAAAATCAGGCTTGGGCAACACCGCCGGAAATACGTCACTTGAGATATAGTTTTATAACAAGCTGAGCGAAAAGCGACGTATAGAGAGAATGATTAGAAACTCTCAACGTTAAAAAGGAAGCAGTAACAGAACAGTTAATGATTTACTCGGCAAAAAAAGTAAGGAGGGAAGAAGGAAAAGAATCAGGACTTCAAAATATCTTGAAACTGCTTCACTGATTTAGAGTCGGGCTTATTTTCTGAAAGAAGCTGATCATAATCCCCCAGTAGAACAATACTCCCAGGGGAAACTCCCAGCAGAAGCTGACGCTCACCAGCCTGTACAACAACAATCCGGTCACGCCCTCCCAGAGGTAACACAGCTTTCACCTGCAATCCGTTTCTAGCCTGAACAAGCCCTGGCTGCCACCGTTTTACAAGCCAGGAACAGAAAAAGATCAGAGAAATAACAAATAGAAAAATTGCAACAGAACGGGCCAACTCCCAAAACCCTTCATCCTGTCCATCACTATTTCCCAAGGGGTCTGGAACGGCTGTTTCTACAGAGTTTATAGCAGCAGGCTCACCACCGAAAACCAGTGATGAGCCTGCCAGAAGAGAGAACTTAAGGAGAAGTAGAATTATCTGCCTGTTCATACCTGTTAAGACCATACTTTCTCATCTTCTCCACTAGAGTTGTTCTACGCACTTGCAGCTTGTCAGCTGCCCGGGCAACCACATTACTGCAGTCATCCAGTGCCTGCCTGATCAGCTTACGCTCAAGATCAGACAAAAACTCCTTGAGATTCAGGCCATTAACAGGCAACACAGCCAGTTCATCAAGCCCCCCCATACCGGGAGGCTGAATTGTTGTCGGGAACATTTCGGCAACACCTGACTCCTGGGGCCCTTCCGCTGCCGGTTTACGGAACCTGGCAGGCAGCTCATCAAGACCGATGACACCCATAGGGTACATAATGGCTAGACGCTCTATAAGATTTGCCAGTTCACGGACATTTCCCGGCCACTCATAACGACAAAGAGAGAGGATAGCAGTAGAACTAAAGCGGACGGACCCTCTTTGCTCACGCTCCATACGATTTATCAAATCGTTCAGAATCAGCGGGACATCCTCTACACGGTTTCTGAGAGCAGGCATTTCGATGGGGAAAACATTTAGACGGTAATACAGATCTTCCCGGAACTTACCTTCAGCCACCATCTCTTCAAGATTGCGATGGGTAGCAGCAATGATCCTGACATCGGTATCGATAGAGGTCGTACCGCCGACACGCTCAAATTTCTTTTCCTGCAACACTCTCAGGAGCTTGACCTGCATATTGAGGGGCATATCTCCGATTTCATCCAGGAACAGAGTGCCACCTTCTGCCAGTTCAAAACGCCCTTTCCGGGAAGCAATAGCGCCGGTAAAAGCACCTTTTTCATGGCCAAACAGTTCACTTTCCAGAAGATCAGGAGGGATGGCGCCACAGTTCACCGGCACGAATGGCTGCTCCTTGCGGGAAGAGTGTTCATGGAGATTACAGGCCACTACTTCTTTGCCGGTACCAGACTCACCAGTAATCAGTATATTGACATCTTTATCCATCACCTGGGCCATCAGGGCTCTTACATGACGGACACTGCGGCTGTTACCAACCAGATTTCGGAACAGCTGAGCATCATGATGGCCGGCGAGTACCTGTCCCTGGCGGCAATGAATGCGATACACCTGAACCAGATGTAAAGCATCGACTATCTGACTGTAACCCAGGGGGTGTTCCAGCTCTCCTACTACCTGACGACGCAGACTACCCTGCAGGCCAACCCGGCTGAATGAGCCATTGATCAGGATGGGCAGTGCCGGGCAGTGCCGGTTGAGCTGTTTGAGAATATCCAGGGTTCTCGGAGAACGTCCAACAATAACAGCCAGACAGTCTTCAGGAGCAACGGTTATCCGGGTTTCCCAGCCACCGGCTCCAGAGAGCACAATATCATGACCAAGGAATTCGAGAATCGTACGTAGTTTGTGCCTCTGCTGCTGGTCATCCTCGATAACCAGTATCCGGCTTGAATCACCCATATTGCTTATCATCCATGTCTTGCAATCACTCTGTCGGGTCAAACAGCGGCACGATAGAGACGTGAATAAAGCGGGAGCGTTGAATAAACGCGTTTATTACCAGTTAAGGCACAAGCTTTTGGTTCGTCAAACCATAGCCATGAATGTTGATAATGGAATCCAACAGCCTGATTTCAGACAAAAAAAACCGCCGGTTAAATGGCGGTTCAACAATAAAAACAAAGTCAATCACCGTTCAATGCCATCGATTATCAAGATGGCCATCTTCCGGTCAGGCGGTTCCAGTAACATGACAGTTCAAGGGATTAATAATCCTCATCCTCCCAATCGCTGTCATCATCAAATTCATAACCTTCAGGGTCATCAAGCTGCTCATCTTCAGTAAACTCTTCTTCGTTCTCTTCCAGCTCTTCATCCTGAGGATCGGGCTCCATACTTTCCTGCTCTTCATCTTGAGGATCCAGATTTTCCTGCTCTTCCTCATATTCACCCAAGGATTCTTCCTCATCCTGCTCCAGCTGACTGTTTCTCTGTTTGCCGGACTTACTCTTGCCAGATTTTTTTGCCCCTGGATGATCTGTACTCTGCTCGCTGGTCTGCTGAACATCTTCAGACTCCATTAACTCGGCATCATATTCCTGCTCTATTTCATTCTCGCTGCCATCTCCCAGCTCTTCTTCCTCTTCTTCATAGTCCATCTCTTCATAGCCGTACTCTTCTTCTTCGAGGGGATCCCCGTCATACTCCATACCTTCTTCCCAGGCTTCCTCATCCTCCTCCCAGCCCATAATATCTTCTCCACTGAGGGCAAGAAAAGAAGGTACAGCAATCACAATTCCTGCAATAATCAGAAAAGCGGCCAAATATTTTTTCATAACCGTAATACCGGAAATCAGGGCAATTAATGTAAAAAGCGGCCACAGCCGCTTTTTATTGAGGTCGTCGTCAGAATCAGAGCTGATATTCCGCTCTCAGGTAAACATTGTCTGACCTATAACCTTCCTTCCAGCTAAGTTCATACCCTGTCGATATTTGGAAACGGTCATTTTCAATAGCAGTAAGTCCGGCTGACGCAGTCCAGGTCGTTTTCTCTGGCTCCAGCCCCTTGGCAACAAAGGTGTCCCCTCCCACCACAAAGCGCGTATCAACTTCAACCGGGTCACTGGAAAAATCATGCCAGCCCATGATCTTGATTTCTGGCATGATCTGCTTCTTGCGAAAATGAAAAGTTCGGCTTATTCCAACGCCCAGACCGACTTCTGTCATTTCATAACGCTGCTTTTCCATTTCAAGTGCTGCGGCAGAGCCTTTCTCTTTATACCCGTCTATATCAAAACGTCCGTAATGAAGACCCACAGAAGGGGTCACTGCCCAGCCATCCATCATGTAAGTGCGGCCCAGTTCCGCTTTAATCCCATACTGGCGTGAGTCATAGCTGCCCTCAGCCTGGTTAAGGACTGCATTTTCGACATCGAAAAAACGTTTCCGGCTATTTCGGTGATGGCCGTAACTGAGAAAAATATCAAGGTTGGTGATGGAATCCATATGCCAGCGGCCATACAGGGTTGCCAGGTAAGTTTTCAAAGAGGTGTTATCCTTGACCTCATTTTTATTGACACTGCCCTGGCCGATGGATAAGGCAACACCAGCTGTTTTGTCTGTTCCAATTTCCGTATCCAGACCAAGGGTAAACCCGTTAATCCTGCTGGTGTAACCCCGAAGGGTTGTTCCATCGGAACGACGCCGGTCATCCTGTTCGCCTTCTCCATGAAGCCCCTGAACCCAGACTGTCGGTGTAGCCAGGATTGAACCTGAATTAATCCCGGAGGAGCCTGAGCCTGAACCTGATACTGCATTCAACCTGCTGGCAATATTCTGATGGGAAATGTCCAGGGAAGTCTGGGCCAGATTAATGGCACTGCCGTTGGTTGTTGGAGCCAGCTCTTCGGCAAAGGCTACGGTATTACTGGCCCCCACTTTGGATGCTATAGCTCTATAGAGTTTAGAGCTATTGGCATCGCTGCCGTTCCTGGCTGCATTGTAAGCATTGTCGTATGCACTGGCGCTATTACTGCTGCCACCATTATTCTTGATAATGTCCCTGGGATCAGTAGAGTTTCTCACAATATTAACTTTTAAATCCCCACCTGTTGTCGTCAAACCACTCAGGTCAAACAACTCTGATGAAGTAACTCTGGATAATGTAAGACCACTCAGACCAACACTCAAAGTATCCATAAGAAATACATTGGCTGTTGAGGACAGATCCAGATCCCTCTGAGGAATGACATGGATAGTACCGGATCCGATACTTGTGCTCTGGTCGTGTGCACTGATCACAGCCGTGGCGCTTCCTCCAGTGTTGGAAGAACCTATTTCCAACTCCAGGATACCTGCAGCTGAGGTGAACAGATCTCCATTTGTCAGAGTCAAACCAGAAGTATGAAGAACGGATTTAGAAAAGACCAGTACACGACCTGAGTTCATTCCAAAAGTTCCGTTGGCTGTACTTCTACCGTTTTTGATATTAATTTTTTCCAGATTGGAAGTTGTACCTTTGAAAGAGCCGCCTGTCAGGGTCAATGAGTCTGTCTGACTGTCACCCTCAACCAAAATATCACCTGTAATAGTACCGCTGGAAGTAACTGAGAGACTCTTTCCATTCACATTGAAATCAATTGCAACCTGACCCTCAATGGAACCTGTATTGGTAATTGTTAAGTC
Organism: Sansalvadorimonas sp.; assembly: GCA_965243775.1. GTDB lineage: Bacteria > Pseudomonadota > Gammaproteobacteria > Pseudomonadales > Endozoicomonadaceae > Sansalvadorimonas. The sequence goes on from CBDEWF010000019.1 coordinate 62,328, forward strand.
TCCTGAGTCAGCGGCTGTCGTAATAGCCGTTCCTCCGGAGGTACTGGCCGAAATGCTCCCCGAGTTCACCAGATTATATTGTGCACCGATAGCTACATTAACAGCACTGCTGGCACCATTGGCGGAAATAAACCCGGCATTGGTGTAAGTACAGGCTGTAGTTGTACGGCTGCAGTCAGAACCATCCGAAGAGGTGCTTCTTCGTAGTTCAATGGCTGCCGTGTCACCACTGCCTCCAGTAACATTGCTGTTAGCGCTATTAGATAAACCATCACCCTCAACATATAGAGGCACAGCGTAAACTGGACCAGATAAACTTCCGCTAAGAGTAATAGCAATAGCTAAAGCCAGGGTTTCCTTCTTATAGCCAGTCCTTGGCATGGTTCTATCCTGTCTGTGGTAACTTAAAACTCACTTTAGATTGTTTGTCACCACATGCCAAGCAAGAGCAAGACAAGCAGGCTATACGGCAGCTTACACCTTTTCCAAAACCACACTGCCTATAGAATAACCGGCTCCAAAAGAGCAGAGAACACCGTTCGCGCCCTGCTGGAGAGAAGCTTTGGTTTTATGAAACGCAATCACTGACCCGGCAGAACTGGTATTGGCATATTTATCAAGAATAACCGGCGCCTCTTCTGGTAGCGGCTCCCGCCCCATAACTTTACGCGCCACCAGCTGATTCATGGACAGGTTGGCCTGGTGTAACCAAAGCCGGTCGATCTCTGCAACATCCATTGACAGATTATTCATATGCCCACTGATATGACGGGCGACCTGGGGACAAACCTCCTTGAAAACCTTGCGGCCATTCTGTACAAACAGCTTGTCGGGGCTTCCTATGCCCTCTTCCGCTGCATTGTTCAGAAAACCGAAGTTATTGCGAATATTATTGGAATACTGGGTCCATACCTCTGTTCCCACCATACGCCAGCCACCATTTCTGGCCAGTTCAGAACTCTCAACCACCATGGCGGTGCAGGCATCACCAAAAATAAAATGGCTGTCCCGATCACGGAAATTAAGATGTGCTGTACAAATTTCAGGGTTAACCACCAGTATGCGGCCGACGCTGCCAGCCTGGATCATATCACCGGCCATCTTCAGACCAAACGTGGCTGAGGAGCAGGCCACATTCATGTCGAAAGCAAAACCTGCAACTCCCAGATAGTGCTGGATCTCAACAGCCACTGCAGGATAAGGTCGCTGCAGGTTGGAACAGGCCACAATTACCCCATCCAGATCCCGGCTCTGAATACCGGCTTCCTTCATGGCCTGCTGAGCTGAGGCCAATGCCATATCACACTGAATGGAGGGCTGGTCATTTTCCCTTTCCGAAAGGCGGGGCTTCATGCGCTGCGGGTCAAGAATCCCATCCTTGTCCATCACATGGCGACTGCAGATGCCAGAAGCTTTTTCAATAAAGGTACTGCTGCTCTCCTGCAGAGGTTCTACCTTACCGGCATCAATAGCAGCCCTGTTTTTGTGGTTTTCAATAGCCACCCAGGCATTAAAGGATTCAACCAGTTCGTCATTATTGATGGTAAATGGCGGGGTAAAAAGCCCGGTACCGGTTAACACTGCATCTGACACGAGAACCCCCCTCGCATAAATTGGTATAACCGGTAAAACCGGTACTCTTGTTATTGCACCGGATGGTATAGCAGCTGGCGGGCAGTGGAAACAGCAGAGAGAGTGATAATACCGAGTTGGCCTTTTAAGCCAACCTGGTTAATCGTTAGGAACAGTCTACTCAGGGAACAGCCACCTCTTCCCAAACCTTGCGTAAACGCTTGTCGGAAACCGGCATGCGGGTTTTCAAGGTCTGGGCGAACAGGGACACCCTGTACTCCTCCAGCATCCAGCGATACCGCCAGAGCGTATTATCAACAATCCTCACTTTTTCCAATGCTTCCCGTCTGGCATTCCACGCATCAAACAGATGCTGCAGTTCATCGGTATGAACCCGATCCCGATTGTAGTTGGCACCCAGCTTATCAAGACGGATTTCAACAGCCTGAAGATAACGGGGAAACTGCTCCAGCCACTCCAGAGGAGTCTGGCGAAGAAAGCCCTGAAATAGCAGATTCTTCAATTGACCCTGAATATCCGACATAGACAGTGCAACCTGGAAAGAGATTTTTCCCTTCAAACGTTTTTGAAGTGCTGTGTGCCGGGTAAATATATCCAGCAGCAGTCTGTCGAGCTGCTCGGCAAAAGCCACCATCTCTCCCTTGTGCCGGGCCAGCAGGGTACGAAACTCTGTCTCATTCCGAGGCCAGTTATCGGCATCAGCAAGAAAAACCTGCCGGATTACAAATCTCTCAATATCTTCCAGAAGTGCCGTTTTGGGAATCGTGTTCACGGCCAGCACCGTAATCCGGTTCAGGTTCTTCATCTGCTTGAGCATAAAGCGTACCTGTTCCGGCAGAGCCAGACGGATCAGCCTGGTCAGACCCCAGACCATCTGCTCCTTAGCCAGTTCCGGGCTGTCAAACAGACGCAGAGCCACGGAACCACTTTCATCCACCAGGGCCGGATAGGATTTGAACAGCAAACCACCACGGGTCTGGCTGATCTCTTCCGCAAGCTCACCAATGGTCCAGCCAGTGATACCTGACTGCTCCAGCCCCCGATCTGTGATATCCCTCAGGCTGGTCCTGGCTTTTCCGGCAAATCGTTCCCGCAGGCTGACCATGTCCCGCCCCTGCCCCAGTACCTTGCCATCGTCATCCAGCACCCGGATATTCATCTGAAAATGTTGATCAAGGGTTTCCAGTTTCCAGGCATCTTCAGGGATACGCACCCCAGTCATCCGGAACAGTTTCACACCCAGCATCTCGGTCAGGGATTCACCACAGGCATTCAATCCTTCAAGGGCCGCTTTGGCGAAGTCCGGAACGGGAACAAAATTCTTGCGCACCTGCTTGGGCAGTGACCGAATCAATGCCACAACCTTATCCTGCAGCATCCCCGGCACCAGCCACTCCAGACGCTTGCGGGAAACCTTCTGCAGCAGGGATACAGGCACAGAAACCGTCACCCCGTCATCTTTCTCTCCGGGAGCAAAGTGATAAGTCAGAGGCAGTTCCATACCTTCCCATTTCAAGCGGTCCGGATACTGTACAGCAGTCACATTAACTGCTTCGTGCTGCATCAGATACTCACGGGTCAGGAACAGAATTCCACCATTGTCCTGCTCGGCTCTCCTCCTCCAGGATTCGAAGCCGGCACCGTTAACAATCTCTGCTGGAACCCGTTCACTGTAAAAAGCGAAAAGGGTTTCCGGGTCGGCCAGAATATCCTGACGGCGGGACTTGGCTTCCAGCTCTTCAACCTCGGCAATCAACTTTTGGTTGTGTCTGAAGAACGTGGCGTTACTGGTGTAATGACCAGCAACCAGCCCTTCCCGCAGCAACAGCTCCCGGGAAACCACAGGATCAATAGCCCCGTAGTGCACTTTGCGCCGGGAATAGATCACCAGACCATAGAGTGTTGCCTGCTCATAGGCCACAGCCCTGGCCTGCTTTTTCTCCCAGTGGGGCTCAAACCAGCTGCGCTTGATCAAGTGACCTGCCAGCGGCTCAATCCAGGACGGTTCAATTTTGGCAACAACACGGGCATAGAGCTTGGAAGTCTCTACCAGTTCTGCCGCCATCACCCACTTGGGTTTGCGTTTAAATAGCCCGGAACCGGGAAAAACCCAGAACTTGCGGTTTCGGGCTCCAAGGTAGTTCGCTTCTTCGGTTTTGTTACCAAGGTGACTGAGCAGCCCTGTCAGAAGGGCTTTATGAATATCGGCATAGCTGGCCTGTTCACTGTTATGACGCAGTTTCAAATCCCTGCTGACCAGAGCCAGCTGGCGATGCATATCTTTCCACTCCCGCATCCGCATAAAGCTGAGGAAATGGCTTTTGCACAGCTTGCGTAGCTGGTTGGAGGAGAGCTCCTGACGTTGCTGTTCATACCAGCGCCACAGATTAACAAAGGTCAGGAAGTCGGAATCGTCATCATAAAACTCCCGGTGTTTCTGATCCGAGGCCTGCTTCTTCTCTGCCGGACGTTCCCGTGGATCCTGGACACTCAGGGCACTGACAATAATCAGTACTTCATCCAGGGCATTGGTGTCATGGGCCGCCAGTAGCATACGGCCAAGACGTGGGTCGATGGGCAGTTGCGCCAGCTGGCGTCCAACCCTGGTCAGACGGTTATCCTTGCTGACCGCTCCAAGCTCCTGCAATAGCCGATAGCCATCATTGATGGCACGGTTATCCGGGCGGTCAACAAATGGAAACCGGGTCACATCTCCCAGCCCCAGTTTAAGCATCTGCAGAATAACCGCTGCCAAATTAGTACGGAGAATTTCAGCGTCAGTAAATTCGGGGCGGCTATAGAAGTCTGCTTCATCATAAAGGCGAATACAGATTCCTTCCGCAATCCGTCCACAACGCCCCTTACGCTGGTTGGCAGAAGCCTGTGACACGGGCTCAACGGGCAGGCGCTGTACCTTGCCGCGCACACTGTAGCGGCTGATACGCGCTGTTCCCGGATCAATGACATAGTGAATGCCGGGTACAGTCAGTGAAGTTTCTGCAACGTTAGTTGCCAGAATAACCCTGCGCCCGGAATGGGACTGAAAAATTCTGTTCTGCTCGGCATTGGACAGGCGGGCATAGAGCGGAAGAATTTCCGTGTCACGCAGTTTCCTTTCCCGCAGGAATTTGGCTGTTTCCCGAATATCACGTTCACCGGGAAGAAACACCAGTACATCACCCAGACGGTGACCAGTTCCACCCCGTTCCAGGTTTTCAATTTCCTGCAGAGCCTGGTAGATACCCTGCATCTGACGCTCATCCGCATCCCTGGCTTCTACCTCCAGATCTGCCAGGGAGCGGTACAGAACCTCAACCGGGTAGGTACGGCCAGATACTTCAATAACCGGAGCATTATTGAAATGTCTGGAGAAACGCTCCACATCAATGGTGGCCGACGTGATGATCAGCTTCAGGTCTGGTCGTTTGGGCAACAGGATCTTGAGATAACCGAGCAGGAAATCAATATTCAGGCTGCGCTCATGGGCTTCATCAATAATCAGAGTGTCGTAGTTATTAAGAAAACGGTCGTTCTGAATTTCTGCCAGCAGGATACCGTCAGTCATCAGTTTGACCCGGGTCTGATCACTGACCTGATCGGTAAAGCGCACCTGATAACCGACCTGCCCACCCAGTTCTGTTTCCAGCTCTTCAGCAATTCTGCTACCCACAGAACGGGCTGCCAGACGGCGGGGTTGTGTATGGCCAATCTGGCCATGGATACCACGACCCAGCTCCAGACAGATTTTCGGCAGCTGGGTCGTTTTGCCCGACCCGGTTTCACCCGCCACAATCACCACCTGATGATCAGCTATCAGCCGGGCGATATCATCCTTTTTCTGAACAACCGGCAGTCCTTCGTTCCAGTTCAGTTTTACCGGTTGCACACGGCGCTGCTCAACCTGGGCAGAGGAACGCTCCAGACGATGATAAAAGCGCTCCCGCTCCTTTCCGGACAGACGCCGCCAGTTACGCCACTGGCGCTGTAGCCAGTAACGGTCACGAATCAGACTATCCTTGATTTCAGCAGTTACCGCTGCTTTGTCTTTACGACCTACCTGTTCTGTCATTTTCCAGCACAGCTTATACGCAACAGACCGGAAGCCCATGACAGGGCTTCCGGTCTGTTGCGAGAATCTTTCTTTACTTGGGAGGTGCCAGCACACTCCCAAACATCCCGATGGCGCACAAGTATATCTTCCAACGTTCCGGGATACACCTTAAAGCGGGGATACTGATGATACCTTATCTTGTACTGTTACTACCCTGCTTTTCATAGCAAAATTAAAGAAGTTCGCACCCCCGGACGGTACAGTTTCCGACCAGCCCAGGGGTTATCACTCAGGCTACCGTCTCTTCTTCCGCCATCCTTGCCAGCTCTTCATCCCGCAGTGCCCGACGCAGAATCTTACCTACATTTGTTGTTGGCAGCTGGTCCCGGAAATCAATCAGTTTTGGTACCTTGTAGCCCGTCACATACTGGCGAAAATGGCTGCGAATATCTTCCGGGGTCAGGGCCGGATTTTTGCTGACGACAAACATCTTGATCCGTTCACCTGTTTTGGGGCAGGGCACACCGATAGCCGCACACTGCTCAACATCCGGATGGCGTACCAGGACATCTTCCAGCTCATTGGGATAAACATTAAAGCCGGAAACGCTGATCATATCTTTCTTGCGATCGACAATACGAACATAACCTTCGTCATCAATCACTGCAATATCACCACTGCCCAGCCAGCCATCCCCGGTCAGGGCGCTGGCGGTTTCATCAGGGCGCTGCCAGTAACCTTTCATGACCTGGGGTCCGCGGATGCAGAGTTCACCAGCCTCACCAACCGGCAGTTCTTCACCCTCTTCATTGACGACTTTCAACTCTGTAGAAGGCAGTGGCATGCCGATAGTACCCAGGTGATTCCCAGACAAAGGATTCAAAGTCACAACCGGCGAAGCTTCCGTCATGCCATAGCCTTCAATAATTTCACAGCCTGTCATAACCTGCCAGCGTTTGGCTGTTTCCATCTGCAACGCCATGCCACCAGACAGGGTCATCTTCAGACGGCTGAAATCCAGGCCCTGAAAATCCGGATTATTCATTAAACCGTTAAACAGAGTGTTAAGCCCCACCAGCATGGTATAGGGATATTTCTTGAGTTCCTTGACAAAGGACTTCAGATCCCGGGGGTTGGTAATCAACAGATTATGCATACCTGTTTTCAGGCCCACCATGCAGTGCACGGTAAAGGAGAAAATATGGTACAGAGGCAGGGGAGCCACTATCAGTTCACCACCGGTAACAATATCCCTCTCAACAAAGGCATAGACCTGTTCCATATTGGAAACAATATTGGCGTGGGTCAGTTCTGCTCCTTTGGCAACACCTGTCGTACCACCGGTGTACTGAAGAACAGCGGTATCATCAGCGGCTGCCTGATGACGGTTCAGGCTGAAACCTGCACCTTTCGCCAGCACTTCATTAAAGGAAACAGCCTTGGGCAGACTGTAAGCCGGCACCATCTTCTGGACATGCTTCAGCACACCATTAACAACGAACCGCTTAACCGGGTTCAGCATGTCACCGACCTCCGTCACGATCACATGCTTGATAGATGTCCTTGGCAAGACAACTTCAGCCATATGGGCCATATTGGCCAGCACAACCAGCGCCTTGGCTCTGGAGTCCCGAAACTGGTGTTCCATTTCACATTCGGTGTAGAGCGGGTTAGTGTTAACCACTATCAAACCAGCTTTCAGGGCACCAAAGATCACCACCGGAAACTGGTTAAGGTTAGGTAGCTGAACAGCGATACGGTCACCAGGCACCAGATCAGTTGCATGCTGCAGCCAGCCAGCAAAGCGGGTACTCAATTCATCCAGCTCACCATAGGTAATGGTTTTACCCAGATTGGTGAAAGCGGGTTTGTGCTGAAACTTGCGGCAAGCCTGGTCAAGCACATCAAGAATCGATGTATAAGAATGGCTGTTGATCTCGGCCTGGACACCTTCGGGATATTTTTCGACCCAAAAGTTCCTGTTCATGATCTGACTCCTGACATACTCTGCCTGTATTCATCCTGCCCGAACGATGCACTATTCAGACAGGTCCCCCTGGATAAATTCAGGGGTTGCGGGGGTAAAAAGCGCTGGGTAATAAAATGCAAACCATTACCCTGAATGAAAATAAGGGCGCGAAGGGTAACAGTTTTAGGGGCCTTCGATCCAGTTTTGATGGGTTTTCCCCATCTGTTTGCCTGTATTTAGTGCCATATCGAAGAAATTGACAAATAGAAACATAAAAATACACAAACTGTATTGGCAAACAGCCATGAGCAGGAAATGTTTTTCCATGGTAAAAAGGAAACCGTGATATGTCTGAGCAGAAATTCTTTCTACCATCACCTGACCAGCACCAGATTCCGGTACGCCACTGGCCCAGTGATAATCCAAAAGCTGCAGTTCTGATTCTGCATGGCATGGCGGAACATTCAGCCCGTTACCAGCAATTTGCTCAGGCATTGAATAAGTCCGGTTATGGAGCCATGGCCATAGATCACCGGGGGCATGGATCAGACACACCAGTGGAGAAACTCGGCCACTTTGCCGACCATAATGGCTGGGACAAGGTTCTGGCAGATATTGGCAGGGCCCACCAGCATCTCTGCAATCTGTATCCACAAAAACCTGTTTATATTTTTGGCCACAGCATGGGAAGCTTTATTACCCAGGCCTGGTTGTTAAACCGCCCTGCCCCTGTACGGGGTGTTATCCTCTCCGGCTCCAACTTCGCACCTCCATTATTGCTAAAAGCCGGCAGGCTGGTGGCACACTTTGAAAGCTTGCGACAGGGAACAAACAGTCACAGTAAACTGATTGACACTCTTTCATTCGGTTCGTATAACAGCGGCCTTAAACCTGTTCGCACCCCATTCGACTGGTTGTCCCGCGATACCACTGAGGTTGATTGCTATATTAATGATCCCTGCTGCGGTTTTCTGTGTAGTAACCAGCTCTGGCTGGATCTGTTTTCCGGGCTCATTTCCATCAGTTCGGTAAAAAACCTGCAGAATATCGACCCGAGGATACCATTTTATATTCTGGGCGGTTCTGGAGACCCAGTGGGGCAGAAGGGAAAAGGCCTGCAAAAACTGGCTGATACCCTTACTAAAGCTGGTATCCACGATGTTTCTCTGGATATCTGGCCCCAGGGCCGCCATGAGATGCTGAATGAAACCAACCGGGATGAAGTGACAGCCAAAATACTCGCGTGGCTGCAGCGACAGGAAGGTGAAATTTACAAGTCCAGAGATTCGAAAACCGAAGCTTTGGGTGACCAGTAAAAACAACTCTCTATGAAAATCCGTTCATAAGAGTCAGTTTATGAGGATCAATTTGTGACAACCCTGTCCAATGTGCCTTTTGAAACCCTGAAGGTTGGTGATAAAGACACCTACCAGCGTACTCTGACCGAACGCGACCTGGTTCTGTTTGCAACTGTCTCAGGTGACCACAACCCCGTACACCTGGACAAGGGCTACGCCAGCACGACTATGTTTGGCGAGCGCATCGCCCACGGCATGTGGACCGGCTCCCTGATCTCAGCAGCCCTGGCCATGAAACTACCTGGCCCCGGTGGCATCTATCGTGGCCAGGAGCTGAAGTTCCTGAAGCCGGTCAAGCTGGGCGATACCCTGACCGTGGAACTGGAAGTTATCGAAATCAGGGAGCGTGGCGGCCGGGCTCTGGTTTCCACCAACGTGGTGAACCAGGATGGTGTTTATGTCGTCAAGGGAACCGCTACGATCCTGCCCAGCAAAGGCGAAGTGATACTGGACGCTCCAGAACTGCCGGCGGTTCATATTGAAGGTCTGGAAGGCTAGGAGCCTGGCTTTTTCCATGTAGTAACTTGCTGTTTCCCGCCGCGCCGGGTTGCCTTGCCCAGCGCGGCTCTCTGCCGAAGTTTCTCTTCCTGTCAATCTATTACTCTTCCAATCAATCTATTAAGCGCATCCAGATGTCTTGAGCTAATTTTATTCAGCGCTCTTGAGGAGGATGTATCAATGCAACCTATCTGGGTACTCGTGGCTGACAACAGTCAGGCCAGCATGTATCAGTTCCAGCCTCACCAGAAACAGCTCAAATTGCTAGACCGAATACAGCATGAGGAAGGTCGATGGCATAACAAAGACTTCATAACAGATGGAACCGGTCACGGCACGGCAACCGCCAGTCAGACGTCCATGGCCAACCGTGGGCTGGGTATGACTGACCGTTCCCCCAAACATCAGGAAAACTCTCGCTTTACCCACCGGGTGGCTGAGGCCATTAACCACGCCCATGACCAGCACAGCTTTGAATCACTGCAGATCTGTGCACCTCCAAAGTTTTTGGGCGAACTGCTGCCCAACCTGAAAAAAACTGTTCCCTTGAGTCACAAAGTACCCAAGGATATGGTGCATGCCGACAGCCAGTTGATTATGCAGCATTTAAATCCGTTAACCCTGGGCAATAAATAGGTATCAGCCGGGCGTGCTGCGCCCGGTACGAAGGCAGGACCACAAACGCCCCCCCCGGAAGTTCCTTTCTGGAACTCAGCGTGAAACAGAACCCAATATCCCTTAGAATTATTCGTTTTGTCTGAACGGAAACTAACCGGGCTGTCATGACCAAGGACACTTCGAGCGCCAAAAAACACACTCCCATGATGCAGCAGTATCTCCGCATCAAACAGGAGCACCGCCACCAGCTGGTGTTCTACCGCATGGGAGATTTCTACGAACTGTTCTACGACGATGCCCGTAAAGCTGCCAGCCTGCTGGATATCACCCTCACTGCCCGGGGCCACTCCGGCGGCGAACCTATCCCCATGGCCGGGATTCCCTATCACGCTGCCGAGGGTTATCTGTCACGTCTGGTGCGCATGGGGGAATCCGTCGCTATCTGTGAGCAGGTGGGTGACCCGGCTACCAGTAAAGGACCCGTGGAGAGAAAAGTCACCCGCATACTGACACCTGGAACGGTGAGTGATGAAGCCCTTCTGGAAGAGCGTTCCGACAACTGGTTGATGGCCGTTCACAGCCATGACCAGTACTACGGCCTGTCCTGGCTGGATATTACCAGTGGCCGTTTTCGGGTGATGGAGGTCAGCAGTGGCGAAGCCCTGCTCAGCGAGATCCAGAGACTGAGCCCACGGGAGTTACTGATAAGCGAAGACCACAACTATCCAGACAGTGTCGCCAAACGCTCCGGCGTTAACCGCCAGCCTCCATGGTGCTTCGACCTGGACAGTGCTAAAGATCTGCTAACCCGCCAGTTTGCCACCAAGGATCTGGCCGGTTTTGGCTGCGAGCAGATGACCGTAGCCTTGGAGGCTGCCGGCTGTCTGCTGCAGTATGTACGCGATACCCAGCGTACTGAACTGCCCCACCTGCGAGCTCTTTCCGTGGAGCTGCGGGAAGAGACGGTTATTCTTGATGCCGCCAGCCGCAGCAACCTGGAACTGGATATCAACCTCAACGGCGGCAAAGACAGCACCTTGCTTTCGGTGATGGACACGACGTCCACGGCCATGGGCAGCCGCCTGATGAATCGCTGGCTCAACCGCCCACTGCGCAATAAAGAAAAACTGGAACAGCGCCAGAGTGCTATTAATGGCCTGCTGGAACAGTACACTTATGAAAGCTTAAGCCCTGTACTGAAAGGCATTGGTGATATTGAACGTATCCTGGCCCGGGTGGCTCTGCGATCTGCCCGCCCCCGTGACCTGGCCCGGCTGCGGGATGCGCTTTCCTGCCTGCCAGAAGTCCAGAGCCAGCTGACGACAACTGGCGGACAGTTGCTCCACGATCTGTCTGAACGTATCAGCGTGTTCCCGGAAGAGGTCAACCTGCTGCAAAGAGCAGTGATCGAGAATCCTCCGGTTGTAATCCGCGATGGCGGTGTGATTGCTACTGGCTACGATCCTGAACTGGATGAACTGCGTGCCCTGAGTGAAAACGCCGGAGGCTACCTGCTGGAACTGGAACAGCGGGAAAAGGAACGTACCGGCCTGAGCACTCTCAAGGTCGGTTTTAACCGCGTACATGGTTATTACATTGAACTCAGCCGCCGGGAGTCAGATGATGTTCCGGTGGACTATATCCGCCGCCAGACCCTGAAAAACACGGAACGTTTTATCACCCCGGAACTGAAAGAGTTTGAGGACAAGGCTCTGTCCAGCAAAAGCCGCGCTCTGGCCCGGGAGAAGGCACTCTATGAAGAGCTGCTGGAAAAACTGAACCAGAACCTTGGCTGTCTGCAGGATTCAGCCTCTGCCACGGCTGAACTTGACGTACTGACAAGCCTGACTGAGCGCAGCCAGACCCTGAACCTGTGTCGCCCGGAACTGGCCGAACAGCCAGGCATTCATATCGACGAAGGTCGCCACCCGGTGGTTGAACAGGTTCTGGATGAGCCCTTTGTCGCCAACAGCCTGGAACTGAACGATCAGCGGCGTATGCTGGTGATAACAGGTCCGAATATGGGCGGTAAGTCAACCTATATGCGTCAGGCGGCACTGATCGTACTGCTGGCTCATATCGGCAGTTTTGTCCCTGCCAGCCGGGCCAGGATAGGGATGGTGGATCGTATTTTCACCCGTATCGGCTCATCCGATGATCTGGCCGGTGGCCGCTCAACCTTTATGGTTGAAATGACCGAAACCGCCAGTATTCTCCACAATGCCACCCAGCGCAGTCTGGTTTTGATGGATGAAGTGGGCCGTGGCACCAGTACCTTTGATGGCCTGTCTCTGGCTTGGGCCTGCGCCCGCCACCTGGCTGACAAGGTCAGAGCCTTTACCCTGTTTGCCACCCATTACTTTGAGCTGACCCAGCTGCCGGAAGAGACAGCGGGTGTCGCTAATGTTCATCTGAATGCAACAGAGCATGGTGATTCTATTGTCTTCCTGCACGCTGTCCAGGAAGGTCCTGCCAGCCAGAGTTATGGCCTTCAGGTAGCTCAGCTTGCAGGGGTACCCCGGGATGTCATCCATCTGGCACGGGGAAGACTGGAACAGCTGGAGGCAGGAGAAGCTGCCCTGGCTTCGGAAAAGCCTGCCAGGCGTCGCTCCGTAGAAGTGATCAGCCCCCAAGTTGATATGTTCTCAGCACCAAGCCACCCGGCTGCAGATCGTCTGGAAAATGTTGATCCGGATAATCTAACCCCGAGACAGGCGCTGGATATGCTTTACGAACTCAAGGCTTTGATCTAATAACAAGCCTGCGACAAGCATATCGGTATAACAAAATGATTTTGTCACTCACCGGAGTGACCTGATAGACTAGCGCAGCTGCATGGCGGCGGCGCTAAAATAATGACCACGCCTGATGATGAATTGAAGAGATGGAGTATCTGCCATGGCTTTCGTAGTGGGTGAAAACTGCATCAAGTGCAAGTACACGGACTGCGTCGAGGTTTGCCCTGTTGACTGTTTCTACGAGGGTCCCAATTTCCTGGTTATTCACCCGGATGAGTGTATTGACTGTGCACTGTGTGAACCGGAATGTCCGGCTAATGCTATCTTCTCGGAAGATGAAGTTCCGGAAAACCAGCAGGAGTTTATCGAGCTGAACGCTGACCTTGCTGAGATCTGGCCCAATATCACCGAGAAAAAAGATGCTCTGTCCGATGCCGAAGAGTGGGATGGCAAGGAAGGTAAACTGGAGCTTCTGGAACGCTGGTAAACTGGAGCTTCTGGAGCGCTGATAAGCTGTTGTTATTATCAAAAAGGCGGGAGATCCCGCCTTTTTGATATCTGAGAAGCCAGGTTTTTACTGACGTGCCAGACGGCTGTTACCTGCCATCTCGACATTTTTATAGTCACTGCGCCAAGGGTTGATATCCAGCCCTCCCCGACGAACATAACGGGCATATACCGTCAGTTTTTCCAAATTGCAGAGACGCTTCAGATCCATAAAGATCCTCTCCACACACTGCTCATGAAAATCCTGATGCTGCCGGAAAGAGCAGATATATTGCAGTAATCCTTGCCGATCCAGCTTTGGGCCAGAATAGTCGATCACCAGTGTACCCCAGTCCGGCTGCCCGGTGACCGGACAGTTCGACTTCAACAAGTGGGAACAGAGAGTTTCTGTCACAACTCTGCCTGAATCCGCTTTCAGGAAAGAGGGCTCCAGTGTATAGGTATCAACAGTCACATCCAGCTCATCAATACATTCACCTTCTACCCGGCTTATTCCCAGCTGTTCAAGCTCAGAAAGAGGCTGAAGCAGGACTTTAACCGGAGCGCCAGCAACTTCAGACAGATCCCTGACCATGGCATCCCTGACTTCAGAAGGGTCACCGAAGCGGGTCTGGTTAAAGGAGTTCAGGTATAGCTTGAACGACTTGGACTCAATAATATTGGGGGAGCCGGCCGGAAGAACAAAGGTACCGGCCATCACGACCGGACGACCCTTGCTGTTCAGCCAGGACAATTCCACAGCATTCCAGGTATCGGAACCAACAAAGGGCAAAGCACTTCCATCCAGTCCCAGAGCTTCCCACTTGGGAGCACGGGGAATTGGAAACAGCAGGCTTGAATCGTATTCACTGATATATTCGCTGTGCTGACCCAGCGGAGAATCATTTACGGTATTGCTCATCTTTAACTTCTCAATCCTTTACCTGTATTCAGCAGATGAAGGCATACGGCAAACAGAACCACGACAAATGTCGCCATAATGCCGAAAGCCACACCCAGATCCACCACACCACTGTAACCCAGCATCCCATAGCGGAAGGTATTGACCTGGTACAGGATAGGATTAGCCTGGGATAACCCGCGCCAGAACTCCGGCAACACAGATACCGAGTAAAACACCCCGCCAAGATAGGTCAGCGGCGTCAGTACAAATGTGGGAATTATAGAAACATCATCAAAGCTGCGGGCAAACAGGGCATTTAAAAAACCACCCAGAGCAAACATCAGGGCCGTTAAAATTACCGCCATTATAGTCACAGGAATGCTGTAAACCTGGAACTCGACAAATAACAGGGACAACAATATTACAATGGTCGCAGTCATCAGTCCGCGCACGACGCCACCGGATACGTAGCCCAGCAGAATAATCCAGTTGGGTACCGGAGACACCAGCAGCTCCTCCACACTTTTCTGGAACTTGTTGCTGTAAAAGCTGGAGGAAACATTGCTGTAGGAGTTGGTTATTACCGACATCATCACCAGACCGGGCACCACGAAGGTCATATAACCAAAGCCACCCATGGTACCAATACGGGAGCCGATCACGTTTCCAAAAATAACAAAATACAGGGCCATGGTAATGGCCGGTGGCAGCAGTGTCTGGGGCCAGATCCGCAGAAAGCGCCTGACCTCTTTAATCAAAATAGTGCTGAAGGCAATCCAGCTCTGTTGAATACCCATGGTCTTAAATAACACTCATTATTTGTAGTTATGACAATCCGTTGTGGTAACGCAGCACAGTGGTAATGCAGCACCGTGGTATATCTGCATAATGGCTTGGCAGCTCAGGATTTGTTGGTCATACCGACAAACAGCTCTTCCAGCCGGTTGGATTTATTGCGCATGCTGACAACTTCAATTTGCTGTTCATTCAGCTGGCGAAACAAGCTGTTCAGCCCCTGGGTTTTGCCCACTTCCACTTCCAGTGTATGCTCATCGACACGACGCACCACGTAACCAGCAAAACTATCCTTACACAGCGGAGAGTTCTCTGGAATAACCTGACGGGTATCAAGATAAAAACTCTCTCTGTCGAGCTTGCGCAGCAACTCCTTCATGCTGTTCTGCTCAACTATTGTACCTTCATCAATAATGGCGATATTGCGGCACATCTGCTCAGCTTCTTCCAGATAGTGGGTGGTCAGAATCACCGTAGTGCCCGTACTGTTGATCTCCCTGACAAATTCCCAAAGGGTACGGCGCAGCTCAATATCCACACCGGCAGTCGGTTCATCAAGAATCAACAGTCTGGGTTCATGCACCAGTGCCCGGGCAATCATCAACCGGCGTTTCATGCCACCAGACAGCATGCGTGACTGGATTTCCCGTTTATCCCACAACCCCAGCTGTTTGAGATACTTCTCGGTGCGCCTGCGGGCTTCCTTATGATGAATACCGTAATAGCCGGCCTGGGTGATGACGACATCTTCAACCTTCTCAAACTGGTTGAAGTTAAACTCCTGGGGCACAACACCCAGGTGACACTTGGCCGCCACCAGCTCCTTGTCAATATCATGACCAAAAATATCAACATAACCGCCGGTTTTGTTAACCAGAGAGGATATAATACCGATTGTGGTTGATTTCCCTGCCCCATTGGGCCCCAGAAGGGCAAAAAAATCTCCCGGAACAACAGAGAGATCAATACCTTTTAGAGCTTCATGCCCATTGTTGTAAGTTTTGCGGAGCTTGCGAATAGTGAGTGCGTCTGTCATTTCACTCCATTGTGTACCAGATAAGGAGACTGAAGGGCGATTCTATAGTATTTACCACGAAAATACCTTTTCCATCACCAGCCTCTTGACCCATCAGCCCGGCTTGTCTAGGTTGTGCTGTTTTTCAGGATAATGACTATGACTGACAGTTCCAGCAACTTTTTCTCATTCAACCGTAAACTACTGGCCGAATTTGCCAGGCGGCTGCCAGAGGAGCTGAGCAAACTGGTTCAGGAAGAGCAGAAAAACGAGTTGATAGCCAACCTGGAAGAGGCCTGCAGGGAACTGGACAGTGATCCGGCCAATGGCAGCTACCTGGCTCAAAACTGGCTGTTCAGTTTTATCGGCAACCACCCTCAATTGACACCGATGGTACCCAGGGACCTGCTCTGGTTCCTGGGTGGAGACTGTCTCCATTTCCTGTCAGATGAAGAGCTGAACAATTTCCAGAAGATTGAGGACAAAATAGCAGAGAACCCCGGGCTTAGCTGGGTTGATGCACGACGTCAGTCCCTGCACCACTGATAACAGGCTGCATGCACCTTTTTCGTCACCCCGAGGTGATGGAAAAGGCGCTGTTGGCATTACGGTCGATCAAAGTAGCTACTCTTACCAGAGTTATTGCGTACCATGTCTTGTATCTGCGTCCCCCTGTCTCGAAAGACTTCTGCAATTTCACGACATATTTCACGCCATTGTTCTTGAGTCATTTCTGTATGGTGATTACATGTGATAAGGTTGTGCTCAAATGCCTGTCTGAAGTTAAATTTCCCCTCCATCAAAGCATTCAAAGTTTTTCTGCCTTTAAAATGCACTTCTATAACAGTTTCCGTTACTTCCTTACTTAGCATTTCAGGTTTGTCTATATGAACGTTGTATGCGGTCTGATTCATCCGACGATAGATGCTCAAGGTGCGAGTTGCTTCATAACCCTCAAATGTGAAGAGTATGCAGCATTGATTAAAATTATTACCGAATGGTTTTAACTCGGCGATAGCATTCAAGGCAGCTTCCATGGCTATGATTTCAGGGTCTTTAGTCACCATATCATCTTGTATAAGTCTGCCGTCAACTTTTGACCTTAGATCCTGATAACATTCACCTGTTTGATTATCTCTGTGCACTGGGATACCGGCTCTGATTAAGTTGTCCGCCTGATTACTGTTTATCTGAATGCGAGTAGAAATGATCTCCCTAGTAGATAATCCCGTTTGGGCATGAAGCTCTTCCTCTCTCTTCTTTTTACTCTCCTTCTCCTCTTCTGAGTCGTCACGCTCTTCCAGTTTTCTTTTGGTGCCTGCTTTTGATGAGGATGGTTCACTCCTGGATTTAGCACTCACTATCTCCTCCGCGATTTCGTTTAACTTTTGAATCCTGCTTTCTTCAGGTATTTTATCTATCAACTTCGTTAAGGCTTCGGCTATTTCATCCTGTTTCAGCGATCGGCACTTTCTTGGAGATAAAAATGTCTTCAGGACAGGTGTTTCCTTCTTTTCCATTATTGTCAGCCTTGCAGAAATGGCAAGCCTTGTTGCGAGTGATGCTATTAGACTGGGGTTGTTACTCAGAGTCTGTGCCATTTTGTAGATCTCTCCTGGGACATTCTCCGCTACAGTAATGCCTTTTGACTCTGCTGGACTGCTCGTGGGAGAGACTTTTGGCGTTAAAACCTGTACAGTTGTTCTTGTAATTCCTTCCATTTTGTCATCCTCTTTGACAATTATTACCGTCCAAGATTCTACTTTTCCAGAAGAACTGATATCCATAACAAGACTGTTACCAGCAGTCTACAAACCTCTTTTATCAAATGAAGAGCTGGACAAATTTCAGAAGATTGAGGACAAGACAGCGGAAAACCCCGGGCTGAGCTGGGTTGATGCACGACGTCAGTCCCTGCATCACTGATAACTGCTATTTTATAACAGGCTGCACAAGCCTTTTTCGTCACCCCGAGGTAATGGAAAAGGCACTTTCATAATGAAAAAATTCAACAGGGCTTTTTTCAAGAACTTCAATGGCTTCATACTTATTAGCTTCTGCAGCTTGAGTCACAACGTTTTGGCAGGCGTCCTTCCCGCTTCAGGCGCACTCTGGTCATCCAGTCATAGTTCCATTTCAGAACAGGTTTGATCACCGGCAGACGCATCAGCCAGCCCAGCCAGCGCCACCGGTTAAGCTGACTGAGCAGCAGGCCATAGCTATCAATGCTGGTATAGATTGTTCCATCGCACGTTTTCGTGTGCAGTTCCAGAAGGGCCAATGCCGGATCAATACCTCTGCTCCTTAACTGATCATCCTGTCCGGTAATATCAAACCATTCCACGTCACAACCAAAAGGGGCTTTGCGCCACTTCTCAACCTCCCTGATACAGAGGGGGCAAACTCCATCATAAAATACGGTTATCTTCATTATTCCCTCCTATACAACATCTGCTTATACATATTTGCGAATACGTACGACACCATCAGGGTGACGCCCAGGTGCCAGACAGAACGACTGCCCCACCAGGGATTTTGGTGAACGTCCACTGATAATCGGAGCCGACAGAAACCTGCGCCGGGCCATCACATAAACCATAGATGGTGTACCGTCACCCAGATAGAGGCTGGCAAGGTGCCGTACGGCACCAATTATCTGAGGGCTGTTCAGAACTTCAAAAAGCTGTTTGCGACTGACCGGCATCAACAGGATATCCACCCTCCAGCTGTCGAGATAACCACCACTGCCAAGGGGCATATCTCTGCCAAGGCTGTTATTCGCACCCAATGTACCAATCCGTACCAGCGCATCATCAACCAGTCTGTGTCGTCTGGGAGAAGCCGCACGTACCACCACTTTCAGCTGGAAATAGTCATTGAGAATAGCTTTTAAACCTTCAAGATGACGATGGCTCGGGCCAAGCAGGCAGGTATAACAGAGAAAATCTGACTGCCTGCGGCTGCCCCCCGGCATGTCAGGCAACAAGTGCACCAGCAGATCGGCAATATGGAGACCACGCTGTTTCCGGTAAACCCGACTCTCCTCCATGGCGCATATATCGTATTTGAGCCGCCCACGAACAAGGCGTCGCAGCCAGTGATTTTCAAAGATTCCAAAAAAATTCGCCATGCTCAGGTCGCTGGCTTCAATTTCCAGAGTCAGAGCCGCATCACGCAAATAATGCGGTAACACACCACGTGAACCAGTGAGAGCGGATACGCAACACTCAATGCTCCAGCCATCTGGTTTCTGGCTGACTTCCAGAACCTCGTGGCAGTAATATCGGGGCACGGCATGCACAGACAGGTCTATCCCTATGGAAATGCCCTGTTTTTTTCTTAACTGCCACAGAATTCTGAGAACCTGATCCAGGCTGAAACTGTGGGGGAGGCTCTGCAACCGTTCGATTACAGTCCGGCCTGACGAGGCTGGTGTCGGCGACACTGGGTATGTACTCCATGCTGTCCCTGCAGAGAGATATAAACCTGCAGAAAGCTGTCGAAGCTGGCAAAACTGGCAGCCAGACGATCAAGACACTGGATAAGCAGTTGGAAAGAGGTTTCTCTCAAAGGTTCTGGATCCACGGTAACCAGGATTCGCTGTCCGCGGGCAAGACAGTGACGTCCGCCAATAAGAACCGGTGCCGTCACTGGTTCAATTTTCACCTTTCGCAGGGCTTCAATCCAAGCATTACCATCCTGGCAGTGGCCACGCATATAGAGTCTGATAAGCTGGCGCAGACTCTGCTCTGGACTGGCAGAAGTAAACAACCCTTCATAATTCAACTGCAAATGGGAAAGCAGCGCCCAGGCCGCCTCGTAACCTGATGGCGGCGCCCGCCTGGGAGTCGGACTATCCAACAAACGGGTAACGCCGGGCAGTCCGATGTTATCTATACACTCAAGCTGGGTACCAGCAGTCAGGGATCGGGGTCGATTGCCATTACAGCACTGGGTCTGCACGGCAAACACACGACGGTCATCAGTCATGGGGTTATAGCTGATATCAGATATAGTCAGATAAGTATGCAAAGTACCCCGTGGATCACGCCCCCCCACTTCCAGCCAGTAGAGTCCGGTATCACTGGAATTGAAATTGTGTCCGTACAGAGGGGGAATCAAGATGTGTTCAAGGTGAGTCAGGTCTGTCACGCTTTCGATAGACCAGACTTCCAGTTCATCCTCTGCTCTGGCATCCGGAACTACCTTCTCCCGCATACGACCATAGTCAATTACCAGGGGTTCAGCCAGACAGGGAAACAGGTTAACAACAGGAACACATCCGGTACTGAAGCGCTGCGCTGAAATCAAACGGGAAAGTTCCGGAGAGGCTTCCCGAAGCAACAGATAAATATGCAGCTCCTGGCAGTCCAGGGTTCTGATCAAGCTTTTCAGACCGGAAAGAGTAAAACCCAGAAAGGGATCGGGAAAAGCCATCACCTCCAGCATCTGTTGGTAACCGGCGAAACTGACTGCAGGCCTTGGTAGCAGAAACTTGTCCAAACCAATCTTGACCAGCTTCTCAACAGGAAGGTAGCGACCCTCCCCGGCTCCGCCGCTGCTGATAATAATACCTGCCAGCTGACCATGAACCAGATCATTCAGAGCTCTGCGGATGGCGGGTTCACCGGTGAAATGAAAGGTCAAACTGTCAAGCCCGAGTAAAGCCAGCCTCAGATCCGTATCTGCAGCAGCAAGACAGAGATGCAGCATGGCTGAAGCCGATACTCTTGGTGAAAAGTCAAAGGGGGCCTGTTTCAGCTCAGCAAGGGAGACTGTCAGCGGGGAAAGCTGGAGATCCCAAACTGTGGTAAATATGATCGAAGACTCTATACCCTGCACTTCCAGCCGAGTGCCAGCCGGTATATAGGCCAACTGTTTCAGGGTTCGTTCAGGCTGGATAGATGCCAGGGCCATGGCTGGAATACTGCGCAGATAATGGGGAAACATAATCCTGAGCAGGCTTTCCGCCAGCTGCGGATAGCTGTCATCCATTTTCTTTTCCAGACGGGCATTGAGGAAGGCAATACTCTCCAGTAACCGCTGCATATGGGGGTCAGCGATATGTTCACCAGCCATTCCCAGCCTGTTGGCAGTTCCCGGATGAGCTTCCGAGAACTGTCTGGCACAGGTTCGAATATACTCAAGCTCTCGGCTGTAATACTGCAGCAGGGAATCAGTCACCTCCGGTCTCCCTGATTTCACAACTGCCATCAATCAGGCGTATATCTGTCGACAGACCTATAGTTTCATCACTACCAGCCAACCGGGCTTTAACCACCAGATGTAAGGTGTCTTTCTGTGTCTGGTTGTTTTTGTCTGGAATGACAGTGACTGCTGCCAGGCGCCGATCATAGTTTTGAATCCGAAGACTCAGATCTTCACAGTAGCTGTCGATCTGGCGATTGTTATGCAGCTGGTGCAGGTCAGGAGTACCATAACCAAGAATGGTGTATTCCAGATTGGGGTACCTCCCCAGATCAAACTGGTCCTGGGGCCGGGCTCCCAGTAGCATCAGTAAGGCAATAACGATTGAGTTGCGCTCACTATCCCCGGAGACACTGATAATCTCACCAGTAAAGGCTTCCATCATTCCACCCATGGCGGTTGTCAGCTCCCAACATCCACTGTCATATTGGTTTGGGCCATACTGGTGTGAGTGCCATCGGTATAAGTCAGATCAGTATGTACCACAATCTCAGACTCCATCCGGTCATATTGGAACTGGGGCTGGATAGAGACGATACACCGATAACGTCCTGGAGAACGCAAATCCCCCTGCAGCCGAACCCGGGCTCCTTTGAGAGGGAATCGAGCCATAATACTATCTTCGCCATAGTCCACGTCGCTGACATACTGCTGCAACCATCGACTGAGATAACGCTCACAATCTTCCAGGCTGTCAAAGGAACCTACACGATCCCGAACCAGTACTTTCATATAGTGGGCAAAACGACAGCCGATCAGGGTACTCTGGAGCAAACCGTGAATCTGCTCATCACTACCTTTACTGCACCGGATCACTGAGTTGTTGCTGTGGAAAGCAACATGATCGGAAAGATAGGCTGTGCCATACACCAGAAAACCAAGCTCGTTATAGAAATTTTCCAGATACTCCCCAAGCCTGAAGCTGGCAACAGCTTTATTGAAAAGATTACCAGGATCACTGCTTGTTCCAGCGGTAACATGGCCTCCGCCATCAACACCGGGCTCACAGTTGCGCAGGAACCCGAACCAACGGCTTCGATCAAACTCACGCACCACAATACAGGCAAAGGCCCAGGCTGCCCCCACCTGAAGGTGGCCCACTGTCGCCAGCTGTGGACGATAACAGAACCCTCTGCAGTCCTGTGATCTGTGCTGATACAGCAGCATGGGCCAGGCTACCCCCAGAAAAGCCGACTCCCCCAGGCGCCGCAACAACTGCCAGCTGGTGAAATCATCACTTTTCATGACCCGCTCAAGACGTTGCATGGAAGCCAGTATGCGGTCATCCTGACTTCCCATAAAGTTGTCTTCCACCGAAACCACAATTGGACACAGAGCCAGACTGCCCACAGCCGCAAGCAACTGTAACGTGTACAGATCGTCTCCCTGGGTCAGCAGGCCACCAGGGTCTGAGGATGGCAGATAATCTGCCAGCAACAGGCCAAAGGGAAGGCCTCCGGGAGTATTCAGTTCCCGTCGTCCAATCCGGTCATAGAGCCAGGAGCTTTCAATATCTATAGAGCGATTCAGGTCATCCGTCAGCTCCTGCCACTGGCAGTTGATGATTTTCAAAAGCACCAGACGCCGATCCAGGTGCACATCGACCAGCGACCAGAGTGCCAGCCATCTCCCTTGAAGATCCTGCAGAATGCGGCTTCCCAGAATTTCATCAAGCTGGGCACTGATTATCTGGTCAATCCCGGCGATCAGCTGCAGGATAGTGCCCTTGACGAACTCTCTCTGCTGCTCCTGCTGATGACGCATCATCCTGGAATTTCCGCCACCATCCTCAGGGAACTGGTCAGCTCTTCCATCTGTAGCCATGGCCGCAGATAGGCAACAGCGGAATAACACCCGGGACGCCCCGGCTGCTCTACCACACTGATACGTGCTTCTCGCAAAGGATGGGTGGCTCTGGCCTCATCACCAATGGCATTGGCATTGACATACTGGCCTATCCAGCTTGACAGGTATTTCTGCACATTATCCGGTGTTTTATTGGAGCCAATCTGATCCCGCCCCATGACTTTCAGATAATGGGCTATACGACTGCTGGCCATTATATAGGGAAGCCGTGCAGAGATAGCCGCATTAGCGGTCGCCGATGGATCAGTGTAAGTTTTTGGCTTATGTATTGTCTGCGCGCCCATAAACACGGCATAGTTGGTGTTTTTGTAGTGCACCAGAGGCAGAAAACCAAGATCGCTCAGTTCCTTCTCCCGTTCATCAGTCAGGTTAATTTCAGTAGGACACAACTGTACCCGGTCACCAGCCTCGGAGGTGTACATGAAATTGGGCAGGTTTTCGACAATACCACCGTTCTCTTTACCCCGCACAGCCGTGCACCAGCCTGAACGGGTGAAGGCCCGGGTCATATTTAACCCCATGGACCAGGCCGCATTGCTCCAGACAAAGTCATCCTGACTGCCAGGCCTTGGGTTACCACTGGCATCCAGTTCAAACTCTTCAAAGTCGAAACTTTTCACCGGAGAGGTGGCTCGACCATAGGGCAGGCGTGCCATGGTTTTGGGCAGGGTCATGCAGATGTAACGGGAGTCTTCAGAACCTCTCAGAGCATTCCAGCTGGCATAGGCCGGTGCATCAAATCCGGCTGCCACCGGACGGCCCTCATTGAACATCTGAAAATCATTGTACTCAAAGACCTTGGCACTGGTTCCGGTTATAAAGGGACAGTGGCTGGAAGCACAGACCTCGCCCAGATAGCGCAGCAGAGCAACATCCTCTTCATCATGGCTGAAATAGTAGTCGCCAATCAGAGCACCATAGGGTTCACCACCGGCTGTACCAAACTCATGCTGGTAATATTTATTGAAAAAAATGCTGCGATCGATAGCTGGCGCACTCTCAAACTGGTCCAGCAGTTCTTCCCGATCAACATCCAGAACCCTGATTTTCAGATCAGGTCCGGTTTCCGATTCCCGCACCAGCTTGTTCAAGCCACGCCAGCTCCCTTCCAGCTCCCGAAAAGAGTCATCATGCATAATGGCAGACAGCTGTCGGGATATTTGCTTGTCAATGGCCGCCACTGCCGATTCAATAGTCTGAGTCAGGTTCCGATCCCACACCACTGCCCCCTGCATAGCCTGTTCGGTCAGAACCGACAGCATCTCTCTGGTGGCATCCGGGGGGGTATAGGTGGTAACGGCTATCGCCCGTTCCAGAAATCCTTCCGCTTCTCCGGCAGCAGCGTCTCCAGTTGCCGCCTGCTCTTTTGCTTCTGCCATGATTAACTACCTTCTGCAGCAGGAATCTCTATACCCAGCTCCTTGGAAAGATTTCCCAGGGCTTCATTGTTCTGCAGAATTTCCTGCAGCAGTTTTTCCAAATCTCTGGAACGATCAGCCTTACTGAGCAACACTTTCAGCTGATTACGGGTATCCAGAAGAGTGCGGAGGGGGTCAACCTGCTGAACAATCTGTTCCGGTTCAAAGTCCTTCATGGTTTTGAACCGAAGGTCCACCTGCAGGTCACTCTCTTCTCCTTCAGGAGCCAGTTTGTTATCAACCTTAAGCGTGAGTTCCGGACCAATACGCCCCATCACTTCGTTAAAGTTGTCCTTGTCAATCTGGGTAAACTCACGCTCTTCCATGGCCTGACGCTGATCCTCCGGCTTACTGCCGGCGAAGTCGCCGATAACACCAACAACAAAAGGTAACTCCTTTGTCTCGACAGCTCCATTGGTTTCCACATCATAAGTAATGCTGACACGATTCTTGCGCACCCGTTTGTGCTGGGAGCCAATAGCCATAATACAGTTCTCCCGTTATTTCTTGCCGGAAATAACCTTCCCTGTGGGCAGGTCATAAGCCACCAGTCCTCCCGGTTCCAACTTGCCACCTTCTGCCTCATGCCAGTGCTTGACCTTGATGGTGTTATAGGCAATAGCCAGGCTCTCGAAGGGTGTACCGCCATCACTGCCGCTGACGCTATAAGATACGATCCGTGATTTTTCCATCTTGATCTGCAGGTAGACCTGAGAACCTTCACCAGATCGATCCGGCTTGGTACAGATCAGGTCAATGGTTTTTCCTTCATCTCCCGGCATATAGAGGGCAGACAGCAGGCTTTCCGAAGCTCCACAAATCTCTTTGGTCACCGACATTTCGTTCATGGCCACCATGCCGGAGTCCTGGTTCATACCATTCCCGATATCCATGCCCACCGAACGCACAGCCCCCCAGGAAAAACTCTTTATGGCAAACCAGCCCTGTTTGCTCATATCATCACCGCCGGTGTAATCAGCGGTTGCCCCGCCTTTAACCTCGTCGGTACCAATACGCATATAAAGATTGGCCATCTGCCCTATCTCCTGGGTTCTGTTTACATAAGTTGCTGTGAAAAACCACCTGGGGAGGTGGTGTTGGTTTTCTGGGTATCCTCTGTATCTCCTGCCTGATCAGCACCGTTGATATTCGCCATATCAGACAGGGAAGAGAGATCCGGTTTACTCTTGACCGCCTGAGAAGGTATGACCGGTTTCTGTTGACCATTACCATTAGAACCAGCGACTTCCTGCCAGGCCGAAGACGAAGATGGGGACAACATATTGCCAGCAGGGCGGACTCCCGATACCAACAGAGCTTCTGGCAGACGCGATACCGGTGTCAGCAATCCAGTCAGATCACAGACGCGGTCAAGGGCTCCCTGATGGCCAGACAGCAGCTCTTTCATCAAATCTTCCAAAGACATCTGTCCCCAGGAGAGAGCCCGGTCAAGCAGACAGGTTACAGGGCTATGGGGCTCTGCCTGACGAAAATAGTCGGCCAGCTGCTGCAACTGTCTATAGGCTTCCATCCTGCTCTGAATAGCGCCCCCCATGGTAGATTCCAGGGGGGATTGCCAGCTTTCAACTGGTTCTATAGCCGGGTCTTTTTTACCGTCCTGCACTCCTGGCTCAGTTGCTGACACAGTATCACTGGTTTCTGATAAAGCCGCTTCATCCTGCTCCTGAGAATGCTGTATCTGCTGTAGTTCAGGGTCTCCTGGCCAGCCATTAATCTGATCACCGCAAATGAAATCAAACCAGCGGATCAGGGTGTTGATCAATTCTATCAGAGGAAGGCAGCCACCGGCCCACTGCCCTTCACAACTGGTTTCCAATCGATGATCCAGTTTTTGCACCGTCGTACGAACACCATAGAGAAGGAGAACCTGCTGTTTGAGACCTTCAGCTTCAGTTGACAGCATGGGTATCAGCTGGCTTTTCAGGGTAAGGGAGGCACCTTTTCTGTCAGCCGCCAGACAGTCTGCCAGAGTCGTCTCTCCAATCAGTTGTGCCAGGCGGGCAGGCATAACCAAAAGACCACTGTCGCCTCCTTCTCCAAACAGTGTTCGCAGTATGGCTAAACGCCTGGGAATATCGGGAGTTTCTCTGCCATCTTCCTCTGACACGGCTCCCGGGTGGCAGTCCCGCCAGTAGAATTCGAGAACCCGATCCAGAGTTTCCAGAGCAGTGTCCAGACATTGCCAGGGAGTTGAGCTGAACATCTGGCACTCACAAAGCCAGGACAGCAGCTCCAGATCCTTGGTTTCATGGGTCAGTATCTCAACCAGAGTTTCAGATAACGTTTCCCAGTTTTGCTGATTGGTTTTGAGCAGCTGATCTTTCTCACTGTCATCTGGCTGCTGCAATAACTGCCGGAAGCCGGTTCGAGCAACATTGTACTGGTTTCGAAGGGGACGGAACCGACTGCGATCAAGGCGCAAATCACTGCCCGCCTGCTGTTTTCCCGGGCAGGGGCTCAGAATACTTTCAATCGCCAGAGGCTGAAGAAACATATTGAGCCAATATCTCCCGATAGTTCATATCTGCCAAAGCACTAGAGCCTGTGCCAGGTGGTAACTTGCTGTTTCCCGCGCCCATGGGCAGTCCCTGCCCAACGGCGCTAGTCGGCCATCCATGGCCTTTGGAAACATCAAGCCACCACCCGCCAGAATAAGTAAAATGATGTACTTCAGGTGCAAACAGCCATGAGCCAAGCACGAACAGCTTAACCGGGCTATCTACCCTATGGATTAAGAGCATAGATCAGCTTTTAGGCTTTACCAGAGCGCCCCGGATAGTAGACGACTGCCTTTCAATATCGAGATAGACAGACATGTTCCTGCAGTTATCAAACAGAACCTGAGCCTGTTTTCGAGCCACAGACTTCTGCTGTTCTGTCATTTTTTCCACCACTATATCCCTCAGGGTGGCAGCTTCAGAAACTCCCCAGGCAGCAACCAGGGCAAGATGGGACCAGGCTGTGACCAGGTCCCGGGGTTCCCCCTGACCAATTGCAGCCATAATTCCAAGGGCATAGTAGCTATACAGATCCCCCATAGAGGCAGCCCGCATAAATATATCCCTGGCTTTGGAGTAACTGGCAGTGACCTGACCTGATCCCTGCCAGAGAAGGAATCCCTGCAGGCGCAGGGCATGCCTGTTGCCCCTGGCAGCCGCTTCAGAAAACATGACCAGAGCCTTATGGGGGTCTGGAGTTCGTCCTTTACCTGTGTAATAAGTCAGGCCCATGTTATAGGTAGCCAGGTCATCACCTGCCTGATGACCAAGATCAAACCGGGCGGCTGCCTGGATATAATTACCCTTGTTCCAGAACAGCAATCCCTGCTGGTTAAAGCCCTCGATAACCTGTGCAGTAACCGCCTGTTTTAATAAAGTCTGCTTGTTATTCTCTGCTGTATAGCCTGTTGCAAGAGCGGCCAGATAGGCCGCCGGTCCACTGCCATTGGCTGCAGCCATTTTCCATTTTTTTTCCGCTTCCGTTCTATCCTGCTTTATTCCAATACCGAACCAAACCATCAGCCCAAGGTTGACACGCGCCTCATTGCTCAAGTGCTGATCCCGGGCATCCTGCTCCAGCTTTAAAAACCACTCGACAGCCTGCTCTCTGTTCTGAACAAGTCTGTCACCATCCCGATACAAACGTGCCAGACTGAGGAATACCAGAGCATTTCCAGTTCGTGCGGCTTGGTGCAGCAACTTATCCAGACGTACAGCATCAACACCCGCCGTTGTGTCCAGCATAAGCAGTGCGCGGTGCCAGGCAGCGAAACCATTTCCAGATGCAGCGGCCCGATCCAGCCACAGCAGCCCTTCTGACCACTCCTGCCCTCTTTTTTTTCCAGGAACAAGATTTTGCAAAAGCAACATAGCCAGCATTATCTGGGACGATATATCACCCTGATCAGACTGCTGCTGCAGCCAAGGCAGCCAGTGCCTGCTGGCATAATCAAGAAAATCCCGTTCAGTAGACGACACTTCAAGGGGAGTAACAGACGCTGGCAGTAGATCTTCCTTAAGCCAGCGGATCCAGGCCCGGTACGATTCATCCGGCCTGTCAGCCAGTTCCAGAGAGTGGCTGGCCTGAGGTATTCCGGGAAACAGCAGTGGTACAGATGCCACCACGTCTTCCAGAAGAGGTTCAGGCATCGCAACCGGGTAGTTCAGTGAACACCCTACCGGCAGAATTAACAGGGCGACCAACAGACAGGCACAGTACTTCGGCATTCTGTTCGGGCTCATCTATTATCTCGCATCAGTGTTCAGTTAACCGGCAACCTATCCATGGCAAAAACGACAGATACCACATCGACTATTAGTCCAGATATTATTAGTCCAGATATCCACCCACTCACTGCCACAGCAGAAGATGGCAGCCAATGGATACTGAGCCGTTTAGCCGCTGAGGAAAGTGTGAATCAGCCTTTCGTGGTTGAAGCAGATCTACTTTATGACCAGCCCGATGTACCAAAACTGCTTGGTCAGCCAATGACCGTTAACTATAGACCGGGATTGCAGGAAGAACGTCGGGATGTCCGCTGCTTCAATGGTATCGTTGCCAGGATCATGCAGATCCATGGTAAAGAGAGCGGCAGTCTGCAAACCTGCAGAGTGACTCTGCAGCCCTGGCTCAAGCTTCTCGATTTACGCTGTAATTGCCGTATATTCCAGAACCGGTCCAGCAGGGACATTATTTCAACCCTTCTGCAGGAACATGGTTTAAGCGGAGAGTGTCGTTTTAATCTGGATAAAACGCCATCAGAACGGGAGTACTGTGTTCAGTATAATGAAACCGACTACGCCTTTATCGACCGCCTGATCCGGGAAGAAGGCCAGCATTGGTTCTTCACCCATGAACAGGGTCACCATCGTCTTGTTATAGGTGACAGTAATAAGTGTTTCAAAAAGTGCTGCAGGGATCTTGAGTATTACCGGGATGCCGGAAACCTGGATAATGCCCTGATCAGCTGGCAACCCCAGCTCAAATTACAGCCATTGTCAGACACATCCGGCAGCTATCGTGATGACCAGGCTCAGACTATCAGCAGCAGTGCTACCAACAGTCGGCACAGATGGAATACCAGCCTCCAGCTTTCTGCCTTCCATTATTTGGGTCATGGGCAGGACCGGAACCAGAGCAATGATCTGGCCCGTTACCGTATGGAGTCCAGTGACAGCCAACACCTTCTGGTATCAGCTATATCAGCGGAACCAGACCTGTGCTCCGGCGGCCGGTTCCGGCTATCGCGCCACCCTGACCGCAGCCAGATACAGAATTACCTGGTGCTGTCCGTCAGGCATCAGATTGATAGCACCGAAAGCCGGGGAGGCTGGGAATACCGCAACAGTTTTACCTGTCAGCCTGAACGGTGGCCCTACCGTTCTCAGCCAGCCTGCTCCGTTCACATTCACGGACTGCAAACCGCCAGGGTAACCGGGCCAGATAATAGCGAAACCCATACAGACAACCAGGGAAGGATAAGGGTCCGGTTTCACTGGGACAGGGAAGATAACCCTGACGACCACTCCAGTTGCTGGCTGAGAGTTGCCCAGCCTCTAGCCGGAGACGGTTTTGGCTGCCACACCCTGCCCCGGGTTGGTCATGAAGTATTAGTGGGATTTCTGGAAGGAGATGCCAGCCAACCCGTGGTGGTTGGCAGTCTATACAACGGCAAACTGGCAATCCCGAACCCAAGCCCAACCACCAGCGGGCTTTTGAGCCGCAGTACAACTAAAGGCGGCAGTGAGCAAGCCAATGAGATACGGCTGGACGACAATAAGGACAAAGAGCTGTTACATCTTCAGGCCCAGAAGGATATGACCACTCTGGTACGTAATGACTGCTTCCGGACAGTGGCAGCCAAAGATACTCTGGAAGTAGCAGGTGAATGTAGCTGGAGCTGTAAGGATAAACTGACTCTGACCGTTGATAAGACTCTCGAGCTAAAATCTTCCGGGGATATGACCCAGGAATCCGGTACCGACATAATCAGCAAAGCCAGCCAGGAACTGTCATGTCAGGCAGGAACTGATGGGAAGTTTGATGCCGGAACCAGCCTTAAACTGACGGCTCCACAAATCAGCATTGAAGGTCAAAGCAACATTGAACTGAAAGTGGCCGGCAGCAAAATCAGCATCAGCGCCACCGGTATTGAGATCAGTGCCCCCCAGGTTACCGTCAAGGGGCAGACAACAGCTGAACTCAGTTCAGTTATGACGACAGTAAAAGGAACTGGAAAGGTCGAAGTCTCTGGTACCCTGGCGACTCTCAGCAGTTCAGCAATGACCGAAGTAAAAGCCGGGGCCATGGTCCAGATCCAGGGAGCCCTGGCCAAAATTAATTAGACAACCTCAATTCTCTGCTATGTTCATAGCCTAAACAACAAACGATAACGGTATGCAGTATGAGCCTTGAAGCCAGAGTCACTTCGCTGGAAGACAAGTTTGAAACACTGGATAATGCAGTTCGCAACCTGATAAAAATCACCAGTGAGACACATCAGGTTGTCTTGGAAAACCAGCGGGAAAACCGCATCAGGTTTGACCAGCAGGACCGGGAAATCGCGGTTCTAAAAGAAATTGTGCTGGCACATGAGAGACGCTTTGATCAGCTTGAACTACTCATTCGCCAACTGCTACCCAATACCGATAGCTAATACTCCACTCGTTGTATAGGGAACTTCGGCAGGCCAAGGGAAATATGTATTCGAAGATTCCCTTTCCATCAGCGGTGAAAATCACTGAGCACTATCAACCATCGGAGGATGTCAGCAAGCATCTGGTGGATAACCCAACACCACAGAAGTTGATCTCCCGGCTGGAACAGGATCAAAACTATTCTGACCTGGTTCTGTTTCTGGCCCACGCATTGCCACCCAGGGAAGGTATTGGCTGGGCACTGTCATGCAATAAGGAGATAAGCGACCAGAGAGCACCATATGAAACACGGGCCCTGGCAGCAGCTCAGGCCTGGTGCATCAATCCCTGTGAGCAGAACCGGCGTCATGCAGAGAAAGCTGCACAAAAAGCCAAACTACAAACCGCACCTGGCTGGGTTGCCCAGGCTGTGTTCTGGTCAGGGGGAAGTATGACGGCTCCTGATACCCCAGTGGTGCCTCCTCCCCCCTGGCTTTACTGTCAGGCAGTTGCCGGTGCAGTAAACCTGGCAGCCATTCTGCCTGACGGACAGAAAGCCGCTCAACTGTATCCGGTATTTATCCAGAAAGCCCTCAGTATCGCGCAGGGGAACAGCTAAACGGTCATGTCCCATAACGCCGATCCTGGGCTGCAAACTTGCCGAACATCCAGTCGTAATGGGTGTTGGTATTGACCTCCCGGGTCAATATTTTCAAGTCAACCGGGCGACGCATGGCTTTCTCGCTTGCTCCTTTGTAGTGGATATCACTGGCCACCTGCAGCTGCGAGAAGACATCAGCCAAGGCATCTTCATCAACCCCCGTCTTGCGCCCAGAAGCCTTGTCATAGGTATAGAAGGACGACTGTGTATGTCCGGTAAAACCTGCGACAGAGGAAGGCTCGGGCATGGCTCCATAATCCGCACCAGCCTGGCGGGGGCGAAGGGTCTGCAGCCACTCGGCATCCTGATCCAGGGATCCTAAACAGGCAGCAATCACGGCATCGCACTCCCGGGACAAGGCTCTGACTTCTGCCGCATCCGCCATGCCATCAACAGCTTCAACAACCCGGTTCATATGCCGGGCAAAAGAGGTTTTGCTCAGCCTCGGATCCATCTTCAGCCTGTGGTTCAATGCCCACAGTGAGGGAACAATGGCCATATCATAGGCCGTCAGCCCCAAGGCCAGTGGAGATATTCCCATGGTCGTGGAAATTTTGCTGCCGATACCAAGCGTTGTCTGGGATTCGGCACTTAAACTGAAACGCTCTATACCGGCAGAAAACTCGGCACCGGCACCCGCGCCAATACCGGCGGTAAATGCCTGCTTGCTCTTTACCGTAAATATTTCCAGCTTGCGCTTGGGATGTTTTATAGTAACCCGTTCTTCGACAGCCGCTTCGAATCCGGCAAACACTTCTGCCCCTGCACCAAAGCGGACACCACTGCTCTCAATAAAGAAACCACTTTCAACCCCAGCCCTGGCTCCACCAAATACATCCCCACTTACTCCCAGTTCCAGAGACTGGGCCACGGTTAAACCTGCCTGACCGGACAGAGTAAAGCCGATCCAGATTTCCCCTTCTCCCCCAGCGCGAATGCCCTGGCCACCGACTTCTTTCCACTGACCACTCCCTTCTTCTGGATCATAACCGTGTTCTGCTCCGGCCATTCCTCCCAGCCCGGCCCGGGACTGGACAGATGCAGAACCACCCAGCCCTGTTTTACCATGGGCCTCGGCATGGGCTTCAATAATTTTAAACTTGCTGCCCAGCATCCGACGAGCCGCATCACTGGTAATTTTTACCGCATACTCGGTTTTAACTTCAACCTCACCGCGCATGCCGGCTTCCCCCTCTAGGCCAGCGACAGCTGCCGTATTCAACTGTTCCCGATTATATCCTGCCGAGGCTGCCGCACCGCCCTCCCCATATATCGCTCCCGAAGCACTGGCCTGGTGCCGCCAGTTACTGCCCGGGCTGCTGTCATGGCTATCGTACTCCACCCCCCTGCCAATCATGGCACTGCCTCCGGCCCGAGCAGTCACCTTGCCAACAGCCAGACAGTTCTCCTCCACTTCCGTAGAAGTATCACTTTCATGACCGATATCCCGCCGGTTGGCCCAGCGAAACCAGGTATCCCAACTGTCATGCTGACTGGCCTGATAACGGGCCAGTACAGCCTTTGATGATGCTGCCAGCAGTTGTAGTTTCAGGCGGGAATGAGCCAACTGGCTAAGAGTTTTGACATGATATTCATGGTGACTCATATACTCTTTCAGCAGCCTGCGCTTATCCTTGATAATGCCTGTGGCAATACTGTTGCGAATCAACATCAGAGTTCGCTGCTGCTCTACAGGGGTAGGATAATAAACTTCCACTTCACCCGGAAAGTAATCCGCTACCATTCCAACCATGGCCTGCCATAATGGATGCTTCATGACCTGACCACTGTTGGAAGTATTCAGCTTTCGTTCAAGGGAAGTATAAAGCTGATCAAGAGCCTGCTGTACATGTTCAATCCGGGTGTCCCGCTTATAGCGCCAGCTGGCCATTATCTTCAGCCAGCTACCCACTTTGCTTCTGAGTTCATTAACCGTTAAGTCTGCCGGATTTTTCCGGTTCAACAGTTCCTCGAAACGCATAGCTCAGCCCATACCTCTTATATTGCTACCACTACCAGCCAAGGGCCTGGTCCGCCAGATCCTGAACGGCAATCTGCCCGGGATGTTCCAGACCTCTACGTAAAAACTGCCACTGCCGTCTGCTAAGGTACCTGGGACGCTGCAACTGCCGATAGTTTCGCCTGCATGCACACTCACTCAACGACAATGGCCGTTGATGGCTTAACAGGACAACAGCCAGCCACAGCAGGCTGTAAACATCATCAGCTTCGGAAACTAACCCCTGACCGGCTTTCAAAGCCGGACTGCTCCAGCCCGGCCTGACTTGCCTGCACCAGGGATAGAGTCCCCCTTTAGCCAGGGCTGCCCCGAAGTCCAGCAGCCAGACCTGGCTACCCTGTATCTGGATATTGGCCGGACAGATATCGCAGTGAACCCAGCCCTGCCGATGGCAAAGATGAACAATTCTGGCAATACGTGCGATCAGCGACCCTGCCCGATCCGGTTTAACTGCCCCATAACTAACAACCCCATGATCAAGCTCACGTTCAAGGGACTGTCCGGGAAGATGCTCCAATACCAG
Organism: Sansalvadorimonas sp.; assembly: GCA_965243775.1. GTDB lineage: Bacteria > Pseudomonadota > Gammaproteobacteria > Pseudomonadales > Endozoicomonadaceae > Sansalvadorimonas. The sequence continues at coordinate 96,705 of CBDEWF010000019.1, forward strand.
CCAGCAACGGCCCGACAGACGCAGACACTGTCGCAGTCCAACCACTCCGGTAACAGACAGTTCCGACAACACACGGGCTTCATGGCTAAACCTTTGTTCGAAAGGAGAGGAAGAGAATGGTCCTTTAATGATGCATAACTTGCCGGTCATACGATCCCGGGCCTCCCGGGTAAAGCGTCCCATAATCCGACCAGTGTATTGATAGCGAATCATAGTAACTGATCCGGTAGCTGTAATCTGTTAAACAACACACCAACCCGAGTTTCTCCTGGCAGGTGGGCTACCATCTCCAGCTGATACTCCCTGATATGAAATATCAGGCTAAATTCTCCACGACCAAGGGCTCTGGCCGTTCCGGACTGCAACCAGCGCAGCCATCGCCAGGGTCCGCGCCACTCCTGCTCTGCCAAAAGGAGATCATCACTGTAGCAACTCATACTCAACAGGGAATCTGATGTACCGGAACCGTCCCAGTGAAACGGCTGCCACTGGGACGGTCCATGACGGCCAGTCAAAACACCACTGTCGCTTTCCAGACGAGCCAGAGTGACTGTCGGGCTCATGGTCACCATTCGCAAAGTCATATCCATGCTGACTTTATTGTCCTTGGCGAACAGGATTTTGCGAATGGCTGAAAGAGTGGAAACCTGGGACCAGACATGATTGTTCAGGGGCAACATAAATCCTTTAACAGGTCTTGGTCTGACTTCAGTTCCACTGACGGAGCTGAAAGGACGCAGATAGTTATTCACATACCTGTCAATAACTCCCCCCATTGCCAGCAGATTCTCCAGTGCTGCAGGGTCAGCATCCTTATCGCTGCTGCTGTTGGCCGGGTAATAACCAACCATAGTCGAACGCCACAGGGGCATGACATCCCTCTGCCAGTGCCGGTCAATCTCCCTGGCAGCACTTTTCAACAAGATAGTCAGGGTGCTATTAATCAGGTCCTTCATCAATCTGCGCAGGTTTTCGGGAAGGGTTTCTACCTCAGCTTCCAGATCAGTAAAAAAGTCATTGGTGCCTTCTGACAACTCCGACATAAGGGACAGCGCCTGACTGTCGGAATCAACCCCGAAAAGGGCTGGGCGCAGGATATCCAGCAGTTGAGCAAACCTAGCTGTAACAGCGCTGATGCCCTCCTGTTCATTGGGCGACAGCTGCTGCAGGTACATGGCGAACTGTGCAGACAGCTCCTCTTTCTGATCTTGCAGATGTTGATCCTGTAAAGGTCCTGTTGGAGTCAACGCTGATACTTTTTGACCTGAGCGCGCGACAATATTCTGCAAAGCCCCCCTTGCTGGCAGGCTGCTTTCCGGTTCTCTTTCTCCCTCGTCTATTTCTCCCCTGCCAGTGCCAAACTGAGTGTTATAAACCACCGCATTGACCAGAGCAGCCAGAGGAGAGTTAACTGATGATGAAAGATTCAGCAGTACCTTGGCCAGTTGCTCTTTGGATTGAATCGGTCGTAGCTGAACAGTGGACAGCAGTTTCTGCCAGAACTCGGCATAACCATTGAAATAGAAAGTGCGTGCAGCATGCAACACCTGCCTTCTTTCCACCTCATGTACCTGCTTGAACTGGGGGTGGAACAATACCCGGCGTGTATTAATGAAGAGCCGGGTAATAATGCTGTCAGGATCAAAATCCATTCTGTCAGCAGCCCTGCGGCCAAAACGAGAAGGAAACCCACTCTGAATCAGTGCTGGTTCCAGTCGAAATGTATCCAGAAAAGTACTGCTGAAAACCTGAGAAACGGGCACATTTCTGAACCCCAGAATATCAGCCATATTATTCAATAGAACAAAACTGTCACCGGCCTTGAGCCAGGCTGTTTTTAAAAGCTCCAAAAACTCAGCCCGCCGTGCCGAGGCACTTCCCGGGTTAGCAATCATCACATCCAGCTGGTGTCCAAAAGCCTCAACCAGCTTACGCTGCTCGGCATCGTCCCCAAGAAGTTCCTGGACTATGGCAAACCGGGTGTCGGTATCAGGCTGAAGGGAATACTCACCGGTCAGGGCAAAGTAGAGCTGAGCGAAAAGCACCATGCGTTCCGGGCGCTTCTCATACTGGGCCAGGCGTACAGCATCTTCCAGTTTCCTGAGCAGTATGGGTTGCAATATCTCCAGCAACTGATTCCGCCAGACCAGATACAGTTGTCTGCCAGCCCCATGCTTCATCAGGGAAAAGACAATATACCAGGGAGCCGGTTTTTCATATTCAGCAATAACATTGTTCAAAGACTGGAACCAGATTATCTGGCTGACAAAGTCACTCTGCCTGGATGAACTGACCTGAAGTTGTCGCCATGCATTCAGCATGACCTGCCCCTGATGATCCATATAGTTGATATTGCTGTACATCCAGACACCGGACACAATAACCAGAGTCAGGCAGCATAACAGCCAGCTACTACAAAGGATTCTCCACAACCAGACCTTCTGCCGGTTAGTACTGGCAAGGCCTGCCTCTGGCAACAGAACCGACGGAACCAGTCCACGACTGAAATAGTTCAGGGCATTACTGGCTGATGGTCGTTCAGAGCCTCCCGAAAAGCCGTAACGTTTACAAAGATAGCGAAGCAGCAGGTCTTCACGGGGAGCTTCCCCGCCATGGCCGGTCAAAAAATAACCACGCAAGCAAACCGCTGCCCCCAGGGGATAATGGCGAAACACACTGCCCAGCAACTCATCCAGTCTGGGACCCAGCAGCTGTAACTGCCAGGACAGGATGACAATATCTACCCTGTAACCCTGTTCAGTCTCTTCATGGAGAGCCAGGGAAATCCTATTTTGTACACGGCTGCGTAAACTTTCCCAGGACTTTTCAAACCACTCCCGGCTGTAGCGACGGTTGATATACGCTCCATCGGTCAGGGCACCAAAGCACTGTTCAACTTCTCCGGAGAAGGCTTTGTTGAAGGCACCAGCAAAACCGACCAGCCGATCGCACTGGGTGACTGTTAAATAAGTCGGCAGGATCTGCCCCAACATCTGTGCTGTTTCATGGAGCCGACGGCGGAGAGTATCAACCTGTTGCTCTCGGGTTTCCCCTGCCTGTTCTGTCAGGATGGTCACGGGCAAAGCCACAAGAATACCATTCAGAGCCCGGCGCGGACGCTCCCTCAGCAGACGACGAAGAGCCTGTAGCCAGAGAAACTCATCGTGACTGCCATCAGGCTGCTCATATAATCGTCCCCAGAGCTTAATCACAACCAGGTTTTCACTGCACCATACCTGCAGATACTCTTCTGCCTGTTCCAGCTCTGTAGTACGTACCCGAAGTAGCCCAAATGATTTCAGAAGCGAAGATTTTCCAGCGCCTTCCGGCCCAATCATCAGGTAAATGGGAAGTCGATAAGCTTCCGCATGGTAACGTGAACGAAGCAGATGAAACATGGAGTCCAGGGCCGAGCAGATCTGCTTTTCACGCACACGGGAAGATTGGCGGGCAATCTCCCGGCTGGTACTTTGATCATCAGAGGCGGTTTTCTTTTTCTGCCGTTTCTGAAAGGCACGCTTTACCAGGCCAAATACCAGCAGGAAAACCGTAACTCCCAGAACCAGAGACACTGACCACCAGCCAAACTGCCGCAGCAGCAACCATAGCAGCCCCAGCCCTCCTACCCCTCCGCTCAGAATAATCAGCACCAGCCGCAGGGGATTCATGTACGATCTCCAGTGGTATAACGCTCAATTTTCTGTATCTGGTTCTGCAACTGCCCAAAATATCGATATCCGGCCAGAAATCCCATGGCCAGAACAATGACCAGAGTCATAGTGCCTATCATCCCGAAGCGAAACCGGTGAACCCGGTGCCGAACATTAACGGCGGGGAGATGGCGACACTCAAGGGGGGTGCGGGGTAAGACTCTCTGCAGGGTACGGTGCAGCTGATAACAGATGGACTGCCTGCTGTCCGGCTGGTCATGATAACGTCCCTCGAAACCAAGCCGCAAAATGATGTACTGCAATTCCAGAAAATCAATCAACTGTTCAGGCTGCATCTGGGCATGATCAAGCAACAGGTAAAACAGCTCTCCACCATTGCGTCCGCCATAAAGACGGCTAAGCAGGGTATCATTGGCCCACCCTGAACTCTGCCCCCAGCCAGTTCGTAAAATTGCTTCATCCAGAGCGGCGCAGAACACCACGCCACTTTGCTCAAGAGTCCAGGGATGGCAGGAGAGAAAACTACCCTCATTCCGCATCTGGACCAGACAGCCCTGAACCTGTTCCCGCAGTCGCACTATGTCAGAAGGCGAGCCAAGACGGGGCACCATGGCCAACAGTGCCAGCAGGTCAGCTCCCAGTCTTAACAGAACATTTTCATGGCCAGAGCCTGCCAGTCCGGGAATAGTTTCTTCACCGACATCTGGTACGATCCGGGTATCATCACCAAACCCTTCAACAGTGACCGTGACCTCTTCATCCAGCATCAGAAACGCTCTCCGCCCCGAATCACATACAGGGTTAGTTCAACATCCGGCAACCGCTCGTCAATATGGATAGTCAGTCGGTCACCATTAGCGATCAGCTCCAGCCACAGGGGATCACTGCGATTAACATCGAAGTACACCATATCCTGCCGAGGCTGGAGTTCTGCCGGTGCAACAGGCAGTTGCACCATACGGATGCCTGGCAGAGCACTGCAGACCAGCGTTTCAATACGACGGCTGCCTGCCAGTTTGCTGGCATTCACGAAGCGCTGACCGGTCGACATAACGCCAACACTGGACTGAACTCCCAGAACCACCCTGCCTGACTGCAGCCGTTCCGGCCCCAGATCTTCAAGAAGCAACAATCTCTTTTGTTCAAACTGGCTGGCATCCCAGTTCAGCACCAGCACCCGATCATCTGCCACGCTGCTGATCACCCTTCTGAGGCTGCGAAACAGTACCGATAGGGAGGGTTCAGGCTCTCCATGATCAAACACAGGAAGTTCAGGCACTGGTTCTGACAACAGGGCCAGCAGATCTCCCAGGCACATCGCCAATTCGCGAAACATGGCTCCCGGGGTCATGTTTGAATCTCTGGTAACGGTACTGAACCAGGGCTGCCAGCGGTTCAGAGTCTGCAACCACAGCAGGTCAAGGACATGCATCTGCCGGCTTTGGGCATCAGCTCCTCCCTGCAGTCTCTGACAACACTGTCTTGACCGCTGGGTCATCAACGCCGTCAACTCCGACAGCTGTTCGTGAAGCACCGGTGATACAGAGATGTCCAAGGCTGGCGGGATATAGCCGGGATCAAGAATGAGAGAGCCATCACTGTGGATTTCCCGCACCTGAACAAGGGGTAACAGGGTATAGGACGTGAGATGACCACCTTCCAGATGCAGAGACAGGTTTAAACGACTCTGCTCTACCTGCACGATATCATTATCATCAGAAGCTTCATCTATAACATCGCCAGCAAAGCTGGTATAGCGAACAGTGGGTGAAGCATTGCGCAGGACATTGACCTGAGCCGGGCGATACAGGGGAAGGGCAAGATAGACTTTCTTGTTCACTGTTCCCGCTGGAACCTGCAGGGTCAGCTCCTGCTCGCAGCGAAAGGGTGTACCGTCACGAAATACTCCCTCGGCCTGCATAATCCGCAGGCGTCCAACCCGGTACTGGGTCTGGTCGATTTCCAGTTTTTTAAAGCCCCAGACCTCTCCAAAACAGTTTGTGATCCAGTCTCGGACATGGGCATGGAAATAACGATCATGCTGCTGAAAGTGCTGGGGAGTAATGAACATGCCCTCCAGCCAGACCGTATTGTTATCGGACACCGCTAGTCACTCCGCACCAGTACAACGCGAAGTCCTTCAACTGTCAGCTTTACCCTAGCCGATTCACTGACTGCCAGAGAGGTCATGGGAGTGCCTTCCCGAAACTGGCTGTAACCCGCCAGGGCTCCAATACACTGGGTTCCTTTTACCATGGGAAGATTCACCTTTATCACCTGCCCGGGTCTAACGGCTAAAAATTTGTGGGTAAAAAGCAGGTTTCCTCCAAGGAAACGATCAGCCTGGTTATAGAGGTCAAGGAATCTCTGCTGCCTGAACATCTGACAATCGTTGACTTCAAAGAACCTGACTTCTACCGGACATGGCCTGCCATAAACATCCGGATTAACAAAATCTGCGGCTCGGACCGTGAGAGATAAAACCCCTGCCAGAGGCAGTTGACCGGTTTCATTGTCATCTTCGTTTCCAGCCAGCCAGCTACAGCCTGCAAGCCCGAATAACCCGGCCATTAACAGGTACCCCACCAAAGGATTTCTGGAAGCGGTTCTGATGGGCTGCATCAGGGTTCACCACGGCCGATACCACCGGCACGCAAACTCAACTCCCTGAGCCTGATATGAAACTCCCCGGACCTCTGTAGCTGTTCATAATACCGGCAGTACAGCTTCCACCAGGACTCCCGGAAAAACCGCCCTGTCTTCCAGGGCCGAAGAATGTGCTGCAGATGCTCCGGATTAAACTCCTTGAGGATTTCATCTGCCAGTATATTGATACCAGCCAGACCTTCTGCCATTCCTGCAGGATATCCGCTTTGCAGTAGCTGCCTGCTTCCTGTGAACGAAGCTGTTTCCCCAAGAAAAGAGGCAGGAGCTTCAGCAAAACAACTGTTGTCGGTTAACGCTGGCGAGTCTGTTCCTGACGTGACGATATCGGTGAGAAGCGGTGGAGATGGAGGTTGAGTCATTTCCTGGGGTTGCACTGCTTCAGGTTTGCTCACCAGCAGCCGGTAAAGTCCGATACTCAGAATATCTCCATCAGACAGCTGACGTTGACCTTCAACTCCCCGGATCAGTATTTCCTCATTGATCTTCAGCCCGTTGCTGCTCCAGTCACGGGCAAAGTAGTGTCCTCCCTGGGAAACAATTTCCACATGTCTTCTGGAAATCTGACGACGGCTGTCAGGCAGACAGATATCACAACTGTCGCTGCGACCAATATCCCCTCCCTGTTCAGGCAGGGTCATAACCTGATCAACCAAAGTTTCATCATCAGGCTGGGCTATCACCGTAAAAGTCAACATCCGGTGGTTCCAGAGAATAAAGAATAAAGAATAGAGACAGTAACTATTGTTGACCCATCCATTCTTGTTCACCCTGTCCGTTTTGCAAGCCCACATGTAATCTTATTCAGCACCACTTATCTTGAGGAAGTTTCAGTCTCACCTTGAAAAGCGTTAACTATCAACTAGATTTGCGTACTTGACGTCTTCTGTCGTTTGCCGCCCTAGGCTTAGGAACCGGAAACAGGCTGTGACAGCAAAGTGAGAAGTATGGTCAGTACTCTCCTTCCGGTTGTTTCTACCAGTAATCAGTAGTCACTACGCGAGAAAAATGCTGTTCGACGTGGTTTGGTACTTGTGTAGTGACAATGACTGTATCTCCATACAGTCAGGGGAGATCTTTTATGTACAGGAAAACCCTATTATCCAGCCTTTTTACATTGGCTCTAGCCAGCACAGGATACGCAGTTGACTACTCAAGCTCACATAAGTTTGAGCTTGACACATCGCTCCATGATATACCAATTAACCAGATCACCTTTCCCGGTTCTCATAACAGTTTCAATACCAGTGGTACCAGCCCAAACTGTGCACCACGCAGCACATCTGATGATGACTTTATTGAAGCTCTGAAAACTCAGGGCCTGAAAGCTACTGATTATCTAAGTTATATAAAAATACCAAAAATAAATATTTTCGGTATTAAGATCGGCTATGACTTTCAGAAAAAATTAAAAGTAGGCCCTGCAGATAACAAAAATGTACACATAAGTATTACGGATCAGGTAGTCAACAAAGGTATCCGTTTTCTGGAGATCGATGTTTATCACGCCAATAATGGTAACTGGTGTGTTTTCCATGCTGCGGGTGGGGACTCAAGACTCGATGGTAACTCTTTTTACTTCAGTGATATTATTAATGAAATTGCTAACGCCTATAATGCCATTACCCCTCACCCTTTGTTTATAAAGTTTGATGGTGGACACCTGACAAAAGACATACTGGAGGCTGAACTTAAGAAAGTTAACCTGGAAAATGCTGTCTACAGGCACCCGGGCGGAGATCAACCCATACCTACGATAAATGACCTTCGTGATATAGGAAAACGGCTCATTATCGTCAGTGGCCCTTTATCATGGAATATGCAAAGTGCTGGAACAAGCCCAAAACATAAAAGCCGAACAGGGGCCTTGAATCAGCCTGTTGAAAATCCTAATAATGCTGACTTTATCCGGTGGAATGCCTTTGGTTTGGATGATGCATTTGGTTATGGGTCTACTGGAGATGCGGATTATATTCATGCTCGTCTTGTGGGACATGGAATAGAAAAATGGGTGCAGGGAGGACATCGGATCAATCACCTGGTTGTTGATTTTCCCAGTAGAATATCTGTAGGGATGTCAGCCATGCGTGCTGCCAATATTCTCAACCAGGTTCGATCCATTAAAGGATATGTAACCGATGGTAGCAGTGACTCCTTACTTAAGGATGTACAGTTTCGAGTAACGATGGACAACGTTAACTTATCGGATGATTGGCATCAGGCCAAGGGGCAGCCTTATAATCAAGAAGCCCTGATTTCTGGAAAATTGGCAGGAACATTTGATTTTCCTCGTCCAGAAGAGCAGGCCGTGCGAATAGAGCCATTTAAGGAAGGATTTCGGTTCGAGCCAACATCTATTTATATAAATCCATTTGTTAATATTGAATCCATTTCTTTCAGAGGGTTTAAGGGTATTACGCCGAATTCAATAGCTTCTCGCCACACTTTTGTCTTGCAGGACGGTCATGTCGACTTAGACCCAGGGTTAGGAGTTGTTAACAAACAGGTTGTTGTTAAAGATATAACAAGATTAAATTATGTTTCCATCATTAATAAACGTTCTGGGTTATGTGTAGGTGTTGAGGGAAGTCACCTGTACAATGGAACTCCTGTCACAATGCAGTACTGCGATGGTTCAGAAAATCAAAGATGGATATATAGTCTTGAGACTGGCCGATTCCAGACTGCACTGGGAAATTATTGTCTTGATACAGCAGGGACTGATCATAGTGGTCATGAGCAAAAACTCTGGGAATGCACAGACCACCCCAACTTAAAGTATACCTTTGCAGGACAAAGGATTGTGCCACAGTCACATCAGAATGTTGTTGCACTTGACAGCCAGGGCACTGTTGCTGGTGCACCTTTGATAATCTGGAACCGCCTCAGTGATGATTATCACGATAATCGTAACTGGATTATGGAGCGTCAGTATGTTGTAAGTGCTAATGGAGATAATACAGTCTCAGATGCCTCAAAAACTAACAATAGGCTTAAATTCCTTATTGTGAATGATAAAGTACCCCACTGTTTAACAGCAGATGGACACTGGCATACGGCCTTTATTAAATCCAAGCATTGTAAATCTCAAGCCCCAAAAAATATGCTGTGGACTTTTAGTGATGATCAATTCAAGCTCAATGACCGGCCAAATCTATGCTTAAGCCATAAAGGCCAGTTACATAATGAAGCGGAGCCCGAGATTGGTCAATGCCGGGATAAGAATGTCTCTCGCTGGAGTATTGCTGAGCCATATTGGGGAGGCACGGCCTCTACTACTGAACCTGCAGCCATTTTTGCTGGTGGTGTTTTCATTGATTACCCTCGTGATGACTTTATTCGAATGTATGGATTTACAGACAGAAGAGATCAACAAGGGTGGCACTTTATTCCAATATATGAATAGTTTGTAAACACTTGATGAACCCTTGAGCCATCCTTCAGGGATCGCTCAAGGGAAAGCATTTTTCAAACGCGCGCAGCAAGTTGAAGTAATTCCAGGGGTGTGCAAATTGCCTGACCAGGCATGGCATCTTTTATTGGTCAGGTCGGGAGCTGCAGTGCCAGCTATGATTAGATGTTTTGCGACAGCCAATGAGGGCGAGCTGCGGCAGCTTATCTCGGTGTTACCCGGGGTCTCGTTCCGTTATCGAACCATGGCTGAAAACAAGGGTTCTTTTATCGATATCGATGGGAACACCATATCTCTGTTTGGTCTGAGGCAGGACTCCATTCTCAAGGATTCCCGAACCCTTTGGTTTCAGTGCAGTAAGGAAGATCGCAGGAAGGTTGCAGAATCCATGGGCAGCGCCCGGCAGAGTCTGCAACCCTGGCAGGCACAGTGGAATATCCAGTTAGGTGGAGGCTGTGCCCGCCGCATACAGGGCCAGGCAGTTGTTACCGAGGAACACGACGATGGTGGGCTGACCTGGTCTGGAATCTTTTCAGTGTCTCCCAAGGGCACCAGCCTCCAGCTTACCTTCTGTAACCCAGGAGATATTGAATGCCCTTCCAGGTTTTGTCTATCGCTACCGTTATGCACCCGATGGTCAGAGCTTCTTCGATTATGTCAGCCCGGGGGTCAAGGATGTATTTGGCTGCACGGACCAAAAACTCATGTCTGATGGAGAAATAACCTGGCGGATCATGCACCCTGACGACCGGGAAAACATAGCTCAGAAAATGAAGAAGAATATTGCTGAGCTGACGCCATGGTGTCATACATGGCGAATCTGCCCTCCGAAAAGAGATACTGTCTGGATCAAGTCCGAGAGCCGGAAACCGGTTCGCCTTCCCGATGGCAGCTATATCTGGGATGGTTACATTACCGATATAACCGAACAGCACAAAGTGCTGGAGATGATCGATGCCGTACCTGGTATTCTCTATCGCTACCGGCACTATCCCGATGGACGCTGTTACTTCGATTATGCCAGCCAGGGTTGCCGTGACCTGCTGGAATGCTCTCCTGAGCAGCTGTGTGAAGATGCCGATATTCTTTGGAAGCTGTCTCTGGCAGAAGATGCCAGTGAGGTATTGCGCAAATTACAGAGGAGTATGGGTGACCATAAAGCATGGTGTGTATCCTGGAGAATAAGAACACCAGGAGGTCAGCTGAAATGGATCAAAGATGAATCCCTGGCGCCGGTTCCCCTTCCCGATGGAGGGTTCGAGTGGTGTGGCATCATCACCGACACTACCCATGAACATCAGCTGGAAAATGCCCTTACCTATCAGCGACATGCCCTGCAGATCAGTGAACAGACCCGTCAGCATATGATTGACATGGTGCCAGGCATGGTGTTCCAGGCACGTATTATTCCGGGCAAAGGTATGTCGTTTCTGTATCTCTCCCAGGCTGCCCAGGATATTTTTGGCTTGTCCCGTGAGGAGCTGATGGAAAATGGCGAGCTTGTGTGGAGTCGTATCCACCCGGATGACAGAGATGGATACAGGCACAACATAATGGAGGCTGCATCAACCCATAAAGATCTGGATTACACCTGGCGTACATGTCCAAATGCAAACACTGTACTTTGGGTCAGGGGCCAGTCCAGACATTTTTCCACACTGCCTGATGGCAGCATTATACGGGTTGGGGTCACCATGGATGTTACCCGGGAGATGTCTCTGGAAAAAAACCGTCAGCAACTGGAAGATGACGTTCACGAAGCCCGACAGAAACTGGCAGATATCCTGAAGGTAGTGCCTGGCTGCGTCTATATGGTGAGAAAAACACCAGAAGGAGAGTGGACCTACCCGTTCATGAGCGACGCGGCAGCCTCCCTGTTTGAAAGGCCAGTTGAAGACCTGAAGAAAGACTCAAGCCTGATCCTGGAATACGCTCACCCGGATGACCGGGACATGTTAAGCACCAAATTAAACGACTCTTTTCGTTTTAACGGAATGATGCATGTTATCTGGCGGATTGTCACTCCTGGCGGTACTATCAAGTGGATTCGCGGGGATTCCCGACCCTTCAGAACAGAACCGGATGGTACCATTCTACGGGGCAGGCTTCTTTATTGATGTCACCCACGAGAGAAACCTTGAGCAAAGCCTGAACAGCACCACCCAGCGACTGCGCAATATTATTGATGCGATTCCGGGGGGAGTTTACCAGAGTCGGGTCAGCCCTGATGGTCACCAAAACTTTATCTTTGCCAACCATCAGGTCTGGACCCAGGTAGGCCTTCCTGCCGACACGCCGCTTTCCAGTGGTTACAAATTGCTGGAAGGGATTATTGATGATGATCGCGATAAACACCGAAAAAACTCTATGCACTTGCTAAAAACCCTGGCTCCCCGCCAGGTCAGATTTCGGTTCCGCCGTTATGACACGGGTAAAATTGTCTCTATTGAAGTCCATACCCGCGCCTCTCCTGTTGACAACAGCAAGGATATTCTGTTCACGGGTGTGGCACTGGATGTCACCAGTAATGTCAAAACAGAGCAGGAGCTGATTGAACAGAAAATCAAGGCTGAAGAAGCCAATGTTGCCAAGAGCACCTTTCTGGCTAATGTCAGCCACGAAATGCGTACTCCCTTGAATGGCATACTGGGTTATGCCCAGCTTTTGTCCCATGAGTTAGCCCTGTCAGGCCAGGCTGCCCGCAATCTGCACTCATTGAAGCAGTGCAGTGACCACCTGTTGGCTGTTATTAATGAAGTGCTGGATATGGCCAAGATTGAAAGCGGCCGACTGGAGTTCGAATTCAAACCCATGGCGCTCTATCGTTTACTGAGTGAAGTTGAGTCAGTGGTATCCCCTCTGGCCAACAGCAAGGGCCTGGAGTTTGCCCTGCATACCACTGCTGATCTGCCCGGTTATATCAAGGGAGATGCAACCCGCCTACGCCAGATTCTGATCAACCTGCTGAACAATGCTGTAAAATTCACCAGCCAGGGCCGTGTTGTTCTGGATGTCACAATGAATGATGGCCAGCTCCAGTTCTCCGTGACCGACACAGGTTGTGGTATTCCCCGGGAACAGCTGGACAGTATCTTCAAACCTTTTGAGCGACTTAATGCTCATCACGCCATTGAAGGTACAGGACTGGGTCTGTCTATCATCCAGAGAATTGTCGACCGTCTGGAAGGTACCGTGACCGCAGAAAGCCAGGAAGGCAAAGGCAGCTGTTTCACCGTTCGCATTCCCTTTGAAGAAGCTGAGCTTGTCGAAGAGATCAGCGAACCTACAGATTTCACCCTTCAGCCACTCAATCTCGAGTCCCCTCCCCGCTTGCTGGTCGTGGATGACAGGGAGTCTAACCGGGATGTGATGTCACAATGGTTAACCTTGGGCGGATTTGCTGTTGAAACAGCCAATAACGGCCAGGAAGCCCTGGACACACTCAGGACAAAACCATTTGCTGCCGTCCTTTCTGATCTGCGTATGCCGGTTATGAGTGGTTTTGAACTGATAGAGGCAATCCAGTCTGATGAACAGCTGAAATCTATCGCCACTGTCGCCGTTTCTGCCAGCGTTTTCCCTGAACAGGTACGCCGGGTACTGGCCTCCGGCTTCCAGGCATTTCTTCCCAAGCCCTGCAGTCTGCCTAAACTGTTCGATACTCTTTACACTCTGCTGGATATCCAGCCCCAGGAACAGGCTGCAGCACAGAAACAGCAGACTGCCGCTACAGCCGTGAAGGCCGCCCCCTTGCCGGAAAGCGAACGTCAGATCATTGCTGATATGCTGGACTTGGGAGACGTGGAAGGCCTGCAGCAGTATGTTCTTAAGCTGCGGAAAACCCCGGAATTTACCGATATAGCCCTGCGCCTTTCTGAACGCCTGGAGGAGTTCGATATGGAGGGTTTCCGCTCTGTACTGCAGGAGCAGTAAAGGAATGTGGATAATCATTCGTAAACCATTTTACAGGTCATGCCACCATCCACCACGATATTCTGCCCGGTGATAAAACTACTCCTTGGAGAGATCAGAAACTCAACCAGGGACGAGACATCATCTGCTTCCCCTACGCGCCCGGCCGGATGCTGGTTATGGCAGGTTTCAGTCAGATGAACCGGTTTGATACTGTCATCACCACGCAGATGGGAGACTTCAATCCAGCCCGGGCTGACACAGTTGACCCGCACCTGTCCGGAAAGCGTTATGGCCAGAGCATGGGTGAGAGACACCAGCCCGCCCTTACTGGCGGCATAGGCTTCTGACTGAGGTTCAGACTGCAGCCAGCGGGTAGAAGCAATATTAACGATCGCCCCCTGACTCTGGCGTAACATCTGAATAGATTCCCGACAGATCAGGAAGGCACCGGTCAGATTCACATCCAGATAATGCTGCCAGTCTTCAAGGGCCAGGTATTCGAAAGGTCCGGTGTAAGGTTCAGCAATGGCTGCATTGTTAACCACCGCATTAAGACGGGAGAACCAGTTTCCAATTCGGCTGACTGCACGTTTCACTTGGGACTCATCACTGATATCAGCACGAATAAAACGAATATCCCCCTGAGCAGCTAAATTGCGGACCAGAGCTTCTCCCTCATCCCTGAGACGATCGAAAATCACGACATGGTAACCCGCTCCAAGCAGATAACGGGCCATTCCCTGTCCAATACCCCGGGCACCACCAGTGACCAGTACTACAGGCGCTTCAGTCCCCATGCTGCTCTCCGCCACAACTCACAATCAAGTCAGACAAGGATAGAGGGCAAAACGATTTCAGACGATCCAACAAGCTCTCTGGTTAGATCAATGAAGAATAATCAGAAACTGAGACAGAAAAATACCGGCACCCCCCTCATGGTACCGGTTCGATAGGATGGCTTTTTGATTCATCCCGGTTGTTGCTTTCTTCCTTGATGCGGTTGTAATGCGGCGACATCGGTATGTGAACGCTGGCCTTGCCTGCTTATTATTATTTCGTCCCTCCCCGTATGTCTGACTGTCACTCTACGCTTTTAACGTGGTAAAGGCATTGATACGCATCAAGAAAAACTAGGTATTTACACCTACCTTAGTAACACATGACACCTGTGATTTGTCGTTTTTGTAGTTATTGTTCTGGTTTCTCAAGAACGTCTACTTCAGTACTGGCCCGATCTAAAAGCTCTGCGGCCATCTGCTTTTTAACCTTGACCCCCAACTCAACAAATTGCTGGGCCTGACGCACAGCATTACCCCGACCACTAGAGAACTTGTTAACTGCACCGTCATAGGTTTTGCGGACCGTATCCAGTTGCAGTCCAAGCTTCTGAAGATCTTCGGTAAATCCACGCAACTTGTCGTACAGTGCCGCAGCCTTGTCAGCAATCAGCTGGGCATTGCGGTTCTGGTGCTCATAACGCCAAATATTTTCAATAGTTCGCAGGGTCACCAGCAGATTTGTCGGGCTGACCAGCATGATATTGTTGTCCAGAGCTTCCTGGAACAGCCTGGGCTGATGCTCAATAGCGACATAAAAGGCCGCCTCGACCGGGATAAACATAAGGACGTAATCCAGAGTTCGTATTCCCTCAAGGTTTTCATAACTTTTACTGCTCAGCTCCTTGATATGCCGGCGCAGACTCTGGACATGCGCTGATATCGCTGCCTGGCTCTCACTGTCACTCTCTGCTTCCACAGAGCGGCTGTAATCCACCAGGGAGACCTTGGAGTCGATAATGACATCCTTACCGTCAGGCAAGTGCACAATCACATCAGGCTGCTGTCGTTCACCCTCTTCGTTGCGCAGCGATACCTGGCGGATATATTCGTGCCCCTCCCGCAGGCCGGACTCTTCCAGAACCCTGTCCAGCACAAGCTCTCCCCAGTTGCCCTGGGTTTTCTTCTCTCCTTTCAGGGCCCGGGTCAAATTGAGAGCCTCCTGACTCATTTTCTGGTTCAGTTGTTTCAGCCCGGATATTTCATCTTTTAATGAACGGCGTTGCTGGGCTTCATTATCGTAAGCCTGGGCAACCTGCTGGCGGAAATCCGTTAACTGCTGACGAAACGGACCCAGCATGGCTTCCATGGTGGTCTTGTTCTGCTGAGATAAGTGGCTGGTTTTATGATCGAATATCTTATTGGCCAGATTTTCAAACTGCTGACCAAGCCGCTTTTCAGACTGTTCCAGCAGCTGCAGCTTTTCAGTAGCGGCCTCAAGCTCTTTTTGGGCAGATACCAAAGCCAGGCTGCGCTCCTCGAGATCCTGGTCCCGGGACTGAAGAGCCTCTTCCAGTTCTTTATTGCGACGACTTAACTGCCCGTTGCTTTCATTGAGATGTTCAAGCTGCTGCTCTGCAGTGGCCAGCCTCTGCAGACGAGTCTGGTTCTGTTCTCGATCTTCTGCCCGCATGCGATTACGGGTAAAACCTGCAGAGACCCGCCACGCCAAAACGAAAGAACCAGCAATGGCTGCAAAACTGATTGAAAAGAAAATTATGGATTCCAAAGTCATCTGGTGACAATTCCTGCCAGTAAAATCCCCGCTATGATAACTGATCCTGTGGGGACAGCTCACCAGGTTCAACACACCCTAATAACGTGCCCGGGCAGATGACCGCCAGGCACAGCTGATGGAAGCCATGTTCTTATTCTGCTCTGTAGGGAGCAGCATTGACAGGCAGCGGCTACCTTCCTCCCTGATGGTGCCAAGGGTATTACCTAACCATGACGAATACTTATTACTCTCTGAAGCAAAGACTGAAGATTCTTGTGAATTCGTTTTCTCTATGGGAGCTGCCAGTTGTTGCCAGGCGTGAGTACTGGTGACTGCATATCGTGTTCCGGCAGCAAGACTCTCCTCCAGAGCACGAAAAAACAGGGTTGTCGCCCAGCTTGGGAGAATACTGTTCCGGGCGTTCTGGATCAGCTGGTATTCAAAGTCGTTATGATATTTGCCCAATAGCTCAAGGGATGATGCCCCTTCAGAAACACAGGTAGCTCCAGTAACAAGGTGCTGATAACCAGCAAATCCTGTCCAGCGATTACTGGTATCTGATACCACCAGATAATCACACAGATTATGACTGTTTCTAGCAAGCCGGTAGAGAGTTGCACTTGAGGTTTCAGCAATCTTCACAGCTTGAGTCGCCCACCCCTGACGCATTTTTTCACGACAGTTAAGGGCATCCAAAACATAGTTCAAAGTATCCGGTACCAGTAGGGAATTAGCTTCAGATAGTTGCCTCTGATGACTCCAGTAGCGCTCAGCTTCAGCCAGTAGTGGCATCGGCGGGCGTGGTACAGTTCGGAAATGCCACTTACCTTTTTGGTTTTGGGCTGACAGGAACAGATTGTCCTCACTAATGGAAATAACCAGCCGGAGCAGATTCAGCCTGCTCAGCTCATTTATAAGCTTGCTGACAGCCTGCTCGACGGAAGATCCTGTTTCACCCTTTTCTACTCCCGGCATGGGAACAATCATAAGCTGAACAGGCTGCTGGTCTATCAGAGGATAGTACCAGTGAATCAATAAGTTCCGGTCAAGCTCTGCTGAAGAGAGGTAGACGGGCATACGCCCGATACGAAAGTACTGATAGTTCCACCCTCCCTGCACTATATTGCGATAGTACTCCCAGTAGTAAGCAACAAACCGGTACTGCCAGAGAAACTGAACAGCCGCAGACAGAGTAGCGTGAGGTAAGGCTGCTGATAGCTTGATAACAAAGGCTGTAACAATCAAACTCTGCAAGGCGCCAAGGGTGCCATTAGTCAGCATCTTGGCCAGTGCCTGCACAGGCTGCACATCGGGTGCGTAGATAAACCCTTCACCCGAGTGAAAGAATGTTCCAGACGCATTGACTTTATGGGGCACCGCCTGGGTTATATCAGCACAGTGACCTGATGATGTAACCCAGATAAGAGTTATCAGGCCCATGGCTGTCAGAAGCTGCCGTAATCCCAACAGGCTTTGATTTTTTCTGGTTATGGTAATGACCGCCCTGTTTTGCATGGCGGCTTGGACAACAGAACTGGAATGCAGTTCCAAAAGATATAAAAAAAGCCCAGTTCAAAAGAACTGGGCTTTTTTAGGGGCTTTCTCAGGTTGGCAGATGAAAGTGAGGGGTTGAAACAGAAATAGCCTTCAGGCAAAGGTTGATTTGAACGGATCAACATTTCTGAAGGATCAGGCATGTCTACAACGCCCTCACTGCGTCCTATGTTCTCATTTCCCGGCTGGGTAATCGACCACATTGATATTAATTGGGATGAATCTGTGGCTACAGTTTCCCTGCGCAGGGATGGTCGCATACAGCAGTTCAGATGCAGTCAGTGTCAGAACCCAATGGGTAAAATCCGTGAGAATGAGCGTACCGTGCTGGACTTGCCGCTGGGTACTCTGGATGTGCAATTATGCTTCACTGTTTACCAGGGACGGTGTTCCCACTGTGGGCACATTGAAACAGTCACGCCTCCCGGGTTGGCTCCCAAAGCGCAGGCTACTGAACGGCTGAAGCAACATGTCAGTCATCTCTGCCGCTATATGCCCTGCAACAAGATTCCTGAATTCATCTCTATCTCGCATCATACGGCCAGGCGCTGGGATAAAGAGATATTGATGAAAACTCTGCCAGCCCCTGACCTGGATAACATACGAGCCCTGTTGATTGATGAGAAATCCATTGGTAAAGGACACCATTACCTGACTGTTGTTCTGAATGCTGATACGGGCGAAACCCTGTTCCTTGGTGAAGGCAAGCGAAAAGCCACCCTGGACCAATTCCTCAGCCGCTTAACTCCGGAACAAAAGTCTCGCATTGAATGTGTGGGTATAGACCGTGGTGGTAGCTACAAAGCGTCGGTCAGGGAGCACCTTCCTGACGCCGATATCGTTTACGACAAGTTTCACATTATTGCCAATTACAACGATGTCATAGATAAAATCCGTCGTCGGGAATGGAGGCAGGCTGAAGTTGATGATAAGCCTTTCATCAAGGGGCAGCGCTTCAATTTGTTCAGGAACCCTGAGAACCTCACCCCCAAGGGAGAAAGCTGTCTGAAAGAACTGTTGGCT
The DNA here is from genome assembly GCA_965243775.1 of Sansalvadorimonas sp. Classification (GTDB taxonomy): domain Bacteria; phylum Pseudomonadota; class Gammaproteobacteria; order Pseudomonadales; family Endozoicomonadaceae; genus Sansalvadorimonas. Next base: position 115,497 of record CBDEWF010000019.1, read on the forward strand.
ATGAACGAAGACCTGTACCAAGCCTACACCCTGAAGGATATGCTCAAGCAGCTCTGGACGTACACTTACAAAGGTTGTGCCAGTAAGTTTCTCGACAGGTGGATCGAGCTGGCCACAGAAACAGGCATTGGCGAAAGAAGGACTCCTGTCATACTGTCAGCACCGAATAACCAGTGCAAAAATTGAGGCCTTTAACGGTGTGATCAAACGTATTGTCTACAAGGCTTGTGGCTATAACGACCTTGAATATCTGTATCTGAAAATCCGGCAGGAGGCTCAGATATGATCTGCCAACCTGAGAAAGCCCCCTTTTTTAAACATTGGAGCGGGAAACGAGACTCGAACTCGCGACCCCAACCTTGGCAAGGTTGTGCTCTACCAACTGAGCTATTCCCGCAAACAGGCCTTAGACCTTGAAAATGGCATCCCGTAGGGGACTCGAACCCCTGTTACTGCCGTGAAAGGGCAGTGTCCTAGGCCACTAGACGAACGGGACATGGTACTTCCTAAGAAGATTTGGTGGAGCCTAGCGGGATCGAACCGCTGACCTCAACACTGCCAGTGTTGCGCTCTCCCAGCTGAGCTAAGGCCCCACATCAACCAGCAACTGAACTTTCGAAGCAGTGCCGGAATGCGTGGCGAATATTATGGATATGATGTTTCAGTGTCAAGAGTCTTCCCTGCTTTTTCTTAAAGAAACTGAACTGGTTATTCCCTATATAAATGAAGCAAGGAACTTATGGGATATAACGTTCGAGAACTCAAAAAAATTCTTTATAGAACATAGACTTCCAAAACTCTCTAGGGTATAAATTACCCCGTCTTCTGCAGGCCATTAGCTCAATTGGTAGAGCACCGGTCTCCAAAACCGGGGGTTGGGAGTTCGATTCTCTCATGGCCTGCCACTTTCTCTCCAGAAGGCTTTTCTCTCTTAGTACTCTTTTCCAAAATGACCCTGTCTACGGCGGGCTTTCCAGACTGTTCCAGAATTTATCTCTCTATCCCCAAAAACATCATTTTCTCCATTTCAGGCCGTTTTGAGCCGTTTGGCTCTGAATTTGGGAGGTAAGAGGAAAATGACACCCCCGTTTTTTGGCTTATAGATCAGGTAGTTATAAGGCCGATAAACGACGGTGCTTGCTGGTTGGTTTTGGGTGAGTGCCCGGGCAATGGCGAAATCAGTTACTCGTTACTCGCTCTTAAGCCAAAAAACTATTAGGAATAACTGTTCATCCATACACTGATACTGATTATAGATCGCAAGCAGTTCAAAAATCTTGTGAACTCATTTATCTCAACGGTTGCCCGTTCCAACCACTAAGAACGCGAGCATGCACTCCCACCAGCTAGTGAAACCTCGTATTCTCTCTCAAATATTTTTGATATATACCCCTTCCAAGCCCACTGCGAAGCAACCCGCACGAAAAGGAGTTCAAACCTGAAATGTCATTAACGGAGTACTCGATCGAGGATCAGGAAAGAGCTGCACACCAAGGAAACATAGAAGCACAGTATCAAGTGGGTAAATACTACTATGAGGCTGACTTCTTTAACGCTGATGAAGACAAAGCATTTTATTGGTTAAAAGCTGCCTCTGAGCAGGGTTCTGTTGACGCAGAATGTTTGCTTGGGGGGTGCTATCTTCATGGAACTGGCGTTGAAGAAAATGAGAAAATAGCGTTTGATATTTTTCAGACGTTGGCTGAACAAGGGCACTCAAAAGCGCAATATTACCTTGGGTATTGCCATCACTATGGATGTGGAGTCAATTCTGACAAAACTCTAGCAGAATTGTGGCTTATAAAGTCGGCTAGTAGCAATGACCCTGAAGCAGAAAATCTTCTTGGTGAACTTCATTATGACCATGGCTACGGTAATCTGAAAGAAGCTGAAAAATGGTATTTGCTAGCTGCTGAGCATAAAAATGATGATGCATATTTATCACTGGCCCACCTATACGAGAAGGGTGGAGAAGGCATAACCCAGGATTATGAACGCGCTTTCTTTTGGTGGAATAAAATGGCATCTGAGGGGTCTTGGGTCGGTAGTTATCATGTAGGCATATATCATCTGTTTGGGTTGGGCATTAGTAAAAATTCACAGAAAGCCTACTCATGGTTCGAATTGGCTGCAGATAGAGGTCGTAAGTGGTCATATGGCGATCCTTTTTATATGTTAGCTGCCTGTCAATTCACTGGGCTGGCAGGGTTAAAGAGCAAAGGACAGGCTGTAGCAACTCTCATGGATGGGCTTTCTGTTACCTATTCATCAACTGACAAGTCAGTAACCTTTGAGCAGTATGAGACCTTTGCCCTATATAAGCTGGCAAAAGAATATATCACGTATGGCTTCAAGCAAGGTTCCGCCTTACTATCACAAACCGCAACAGAAGGCCTTCTTTTAGCACAAAAAGAACTAGCTCTAAATTACTACTTTGGTAGATACGGGTTTGAAAAAGATATGGCGAAAGCCTATCACTGGTACACACTTGCATCAGCACAGGGCGATGAACATTCCATACAGCGTTGCAAGGAAATTGAAAATAGATTCCCAGATGTAGTACCTGTTCATAAACCCAAGAGCGGACGTTCTATTGATGCAAGTGGAAAGGCCATTGATACCCTCAATGAGTTGATCGGGCTTGGCAGTGTAAAAAAACGAGTACAAGCACTGGTCAATGAAATCAAACTGAGAAAGGAACGCATACGTAGAGGCTTACCTACAGGTTCGCCAAGATCATACCACATGCTTTTCACTGGAAACCCCGGCACTGGGAAAACAATCGTTGCCCGCCTTGTGGCCGAAATATTCTATGATCTGGGCCTGACGAAAGAAAACAAAATTATAGAAACTGATCGATCAGGGCTGGTAGCCGAATACGTTGGACATACAGCACCAAAAACGAATGAAGTAATAGATTCTGCAAAAGGAGGCGTTCTCTTCATTGATGAAGCCTATGCGCTTAAAGGCGAAGGTAACGACTTCGGAAAAGAAGCTATTGAAACACTTCTAAAGAGAATGGAAGACGATCGTGAAAACTTAATTGTCATCGCTGCAGGATATACAGAAGATATGAAAGACCTTCTTGATTCCAATGCGGGTTTAGCCTCCAGATTTACGCGAACGATTCATTTCGATGACTATTCAATCCATGAACTTTTGGAAATCTTTGAAAAGATTGCTAATGACAACGGATATCATGTTAACAAGAACTCTTTCGAGATCATTGACCAAAAGCTTGGGGCTATAAAGGAAGAGAAAGGAAGCCACTTCGGAAATGGCAGGGAGGTTCGCAATCTCTTTGAATATGCGATACAGGAGCAAGAAGACAGAATTTGCAATGGAGTCACAGATATTTCTTCAATGCATAATGATGACTTACAAACCTTGATTCCAGATGATTTCTACAATTTAGCAACTTGTTAACGAGCAATTGCCTTAAAATAGTGCGCTACGAGGGCTCATCGAGCGTATGTTGCGAAATCTTTTGAGGTTGTGGGATTATTGAAAATGTTCTCGTTGTTCCACCCAACGCATAGAAAATCCACCCTTAACCTGTACCCAGGTTAAGGGTCGCTTCCCTCGACGCAAAAGAATATCCGCCTGAATATCAGGTGCCAACATAGTCAGTCGCAGAATCTTGGATAGATCACTCTTATCAACGTTCTCCATTCGCGCCAACTCCAGAAGACTGGTAGCTTTGCCTTCCATTAACATCCTGTCCCACCGATGAGCTTTCACAAGATTCAATCTGAGTGTCTCATCAATGAACGGTTTTGTGAGGGTGGTATCAGAGTGAATTTTTCGCTGTCCTTTGGCCTTCATCCACCGGATCGGTATACGGATTTCCAGAGTGCCATCCTGCTGGTGGATGGTCATAGTCTTTTCACCAGTTCTTTTTATTGGCATACCTTTTCCTCCCTGTTCTTCTCCTCTTTGCCCGTCTCCACCTCAGCCAGCACAGAAATCAGCCCGCTGGCCTTATAGCGAATGGTCAGAAAGTCTTTACCGACAATGACTCGGTCCACCAGCAAGTGGAATAGCCGCCGTTGTTCCTTTGGAAAAAGCAGGCTCCATATCTCACCAATATCACTTAATGTTTTGAAACCACTATCTGCCTTAAGTTTTTCAGCATCATAACCTTCAACCTCAAGCAGATTTTGCACCTGGGCGCAGTATTCAGGAGCTTGAAGCACCTCTTTCAGGCTGGCCAGTACAACGCCCTCCAGCTCTTCTGCCGCCACAGCGGGCAGTGGCGCTGCTTCGTAGCCTTTCTTGTCTACGACACTGCTGATGAAATACCGGTATTTCCTTACGCTATCGCCATCACCTTTTTTGTAGGTTGTCTTTGAGGAAAGCGGCACCCCATCACTGCCATAAACCATACCGTTGAGAAAACTTCCTCCATCATACTGACGTGAACGTTTTTTCCGTTTGGCCAGATCTCGCTGGTGCAGTGCTTCTACCTTTGCCCAGAGCTCCCGGTCGATAATGGCCTGGTGTTGCCCCAGGTACCATTGCCCTTTGTGGGGTACTTCTCCGAGATAAATCCGATTCCGAACGATATGCCAGGATGACCTGCTGCAGAAAGGTTCGCCACCTGATACCTTGCCGCTGGCAAACACCACTTTCTTGGTGCGATAGCCAGCACGATTCACCCGGCGGCAAGCTTCCGTTAATGAACCTGTTTCTGCATATTCCTGGAATAGCTTTCGAATGCTCACTGCTTCCTTGGAATGAATCACCAGCTTGTGGTCTTTCAAGGCATATCCAGTGGGCACACGCCCTCCCATGTATTTGCCCTTCTGCTTCGACAGGGCAATTTTGTCGCGTATCCGTTCCCCGATAACCTCTCGCTCGAACTGTGCGAAAGTCATCAGTATATTGAGGGTTAACCGGCCCATACTGTCACCGGTATTGAAGTTCTGGGTCACCGAGATAAAAGACACATTGTGACGATCCAGCAGTTCTACCATTCGGGCAAAATCGGCAATATTCCTGGCAAGGCGGTCGACCTTATACACGACGATATTGTCTACCCTGCCTTCTTGCACATCATCCAGCAGTTTCTGAAGGGCCGGTCTCTCAGTGTTTCCTCCCGAAAATCCACCATCGTCGTAGTGATCCTTCAGGGCAATCCAGCCCTCCCCTTTTTGCGCCCGGATATAAGCTTCTGCCGCTTCCCGCTGGGCATGAAGGGAGTTGAACTCCTGCTCCAGCCCGTCTTGTGTGGATTTCCGGGTATAGATGGCACAGCGGATCGACCCCCTTTCCTCTCGCAGTTCAGCTCTGGTAGACATTCTTTCTCCCTGACTTGACTCCAAAGAAGCGTGGCCCGCTGGTGTGGCTGCCGGTGATATGCTTGGCAATGGCCGTCAGACTTCGGTACCACTTACCTTCATATTCAAACCCTTTCTCCAGGCTTTTGACCCGGTAGATCCTGCCATTCCAAATACGCTCAAAGATCACACCCGGCTTGGTCTGTTCGATCCTGACCTTGGTAATCCTGCTTTTGCGATCCAGGACTTCGAGATCTTTTTCCAGCTGCTTCTGGGCAGCCTTTTCCAAAGTGCCAAAGGCGATTTCCTGAATTCGCCAGGCCAGTTTCTGGATGATTAATAACCGGCTCAGCTTGGGCGGTTCCTTGTTATAAAGATCGCGCCACAGTTTTTTCAGTTGCACATTATCCAGCTTGGGCAGCCCGGCTATTTGCGTAGCTATTGAATCATCTTCATATTTATTCTCTTTCATCCCTCACCTCTGTTTACCGTTAGTGGGAGGCACATACAGGCATGGGTTTGGCTCTTTATCCAGTCGAGGCTGTTGTCTGTTCTGCCTGTTAGCCCGGCGCTTTACAGCCTTTGCCAACAGAGTGCAGATCTCTTTGTGTCGCTTCAGAGCCTGTTTGCTGTCCATCGTTATTGCTATCCATTCACGAAGTGATGGTTTTTATTGTGTGCAGGTTTGGGAGAATCGTCGATCAGGGAGTTGCAGGCTGGAGTTGTAAATTTGAGCTGATAAAAGGCTATTGACATTCCATACTGTTTGATGACTGAATACTGTATACATATACAGCATTAAAACAATGACAAGCATGGAAGCTTATGCAATGGAAGCACTGGTTCACCTTGCCCACCGCTGTAGTCCGAAAAGTATTCAGGAGTGGTTTCACTACCGGAAATGGCCCGTTCCGGATTCCCTGCCATGGGATGATTTTATGGCGTTACCTGCAAAGCTGGTGGAACTTGCTGCCACCCTTTCAGCCAAAAGCCGCAGATTAATGAAAGAAGACCTGGAGCGCATTGACCGTATGGGCCAGCCCGATGGCATCAATGTGCTTTACAGGATTTACCGGGATACACAAACACTCGATGCCCTGCCTGATCCCTATGACCGCTGTCTTTGGGTATTTCAGGATGATGAAAAGCTGTTCAGCTATGCGGAGATGCTGCTCGGATTCTTAAACCGGCAGGGAAAGGTTCGCAGCTGGGGACGTTATGAAGCCATTCCCAATATCAACAAAACCCGAATCGAAAATAGCCTGCAGGAGTTTCGGGAAGCACTGGTCAATTCAATACCAGGCGAACGCCACTGTGTTGTGACCTGTTGTGCTCACCCTGGTACCGACACGGTCCAGATCAATATCTTCCGCCAGCAGCCTTCTCTGACAGAACCTTCATTTGATGATAAAGGTACGTTGCAGCGCTTGACCCGAAAACCAGTCAGTGAATTTGTCATTGTTTACGATAGCGAACGTGGAGAGTTCGAACTGACCGGGCACACTGCCGAGCTGCGCAAGAAGCTGTCAAAGCTGGTGGGCCATCATCTTCTCGGAACCCATACCGTAAAAGATATTTCCAGGCAGGCTTATGATCTGGCACCTCTGATCAAAGATCACAACTTCACTCTGAGCGATGGCATCCAGAGCGTTATGATGACCGCAGCCAGTTGTGTTCTGCCAGAATCAAAACTCAAGATTGATCTTAGTAATGATGGCCCAGGTTTACCGCTCCACCAGCGCAGCCAACACGCCTTCAGTCAGCAAAGCCCCTTCCAGAAAACCTGTATTCTGCGAAGCGCCACCCTGCAGATAGTGATTCAATCCAGCAACACACCTTCAACAATGCAGGATGTCACGCTTGTCTTGAGCCGCACAGGGTGCCGCTTTGTAAAATGCCCGAATAACCAGACCAAAGAGTTGATCAAAAATGTCTACCTGCCTCTCTGGGGTTTAACGATTGGAGATCAAAATGAGCATACCCCATGAAGCTATTTTCTGGCTGTACAGTTTTGGAGACAACCAGAGTGATACGATTCCGAGGTGCTATCTAACAGAGCTACTTCAGGAGCCAAAGCTCTGTATTGATGCTTTGGTCAAAGCCAGACTGATTACCGAGTTCCGGAAAACCACAGAAGTTTGCGTTGAAGGAGATTTTCTCCCGGTGTTTGAACACCCTCACTCCGGCAAACTCACCGCCTATACAGATGACAATGGATTTATTGATCTGTCTGATGACGACTTATTGCATTACCAGATAAACACCAAGGCCCTGCCTTTCTTTCTGGCAAATATGCTGGAACGGCCTGTTTCCAGACCTCCAGTGGAACGTTTGCCAAGGCTGCTATGGGAGCTGGGGCCGGTGAAGTGTCGGCATGGACTTATGCCAGCCTGGTACACCTGTCAGCTTGTTAGCCATTACTCGGGGATAAAGTCAGCTCTGCGCAATCATGCAGGTGATACGATGGGCTTGCTCTTTTCAGGGGTTTCTATTCCGGATGTTTATCAAAATCTGCCGGGCATTCAGAAGGTGCTGGTGGTTGGTGAAAGCCTTGACCCATGGCGTGAAAAGCCAACCATTGACTCCAAGTTATTAGATTCCATATTTCATGGTACCCAGGATGAACCTCCATCGCTCCCTTTCTTTATGCCCCCTGATAAAAGCTTTATCCGCATCAATACCACAGGCAGGGTGCTCAAACTTCGTGGACATCAACGAGAGTTCTTTCACTTGCTGGTGGAGCAGTTAAAAAAACATATCAATGGTATGGATTTCAAAAGGAGGCCCAACTGAAGGCTGGCTATATGGAGGCTTACTCTTCTTTGAGCAACCGCTTTAGCGGACGGAAAGATTTGAGAAGAATTCTTCTGTTACGAAATGGCATCATTTGTCTGAAGGAATCATTCACAGAAAAATGTTGACGGGAAGAAGTCCCTCCCGTCTAGTTGTATTTTAATTGTGAGTTTCGTAAATCTCCAAAGCGGCGTTTTTAGCTGCTTGCCTTACATCTTTTGTGCATGGAGGAATGTGTATCCCTTCATGAATAACAAAAACTGGCCCATAATCTTCTTCGTTATCAACTAAAGATCTTGTCAGGTCATATCCACACAAGAAACCTACTTCAACCCACTTTGCGGTTTCAAAAGCATCTCCTCTCCTTTCAGCCGCCAAAGCTAGAGTTTCGATACAGCCATGATCGCCACCACCAGCGGCATTAATCAACCACTCATATTCAGTCTCTGACAGCTCTGATGGGTCGGAAACGCCACTAACAAGATAATATTTGCAAACGCGCTTGATCAGAACCCAATTCAGCTGCCTGATAGATCAGATCATAATCTCCACAATTCAGGCCATATTGATACATCGATTTCGGATGTCTCTTTTTGACAAGATCATTAAGTAGCGACCCATAAGTTAAATGTCGCTTTAATCGTCTTTCATAAGAGTCTGCAAATTCTGCAGCACTGCCTGGAATCTTATAACCATCTAATCGCCTCTTGTACCAATATTTTCCTGAGGCTGTAGACGGCATTGCTGTTTTGTAACTGCGAGCTATGGCATACGCTGCTTCAAGATTACCTTTAGCAGCAAGCTTCTCAAGAATATTCAGATTATTTGCATCGTGGACATAACAAGAGTGCAAAAAATCATGTGAAACATACACCAGGTTATATTCCTTTTGATAAGCATGAACATGATTCCAGAGGCTCTTTGCCTGCTCAAAAGTAAATCCGAACCCTTTTGCCCGCTCTATAAAATCCACTTTATCGAGAACATCATCAGCACTTAAGGCCTCCCAATAATCATCCCCATCGTCATGATGAAGGTCATCATCTAGATCGTCCTCCCACTCATAATCATAATGCCCAAGGGTTTGCATACTTCAGAATTACCCCTGAAGAATCCATAGCGGCTTTACTGCGAAAACTGAAGTAAGCGGCTATTAACTCATGAGCATGGGCACGCTTTAGTGAAAAATTTTTCTGAGATGAAAACTCAGTGAGACCAAAAGCAAGCTTCTTGCAATACATGGATTGATTCTCCATATACCTGCAGAATTCTATGAAGTGTGTGCGTTTAACAGGATGAACCCGCAGGTAAATGCTGAATCAACAAAAAGGAGTATGAATTTTCTTTAACCAGCCTTGTTTTACTCGCACACAAGTATGGTGGGCAACCTGCGCGCAAGATTATGGTGGCAAAGCAGGTCTGTCAATAGCAATTTTCTGTTCCAATAATTCATTCTCCTCCCCAAACTCCTCCCTTTTACACCCTTACGCTCCTCCCTGAATCACAACGATCCTGAACCTGCCAAAACAAGAAACAACGGCAGGAGACAGAAACGATGTGTATTGAACATCTCACGGCAAAGGAGCTCAGCCAGCGCTGGCACCTTTCGCACTGCACCCTGGAGCGCTGGCGCAGGGAGGGTTTAGGCCCGCAGTTTTTGAAAGTTGGCCAGCGGATTCTCTACCGCATCAAGGATGTGGAGGCATTTGAGAACAAGCGTTCCTTTAATGGCAACGGTCAACCAGCCCTTAAAGAAGGTAACTCGCCATGCCAGTAGCTCTTCCGGATATCAAGGATATGACCATACTGCAGCTGGCCGGTCTACCCGAAGATGAACTTGCACGTTTGTTGCGGGAAGCCAACAGATCATTAGGCCGCGCTGATAACGACAGAAAGCGCCTTCAAAATGCTCGTTATCTGCGGAACCTGGCACAGATGAGAGAACTGGTTGGTGAGGATCTGCCGCCCAGTCAGGAAGGTGAGCTATGAGCCTTCCAATTCTTTCCGCTGATCAGCGCCAGCAGGAGTACAAAGGCATTAAAGCTGTACTGCTGGGTCAGAGCGGTGTTGGCAAAACCAGCCAGCTCTGGACACTACCTGCCGAACAAACTCTGTTCCTGGATCTGGAAGCTGGTGATCTTGCAGTGCAAGGCTGGCAAGGCGATACGGTACGCCCTCGCACCTGGCCGGAGTTTCGTAACCTGGTGGCGTTTATCGGTGGCCCGAACCCTGCTCTGGAAAATGATCAGCCCTATTGCCAGGCCCATTACCAAGTTGCCTGCCAACAGCTGGGTGATCCTTCACAGCTGGATAAATACGCCATCTTCTTTGTCGACTCGATCACCGCTTTGGCTCGAATTTGCTTCCAATGGTGCAAGACAAGACCTGAGGCTCGAAGCGAGAAAACCGGCAAGCCGGA
>CBDEWF010000020.1:0-51160 GCA_965243775.1 Sansalvadorimonas sp.
TTCCGTCTGGACCTGCCCGGACATGATCCCGTTGAACGTTACCAGGCCTGGCTTCAGAAAAAGAAGGCCGAGCAGGTCATGCTGTCTGGAGGGTTTATGGAATGAGCCATTTCACGCTTAAAACTGTAAAACCACTTATAAAAGTTATGTCCATAACTTCGCTAGTTATGCTGGCAGGTTGTTACGGACGGTTTGAGCCTTACCAGACCACTGTGGTTTCTGTGGAAAGGAAAGGCTTCGCCTCGATTTCCGAATGCCAGCCCTATGATACTGCCAGGCTCACTGCCAGCCAGTACGACTGCTTTGTAGAAAGTGCCCGCTGGCAAAGTATGGTGCACCCGGAAAGAGTGGCTCCCCACCAGAATGATACTGCAGAAGTGGTCAACCCTTACTGGCAGCCTCCGCAGGATAAGGCGAAATGACAGGCCTGAAGGAATTTAGACATGTTTGATCTGGAAAACCTCTCTCTGGGTAAAAAGAAGGGTACGGTTTACGGGCATGAGACTACCTTTCTCTACCAGACAGATGCCTGCCGCCATCTTCTTGAAGAGACCATGAAGTTTGAGGGAATGGGTGTTCCCTTCAGCCTGCCCTGTACGGATGACCAGATAGTTGAAGCGGTTATCGGTATAGAAAGCCAGCTGATCTTTATTGAAGCGAAAAAGAATATGGTGCACCTGGCCAAGCAGCTCAGTCCGCTGTTGAAGCACCATACCCGGGTTGTTCTGATCGGGCATGAAGACAGTATCTCGGCTATGCGCGCCGTTAAGGAGCTGGGCTTTTATTATCTGTTCTGGCCTCTGGAGAAGAAAGAAGTGGCGGTATTCCTGCACTTTCTCCAAAAGGACCAGAGCTATCAGACCGGCCCCCAGGATGCCCGTTCTGCCCGGCGTATTGCTGTTGTGGCGGTCAAGGGTGGCAGCGGCTGTACCATGACCAGTGCTGAACTGGCCCATACCCTGGCCAGCGAGAGTCAGCAGAAGGTGATTATTGCCGATCACGGTTATACCGGCAGTGCCATGCATGTCATGCTGGGCAAGCGGGACTTGGCAAAGCGGTCGATTGCTGAAGCCAGCCAGACCCATCAGACCCTGGGCAGTGTTCTGGATATGGGCGGGGCACAGGGTCAGCTGACCCGTATTAACCCCCAGATTGACTATCTTGGTTTTGAAGGCAAATCGGGCTCTGGCGAAGATATGCGTGAGTACACCAACAATGTACTCGATGCCCTGCGCCGGGAAGCGAACTTCATCATTGAAGATTTTTCTGCTTCTTCCAATTTCTATCCCAACCCGGAGTGGCTATGCACTCAGGCCAGTGTGGTTGTGCTGCTGATCCAGCCAACGCTGAGCAGCATCAGTGAAGCCCGGAACTTTGTGACGCAGTTCCAGAAACAGAACGAAAACCAGCCAACGCCCGCACGTTTGATTACAGTTCTGAACCACTGTCAGCCCAAGCCCGCGATTCCCAGGGCCAGCATCGAGAAGTATCTGGAGCTGGAGCTGGATCTTGAGTTTCCTTATTACCGCCAATGTGAAGATCTGCTGATAAAAGGGAAACGCTTCTTTGACAGTAAAACACCTCTTGCCAGACCCTTTGTTAATCTGGCGCGGATGATTCTGGGCAAACCGCTGGAGAAAAAGTTCTCATTTGCCAAGGGACTTTTCGAGAAGAAAGAGGCCAAACAGAAGAAGGTCAAAGAGAAGCCGGGCGCAAAGATCAGTTTTAAAGGTTTAAAAAAAGCAGCTAACGAGTAATCAGCTGCTGAGTGGAGTTTTATGTACGCACCTCAGGCGATCTATCTCAAATTACGGGAAAGAATTTTCCAGGCTCTTGATCCCGAAGCTGTCAGCCAGCTGAGTGGCGATGAGCTGCGGGATCAGATGCGTGCCGCTGTTGACACGCTGATTGACCGGGAATCTTTCTCTGCGCCTGTTATTCTGCGCAATGAGTTTGTTAACCGCTTTATCGACGAAATCAAAGGGCTGGGTCCTTTGCAGCCCCTCGTCGAAGACCCGGACATCTCCGATATCATGGTCAATGGCCCCCACTGCGTTTATGTGGAAAAGGGCGGCCTGCTGGCCAAGTCTGATGTCTCCTTTATTGATGAAGCCCAGCTTCTGGGAATTGCCAAACGTATTGCTGCATCCGTCGGCCGTCGTGTGGATGAGTCCCAGCCCATGTGTGACGCACGACTGGAAGATGGCAGCCGGGTCAATATTGCCATACCGCCTATCTCTCTGGATGGCACTGCGATTTCTATCCGGAAATTTGGCAAGAGCAGTATTGATTTTGACCGTCTGGTTGAGTTTGGAGCGATGTCCCGGGAGATGGCCAAGCTGCTGAGCATTGCCTCGGGCTGCCGTCTCAATATTCTGATTTCCGGTGGTACTGGTTCCGGCAAGACCACGCTACTGAATGCACTGTCGCAGCATATTTCTGAGGCAGAACGTGTGCTCACCATTGAGGATGCTGCGGAACTTCGCCTGTTACAGCCCCATGTCGTGAGAATGGAAACCCGTCATGCCGGTATTGAGAATACCGGTGCCATTGATCAGCGGGACCTTGTGATCAACGCCCTGCGGATGCGCCCGGACCGGATTATTGTTGGTGAGTGTCGTGGTCCTGAAGCTTTTGAAATGTTGCAGGCTATGAACACCGGCCACGATGGTTCCATGTCAACACTGCATGCCAACTCGCCACGGGATGCCCTGGGTCGTCTGGAAAGCATGGTGATGATGGCGGCTCCCAATCTTCCCCTTGATGCGATTCGACGCAATATCACCAGCGCGGTTGATCTTATTGTGCAGGTGACCCGACTGTTTGATGGCAGCCGAAAGGTGGTCAGCATCAGCGAGATCATGGGGATAGAAGGCGATAACGTTGTTCTCGAAGAAATTTTCAAGTTCGAACCGACCCGGGTAACAGCGGGAGAAAAGATTGAGGGAGAGTTTATCAGCCCCGGTCTGATCAGCCGTTCGGAGCTGAAGCGTAAGGCCCGGATGTTTGGCCGGGAAGATGAGCTGAAGAGTGTCGTTCGGGAGATAGCCTGATGATGTATCTGGTACTGCCTGGCATCGCATTGATTCTGATGGCTCTGGCCTTTGGTCAGCAGACAGACCCACTCGACTTTCTGGTATCGACAGGTGCAGAAGGTAAAGGCAAAGCGCGTGATACACGGCAGAACGCCGTTGATATCAAGATGCTGACCGATGAGCCTTTTAAAATCAGGCTCAAGGTTGCCCTGGCTAACCTCAGAGCCCGGGTAGGCGACCAGCTTTATCTGAAACTTGTGGTGTTTGTTGCTGCTGTGGGCGGTGGTGCCTGGGCAATAAAGTATTACTTGCTTCCCCTGCCTCTGTGGCAGTTGTTCCCGCCTCTTCTTGTTGTCGCGGTGTTGTCGGCAGTCAAAATGCTGCAGGTCTACGAGCGCAAGATATTTGAGGCCTCTTTCCCGAATGCCCTGAATCTTTTGAATGGTGCTGTCAGCTCCGGTGAGAGTCTGATGCATGCCATTATTTATGTCGGTGACTCCATGGATGGGCCTGTCGGCAGGGAGTTCAAGCTGATGGGACAGAGAATGCGTATGGGGCAACCTGCTGAAGAGGTGTTAACGGAGTCTTGTCGCCGTTTTCCTTATGGGCCGTTCTACTTCTTTGTTATTACCCTGCGGGCCAATATCAACCGTGGTGGACAGCTGAAATCTATTATCAAACAGCTGTCCAGGGTGATGTTCAACAGCCAGGCCATTGATAAGAAGAAAGGAGCCATGACAGCGGAAGCCCGGATGTCAGCCAAGATTGTGGCTTCAATTCCTTTTTTCTTTCTTCTTTTGATGAAATTCACAAGCCCGGAAAACTTTGACTTTATTTTCAGTAATGAAGCGGGAAAACCCATTCTTTATTATGTGCTGGGCAGTGAAGTGGTAGGAATTGGCATTATCTGGATGCTGATGAAAAAGGTGCAGTCATGAGGAGTCAATATCTATGACGATTGCTGTATTGATTCTCTTTTTCTGCATGACAGCAGCCCTGTTTTTTGTGCTGGATTATTACTTCTCCCAGCAGACCCTGCGCAGCTGGATGGATATGTCTTATACCGTCACCAGCTGGGACAAGTTCTTCAAGGTGATTGAAGCGCGGTTCGCCTACAAGAAAGAGGATGTTGAGAAGAATCTGCGCAGTGCCGGTATTTATAATCGCAGGTTTGCAGTGATTTACTTCCCGGCCAAGATTACTCTGGGGATTGTTCTTATTGGTGGTATTTTCCTGTTTGGTGAGCAGTTGGGTCTTGATACACAGCAACATCAGATGATCTCAGCAATTATCTCACTGGTTCTGGTCGTTATTGGCCCCGATATCTGGCTGGATAAACGTCGCAAAAAGTTGATTCGCAGAATTGCAGATCGACTCCCCTATGTGATCGATATGATGGCGGTCTGTGTTCAGACCGGTATGACCATTGAGTCCTCCATTGCTTATCTTTCGGATGAATTAAAAGGTTTTGATAAAGACCTGGCCCGAATGATGTGGCAGGTGGATACGCGAGCCAAAGTGATTGGTATGAACAAAGCTCTCTCTGAGCTGCTCGAACAGTACCCATCTGATGAAATGAACAGCTTTGTTTACACCCTGAGTCAGAGTTTGCAGTACGGAAGCTCTATCTATGAGCTTTTAACCACGCTGTCGGCCAATATTCGGGATGTCCAGGTGCTGTTATTGGAGGAAAAAGTGGGCAAACTGTCGGCGAAAATGTCGGTTCCACTGATTCTCTTCATTATGTTCCCTATTGTGATATTGATTACCGCACCCGGTATTATGAGGTTGATGAGCAATGGCTCTTTTTTATAAGAACAGGGATAGCAAAATGGTCAGGCTGTTACTTCTATGGCCATGGATACTGTCCTGTGTTTTTTTACCCGCCTGCAGCAGCTTGCCGATGCTGGACAGCAAGCCCAGACTGCAGCCGGTTATGATTCCCCAGCCGGTGAAATCATCAGATGCGGCAGTGAGTGATTCTGCTGAAGCGAAAGAGCCCAATGAAAAGCTGCTCAAGGCTGCCGGTAATTATGCTGGTTTGGTCTCTCTCTATAAAAAACGTCTTACTGAAGCAGAGAGCCTGAAGGATCAGGATCACTATCACTATTTGCTGGCGGAAGCCTATATGTTGTCCGGCGATCCTGAATCCGCCTTATTACATATTGATCCGATTATTTATGCAGAAAGGGATACACCTGAGCTGTTTTTATTGAAATCCAAAGCTCTGCTGCGCCAGGGAGATTTGAAAGGTGCCCTGCGTACGGCTGTGACTGCAGAAGGCTATGGCACGCAACAGCCAGAAATCTATAACCAGCTGGGGCTTGTTCAGGCCTATGGCGGTGATTACCAAAAAGCCCGCAGTAACTTTGAGCGTGCCCGCTTTCTGATGATTGATGATGTCACGGTCCAGAACAATCTGGCCATGCTCGATATTCTGGAACAGAGCTATGAGAGTGCCGCCCAGAGGCTGCTGACCTTGTACCGCAATGGTCATGCCGATGAACGGGTGAAGGCTAACCTGGCATTGAGCCTTGCCAAGTCTGGCCGGGTTGATGAGTTTATATCCATTTTCGGCAAGGGCAATGACCAGGAAGATATGAACCTGTTCCGGGCGCTGTCTCAATTAAAGGGAAAAGCTGACTCACCTCTGTAATCATCAAAAGCAGTTATCACTATGAAAAAGCGAAGCAGTAAAAGACAGAGCAGCGGTGTTGTGGCCATAGAGTTTGCTATAGGCGCTTTTGCTTTCTTTATGATGATTTTCTACTGGATGGAAGTCAGCTACATGGGCTTCGTCTCTGCGATGGTGGATTATTCCGTAACTGTAGCCAGCCGTCATGCAAAGATGAGCGAGACGAACGATTACAAGGCAGTTTTTCAAAAGATCCTTACTGAAACAGACTCTCCCTGGGCTGCTTTTCTTGACTCCAACAAGTTCACTATGACTAACCATCATTATGGCTCGATTGATGGGCTGGGCTGTGGTTATACCCCGGATAATGACGAGTGCAAATCGGGAGGTAGTGGTGATTCGTCTGTAGATAACGCCCGTGATAAACCATTGGCAATTTATCGGGTTTCTTATCCTTATTCTCCTTTGTTTGCACAGCTGTTTTTTGATGGGGCTGGCTCTATGACGATTAGCCGTGAGGTGATCACTATTCAGGAGTACCAGCGTGACAAGTTCTACTTCTATCGGGGGCTTTGAGACAATTTTGAGACAATTGAAATGTTCAAAGAGCGTCAGTAGAAGCCTGACTTGTAAAAAAAATCAGAAGGGCGTTTTCACTATAGAGCTGGCATTGGTTGGTTCTGTTATTGCTGTTTTTCTGGCTTTTATCTCAGATGTTGTCGCAATGCAGACTATGCAGGGCCACCTCCAGCGGCTCAGCTTTTCCGGGGCCAGCATCATTAAAGAGAGAACCCAGCTTTATGATGGCAGTGAAACGATTGACGCAAAACAGGTTAACAAGATTACCAGCATATTAAATGGCTCCCTGACTCGTACCATGTCCGGTTTTGACCCGCAAAATCTTGGCGTTGTTTATGAACAGGTACAGTTCAAGGTCAATGATAAGAAGGAGCTTGAGGCGCGCCCTCTTTCAGACGGAGTTCCTTTTTCCAATGGAGGCCTTCAGAGTTGTAAGCCGGAGCGTCCGCTTCCTTCTTTAGCTGATGCCCTTGCGGTCAAGACGGAGGCAGACACTGGTATCACTCTCTATCAGGTAACGCTCTGTTATAAGGGGTCTAACTGGTTTGGTAGTCTTGTAGGTGAAGATTACTCCACAGTGCGTGTAAGTTCGATAATGGTTGGTCGCTGATATGAGAACTTCAAATCAATGGGTTAACTTTAAACGGTTCCACCGTCAAGATGGCGTTGCAACCATTATGTTTGTGTTGATGCTGCCTGTTTTGCTGGGTTTTATAGCCTTGGGTATTGATGGTGCCAATTTTTTACGGGCACAGGCTGATATTGGCGATGCTGTTGAAGTAGCCAGCCTGGCTTTAAGTGCCAGAGGCAGTAAGGATAACAACCTTAATGATGAGCTTGCCGAAATCTATATTAAAGAACTTGTTCCTGATGCAGTTTCAATTGAGGCTGAGACAAAGGGCGTCAGCTGCGATTCCAAGACGTCCTGCAATAATGATGATTCGGATGATGCGGATGATGCGGATAAGAAGAGTCGCGCAAAGTTTTATGAATATAAGGTAACAGGCACGGCAACCTTTGAAAGCCTGTTCCCCACCATGGGGACGGGAGGACTGGGCTTTCCTGAGACCATGACCTTTAGTAGCCACTCGGCAGCCCGGAAATATGAAGGTTCTCCGGTAGATGTTGCTTTTGTCGCAGACTTTTCCCTATCTATGAACAACAACTGGAAAGATGTCGGCAGAAATAAACTTGTCATGTTGAAGAGTGTTATTACAGATGTTTCAAAACAGGTGGAGACGTTCTCCCCGGAAAATACAATGACCCTGGTTCCTTATGCCCTGTTTACAGGGCGAGATACAGGCACAAGGAAATGTCGTGTAACAGAGATAATCACCACAGAGGCAACAAATCTGGTTCCTTATCCCACTAATGACGTTGATACTGCTGAAAATATCGATATCCAGCGGACATTTGATGAGATGTTTACGGAGAAAAAAGATTGCCTTCCGCTTGATTTAACCATTTATATGCCTAAAGAAAAAGGGGCGAATAATCAGAACATATCCGAAGAAACATTGCCTAATGAGTCTGAATTCCATACTTTGCCTCTTACTGCTGAGGCTAGTGTGATCCAGGATGGGCTAAAGAATATGGAGGTTAGCTGGGGCACTGCCTCCTATGAAGGAATCATCCGTGGTGCTCAAATTCTTCGAAAGGGAACAAACCCGAGAAAGCTGCTTGTTGTTCTGTCCGATGGGCGTGATTGGCGTCGTGCTGGGGATTATCATAGTTATCTTCTGAATGCAGATGTCACCATTAATGGCGAAGAGAAAAAAGGTGTTAATTATTGCGAGCATATCAGGAAGGAACTCAGTCAACATGGTGGAAATACATATAATGTAACCATGGCTGTTATTGGCTTTGATTACAAAAAAGGTAAAAAAAATATATATCTAAAAGAGTGTGTGGGTGAGGAAAATCTATATACCGCATCCAATATGGCGGATATTAAGAAAAGGTTATTGCGGTTTATAGGTGAGGAAACAGGTCACCTGCATAATGGCTAATTTCATATGACTGGGTACTTATAGCTGAAGAGTGAAACACTTATGAACAGGCTCTAAGTGAGTGATGATCCAAAATTGAGTTTTCTTTGAGGTTTTTACATTTTAAGTCAACCCAGGAGCCTGACCGAGAATAGCGCCCGTAGCGATGCGAACAGTGGTTCTATTTACCATGGAAATGCCCTTCGCATTTT
Organism: Sansalvadorimonas sp.; assembly: GCA_965243775.1. Taxonomy (GTDB): domain Bacteria; phylum Pseudomonadota; class Gammaproteobacteria; order Pseudomonadales; family Endozoicomonadaceae; genus Sansalvadorimonas. The sequence continues at coordinate 8,450 of CBDEWF010000020.1, forward strand.
CATTTTTCGGGGTGGGCCTTTTCCGCTCATGGCTGTTTAACTAATAAAGCGGATTTTTCAGGCCAATTTGCTGCCGCCGCAGTAGTAGTAGTAAGGTTGTCTATTCTCGGTCAGGCTCCCAGTATAATCTCAGTATAAACTGACTCGATTATTATAAGTGTGAGTCATCGTTCTATTGCATACTATTGCATAGGGTGATTAATCCCCGGTCTTAAGTTCAGATTGCAGCTTATAAGCCACCGGTTCCTCTTTCTGGTAGAGCAGTTGAATAGTCTGCTTGATAACAGGCTTGTCAATACCCGTGACATGCTGATTAACCGGTCCTTTGACAGGCTGACCTTCCTGGTTAACGGCAGTGCTTTCAGGGATCTCGTAAGTCAGGTTATAGCCGTGTCCAGTGTCTTCGGAATAAGACGGTGTGATGGTTGCTGTTGTTTCAGCCCAGTTAGACTGCCCAGAGGCCACAGCCGCCAGGCTGATAGCGATAAGGAAAACCAGAAACAGGGGGTGAGTTAATACTTTCATAATAGTTACTCCATTGGTAAATCTATTGATTTGGACATCATCTGATCAGATTGGTTTGCGGGCTGTAACATCCTGGTTATGTTCTGGAAGTGCAGACTGACAATATCACCGATCTGGTTCGATGGTTTGCCTCTAAGTACCCGGGCATATGGAATCGCATATTTCTGGCCAATAAACAGGTTGCTCAGTTGGGTTGCAGCGCAGGGAGCATAGCCCGCTATGTGACCGGAGCTGCGGCACGGCTGAGCGGCCTGGAGATTGAGTCAGAAATATATGATTTCATGCGTCCGGGTACTTATACCGGCAGGAGCAGTTTGTCCTCTCTCGCCTGGGTGTTGATGAGGTTCTTACCCGGCTGCCTTCAGTGAAATCGGTTGAAGATATTGAGCGTCTACTTCCCTGGAATGCACCGCCCAAACTCACGTTTTGCGGTTGTGGCCTAGAGTTGCAAGAACCCTATGTTCCTGTGCTCTCCAATGATCCCTTTTCTCTCGTTGTATTCTTTCTGGATCAATAACACTTGCACGCAGAAAAAGCTCATTCCATTCCTTTTCGTCTCTTCCAAGCAGCCTCAAACAGTGTGCACGTTGGCTCAAGGCAGGAGCAAAAGAGTGATATCTATTACATACAGATTCTACTACAGCCAGTGCTGTCATACAGAGAATGCTGGCCTCATCGTGTTTCCCCTCATCATATAGGCAGAGAGTTTCCTGAAAGTATCGAATGGAAAGGGCCAGCTGGATGTTTTTACTATGAATCAGGGAATTTTTATCTTCGCTTTTAATGGAATCGATTTTGTCGTCAAATGTCTGCCATTTTTTTTGCTCCCCTAAGCAGATGAGGTAGGCCTCGGTATATTCAGGTCTGGCTGGATAAGTTGATATGCAAGCTTTGGCAAGTGCGTCAAAAGTATCGTAATTCTCTTTCTCCTGGAGAAACCGAACCCGGGTAATATCAATATTGTGGTTGCCACAGGGGGTGGTCCAGTCATCGGGGGCCAGGTCTTTCTTGTGGTTCCAGGCCATGGCCTGCAGCAGCTTTCCGGCGTCCAGGTAATGCCCTCTCTCCTCTTGCAACCGAACCCGGGTGATATCAATAGTGTGGTTGCCACAGGGGGTGATCCAGTCATTGAGGGCAAGGTTTTTATTGTGGTTACAGGCCATGGCCTGCAGCAGCTTTCCGGCGTCCCCGTAATTCCCTCTCTCCTCTTGCAACCGAACCCGGGCAAGATCAGTAGTGTAGTTGCCACAGGGGGTGATCCAGTCATTGGGGTCCAGGTCTTTCTTGTGGTTACAGGCCATGGCCTGCAGCAGCTTTCCGGCGTCCCCGTACTTCCCTCTTCTCTCCTGGAGAAACCGAACCCGGGTAATATCAGTAGTGTGGTTGCCACAGGGGGTGGTCCAGTCATCGGGGGTCAGGTCTTTATTGTGGTTACAGGCCATGGCCTGCAGCAGTTTTCCGGCGTCCACGTAATGCCCTCTCTCCTCTTGCAACCGAACCCGGGTAATATCAATAGTGTGGTCGCCACAGGGAGTGGTCCAGTCATCGGGGCTCAGGTCTTTATTGTGGTTACAGGCCATGGCCTGCAGCAGCTTTCCGGCGTCCACGTAATTCCCTCTCTCCTCTTGCAACCGAACCCGGGTAAGATCAATAGTGTGGCTGCCACAGGGGGTGATCCAGTCATCGGGAGTCAGGTCTTTATTGTGGTTACAGGCCATGGCCTGCAGCAGCTTTCCGGCGTCCCCGGAATTCCCTCTCTTCTCTTGCAACCGAACCCGGGCAAGATCAGTAGTGTGGTTGCCACAGGGGGTGATCCAGTCATTGGGGGCCAGGTCTTTATTGTGGTTACAGGCCATGGCCTGCAGCAGCTTTCCGGCGTCTTCGTAATTCCCTCTCTCCTCTTGCAACCGAACCCGGGTAATATCAATAGTGTGGTTGCCACAGGGGGTGGTCCAGTCATCGAGGGCCAGGTCTTTCTTGTGGTTACAGGCCATGGCCTGCAGCAGCTTTCCGGCGTCCCCGTAATTCCCTCTCCCCTCTTGCAACCGAACCCGGGTAATATCAATATTGTGGTTGCCACAGGGGGTGGTCCAGTCATCGAGGGCCAGGTCTTTCTTGTGGTTACAGGCCATGGCCTGCAGCAGTTCTTGTGCTGACAGCCACTGACCAGATGCTTCAAAAACTCTGACAAGGGTCATGTCCAGGTCCTTAACGCTGGAAAGAACTTGACGACCAACGGTTTGACACTGGTTCTTACTCTTGAGTTCTATCAGCCTCTGTCCAGCTTCTCTGTAATGTTGACTTCCACCTTGCTCAAACAGTGAGCGTGCAAGGCCAACTACTGCGGTCTCCTCATACGGGTTAATCCTAAGAATACTGCGAAATTTATGTTCTGCTTCCTTTGGGTTGGTTTTTAAGAAAGCAAAGGCTTCATCTATTTCATTTTTATGCTGAGAAATTGCTTGATAATGAAACCTGCCAGATGCAGGAAGTGATTTTGCACTTGTCCTGGGAATAAAGGGTCGAGCGTTTGGGTTTAAAGAAATAGATACTTGTTTCGATGTTGCCATCTTTTGTTGATGCTCGTGTTGTTGATGCTCGTGTTGTTGATGCTCGTGCGAAATAGCCTGCGGAATAAAGGCAGGTGCATTTGGATTAAGAATAAAGGCAGGTGCATTTGGATTAAGTTTGCTCCCTTCCATTTTTATTCACTCACATTCTCAGTGCATTAGATCTCAAGGTATCTTTGTAGAGCAGCCTTTCATTAGATATGCATCTGTGTATAAAGGCGTGATATCTATTGTAATAGATAGATATGATAACTCTGGGAGTAATAAGACAGCAGAGAGAACTGGATAATTTTAAAATGTCAGTTCCACTGCCTTAATGGTTAAACTTCTTTTCTCAAAACTGTTGCGGCCTGCCACAGGTCAATCAGGTCCACGTCTTTGTTAATGGTCGCGGCAATGTCCTGGGCTAAAAGCCAGCAAGTATCAGCCGGGATATTCTGATCACAGAAGATCGTAATCACTGTCTGGACGATGATTCCCTTGGGCACGGCTGCCATACAACAGGATGCCCTGAAGTTGGGTACCAAAGTGCGCTTGTACTTTTTCCAGAATAACTGTCAGGGCGGCTTCTTTACTTTCCATCATTTGAAATTTGCCAGTTTTCTTGTCTCAGGCAATAGCGAATATTGGAAAGGGCCACATATTGGCAGCTGTGTAATGCCAGTGGAGGAGTTTTTTCGGCATATATGCGTAGGTACACGGTCATACAAACCACAAGCGCCGTCGTATATCACCGTTATAACTCAATGATCTTACAGAGAAAAAGCTGGAATGTCAGCGTTGCTAAGCGCTATGTCAGATTTTACTACAGCCTGAAGTGTTAGTTTTGAAATGCTCATATATGGACGTTTGTGACACTTATATGTGATATATATGTCTACTTAGTATTTGCCATAAGTAGACATATATGCCATATATAAATGATGTATATGTGTACTTAAGGTTCGGGTCTATGGATCAGGCCACCGCACTCAAGCGGCTTACAGACTTTGACCGGGCGGGAAGATCAGTTTTTACATCAAGGGATCTGTCCAAGGTTTTCTTTGAGGATGGCACCAGAGCCTTCAATGCAGGTCTGGCTCGTCTGGTCAAAAACGATATTCTTTGGCGAGTGGCAAAGGGCATTTATGTTTATGCCCTTTCTCAAAATCACAAAGCCAATGTGCTGGAGCATATTGCCGTGGCTTTGCGTCGAGGCGAATATAGCTATATCAGTCTGGAGTCAGCATTATCTGAGTATGGTGTGATTTCACAAATCCCGGTGGATCGACTGACCATCATGACTACTGGACGAAAAGGTGAGTATAAAACCCCTTTTGGCACTCTTGAGTTTACCCATACCAAACGATCTGTTGCAGATATTTTGAACAGCACTGTTGATCGAGACCGGCCATTGAAATTGGCTACAAAGCAGGCAGCCTTCCGTGATCTCAAGCGTGTAGGTCGAAATGTCCACCTTGTTGATGAAACGTTGATTTATGAAGATGAACATTGAAGATTTTGCCGGGCTGGTTGAGCGTATTATGCAGAACGATGCATTGGCATTGATGCGTCCGGTCGTGGAAAAGGAGCTGCTTCATTACGATATTCTGTTTTGTCTTGAGCGAGAAGGGCTGCTCGATCAACTCGTTTTCCAGGGGGGAACTTCGCTCCGGCTGTGCCATGGGGGCAACCGTTTTAGTGAGGATCTTGATTTTGCTGGTGGTGTCGATTTTTCTTCGGCTTCCCTCGCAGATATGAAAACTTGCATTGAAGATTACATTGGTGCTCGGTATGGCCTGGAAGTGCAAGTTAAGGAGCCGGCAACACTCAGGAAAGACCCTGTTTACGCGGAGATGTATGTCGACAAATGGCAGGTATCTGTGGTGACAGCTCCTCGCAGAAAAGATATTCCCAGACAGAAAATCAAAGTCGAGGTCGCTAATATCCCAGCCTATACCCGAGAGGCTCTGCCTCTAAAGGTAAATTACAGTTTTCTGCCTGACGGCTACAGCGATACATTGGTTTTTACTGAAACACTTGATGAAGTGCTGGCAGATAAGTTGATCTCACTCCCTGCGACACAAAATGATATTCGTTATCGAGATATCTGGGATCTTCCCTGGCTCCTGCAGCAGGGGGCAAAGTTAAATGCAGAACTGGTCAGGAAAAAAATTCATGATTATCGTCTTGATGATTTCGAAGAGCGTCTGCAGAGACTCATCCAATCACTGTCGGTGATGGTTTCTGATGGTACATTCCATAACGAAATGCGTCGATTTCTACCAGTGGATGTTTATGAACGCACACTGGGTAAAGAGAAATTTACCAACTACTTGCTGGGCTCTTTGAAAAAGCTGTTTCAAGAGTTCTATCAAAGTCTTTATGGCAGCGGTTCATCGCCTGAGTTTTTGATGTGAGTGGGCAAAAAGATATTTGATGAAACCGCATGACATACCATGAACCGATCAAGTAACCGGCCAAGTTTGCGATCAAGTATCCGACCAAGTTAAAAATTGGTTAATGTGCTCTTTTTGTCGGTGTTCCTGATTTCCAGTGCCGTTCGAAACGCTTTTCCCGAGTTCAGTGCTTGTGTCACAAGCTTTAGGGGCTGAAGAGCGGCAGTTACACCATTTCTGGAGATAAGAGAGTAGAAGATAGCATTGTGGTATAAAGGGACACTGTGTGAATTGGAAGATGGGAACAATCACATGATCCAGATATTCGATACGGAAACCACTGGCCTGCCGCGAAACTGGAAAGCTCCCATGTCAGATGTTGAAAACTGGCCCAGAGTCATTCAGCTTGCCTATCTTGTATTCGACGACAATGGTCATGAAGTGACAGAATACAACGAGTTGATCAAGCCTGATGGCTGGGTAATGCCAACAGAGAAATTCTGGATTGATAACGGATTCAGTCAGGAAGAGTCCATGACGAAAGGTGTGCCCATTCATCAGGCGCTTGATAAATTCCTGACAGAATATAACCGGTGTCGCGTGCTGGTGGCCCATAACATCAGTTTTGACCACAAAGTGCTTGGGGCCGAACTGATCAGAGCCAATATGAAGGCAGGGTGTAAGAATCGTCAGATCTGTACCATGAAAGAGAGTACAGATCTATGCAAAATCCCCGGCCCCTACGGTTACAAATGGCCCAAACTGGAGGAGCTTCACAGCTATCTGTTCGGTCAGACCTTTGATAATACCCATGATGCTTTGGCTGATGTCAGGGCTACGGCGCGGTGTTTATTTGTAGAAGTCGCGATCTGATCTGACACTTACCGGCTCCTTGTCATCTGTATCGTCAGATCAGATTTAAGCGATTTGCTTTTCTTTGCAGATCACTTTTCCATCTTCAAAGGTTTGCATGGGTGTCCGTCCACAACACATCTTGCCCTGATGGGTTCGATCTCTATTGTATTCATCTAACCATGCATCCAGATCCCTCTGGAGTTCAGCGACATCAGTGTAGATCTTCTTACGGAAGGTCACCTGATAAAATTCGTTAAGAATTGTTTTATGGAACCTCTCACAGATTCCATTGGTTTGAGGGTGCCTGGCTTTGGTCTTCGTGTGTTCAATATCACAGGCTGCCAGATAAAGCTCATAATCATGTTGCTCGACCTTTCCACAGAACTCTGTGCCCCGGTCAGTCAGCATTCGGATCAGCGGTACACCGTGTGATTCAAAGAAGGGCAGAACTCGATCATTGAGCAAGTCGGCTGCTGTGATAGGCGTTTTGGTTGTATACAGCTTACACATCGCAACCTTGCTGTACGTGTCCACAAATGTTTGTTGGTAGACTCGACCCACACCTTTCATAGTGCCAACAAAGAAGGTGTCTTGGGAACCAAGGTAGCCTGGGTGCGCTGTTTCTATTTCACCGCAGGCGATATCAACTTCCTGCTTCTTCTCAAGGGCAATGACTTGGGCTTCTGTGAGCACATCGCCTGTTCTTGGCAACATGCTCCTCAAGAGCTTTCAGACGCTTTTTAAACGTTTCCAGGTCATGCCTTTGCCAGACTGCCTGCTGCTGAAATTCTTCATGGAGGTATGAGAGATAAGAGTAGACAAACTGTTATTGAGCGAATGGCTGCTGCCCATTCTCCTGTCCCGTTGGTCGCGACCGGGCGATATCTTGGGGAAGGCTTTGATTTGCCAAAACTGGATACTCTTTTTTTGGCACTCCCCGCTTCCTGTTACCTTGCGTTGCTTTATGTTGTTTTGCGCTGTTTTTTTGTTGTTTTTTTGTTTTTCGAGTTTTAATTCCAATAAGAGGTGTCGAGGTTCAAATTAACGGCAATGTAGCCGTATTTCAATTCAATTTTAGTTAGGGTCTTATCTACACCATGTTAAAAAATATTTTAAATATACCTTTGGCAACTGCAGGGGCAGCTCTGAGTCTTCTACTTTCATCCAATACAGTTTTGGCAGGCACAGCTTATGTTGGAACAACAGATGAGCATTATGAGCAGTTAGGTATCCAGCGTGATACAACTGAACAGTGGGAAGATGGCATGCGCACCAGTGGTGGGCCCGGAACTTATGAGTGGTGGTACACTGATGCAGAGTTTGAGGGGGGAGTGTCTGTTGTTGTCGCCTTTTACACGAAAAATTTTATGAACCTGAAGTCTCCTTCCCAGCCCATTGCGACATTTGATATCAAAAGACCAGGGTTTGACACTATTCGCGATAAGGTAACAGCTGGCCAATTTGTGCAAATCGATGCTGAAACTTCGCATGCCGATGTGAATGTTGAAGGCTCTTACTTGCGAGACCTTGGTAACGGCCAATATGAAGTCAAGTATATTTCTGAAGGTGGAGACATTGTCTATACCGCCACGATGACTTCAACCTTGCCAGCATGGCGCCCTCAAACCGGGCATCTGTTTTTTGAGAAGGAATCACGCCGAGGCAAGAAAGAGACAAATTATTTTGCTTGGTTTGTTGCCCAGCCATCAGCAGATGTAACAGCCACGCTAACCATGAATGGAAAGGAAGAGGTTCTCACAGGAACAGGCTATCATGACCACAACTGGGGCGATATTGCAATGAGTGATGTCATTAATCACTGGTATTGGGGTAGAGCCACAGTCGATGGTTATAACATTATTTCTGCTGATATCATTTCAGAGGAAGAGTATGGCTATAAAAGGCTGCCTCTGTTTATGGTCGGGAAAGATGGAGAAATTATCGAAGATGGTACTCCAGAAGTATTTCGTGAAGAGACTATTCAGCACGAAGTTACGCACAAGTTCATGGATAACAAGCTGACTTACGTTTATCAGGAAGACAGCAATAGCAACAAATACAGCGTGGAATGGAATCGTATTTACGATACAACCGCTCTGTTTTTCTCTGATATGAAAGATTCCCTTCTTTCAACAATCTACTTTAATTTCATGGGTATCGAGGATGCTACTTATGTACGTGTAATGGGTGATGTTAACCTTAAGATTGAATCCCCAGATCAAGAAGTATTGGTAGATAAAACTTCACATAAAGCTATTTGGGAACAAATGCACTTCGGCAGTAACAAAGAAGCCATTATTAATGAGTAAACGCAGCTACAAGCGTTCGTAGCTGCTTGAATGACGCCCGCAGGGCAGACACCTAAGGTATGAACAAGGCAGCATTTCCTCTTGCTGCCTTGTTCATACCTTACCTAACCTGTCAATTCCATAGACACCGCTCATTTTATATCTATAGATAATGAAAGCACATTATACTCACCACGAATAGCTATGAGTGACCTTATAAAAGGTAACTAACGTGAGTTCGACGCCTTAAAAAAGACACGGAGCCCACTGACTCACTTACACTTTGGTTCTCTACATCAAAGCAGCCAGTCAGGAGGGCTCCATGTCCCTCACCAGTTTATTCTGTGATATCGATGATTTTTGCATTGCGTCTGGTAAGCGTCCGGCTTACTGGCCCAGGTTCTGGTGGCCAAGTACGGCGATCATTTACCGCTGTATCGCCAGACAAACATCTTTGCACGGGCAGGCGTTGAGATTCCCCGTTCAACACTGGCGGACTGGGTGGGTCGCTGTGGTGTAGCCCTGCAGTCTCTGGTGGATGCCTTGCGAGAGTTGCTGCACCAACAAGCTGTTCTGCATGCTGATGAAACACCAGTTGCCATGCTCTCTCCCGGGAAAAAGAAGACACACAGAGCCTATGTCTGGGCTTTTACCAGTACACCATTCGCCAATATCAATGCTGTCGTTTATGACTTCTCTGCTACGAGAGCGGGAGAAAATGCTCGTCAGTTCCTGGAAGGGGAAACTGGTCTGTGATGACTTCAGTGGTTATAAAGCCAGCTTTCACCAGGGTGTTACAGAAATAGGTCGCATGGCGCACGTGCGCCGCAAGCTCTTTGATTTACACGCATCCAACCAAAGCACCCTGGCAGAGTATGTTCTGGAACAGATGGGTTTGCTTTACAGAATTGAAAAGCAAGCCCAGGGTCTCAGCACTAAAAAACGGCTGAAGATTCGACAGGAACAATCAAGACCCATCCTTGACGAGCTACACCAATGGCTGATTCTGCAACGCCAGAAAGTCCCCGATGGTTCGGGAATAGCGAAAGCGATTGATCACAGCCTGAAACGCTGGGAAACCCGGATTCGTTACTGCGAGGATGGTGCCGTACCTATAGATAATAACAGGGCTGAAAACCAGATTCGTTCCTGGGCTGTAGGGCGTGGCAATTGGTTGTTTGCCGGGTCACTACGCAGCGGACAACGTGCTGCGAATATTATGAGCCTGATCCAGTCAGCCAAACTCAATGGCCATGACCCGTATGCCTATCTGAAGGATGTGCTGACAAGGCTACCTACCCAGAAAAATAATCAGCTTGATGAGTTGTTACCGCATAACTGGAGCAATCCGGTCAAGGTGTGATGGCTGAACGCTTACACTCAAAGGTAGGTGGTTCACAAGCTACGCGCAAAGTGTTGGTTCTGCTTGTCTCCTTGTTACTGTTCCTAACTCAATCCAGCAGCAAAATGGGGAAATTTTTGGCAGATTTTCGATCAAATAAGTTATGTCATGAAAGCCTTTTAGCAGAACAAGAAGATCTTGAAATGGATATCAAGCAAAACATTGCACCGCTACTGAACCTTGTTGAGACTATCATAGTCGTCCAGCTGATACTGACCTTATCAAGAGCGGGAGCTAAATGATGATTTCACAAGCTCATAAGGGTCAGAAAAGAGTCTACGATAAATCAGATCAACCACATGGCTCAACGCTACCTGATGAAAAGGGAGTAAAAAAAAGAAAAGATGACTCTCAATTTGTTGATGGTGAACAATTAACTACTATTAGTTTTTCTCCTTCCAGTCTTGATCCTTCTGTCCAGTCTTCAGAAGCAGAAAAATCGGAGCGAACAATACAGGTCAGTTTAAAGTGTACCGATCATGAAGAAAACAGGGCTGACACCCTAAAGAGCATTCTGATCAGAACCATTAAGGCTATCCGCATTGGTGAGCCGTTTGACTTTGTCCATAGAGGAACATATGGCACAGTTTTACCAGCCAAGGGGGATCCTTCTGAATCCTCCAGCCAGTTTGTCGTAAAAACTAATCAGAAGGACAAATTCTCCCAGGATTTTTTACATGAAGCCCGGCTTCAGCACGGCTTACAGCATATAAATATACTGCCTTGCCCCAGCTATGCATTTCATGCCAGCCAGGTTTTTTTATTACTGCCCCGGGCTGATGAAACCCTGGACACACGCCTTGTTAAGTTACATAACAAAAAAGTAACCATATTGTGGCCAGACCGATATCAAGTTTGCCTGCAGGTCGCTGAGGGCCTGTGTTACTTACATGAGCACAAAATTGTCCACTGTGACCTCACTCCATACAATGTACTTCTTTCAGCGGGAAACCACGCCTGGATTTCAGATTTTGGTCGGGCCAAAAAAGACAAGGACATGAATTCTAACGTATCACTCTATAAAACAGCGGTGTGCAAGCATCGGTTCAGAGAGAAGTATGTACAACGACCGCTAAGCACTGCAGACCTTCAACTGGCTCCAGAGCTATATAATGGGGATACAATTACTACTCAAAGCGACATCTATAGCTGGGGGAAGATTCTGCTCAATATGCTACAAGGGGACAACTTGTGGCTAAGTTGGACCAATCATCCTATCTGTGAGTTCTTGCATTGCCCTAAAGTTTGTGAACACTTTTGCTGGCCAGACGATGACAAATACTCACTTCGGAGCTTCACCCATAAAAATGAGATACTGGCTATTGATAAGGAACTTCTTTGCACTCGAAACCTGATTGAGAAAGACAGCCTCCCACAGTTTCGCTCTCTTGCTTGCCAGTGCCTGCAGCTACAACCGGAACATCGTCCCGCATCTATGATGACAGCGCTTAAAAGAGCCAGGGCTATCGCACAAAAATACTCTCAATCAAAAGACGCCTGGAAGCAGCGTGCGCAACGTTTATCAAGCACTGATAAATCCAGCCGGAAAACTACAGAGAGTTCAGCCCCATCTGCATCCAGCAAATAAAACTAACCCACCCTTTCCAGCCCCCTTTCTAACCGGCTTGTTATTGATATAGCTGCCGATCAGAACGACGATTCCTATCCCGGATTTCAATATTACCATTATGAACAGAGCAGCACCGGCGATAGCAGGCACCAAGCGACCCAGATCAACCCTGACTGGCAGCGGAAACTCTGTACCAGCCCGGAACAAAAAGAAGAAAACTCCCCCCTATCAGTATTCTGCCAAAGGGGTGCAAAGCAGCTTTACTCTGCGCGGCGGCAGGTGGGACAAAGCCGAGGTTCAACTGATTTGCAGAAAATATCAGGAACTACCATCGACAAAGATAAAACAGACCCTGATAGATACAATAAAAGCTACCAATTTTAACAATAGATTCTCATTCAGTCGCTCAGGCCATTTTGGCCGGGTTGTCGCAGCCAAAACTACAGATCCAAAACTAAGTAAGCGGTTCGTAGTGAAATACAACATCCGGGAGAAGAATGCAGATGCCTTTCTTGATGAAGGCCAGCTTCAATTCCGGCTCAAACATCCCGCTGTACTGGAGTGCCCTGGATATGCCTCTATCCTGGGCCGCTCGTTTCTTATTCTGCCCAGGTTGAAACGGTCACTGACTGACGCCTTCACAGCAGGTCTATCTGACAACCCTGAAGAACGACTCAGGATGTCCAGGGAAACTGCAGAGGGTTTAAATTACCTTCACAGTCTGGGGTTAGTGCACAGGGATGTGTCGCCGAATAATGTTCTTTTGGATAGGGATAAACATTGCTACATCGCTGACTTTGGATCAGTGATAGCCATAGGGAGAAATAATCCAGCCAGAAATATTCAGCCTGACGACACTACCACAGTATTTCGGGGTAAAAAAATCTGCGGTAAGCCTTTGGCCGGAGATTTATATTCTGCCCCCGAACAGATTTTCGGAGATAAGGTAAAGGTACGATGGGATATCTATGGCTGGGGCCTGATTTTATACAGCCTGCTTTACGGTGAGTTTATCTGGTACTCCTGGACCAACCATCAGCGCTGCAAAATGCACCTTTGCACTGCACCTTCCTGCAAGCATATTTTACAGAGGGATAACCCCCAAAATCCTCTGCGCAGCTTTACCAGCCTTCCTGAGATGCACAAAATTGACGCCAGCCTGCAGCTTCCGAGTCATCAGCAGAAACGACAGCTGGAGAAGTTTCAGGAGCTGGCCGAAACCTGTCTCTCACTGGAGCCGAAAGACAGGCCCCAAAGCATCAGTCAAACCCTGCAGAAGTTTCACCGACTGGAAGAGAAGTTCGATGAGCTTTCAGCATAAATGCCGTGCTGATTTTCACAGCACTTTGCAGATGCTGGTCATGGGTCAAGCCAGATACTTTCCTCGGTTTCAGGTCATGGTTACCATCTTTCAGCCACTGCACAGACACTAAACCAGATAACGCATACTGGGTCACCTGTTCACGACTGCCCATGGTGTCCCGCTCACCCTGAACGATAAGCACCGGCAGAGCCATATCCCCAAAATGTTCAATCCGGGGTTTATCCTGCTTACCTGGCCCATAAAAGGGGTATCCCAGGCAGACCACTCCACTGACACCGGTAATACCTTCAGCGGCGAGAAGAGTCGCCATGCGTCCTCCCATGGACTTCCCTCCTATATATAGAGGTACATCCTGCACAGTCTGTTGAATCTCAGCCACAACCTCGCGCCAGCAGTTCAGGAGTTTTGGCGCACGGTCTGGGGGACGCTTTTTACCAGACAGGCGTCGCTCCTGCATATAGGGGAACTCAAACCTGACAACCGAGATGTCCTGCTTAACAAAGAGCTGCGCTACTTCACTCATAAAAGCGTGATCCATGGGTGCACCGGCACCGTGGGCCAGAATAAGAACAGCCTTTTCCTTCGGAGCATGATTCCAGAGATACTTATCCATCAGCTCTTTTTACCCAATAATATTTACCTAATCACATTGGCCCAGATGATTGACCTGAACGACCATGGGTGAACAGTGTGCCCTATGAACAAAAAAGCAATCAACAGGCGAATCTTGCCGAGCAAAAATTGCCATCCGGCAAAAAACTGTCAAATAGCGGCCATTTACCTGTAAAAAACCTTCAAAAGCTACCACTTCACCCTTGCGTAGTTGTACCTACCTTCTGGTATGATTGCGCCACCTCTGGAGCCACCCGCGCCACAGTAGCGAAGGCGCAGGTAAAACTTCCGCAAAATAAAAATAACACAGGCAGTAAGCTCCACAGCGCCGGGGACCGGTGAGAAGTATAAAAAGCCCGTATTTGCCTGCGGAGTCGTTAACCTTTGACCTGTGTCATTGTTGCCGCTTCACGATCTTTACATACTCCTCTCGGTTTATACGTATAACCGCAATCTTGGATCGCGATATGAGCAACACAACGGACACACATTACAACTACAAAGTGGTTCGCCAGTTTGCCGTAATGACGGTGATTTGGGGCATCATCGGTATGGTAGTAGGGCTCTTGATCGCTGCCCAGCTGGTTTGGCCCGATCTTAACTTTGAACCCTACCTGACCTTTGGTCGCCTGAGACCACTGCATACCAATGCAGTTATTTTTGCCTTCGGGGGCTGTGCACTGTTTGCAACATCTTATTATGTTGTTCAGCGTACCTGTCAGGCCCGACTGATCTCTGACTCTCTCGCAGCGTTCACATTCTGGGGCTGGAACCTGATCATTGTACTGGCGGCGATTACCCTGCCTCTGGGTATCACCTCCTCCAAGGAATATGCTGAGCTGGAGTGGCCCATCGATATTCTGATTACAGTGGTCTGGGTGGTCTACGCCATCGTGTTCTTCGGAACCATCATGAAGCGTAAGACCAAACACATCTATGTAGCCAACTGGTTCTACGGTGCCTTTATCGTCACCATCGCCGTACTGCACCTGGTTAACAATGCAGAGATTCCTGTTACTGCCTTTAAATCCTATTCTGCCTATGCCGGCGCCATGGACGCCATGATCCAGTGGTGGTATGGACACAACGCTGTAGGATTCTTCCTGACTGCCGGCTTCCTGGGCATGATGTACTACTTCGTACCCAAGCAGGCTGAACGTCCGGTTTACTCCTACCGTCTGTCCATCGTGCACTTCTGGGCCCTGATCGCTGTTTACATCTGGGCTGGCCCTCACCACCTGCACTACACCGCACTGCCTGACTGGGCCCAGAGCCTGGGTATGATCATGTCCCTGATCCTGCTTGCTCCTTCCTGGGGCGGTATGATTAATGGTGTGATGACCCTGTCCGGTGCCTGGCACAAACTGCGTACTGATCCCATCCTGCGATTCCTGATCGTGTCCCTGTCCTTCTACGGTATGTCCACCTTTGAAGGACCCATGATGTCCATCAAGACCGTGAACGCTCTGTCTCACTATACCGACTGGACCATCGGACACGTACACTCCGGAGCCCTGGGCTGGGTAGCCATGGTTTCCATCGGTGCTCTGTACCATCTGATTCCCCGCCTGTGGGGCAAGACCGAGATGTACAGCACCAGCCTGATCAACACGCACTTCTGGCTGGCAACTATCGGTACCGTTCTATACATCGTAGCGCTGTGGGTAAACGGTATTACCCAGGGTCTGATGTGGCAGGCCACCAATGCTGACGGCACCCTTCAGTACAGCTTTATTGAATCCGTACAAGCCAGCAGTTATGGCTACATCGTCCGTACGATCGGAGGCGGCTTCTTCGTAGTCGGTATGTTCATCATGCTTTACAACGTCTGGCAGACCATCCGTGTTGCCAAGCCTGAAGAAGCAGTTGCTGCCGCGAAGATGGCGTAAGGGGGAAGGACATGTTCAATCACGAAACAGTAGAAAAAAATATCGGGCTGATGATTGTCCTGATCCTCCTGGGTATCAGTTTCGGGGGGCTGGTAGAGATAGTACCTCTATTCAATCTGAAGCAGACCACAGAACCGGTCGACGGGCTTAAGCCTTATACGGCCCTGGAGCTGGAAGGCCGGGATGTGTATATCAAAGAAGGCTGTGTAGGTTGTCACTCACAGATGATCCGCCCCCTGCGGGCAGAGGTTGAGCGTTATGGTCACTACTCTGTTGCCGGTGAATCTGTGTATGACTACCCCTTCCTGTGGGGTTCCAAGCGTACCGGGCCAGACCTGGCCCGTGTTGGCCAGCGCTACTCCGACGAGTGGCACCGTGCCCACCTGTATAACCCGCGGGATGTGGTACCGGCTTCCATTATGCCGGCCTATCCACACCTGAATGAAAACATTATCGACGACTCTGTCACTGCAAGGAAGATGGAAGCTCTGCAAACCCTGGGCGTTCCTTACACAGATAATGATATCGCTGGTGCTGCAGAAGCGGTGCGTGGCAAAACCGAGATGGATGCACTGGTAGCCTACCTGCAGAACCTCGGTACAACCCTGACACAGAAGCGTTAGGGGGTTGCCGTGGACTTTGATATCAACACTCTGCGCGGTCTGGCAACGGTCTTCTGCATGATAGCGTTTCTTGCTGTTGTCATGTGGGCCTACAGCGACCGCAAGCGCGCCGATTTTGAAGAGGCAGCCAACCTGCCTTTTCAGGATGATTCTGTAAGGAATAACAAGAAGGAGTCACCACATGTCTAGCTTCTGGAGTGGCTGGGTTCTGATCCTGACACTGGTCTGCCTTGGCCTGATTATCTTTGTACTGTTTGCGACCTGGAAAATCCAGCGCAAGGAAACCACAGAAGATACCGTAGGCCATGATTTTGATGGTATCCAGGAATATGACAACCCGATGCCTATGTGGTGGATCGGCCTGTTTCTGGCAACCCTGATCTTCGGTGGAATCTACTTTGTCCTCTACCCGGGAATCTACCCTAGCAAGTTCGATGGTGTCCTGGGCTGGACTTCCACAGGCGAACTCAAGGGTGATCAGGAGAAACACGCCCAACAGTTCCAGCCACTGTTCGACAGTTACGCAGCCAAGAGCATTGAGGAGTTGCAAAAGGAACCCCAGGCTCTGTCCATGGGTAAGCGGATCTTTCTGAACAACTGCGCCCTGTGTCATGGCAGTGATGCCGGCGGCACCTTCGGTTTCCCCAGCCTGACAGATAATGACTGGGTCTGGGGCGGCGACCCTGCCGAGATCAAAACTACAGTCCTGGATGGTCGTAATGGCCAGATGCCAGCCTGGGGACCAGTCCTGGGTGAACAGGGTGTGCGTAATGTAGCGTCCTATACCCGCAACCTGAGTGGCCTGAAGACCAACGCTTCTGCCCAGGAACTGGAAGCCGGCAAGCAGGCCTATACCGTTACCTGTGCCGTCTGCCACGGTGAAGATGGCAAAGGCAACAAGCTGTTTGGCGCACCTAACCTGACCGATAATATTTGGCTCTACGGCAGTAACCAGACTCAGGTTGAGTACACTATCCGCAAGGGCCGTAACGGTGTTATGCCTCCATGGAAACATGTTCTCGGAGAAGAGAAAGTACATCTGGTAACCGCTTACGTCTATAGCCTGACCAAGGGTGAGAACCAGTAAGCCCGGTTGTACTGATTTGATAAGCAGTGAGCCCCTGTCGCCTGTTCTAGGAGCCTGGCCGAGAATAGCACCCGTAGCGAGGCGAGCAGAAAATTGAGGCTGAAAATTCGATTTTGTGAGGCAAATAGTGGTTCTATTTAACGAACAAAAGCGGATTTTCAGGCCAATTTGCTGCCGCCGTAGTAGAGTTGTCTCTTCTCGATCAGGCTCCTAGTGGCAGGGGTTAAGTACAAGAAGTATATGGTCAAAGGCGAGGATCGCACCCTGTGAGCAGTCAGCAGCGTAACGAACCGGACATTATTGAAACAGTCAGCCTCTATAAACGGCGGGAAAAGATTTACGTCCGGGCTTTTGCCGGTTTTTACCGTAACCTGAGGATATACGGTGGCACCCTGCTGTTTCTGGCCTATTTCGGTACTGTCTGGCTGCAGTGGGGGGAGCGTCAGGCGGTACTCTGGGATATTCCCACCCGTCATTTCTATATCTTTGGCCAGACCTTTCTGCCCCAGGATTTTATCCTGCTGTCGGCCATGTTGATGATCTGTGCATTTGGCCTGTTCTTTGTGACCGTGCTGGCCGGACGGGTCTGGTGTGGTTATGCCTGTCCCCAGAGTGTGTTTACCTGGGTATTCATGTGGGTGGAAAAAGTCACCGAAGGTGACCGTAACAAGCGCATGCGCATGGACAAAAATCCCATGAGCCCAGAGAAGTTTTTCCGTAAGCTGGCCAAGCATGGCCTCTGGCTCGGAATTGCCCTGGCAACAGCTATCACTTTTGTCGGTTACTTTACTCCTATCCGTGAACTGATCGGCAACATGATCAGCTTTGAAGCTTCAGCATGGGCCACCTTCTGGGTCGGTTTCTTCACTGTTGCCACTTACGCCAATGCCGGCTGGATGCGGGAGCAGGTCTGTATTTACATGTGCCCCTATGCTCGTTTCCAGAGCGTTATGTACGACAAGGACACTCTGACTGTTCACTACGACAATCAACGTGGTGAGAGTCGCGGCCCCCGTAAGCGCAGTGTTAACCCCAAGGAAGTCGGGCTGGGCGACTGTATCGACTGCAAACTTTGTGTGCATGTCTGTCCTACGGGTATTGATATCCGTGATGGTCTGCAGTATGAGTGCATCAGCTGTGGTGCCTGTGCCGATGCCTGCGATGGTATTATGGGTAAAATGGGTTACGACAAGGGCCTGATCCGTTACACCAGTGAAAGTGAGCTGGAAGGTAACAAGCCACACCTGCTGCGTCCGAGATTGATTGGCTACTTTGCGGTTCTATGCGTTATTATTTCCGCTTTCTCTTTTGCCCTGATGAACCGTAACAGCCTGGTTCTGGAGGCCCTGCGTGATCGCCAGAGTCTTTACACTGTTAACAGCGCCGGTCATATTGAGAACATTTATACCCTCAAGCTGGTCAACAAATCCCAGCAACCCCAGACCCTGACTGTCACTGTTTCCGGACTGCCCAATGCCATCGTCAATGGCCGAACCGAGATCACTGTGGGTGCCGGTGATGGTGCCAGCCTGCCCCTGCGTCTTTCTGTGGCTCCTGAATACCTGACCGGTGCCACCAATACCAATATTGAGTTCCGTATCAGCAATGCCGAAGATGGCTCCACGGCCACTGCGGAAAGCCGGTTCCTGTCCCCGAGGTCTGCTCCATGACACATGCTTTGAACGACGATAATCGCATAACCCTCTGGTACCAGGAGCCCTGGGTCTGGTTTATCGTGGGCATCCTCGTCGTCACCTTTTGCTGGGGTACGTTTCAGGTGATTACCGCCATAAACCATGCTGATGAAGTGGTGGTGGATGATTATTACAAGGTTGGCAAGGCCATTAATCAGGACCTGACCCGTGACCGGCTGGCTAAAGAGCTGGGCATTGCTGCCAATATTGAGTTCCACAGCGAATCCGGCAAGGTTTATGTCGATCTTGAAGGTAAAGTACAGGAGTGGCCCAACCAGCTGCGGCTGAGAATTCTGCCAGCTGCACCGGCAGCAGAGAAGCAGACCATCGCCCTGCTGCAGTCCCCCGCCAATGCCAGCCGCTATTCCGGCCAGACTACAGAACAGCCCGATGGCCGTTATTTTGTTCAGCTGGAAACTCTGGACGTTATGGTGCCCGAACAGGGTTATCAGGGAGGGTGGCGACTCAACCGTGAAGTAAGGTTCGCCCCTGACAGTACAATTGAAATCAGTGCCTATGAGTGACCATTGCTATCACTGCCATCTACCTATTACCGGAGAGCCTCAGTTTTTCGCAGAGATAGAAGGTGTTAAACAGCCCATGTGCTGCCCTGGCTGTCAGGCTGTTGCCTCAGCCATTGCCGAAGGTGGCCTTGACAACTACTACCAGTACCGCACCCAGCCGGCCCGACAGGCGGGTGATCATGAAGCCCTGTTGGCCGAGTACAAGCTCTACGACAGGGATGACCTGCAAGACAGCTTTACCCGCCAGTTATCTGATAACAGGCGTGAAACCAAACTGTTGATTGAGGGTATCACCTGTTCCGCCTGTGTCTGGCTGCTGGAACATCACCTTTCCAGCCTTGATGGTGTTGAAGCCGTTACTGTTAACCTGAGCCAGCATACCGCCACCCTGATCTGGAAGCCTGCACAGATTCTGCTTAGTGATGTTATGGCTGCAGTTCTGTTTGTGGGCTACAGTGCCCATCCCTGGCGTCAGGAGAAGCAGACTGCGCTACTGGAACAGGAGAACAAGCGTTTTATCCGACAGCTGGCCGTGGCCGGCATCGGTGCCATGCAGGTGATGATGTATGCCATCGCCCTCTATGCCGGTGGCATGCAGGGCATGGAAGTTGAGTACCGGGACTTTATTCGCTGGATAAGTGCTCTGATTGCCACACCTGTGGTGTTCTATGCTGCCCACCCCTTCTTCAGTGCTGCCTGGCGGGATCTGAAAAACCTGCACCCTGGTATGGATGTTCCTGTCTCTCTGGCTATTGGCGGGGCTTACCTGTCCAGTATATGGGGCACGCTACAGGGGGCGGCTGACGTTTATTTCGACTCCGTCAGTATGTTTACCTTTTTCCTGCTGACCGGTCGCTATCTTGAGATGCGGGCCAGGCACAAGACCAGCCACACTTCCCGCAGTCTACACCAGCTTCTGCCGGAGAGCTGTTTCCGGGTAAGGCTGGATGGCTCCTGTGAGCGTATTGCACCGGCCGACCTGAAGGCAGACGACACTATCCGAGTTATGCCGGGGGACAGTATTCCCGCTGACGGTATTATTCTGACCGGCACCAGCAGTATTAATGAATCAGCACTCACTGGTGAACACTTACCTGTTCTGCGCCGACCTGGTGATCTGGTGACTGCCGGCACTATTAATACCGAGCACGCCCTTGATATCCGGGTTACCCAGGTGGGACAGTCTACCCGGCTGTCAGCTATTGCCCGACTGCTGGAGCAGGCTCAGGGTGAGAAACCTGCAGTGGCACGCATGGCTGACAAGGTCGCCAGTTATTTTGTCAGTGCCGTACTGCTGTTCGCAGGAGCCATTTATCTGTTCTGGTACCAGCGGGAACCGGATGATGCTTTCTGGATTGTTCTGTCTGTTCTGGTTGCCACCTGCCCCTGCGCCCTGTCTCTGGCGACACCGACAGCTCTGACAGTGGTAACAGGATATCTGCAGAGTAAGGGTTTACTGGTAAGCCGGGGACATGTTCTGGAGGGGCTGCCCCAAGTGACCCATGTGATCTTCGACAAAACCGGCACCCTGACCCGTGGCGAACTGAGTATCAGCGATATTCAGCTGATTGATACAACGGCTGAGAAGTCAGTACTGACTGATATGGCCGCAGCCCTGGAAGCGTATTCCGAACACCCTATTGCCAAGGCTTTTCCCTGTTCCACTCTGGAAGTCAGTGATGCCCGTAACATTACCGCCCAGGGACTGGAAGGTGTCATCAATGGAAAAGTATGGCGAATTGGTAAACCTGCCTTTGCCTGCCCGAAGAAAACAGTGGCAGCTCCAGACAACAACCATACTTGGCTGCTGCTCAGCTGTAACACTCAGCCAATGGCCTGGTTTGCCCTGGATGATACCCTGCGTCCCGAAGCAGCTTCGGTTATCAGTGAGCTGAAGGCCAGAAACCTTGAGGTTGAGCTGCTAAGCGGAGATAACCAGGGCATTGTTGAGCGCACCGGACATGAGCTTGGCATCAGTACATGTATCGCCCAGGCTACACCGGACGGCAAACTCGAACGGGTGAAAGGCCTGCAACAACAAGGTGCCAAGGTGTTGATGGTGGGGGATGGCATCAATGATATTCCGGTACTGGCGGGAGCCGATATTTCCGTTGCCATGAACACAGCTTCTGACCAGGCCTGTACCCATGCCGATGCTCTGCTGATGGCTGGTAATCTGAATCGTCTGCTGGATGCTTTTGATAAAGCGGCTCAGACCCGAACCATTATCCGGGAGAATACGGCCTGGGCCATTGGTTATAACCTTCTGGTGCTGCCCCTGGCGGCCTCGGGATGGCTGGCACCATGGATGGCAGCGCTGGGCATGTCGGCCAGCTCTCTGGTGGTGGTGGGCAACGCTTTGAGACTGTCCAAAAGCAAGGCAGAAAGTAAACAGGCGCTGACCGCAACTTCCAAAGGTGTGATTTCAAACAATACCAGCGATGGAAGCGCTGAAGCAGCCAGCCTATCCAAATAAGGAAGCAGAATATGAGCAGTTTGTACATCCTGATTCCTCTGGCGGTACTTTTTATCATTATTGCCGTGGGTGTTTTTTTCTGGGCAGTAGACAGCGGTCAGTTTGAAGATCTTGAAGGCCCTGCCCACAGCATCCTTTTCGATGAACCCTCAAGCAAGAAAAACAGCAACGGGGAAGAAGCAACACAAACAAAAGTGCACCAAAAAAACAGCCATAAAGGAGACAAGTCATGACCGAATTAAGTATGACGGCTGCCTTTTTACTGGGGCTTCTGGGAGCCGGGCACTGTGTCGGTATGTGTGGCGGCATTATGGCAGCTTTGAGCCTGCACCGGCCCAATGAGAACCGCTGGTCATTCCATAACCTCTCCATCATCCTTGGATATAATCTTGGCCGTATAACAAGCTACGCCATTATCGGCCTGCTGATGGGAACCCTGGGCTGGTTTATTGGAGGGTTCAGCAAGGAGACCAGTATTGCCCTGAGAATATTTGCCGGCATTATGCTGATCGCCATGGGGCTCTACCTTGGCGGTTGGTGGATGGGTCTCACCCGTCTGGAGAAAATGGGTCATGGCATCTGGAGCAGAATCCAGCCCAGGGCTTCAGCCATGCTGCCTATTCACACTCCTGGAAAGGCTGTTGTTGCCGGCCTGGTATGGGGCTGGCTGCCCTGCGGTCTGGTTTACAGCACTCTGGTATGGGCTGCTGCCAGCTCCAACGCATTTCAGTCAGCTTCTTTAATGTTTGTCTTTGGTCTGGGCACAGTTCCTATTATGTTTGCGACAGGACTTCTGGCCCAACAGATGCAGTCCCTGTTCCAGAGCAAAGTCTTCCGCTCGGGTGCAGCCATTCTGGTTATCCTGTTCGGGATCTGGACCATTCCAGGCCCTCACCAGATGTGGGTTATGAAAAAACTGGACTTTGCCGAAAGTTCACAACAGATGCAGCACACCAACTGATATGAGGCAGTAGTTATGGACACATCGACCAATGGTTCAGTGATGCGCTTCAGTTTATAGCGTTACTCTTCGAACCCAGGCTGGTACTGGGCTCGTGAGGAATTGTCGTGTACAGAGGTGACTACAGACAGTAAGCATTCATTGCCTGTGTCACCTAATCTGCTTGAGCGTAACTTCTCTGCCTCAGCTCCCAACCAGAAATGGGCTGGAAATATCACATACTTGCAGACGAGTGAAGGCTGGCTTTACCTGGCCGTTGTCATTGATCTGTTCTCTCGAAAAGTGATTGGTTGGTCGATGAGCACCGGCATGAAAGCTGACTTGGTCTGTGATGCATTGAAAATGGCTCTGTTCCGCAGGCGATTTCCAAAAGGAGTTATCTTCCATAGCGACAGGGGCAGTCAGTATTGCTCACGAGCGTTTCGAGACCTTCTCGAGGAGCATGCCGTTGTTCAAAGCATGAGCCGAAAAGGTGATTGCTGGGATAATGCTTGCGTAGAAAGCTTTTTCCACTCGCTCAAGGTTGAAGCTATTCACCACGAGCCATTACCTGATCGCGAAGGAATGAGGCAAGCTGTATTCGAATATATTGAGGTGGATTACAATAGAACACGGCGTCATAGCACTCTTGGGTATTTAAGCCCAGAGAAGTATGAGCTAGAAAAAGCAGCTTAGGCAGGTGTCCACTTTTACTGCCTCACATCAGTATTGATTTTGGGATGAACTATCACCACGACTTCGTCGTGGAAGGCGCAGCAAGCTGCGGGGAATTCAACCCTTAGAGATTAAACGTGATGGCTGCGGGAATCCCACCGGGGAGCGTTAGGCGCTGACGAAACCAGCGTTCTTTGTTTTGTGCGAACAATCGAATACTGTTCCAGTCATCTGCACCACACAGAATGGCACAAACGGACATGAACATGATTTCGGCCAGGATATGAGTTGTCTTTTTCGGATCACGCTTGTCGGTGAGTGTAGATAGCTGAGAAAACAAGGCTTGTGTAGACATCAGGGAGCAACAAAAACAGTGTATTCTACAGTCTTGGGAGCGATTTTTCTGTTCAAAAAACACTCATGTTTTTGCCGTGGCAGCCATGGCAATTTCCAACAATCTAATCGCTCCAAAATATTTAGTTATTAATAGGAGTGCCACATAAAGTTCTTGGATATGAACAACTACTTTGGTTTAAACATCTAAAAAATTATCACGGAGAAATTTTATTTATCCAGCAAGAAAATGATGTTTCTGGTTCGTACAGTGGATTAACTGAAATCATTGAATCTTCCAGATACAGGTATGAAAAGGTTAATGGATCTGACCATAAGTACAGCAATGTAACACAGCTTCAAGATATCATTCATAGCTGGTTGGCTTCCTACTGCAAGCAAGTTGCCCCTGCTTACTGACCTAAACGCTACTTTTCAGCGATTGCTGCTAGGTAAAAACCTAATAAATTACGAAAAAATATAAAAAAAGAGAAACCTGCCTATTCCTTGCGGCATTCCAGTGCTGTACACTGGAACGAGTTAAAAGTAAGTTTTATTCTTTATGATAGATTTAAAGCGTTCCGAGTTTTGTAGCTCTAGCCTTTTTCCATAAAAAATAACAAAACTTCTAGCTTTACCGCCTTATAAAGGGCAATTTTTATTCAAAATCAGGAAAAAGTTATGTCTAATGCTACCGGAACTGTAAAGTGGTTCAACGATGAAAAAGGTTTTGGCTTCATCACACAAGAAAATGGTGGACCAGACGTATTCGCTCACTTCCGCCAGATCAAGGGTGACGGATTCAGATCTCTGGCAGAAGGCCAGCGCGTTGAGTTCACTGTGACTCAAGGTCAAAAAGGACCTCAGGCTGAAGATATTGTAGTACTGTAAGTTCAGTGCTCCCCCATTTAGCAAAATGGGGTAAAAAGGCAATACCGTGAGGTCTTGCCTTTTTTGTGTTCCTGCCAGTTGTAACCGCCTCCCAAGCAGCCAAGATCTGGCTATAGTCCAAGTGCCTCTTTACTCCCCTCTTAGAAGCCTTATCGAGAATAGACCCCTTACTACGGCAGCAGCAAATTGACCTTAAAATTCGCTTTTGTTCGTTGAATAAAACTACTATTTGTTTCGTTATAGACGTTATTCTTGATCATGCTCCGTAGATGGTGAAAAGCCCTTGTCACTACAAATAAGTAGTCACTGCAAATAAACAGTTGTCACTTGTCTCTATCTTTTTTAGCATCAGTACAGGCTTGAACAAAAAATATAAAAAAGCCGTTATTCACAGACCCAGTCTGCAAAAACAAGAATAATAAAGCGGAGATGTTCTCATGCGCCTGACTAAGGCTATTACCCGCAACGCCCAGATTCAGCCCAATAACCTGTCCACACAAAATGGTGAACGCCAAAGAACCTTCCGGGAAACACGGGACCGTATCGCCCGCTTCGCCAGGGGACTGCAAAAGATGGGTATCCAGCCTGGAGAACGGGTTGCCATCCTGGCCCTGAACTCCGATCACTACTACGAGTCTTTTTTTGCCATTCCCTGGCTGGGAGCTATTCTGGTACCTCTAAATATTCGCTGGTCGGTAAAGGAAAATATCTATGCTGTTGAGGACTCTGGAAGCCACATCATCGCCGTCGACGATACATTCCTGGAAACAGCCCGGAAAATTGTTGATCAGTCCCAGCTACCAGTCACTCTGATTTATATCGGCGATCAGGATACACCGGATGGTTTGATCGGTATCAACGAGCTGACAGCCAGCTCCCTGGAGCCGATTGAAGAACATGAAGCGGATGATGACAGCCTAGCGGGTATCTTTTATACCGGCGGCACAACCGGCTTCCCCAAGGGCGTTATGATCTCCCATAAAGCCATATGGACCAGCAGCATAACAGCCACCACGGCTTTGGAGATAAAACAGGATGACAGCTATCTGCATGCTGCTCCTATGTTCCATATGGCGGATATTGCCCTGTCCATGGCTGCCACCATGGCCGGTTCCCGCCATGTATTTATACCGGCTTTCTCACCTGAGAGAGTAGTTCAGGCCATAGAGCAATATCGTATCAGCTGTACACTGCTGGTGCCGACCATGATCTCCATGATGTTGACCGACCCAGCTCTGGACAATGGTGATATCAGCTCTCTGGAAAAAATTATCTACGGAGCCTCCCCCATTACTGAAGCAACCCTGCGCCTTGCCATGGAGAAAATGGGACATGTGAACTTCTTCCAGGCCTATGGCCAGAGCGAGATGGCACCTCTGATTTCCATTATGCGGCCCGAGGATCATGATCCGGATGGTGACAATCCCCACCGCCTGCGCTCAGCAGGCCAGGCAGTGATCTGTGCAGATATCAAAATCTGCAATGAGGACGGAGAAACCCTGGCTACGGGCCAAATAGGAGAGATTGTTGCCCGTGGCCCCAACAAGATGCTGGGTTATTGGAACAAGCCTGAAGAGACTGATAAAGCTTTGGTGGATGGCTGGGTCTATACCGGTGATGCCGGTTATCTGGATGATGATGGCTACCTCTATCTGGTTGACCGGGTTAAGGATATGATTATCACCGGCGGGGAAAATGTCTTTTCTACCGAAGTCGAAAATGCTGTCGCCCGCCATGATTCCGTTCATGAAGTTGTAGTAATCGGCGTTCCCTGTGAACAGTGGGGAGAGAAGATCCACGCTATTGTTCGCCTTATGCCGAACCAGGACGTTAATCCAGATGAGCTGATTGAGCACTGCCGTGACTGGATTGCCGGCTACAAGTGCCCACGCAGTATTGAGTTTCGTACCGAACCTTTCCCAACTACCGGAGCTGGAAAAATCCGCAAAGTTGATATTCGCAAGGAGTACTGGGAAACCGAAGAAGTCTGATTAAAGCTGATATTAGACAAGCGATTGTCCTCCGGAACGGGGACAATCGCTTTCTAAATTAAAAGATAAGATTATTGTTTTTTAAAAACAACTATTTGGAAAACTCAACTTTCTCGAAAGCAAAGGGTTTATTATAGGGAGATTTATAATAGGAGTCCTCCAGAAAGGTATTCTCCCCCCCCCAGTATTGATTGAAAAGATATTTAAATAGATTAACTGAACTTTTTACAGGTAGCTCTCTTTTTTTATCAGGTGTCAACACGCTCAGAAGTATCGATGAACGCCCATAATCAAACTCTGTCACTCGCTTGCCACTGCTATCAAGAAGTTGTGGGCCATGATCAGACATAATAACAATAAACGGAGGATTATCACTCTCACGTAATAGTGACTCCAAAATCTCGATAACTTGCTTATTTAAAAACTTTAACTGAGACAGATATCCATCACGGTCAGACCACAGTCTTTTTTGAAATTCGAACTGATCAGATAAGTTAGCATCTCTCATGATATTTCCATTCTCATCAAACAAATAAGGATGATGAGGCATGATAATATGAGAAAAAACAAACTTTCTTTCTTTATGCTGTCTCGGCACATTTTCAAGCCAGGAAAAATTATCAAGATGACATTGAGCAAGGTCATATCCCATTCTGGAATTGAATAGAGTTAGAATACTACCTTCAACAAGGACTCTATAAAAGTCATTCTGGGCAAAACCTGAATTGCAATTGTATTGATAGTCAGCAAAGGGATTAACAAGTGTCGGACCCCATGTCGATCTCATATGCAAGAACTTGTAGCCATGATTTTGGAAGAAATTTGAAACCGCACTGTCTCTTATAAGATTATTAAAGGGAGCTGTCTCTTTTTTATCCGGATCCAGTACAACAGGTAAATTCTGCACAAAGTCCATATTTAACATGGAGGAGAGCGATAAAAAGGTCCAGCTGTAATTTGATCGTGCATTATCAACCGTTGTAAATCCGTAATCTGCCAGCGCTGAAAGAAACTCAGTATTGGAAAACCCATAAAACTTTTCAAGAATATCAGCCCTTGCATAACCATCCAGCACAATAAGGTATACATCAGAATCGCAATATTTACATGACATTCCTGTCTCAATATATTCCCGGGACCCTTGTGAATTCTCTTTTTTTATTTCTACTTTCCACAAAATATTACTGCCAGGAATAGTAATTAGAGCAGTAGCAAATATAAGAACAATCCCTGACAATGATCTCTTTGACTGGGAGGACAGATGGCACAGCTTTTTATGCACCTGATAGATTAATAAAAAACTGGAAATTAGCAGAACAGCATGTAACAACCATCCAGCTAACGCATCATTTAGATTAGTATCTCCCCTCTCAACCTGAATCATTATAATTTTGTTAAAACAAAAATAATAGATATGGCCATAGATGACAAAGACAAACGAAGCCAGAATTAACAGCGCCGGGTCTAAAACAGTTTTTTTCCTAAGAAACAGAACTCTTAATAAAGAGTGAATAATCAGTAATACAAACCAGATAATAAGGGAAACAATGACTGCAAAAATAGCCACTTCAGATGAAACACTATTAGCATACCTGGAATATGAAAATACAACCGGATACAAGATGATCAGTAAAGATGCCAGATAGCTCTTAAAATCATTTCTATTCAGAGCCATAGGATTTCTTTACTTTCATCAGATACATTGACCGTTCAGAACCCGAAACCTTCTGGCTTGCGACAAAATCAAACTTTTCACTAAACTCTCTTTCAAATGAAGAGACATCATATTCACCAAAAACATCTTTTCTTGTTGCCAGCAGCTTTCTCACCTGACTGTCCGATTTAGGCACCCATTCAACAATCAGGAAATTTGTTATTTTTGCAAAGTATTCTGCAATTCGGGCCAGGGGTACATTATTGGAAATAGCAACATGATGAATAAGGCCAAGGGCCAGCAAAACGTTACACCTTCCGCGCTGGCTAAAAGACTCTCTTTCACAGTTTGCCCAGCCTATAGAAGGACTTGGATTAAAAAGATCCAGAACAAGGGGAAGGATGTTGTTCTGTTTCTGATCTTTCACACCCTGATAGTTACGCTGTACACAGACCGGGTCAATATCCCAGCTGACAACCAGCTCAGCTATCTTTGATGCCAGACGGCTGAAGCGACCATCGTTGGCCCCAACATCCCAGACAATACCTCTGTCGGTCATGGAGAGATACTGGGTTACCAGCCTCTCCTTATCACTCATACTCTCTGCAGAATAGTTATTATTGTCGGTGTAATAATCATCCCATTCTGTTTTAGCACCCTGCCAGTTCACGGAAGTAATTGCTGACCTCAGGCTGTCGATCAATGCCAGCATTCCATGCTTCGAAACTGATGAATTCACCTTCTTTGGTTTATCCTGTGCTGAACCATGTCTAATCTGCTGACGGGCATGGAGATGTATATGAACCAGAGTATGAAAGTTCAGGTAACTTGTGGCAGGAAGCAGCTTACTGGCTAGATCAAGAGGAACTCCATCAATATAATTGGTAAGAAGTCTGCCGAGTCTTATATCGGTCAGCTTCATAAGCAACAGCGGCGCCAGAAAGTGCTGGCAGAACTGCCTGTATGCTGCCCAGGGCTGTCCCTCCTGATAAATTTCAAAAGAGAGCGTATCAATAAATACCGGCTTGCCCCGGTAAAACTGGATGTTATAGGCTGACGCATCCTTCAGGGTCATACCCTTTTCTATGGCCTGTTTTTGAATATCCAGTGTTAACAGGGCAGCATCTTTCAGCTGCCCCAGGGACCACTCATAGGGATAAGAAATAAAAGGAATAAACTGGGGTTTTAAGGTAAATCCTGAGCCAGAGTAGTCAGCTCCGGATTTTTCGTGCCTGACCAGATACTCTTTATCAAAAAGTGTTTTTAACAGCCCGGATTTTTCCAGAAAGTTATATGTGCTACGATAAGATTCGTTAACCTGCCTGAATATCTCGTCTTCTTTATAGAATACAAATCCATCAGGATCTCGAAATGAGCTGTCCAGCACATTCATCATCCTCACTCCTGTGCGGAATCGTCTTTATTACCTGGAACGTCTTTCGGATTCACCTCTTCCTGAACCTGCTCAGATTTCTGAAACAGGGATTTAAACTTTTGCCAGTACAATTTGATGGTAAACATAGCGCTCAGGACGCCAGCCACAGCCATCTGCAGTATCATGCTGCCAGTACCCGGATCGAGGTAAGCATGGGCAGGATTTACAATAAACAGAGACAATACTGCCAGCTTGAATAGATGCATTATATTTCTCTTATTGATTTGATTTTAACCGAGATTCCATTCCAGACTTTCTGGTTCAGCAGTAACGGGAATCAATACCTTTATTCACTATAGCCAGTAACACTTTCAGGGCAATCACAGCTCAAAACGCACATTTACACCAGTATCCGTCAGGTAACTCTATGCTAGCGCTCTCCCCGGGCCCCAGGAGGGGGAATTCAAACTACCTCTTTTGGGTCAACTTTTCTTAATGAACCTATGACCGGTGTCATGCCAAAAGTGCACATTTCCATGTCATATTGTTGCGTCGCGGGGTTTCAGGCAAAATTTCACCAGAACTCAGAACTTCGTATTGCTTCAGATACGCAAGCCCTGACTTTTTTGCCTGTCCTATATCAATGACGCACTGGGCTGATTTCGCTCAACTCAGGAATGTCAGCACTCGGTTGATACACATCAAAACCCCCAACTCCTTTTTTAGTAAACTGTCAATCAGTAGTTTGTGCAGTGGGCACATTTTTACAATCAGACAAGAAGAATATTGCAATTGGTAAACTTCAGGGCCGAACCATGAATAACACTCTTATCTGGGATACCAGCCTGATACAGCGTTACGATCAGCCCGGCCCACGCTATACCTCTTATCCAACCGCCGTTCAGTTTGCCGGTGAGTTTGACAAGAATCAGTATCACCAGGCTGCTGCCAGCCGCGACCCTAATAAGCCGTTGTCGCTCTACTTCCATATTCCGTTCTGCGACACCGTCTGCTATTACTGCGGCTGCAATAAAATCGTTACCAAACATCGCCAGCGGGCAGAACCCTACCTTGACCTGCTGATACGTGAAATGGCCATGCACTCCGAGCTGTTCGGTCGCCATGCCCCCGTTGAACAACTTCACCTGGGGGGAGGCACTCCGACCTTCCTCAACAATGATCAGCTTTTGCGGCTAATGGAAGCAGCAGACAGGTACTTTTACCTGACCCACGGTGACTATTCCGATTACTCCATCGAAATTGACCCACGGGAAGCAGACTGGGCCACCATGGGTCACCTTTGCGGATTGGGTTTTAACCGCATCAGTCTCGGAGTTCAGGACTTTGACCTTAAGGTGCAGAGAGCTATCAATAGAGTTCAACCGGTCAACCTGACTGAAGACCTGATGGATGCCGCCCGCGTTCTGAACTTTAAATCAGTCAACCTTGATCTAATCTATGGCCTGCCCCACCAGAGCTGCAGCAGCTTTATGAAAACCGTGGACAAGGTAATAGGCCTGCATCCAGACCGCTTATCGGTCTTTAACTACGCCCACCTGCCACATCGATTCAAACCCCAGCGCAGGATAAATGCCGAAGATCTGCCGTCTCCGGCAGAGAAACTGCGTATCATGGAAGAGACCACAGCTAAATTGCTGGATGCCGGTTACGTTTACATCGGCATGGATCACTTCGCCCTCCCCGATGATGATCTCGCTATCGCCCAGGAAGAAGGGGTTCTACACAGGAACTTCCAGGGCTATACGACACACGGTCACTGCGACCTGATCGGCATGGGTGTTTCCTCCATCAGCCAGGTTGGCAATGTGTTCGCCCAGAACTTTACCGATATGGAGAACTACACCAACTCTGTCGATGATGAACAGCTCCCTATCTACCGCGGGCTGGTCAGCTCCCAGGAAGATATGATTCGCGCCCACGTCATTCGACGCCTGATCTGCGATTTCCGCCTGGACTTCCACACCCTGGAAGCAGATCTTGATATCAACTTCCGGGAATCTTTCAGCCAGGAACTGGAGAGCATGAAAGTGATGGAGCAGGATGGCCTACTGGAGTTAGGACATGACTATCTGCGGGTTCTGCCCCGGGGTCGCCTGCTTATCCGCAATATCTGCATAATCTTTGACCAATACATGAAAACTCAGACTGAACAGCGCTTCTCACGGGTTATCTGATTCTAAAAGCCCCTCTGAAAAACTGCAGATTAGCAGAAAGAAATTTTTGGGGTAAAAAAACGGAAGTCCCGTGACTTCCGTTTTTTATTTCCGGCCGGATTACTTGAATTTATACTCAAATGTCGCTGAAGCACCGTTGCTACGGCTATTATTCCCACGGCTACTGTTCAGATCAAACGAGATATTCTTACTGGCATCCAGCTTCTGGTTAACACCTACAGCAAACCACTTCGTTCGGCCATCAGTCTTACCACGCTTCTCTCTGGTGTTCCGGCTGGCATCAGCATGACGCATATGAACCTTGTGGCTGGCAGTATGGTTATTCTGAATACCGACACCACCATGGATTTCAGTATTACCACCAGAGCCGGGCACCACATAGCTCGACAGCACGCCGTAACGGTCGATACGGTCATGGTGACTGCCACCCTTCACCTTGATCTTCTGGCTATTCTGGTTATTCAAACCAAGGTTGGACAGACGAGTATCCAGGTACAGGAACTCAGCCATCGGAGTCACCGTTAAATTGGGTACATACTTGTCCAGATGGATATCATACCCGGTTCCCAGCCAACCGGCCCATTCACTCATGCCAAAGTTGCCCTTGTACTTGTCATCCGTGATTGAGTCGCGCCCCTTGGCTTTCATATCATGCTGACCAACAGTCAGAGCACCATCAATATACCAGTTGCCAGGCTTCCAGGAGAAGAAAGGCCCAAGTCGAAGGCTGTCCAGGTCAACACTGCCGCTCTTACCCTTCAGCGAGGCTTTGCTGTGCTCCCCGGCCATCATCATACCCGCCAGCAACTTAGTGTCGAAGACATGGAATAGACCAGCCTCAAAACCAAATCCTCTGCTTCTGAAACCCGGCAGGCCGTCGGCAAGATTCACATCCGAACGGGAGCCAAGAGCCCTCAAGTAGGAGTAGTTACCACTGACTTCCAGACTCAAACCACCATTCTCTGTATACCTGGCCTGTTTCTCACCTACCTGCTGCAGCGTTCGATTCTTACCAGGCTTCTTACCCTTCCTGAAGTCAGATATTGCCTGATGATGACCAGAGAAAATCTGAGTCGCGGTACTGTTACGCACTTCAACGGCTGTGGCAGGCAGCGCTGCTACCAGCTGACTGTCGAACACAGGTTCCGGCTTTTTCGACGCCACGGCAACCGAGGCCTGCGCCGGTACACTCCTGTGAAGGTCTTGCGACTGAGCAGCATTAATCTCTTCACTATCTGCTCGCTCTTCACTTTCATCAGCTCTTGCATCTGCAGTCGATTCGAGTTCTATCTCTACTCCTTCCCGCTCTTCATCGATAGAGCAGGTATCACCCAACCCAAAAGCCCGCTTAAGGTTATCCAGCATGGTCGACTTTTTGACTGACTTCTCAGGCCCGCCAGCCAGACCAGAGTCGTCCTTACCGAAGCTGTCTCTGGGCTTTTCGTTACCTCCCCCATAAGAAGTGCTTGAAAACAGTTCTTCATCTGTCCCTTTAGAGCCTGAACGTTCATAACGTCCTGCTCTCTCTATCAGTTTCTCGTGAGAAAAACGGTCTTTGGCATTCCGGGCACGACGACGCTGCTCTGCTTCCTGTCTCCGTCCCTCATCAAGGGAGCAGTTGTTATCCAACCCAACGGCCCGTCTGAAACCATCCAGCATTACACCCAAAGATGACTTAACAGGTGCCGTAGCAGTCTTACCTGCTGGCTCAAGCTCTTCCCAACTATTTCTGGGCTCTTCGTTACCCCTTCCATAAGAAGTGCTTGAAAACAACTCATTATCTGAAGAGTGGCCATCCTCGCCTTTGAAGCCCAAAGCCTCATTTTTCCTCTTGTCAGCCTGCTTGCGAAGCGGGGCCAGCTGATGGCCATACTTGATTTTTTCCGTCTCTCTTGCTGGAGCTGCTGCCGGTGGACCAGGAGCTTTCGGTGCATTGACATAGCCCACATCCGGCACACTGATAACCTTTGGAGCACTGGGGCCTGTTGGCTTATCAGAGTCTTTACCCTGTTCGTAGCTGGCTATTCCGATATTTTCTTCTACAGACTTGTTCTCCAGCGTATCTCTCGTATCACCCTTCTCGCATCTTTTACAGGGATTGAGTAATGCCGTTTCCATAGTGGTTTTGCCTGCAGGTTCTTCAGCAAAGGCTCCCTTTTTACGTAAATCAGATGGAACTGTTTTTGCAGACTGGCTTGCAGGCAACTCACCAGTATCAACCTTATTGCGCTTGTCTCGCAGATTATCTACCGTTGTTTCTACTGAGGTTTTACTTGCTGTCTCATGTGCAGCCGTTTCCACAACCATCAACTCACGGCTGCCCGAATAGCTTTCCCGGGGCGACTGACAGGTATCTTTACCAGCCTGGCACTGCGCGGGTGAAATATCTGCGACAGTCGCTAACGCTGTGTTCTTACCTGCAGATGTATCCTCAGTTTCTTTCCTGGAAGATAAAAGCTTCTGCACATAGCCCACTACAGGGTTGCCCTGCACAATATCCCGCGCACTATCCGGTAAAACCTTTCGCTCAGGCGAGTATTCTTTTGCAGCCGTTTCCACAACCATCAACTCACGGCTGCCCGAATAGCTTTCCCGGGGCGACTGACAGGTATCTTTACCAGCCTGGCACTGCGCGGGTGAAATATCTGCGACAGTCGCTAACGCTGTGTTCTTACCTGCAGATGTATCCTCAGTTTCTTTCCTGGAAGATAAAAGCTTCTGCACATAGCCCACTACAGGGTTGCCCTGCACAATATCCCGCGCACTATCCGGTAAAACCTTTCGCTCAGGCGAGTATTCTTTTGCAGCCGTTTTCACAACCATCAGCTCACGACTGCCCGAGTAGTTTTCCCGGGGTGACTGACAGGTATCTTCACCAGCCTGGCACTGCGCGGGTGAAATATCTGCGGCAGTCGCTAACGCTGTGTTCTTACCTGCAGATGTATCCTCAGTTTCTTCCCTGGAAGATAAAAGCTTCTGCACATAGCCCACTACAGGGTTGCCCTGCACAATATCCCGCGCACTATCCGGTAAAACCTTTCGCTCAGGCGAGTATTCTTTTGCAGCCATTTCCACAACCATCAACTCACGGCTGCCCGAGTAGTTTTCCCGGGGTGACTGACAGGTATCTTCACCAGCCTGGCACTGCGCGGGTGAAATATCTGCGACAATCGCTAACGCTGTGTTCTTACCTGCAGATGTATCCTCAGTTTCTTTCCTGGAAGATAAAAGCTTCTGCACATAGCCCACTACAGGGTTGCCCTGCACAATATCCCGCGCACTATCCGGTAAAACCTTTCGCTCAGGCGAGTATTCTTTTGCAGCCGTTTCCACAACCATCAACTCACGACTGCCCGAATAGCTTTCCCGGGGTGACTGACAGGTATCTTCATCAGCCTGGCACTGCGCGGGTGAAATATCTGCGACAGTCGCTAACGCTGTGTTCTTACCTGCAGATGTATCCTCAGTTTCTTTCCTGGAAGATAAAAGCTTCTGCACATAGCCCACTACAGGGTTGCCCTGCACAATATCCCGCGCACTATCCGGTAAAACCTTTCGCTCAGGCGAGTATTCTTTTGCAGCCGTTTCCACAACCATCAACTCACGGCTGCCCGAATAGCTTTCCCGGGGCGACTGACAGGTATCTTCACCAGCCTGGCACTGCGCGGGTGAAATATCTGCGACAGTCGCTAACGCTGTGTTCTTACCTGCGCAGATGTATCCTCAGTTTCTTTCCTGGAAGATAAAAGCTTCTGCACATAGCCCACTACAGGGTTGCCCTGCACAATATCCCGCGCACTATCCGGTAAAACCTTTCGCTCAGGCGAGTATTCTTTTGCAGCCGTTTCCACAACCATCAACTCACGACTGCCCGAATAGCTTTCCCGGGGTGACTGACAGGTATCTTCATCAGCCTGGCACTGCGCGGGTGAAATATCTGCGACAGTCGCTAACGCTGTGTTCTTACCTGCAGATGTATCCTCAGTTTCTTTCCTGGAAGATAAAAGCTTCTGCACATAGCCCACTACAGGGTTGCCCTGCACAATATCCCGCGCACTATCCGGTAAAACCTTTCGCTCAGGCGAGTATTCTTTTGCAGCCGTTTCCACAACCATCAACTCACGGCTGCCCGAATAGCTTTCCCGGGGTGACTGACAGGTATCTTCACCAGCCTGGCACTGCGCGGGTGAAATATCTGCGACAGTCGCTAACGCTGTGTTCTTACCTGCAGATGTATCCTCAGTTTCTTTCCTGGAAGATAAAAGCTTCTGCACATAGCCCACTACAGGGTTGCCCTGCACAATATCCCGCGCACTATCCGGTAAAACCTTTCGCTCAGGCGAGTATTCTTTTGCAGCCGTTTCCACAACCATCAACTCACGACTGCCCGAATAGCTTTCCCGGGGTGACTGACAGGTATCTTCACCAGCCTGGCACTGCGCGGGTGAAATATCTGCGACAGTCGCTAACGCTGTGTTCTTACCTGCAGATGTATCCTCAGTTTCTTTCCTGGAAGATAAAAGCTTCTGCACATAGCCCACTACAGGGTTGCCCTGCACAATATCCCGCGCACTATCCGGTAAAACCTTTCGCTCAGGCGAGTATTCTTTTGCAGCCGTTTCCACAACCATCAACTCACGGCTGCCCGAATAGCTT
The DNA here is from genome assembly GCA_965243775.1 of Sansalvadorimonas sp. GTDB lineage: Bacteria > Pseudomonadota > Gammaproteobacteria > Pseudomonadales > Endozoicomonadaceae > Sansalvadorimonas. Next base: position 44,977 of record CBDEWF010000020.1, read on the forward strand.
TCCCGGGGTGACTGACAGGTATCTTCACCAGCCTGGCACTGCGCGGGTGAAATATCTGCGACAGTCGCTAACGCTGTGTTCTTACCTGCAGATGTATCCTCAGTTTCTTTCCTGGAAGATAAAAGCTTCTGCACATAGCCCACTACAGGGTTGCCCTGCACAATATCCCGCGCACTATCCGGTAAAACCTTTCGCTCAGGCGAGTATTCTTTTGCAGCCGTTTCCACAACCATCAACTCACGACTGCCCGAGTAGTTTTCCCGGGGTGACTGACAGGTATCTTCACCAGCCTGGCACTGCGCGGGTGAAATATCTGCGACAGTCGCTAACGCTGTGTTCTTACCTGCAGATGTATCCTCAGTTTCTTCCCTGGAAGATAAAAGCTTCTGCACATAGCCCACTACAGGGTTGCCCTGCACAATATCCCGCGCACTATCCGGTAAAACCTTTCGCTCAGGCGAGTATTCTTTTGCAGCCGTTTCCACAACCATCAACTCACGACTGCCCGAGTAGTTTTCCCGGGGTGACTGACAGGTATCTTCACCAGCCTGGCACTGCGCGGGTGAAATATCTGCGACAGTCGCTAACGCTGTGTTCTTACCTGCAGATGTATCCTCAGTTTCTTTCCTGGAAGATAAAAGCTTCTGCACATAGCCCACTACAGGGTTGCCCTGCACAATATCCCGCGCACTATCCGGTAAAACCTTTCGCTCAGGCGAGTATTCTTTTGCAGCCGTTTCCACAACCATCAACTCACGACTGCCCGAGTAGTTTTCCCGGGGTGACTGACAGGTATCTTCACCAGCCTGGCACTGCGCGGGTGAAATATCTGCGACAGTCGCTAACGCTGTGTTTTTACCTGCAAACCTGCCTGTGTCTTCACTCTGCTCAGAACTGGTAATACCTTTCTGGGAAGGAGTGTCCATTTCAACTCCAGACCGAACCTCGATCTCTGCCAGCAATGCTTTCAACTGCTCTGGGTTATCCTTCAGGTTGCTAAAGTCTTCGCTGGGGAGAACATCAACAATTTCATCCATCAACTGAGCCAATGTAACCGGATTATCTTTAACCGCCCTATAGCGCAGAGCATAACCACTCAGCATTCTATTCAACTGGCCTACTTCATTCTCCAACAAATCTACTGCAGGCGCGATTTTTGCCTTATTATCAAGATAATCTTTAGCCCTTTGGGGAAGTGGTCGCTCAGAATCCTCACTATCTGAAATTTTTGTAGGCTGGATATCTTCATAATCCTCCCAGTCTCCCATTAGCGTTCCACTATGAACCTCTGTAACCCGATTGCCACCGGAAAGATGGTCATCATCTTCCACTCCTTCATCTGGACCACCCAGCTCCTGCTCACTATTGTTACCTTGGATATGATTTTCATTCTGGTCATGGCTTATTGGAGTCTCAACCTTACTATCCTCTTCAAGGTCCCATTCGTTCCTGGGAAGAGCATTGGCGATAGAAACAATGGAAACAAAACCAAAAATAAATGTCAGCAGCAACACGATCACGTGACTGCCAAAAGAAAACAGACCTTCATTACGGCCTTTTCCGGCGGGCATATTCATGGGCAACTCCTTTTACAGCTTCAACATCCATGTGGCTCCGCATGCAAGCAGAGCTATCTGTGGTGTTAGAGCCTGACCAAGGAGAGGAGTTCCTTACCCCCTAGCCTGCCGCTACTGCCCTCTTTCTATATCCTCCTTGAATTACAGCTGTTTCCGGTCATATTCATGCCATAACATGCCTGTCAGTATTACTGACCCCCATACTGCCCCCATAAAAAAACCCGCCGAAGCGGGTTTTTAATGCAGGGTGCACATCAGTTAATAAATGGTTAGGTATTTCATAACTTACCTATTAACTTGTATGCCTTTTACCCTTTCTTGTTGACCTTTTTACTGGCTCTGACTGCGGAGAGTCAATCCCTGGAAAATCAACATCATCCTTATGCTTTTTACCGCCGCCAGTCGGCAAACTGGCATTATTTATTGCCTCTGCCGCATCAGCATGTACATAAGCGGTATATTCTTCCGACGTCAGCTCTTGGCGAACATGTCTATCGTAAGAATTTGACAAGTCCGAACCAATCGCAGCTGCTGTACCCACCCGGATAGCATTCGCAAACCCAGGAACAAACCCAACTCTTGATAGGGCACCAGCAACACCCGGGATATAACTGAGCCCAGCCTCAACACCTCCAGCAATTACCGGGGCACCCAGCGACGCAGGCAGGAGTGCCGCTGAATAGTAAGCAATCCTTCCCATATTATGGTAATAGGCGACCGCAGCATCCTTGACCAGACAGCAGGCTCTGCCCATAAGGCTTTCCCCTCTCTGCGCTTCTACCTCTTCAATAAGCTCCTGCTTACTTACCTCAGTGATTCCCTGCACTGTTTTCCCTTTATGTTTTGGGATAGCATCATGCTGCCTATTTCTGGTGACTTCACCCTTCTTTTTAGCACCCTTCTTAACAGGGCTACCATCTCCGGGGCTACCCATAGTCCAGGCTGGTGTCTTTGATTTTACTTTACTTGGCATTTTGTCTGTCTCCATTATATAGATGTACAGTTGTTTCCAACCCCGCTTCCACATTCTGGCTGGCGACAAAACCCGCCGGGCTATCCAGGATCAGATATTGTATTGACCGAACGCATCACCAGCACCCGGCAAGCCGGCGAGGTTATGCTGCCACTATTGACTAAAAGGAGAGAGGAAGGGTTCAGGACAAGAACAAAATCAGTTAGTTAAGCTAACTACCCTGATCGGTATAACTGACAGCCCGGCCAAAGCAGGCACAAAAAGCGAACAATTCTGCCTGCAACCACTAAAATTGCAGACCGATAAGAGAAAAAACGAAGCCAACAATCCTGTTCATACACTGATCTCAGACAATTTTTTTCGGTCAGCAACCCAAGATAGCCACCAAAAAAAACACCTAAAGATTACATAAGATTATTATTTACCCAGAAACAACCAGAAAAAACGGGTCAATACGTATCTATCACAGGGTTAAAGTTCACCCCATATTCCCATACAATAAGGCCCACTCTCTTTATCAGCCAAACCGGTTCTTAGGGGCTCTCTATATGGCGTCCAAACTCAATGTAAGGCATGCCAGCCAAGTAGCCTGCAGGGACTGTAGCCTTAGTCCACTGTGTCTGCCACTCGCCCTCAAAATTGAAGACATCGATGAACTCGATGAAATCATTAAGCGTGGACGACCCCTGAAAAAAGGCGAACATCTGTTCCTGGAAGGCGACTCTTTCCACAGTGTCTTTGCAGTACGCTCTGGCGCACTGAAAACCTATACATCTACCAATGAAGGCGAAGAACAGATCACCGGGTTCTATTTACCCAGTGAACTGGTGGGTCTCAGCGGCCTGGATACAGATACCTATCCGGTCTCTGCCCAAGCCATTGAAACCACCATGGTCTGTGAAATCCCCTTCGACAAGCTTGAGAAGCTATCCGACAACCATCCGTCACTTCGTCGTCAGCTGATGCGGATCATGAGCAAGAAGATCCGCGAAGATCAGCAGATGAAACTGCTGCTCTCCAAGAAGAATGCCGACGAGCGGATTGCGACTTTCCTGATTAATCTGGCCAGTCGCTTCCGGCGCCGCGGGTTCTCGTCACAGTCTTTCCGGCTTTCCATGTCTCGTAACGAGATGGGCAACTATCTGGGACTGGCAGTAGAAACTGTGAGCCGTGTATTCACACGCTTTCAGAAGGCCGGTCTGATTCATGCCAACGGTAAGGAAATCGAAATTACCAACGCCATGGAACTGTGCACTCTGGCAGGTGGTAAACTTGCTGACAGTCCTGATGTTGTGAATATTCAGTAAGTTTCTACTATGAGCGATTCAGTGTTTAACGAAAACAGACTGCGCGACCTTATTCGGGCCGTCCCTGACTGGCCTGAACCTGGTGTCATGTTCCGGGACATCACCACTCTGCTGATGTCTCCGTCCGGCATGCGCATGGTCCATGAGCATTTTTCCGAACGCTACCAGAATAAGGAGCTCACCCATATCGGCGCCCTGGATGCCCGCGGCTTCCTGCTTGGTGCACCACTGGCTAACACTCTTGGCCTGCCTCTGGTTATCTTTCGCAAGCCCGGCAAACTGCCTGCAGAAACCATCCGGGAAGAGTACACTCTGGAATATGGTACCGCAGCTCTGGAAGTTCACATCGATGCCCTGGCTGAAGGTGACAGAGTTGTTCTGATTGATGACCTGATCGCCACTGGTGGAACCCTGCTGGCAGCGACCAAACTGATTCATCGTCTGAACGCCACTGTTGTTGAGGCCGCAGCCATTATTGATCTTCCCGCCCTTGGCGGATCGTCCAAATTGGCCGACGAAGGAATCGAATCTTTTACCCTGACCAGCTATTGATCCAGACCAAAGCGCCACAAAAAACCTGCCTTTCCGGCAGGTTTTTTATTGCCTCAAGCAGCCATGAGAGAGAAGAAATTGTCATGAGCGAGAAGAAATTGTCATGAGCGGAAAACAGCCATAAGCAAAAAATCAATTTATGTCTGACAAACTGACGCCGATGTTGTCTAAAGAGGGACTCAGCGCCAATTATTACCAAAGGCACTGACAGCACCCAGCCATGAGCCGCCCATCTTCCACAGAGAGGACAATATGGGTATCAGCGCCAGAGAGTTAAGAACACTTGTAATCCGCCCCACCCTGAAACACCTGAATATGTGGAGCGAAACTGCCGAAAATCTGCTGCTTGGTACAGCGGCTCAGGAATCAGGCCTTGGTGAACACCTTCTGATCGACAACCATCGAGCCCTTGGCCTTTACCAGATAAGCCCACGAATGCACCGTAACATCTGGGATAACTTCCTTTCCACACACCCGGATCTCGCCAGCAAGGTCAGAGGACTAGCCAGCCAGCGGGAATTTCTTGAGCACCCCCACGCAGAACTGGCCACTAACCTGTCTTATGCTACAGCCATGGCCCTGATGGTTTATCTGCGCAACGGGAAATCCTTGCCGGAGAAGTCAGGAAACAACCTTGAACGGCTGGGGCGATTCTGGCACAACAACTTTCACAGCAAACCACAGGGCACAGTGGCTGATTTTATCAGCCACTACAACTCACTGGTTCTCAACAAGGAGATATCTCAGGCCAGATAAGTCCACCTGATATCAGACCCTGTTAATTTCCGCGTGCCTCCGCACACTTTACGCACAGTTCCGCGTAGGGCATGACCTCAAGGCGAGCCGTGGGAATCTCATTACCGCACCCGGCACAGATGCCGTATTCATCGTCCTTGATCTTCTCCAGCGCTTTCTGGATCAAGCGCAGCTCATTGATGGCCTCATTGCCGAGAGCATCAACGACCTCATCATTCTCCCGTTCCTGAGCCTGTTCTGACCAGTCAGCATTTGCCTTGCGGGTTGCATCCTTTTTCAAGTTATCAAGCCGCTTCTGAAGTTCAGCCTGCCGGGTCAGTAGCTTTTCGCGAAAAACGTCAAACTCCCCGTTCATGGATTTCCCTCTGCGTTTATTGACTTGTCATTATTTAGAATATGATTGGCATAACTGCAGGCATGCACAAAAGGCATGGAGGCGGAGTTTAGCAACCTACTGGTGATTCTTCAGCTTGGCCAGTGATATTGATTGCTGAGTTGCCTGCTGGTTTGCCTGATAGTGCCTCGGTCAGGCCATTTATTATTTGCTTACCGAAACACTATCAGAACACAGCGCTTACCAGAAGAGCTAAAGAGGCATTATCAGCCGAGGAATACCATTAACATCAATACAGGGCAGATAAATTTCACATACCAGGGCCAGATCTTCCAGAACAGGCTGTTTTCAAGCTCAGGGGAACCCTTCTTCATCTCCTGCAGCAGGCGATTACGGCCAGCCACCCACATCAGCAACAGGCCAAACACCAGCGCCAGCATCGGCTGGGCATAAACAGTGGTCAGGGTAATCACCAAACCAAACAGTGCCTGGAAGTTCAGGATAATAATGGTAGAAATCAGAGCGATACCGGCACCAACCATAACAGCCATACGGCCACGGGGCTGCTTCAGCTTTTCACAGGCTGTATTCACCGGTGCTTCCAGCATGGAAATAGAAGAAGTCAGGGCCGCAATAGTCAACAGAGTAAAGAAGGCAAACGCAGCAATAACTCCTAAGTCGCCCA
>CBDEWF010000021.1:0-3289 GCA_965243775.1 Sansalvadorimonas sp.
TACTACCAGGGATTATCTAAAAGAAGAAATAGAAATGGAGGGGATCCCTCTTATTTTTGTAGATACCGCTGGTATTCGAAAACTTGAACAATCTTCAGAAACTATGATTGAAAAAACAGGGATAGAAAATAGTCTAAAGAAAGCCATGAATGCTGATCTGACCCTATTGCTTCTGGATGGTTCTCTATCTATGAAAGAGCGTTCTCATATTGATTTCAGGGAACAATTAAAATCTTTTCGAAAGAAAAAACAGATCGTATTGATCAACAAAAAAGATATACTTCATAACGATTGGATTTCTAAAAAAAAATTCCAGACTTTTTGGGATATTAAAGAAGAACCTGTTTTTATATCGGCTTTGACAGGAGAGAACATAGATTTTTTCTATGAGCAATTAAAAGAATTTATTTCCAACCAGCCTTCTCACGACGAAGGTATCATGATGTCAGCCTGGCAAAAAGATATGTTTTCAAGGCTTACATCTGCCGTTGCACATACCAAAGACCTGGTGTTTTATAAAGAAACGGATGAGATCATTATCGCCTCCTTACAGGAGGCTTTGGATATCATTTCCCAGTTGATCGGAGAGATCAGTAATGAAGATATATTAGGTAGAATTTTCAGTCGTTTTTGTATCGGGAAATAACAATCTTTTATAATAAGTTTTTAAATCTCTTTCTCATAAATCACCCATTCCGCAAGTTTTACAGAACTCTAAGTCAGATAAATATGGGATATAGTATAAAAATCACTGACAACCAGACGCTGTCAGTACAGGCACTGACAACCAGACGCTGTCAGTACAGGCACTGACAACTAGACGCTGTCGTTCACCGCAGGTGTTGCAGGGCCGTTCACCGCAGGTGTTGCAGGGCCAGTATACCACAGGCTCACTGGCAACTACGCTGCCAGTACAGGCAGGCTGGCACTGGTGCCAAATCCCGCGGTTCACCGCAGGTGTTGCAGGGCCAGTATACCACAGGCTCACTGACAACTACGCTGTCAGCACAGGCAGGCTGGCACTGGTGCCAAATCCCGCCGTTCACCGCAGGTGTTGCAGGGCCAGTACGGTATCACATACAGGTACAGGAGGCCAAGGTGTGAATACCGTTCACACCTGGACATAGTATTCCTGATCCTAACAAGCAGGCAGGCATGCGGGAAACGAGGAAACGCTTGAACTTGTTTTGCTTATGATGCATTCTTCAAGAACAAACAGGCGGGCACGAGCCGGGCAACGTGGGAGGAGGGGGAACGTTCGAACTTGACCTTACGAACTTGGTCCGTACCTTGTGCGTCACGCTGCCTTTCTGAAAGGTCAGGCTGAGCCAGAAGGTCTCACCCTCAGCAATGCCGCCGATGGTCCCAGCAGTTGTGCCCTGCGACCAGGTGACGTCGGTTGAGGCAGTTCCGTCTGCCTGCTCCACACCGGAAGCACTGAGAGTGACACCTGTAACCAGATTATAGGTGACCGTTACGCTGGAGTCATTGCCGCTGGTGCCTCCCACCTGGTAGAAAAATTCCGGATCAGAACTTGAGTACGCCCCAATGGCGACCTGCTACTTGCGCTTGCGGTGAGAAACAAATTGCCGCGAGCATGGTAGAGTTACTGACCCAACAGAAGATCTGTGCAACGCACCTTATCGGCATCAGAATTGCCATGACCGGGCAGAAGCTCACATTCGTTGACGCCACTGGTATGCGCATTGTCACCATAACGCAGTGACGGGAAGCTGCCGGCCGTACCCACACCACTCCAGTGGTTAGTAGCATCCCAACCCAGGGTGTTGGCGGTGAGCGACTGGATCTCGTTCATAGTTTTGGGACTCACCCCTGCGGGGTCGCTGGTACCCGAACCCACACCGCGCTTGGATGAAGCACCTCGGGAGCGGCCGTCTACCACTTGCGTTGCCCCAGAGTTAAAATAGCTGTTGCTGATACTAGTACTACTAGTTTTACTTCCAACCAGACCGCCATTGCTAAATCTAGCAGAGACGTTACCTGTGGCATAGCTGTTGTTGATAATACTGCTGCTAAACAGAATCCCCACCAACCCACCGGCGTCACCATTGTTACCGGAGACTATGTTACCTGTGGCATAGCTGTTGTTGATAGTACTGCTATTATCCACCTGCCCGACCAGCCCGCCGGTATAACTGCCATCAGAGACGTTACCTGTGGCATAGCTGTTGCTGATAATACTGTTATTATCCATTTCCCCGACCAGCCCACCGCCCTGACAGGGAGCGGTAACGTTACCTGTGGCATAGCTGTTGCTGATAATACTGTTATTATCCATTTCCCCGACCAGCCCACCGCCCTGACAGGGAGTGGTAATGTTACCTGTGGCATAGCTGTTGCTGATAATACTGCCACTAAGCATATATCCCACCAACCCGCCGCTTCTATGGCTAGATGAAACGCTACCTGTAGCATAGCTGTTGTTGATAACACCACCACTCTCCATACGCCCCACCAGACCGCCGCCGAAATGAATATCGGACGCGCTGCTATCGACATGCGTGATGCTGCCTCCTGTGATGCGCACATTCAGGGCAGTACCTCCATTCATCGTGGCACAGAGAGTGCCCAACCTGCGCCTACCAGTGATGACTGCATTCTCCAGAATTAGGTTGCTGACCACACCTCTGCAAGAGGCGATCAGGGCAGCATCGTTGGCATCATTATCGCCCGAGGCTGTCCCTGTAATGTCTATTTCCAGATTGCTTATTGTATGCCCATTGCCTTCCAGATACGCCGTAAAGTGTACACTAGTATTATTACCAATCGGATCAAAATTGCCGGCGGTGTTGCTGTTCAGGTCAATGTTGTCGCCTGTATTGGAGAAATCACCATCGGGCCCCGCAAAATCAATGTCAGCGGTCAACTCATAGCCACAGAGATAGATGCCTGAGCCTCTGTTCGTTTCTGCGGTGCATAACGAGGTTGGGCTTTTGGGGGCACCGATTGTATCGCCTTCGCTGCCTGCTTTATCTTTGTAGCGATGTCCATTCACGTCATGGCGCATGTTGTTGAACTCTTGGGCTGTGGCTATCTCGATCAGACCGTCGTTATCCTTGTCTACGTCTGCATTATCAGCTATCTGATCCATATCCTGGTCATCGATGCATATATTGGTCGCTTGTTGGCGGATCTGACCGCCTGTACAACTCACTGGTATTTCGCAGGTATTGGTAGCCGGGACTAAAACCTTCTCACCTGAACAAGTCATTGTCACTTCGCAGATGCCTGAACTGATAGGAGCAATCTGACCAACAGGACACATATC
>CBDEWF010000022.1:0-9140 GCA_965243775.1 Sansalvadorimonas sp.
GTGATATTCAATTCGATTACAGGATGGAATCCAGTTTTTTCTTCATGAATATTCCCAGCAGATGGCCAGCAATCACAAAAACGGAAAAGTTATAGATTATCTGCCACATTTTCCACTCATAGTGGGTTTGCCACCAGATAATGTCGCCGACATCAATGAGAACTACGGCAATGGCCCCGACTGTCAATGACAGTTTGACAAAGTCCTTGAACTCCCTGGCACGCGCAATGCGAAAGAAAATCGCAAATAAAGTCACCATAACAAGATTAAGCAAAAATCCGTTGATCATGATTGTGCGATCCATCTGGGGTCTTCCTTCCAGGTTGATATGCACAAAACCAATAGGCCCCCGTTCGAACATTACCGACAGAGCATCCGGGTCATTGCGAAAATCCGGAATATGGTAAGAACCTGATTCCGGGAAAGTGTCTCTTATGATTTGTTGTGTTGTTGCGTCATTCGCGGTCTGTTTCAATGAACTGTAAGGTATTTGATTTATACCCCAGTACAGAAATCCCCAGATAAATAAAAGGGTGGTTGTGATCAGTATTCCTAAAATTGTTTTCACTTTTAAATCCCTCTTATCAGTATGTCATTGCATGATGCATTGCACGGTAATAGTTGTCTATTCGTAAATTCGCAGTATATTTCATCAATGCCTGCTCATTCTGATTTATTCAAATTTTGCCAGGGCTAAAATGCGACTTCACGGCGCAATATCTGGTCATAGAAGTCGCTGTCGAGTTTGCGATAAATTTTGGAACCGGGTGTAAGCACCAGTAGTTCCTGCTCCACTTTGTCGAGGTGAAACGCCTGTTCCCTGAGTTCGTTTTTCTGAAGCTTCATTGTAGTAGTAGTCGGTAAATCCTTCAGTACCCGGATAAAAATCGGTCGGGCGTAAGATGGCAGGTTTCGTATGATGTGGGTTGACAGACCCTCAAGGTCTATCGCACCACTGTCAACGCCATTTCTGAATACAAGGGCTGCCATTCCAGCACGACCATCGGTTCCCGGTATCTCAACGCCATAAACATTGCTGAAGGTCACATCTTCGTGCCCGTTGATAATTTCACCGACTTCGTTTGTGGATACGTTTTCACTCTTCCAGCGGAATGTGTCTCCCACACGGTCCACAAACTGATAATGTGTCTGGCCGAAGGCAAATCCGACATCTATGGTTTTCATGATGTCGCCAGTGTTGAAATACATATCATTGTCCACAAAGACATGTTGAATGATTTTTCTGTCTGAGGCTTCTTTATCGGTATATCCGTCGTATTTTGATTTTGCCGTTACCTCTATGAGCAGTAGCCCGGGGTCACCATCAGGTACCTCAATACAATGACCCTGGTCATCACGAACCATCTCATCGGTTGCCACATCGAATAGCACAATTTTAACGGGTGCGATACCGATGCCAACTGTGCAATCCTTGTTGAAGATATTGGCAAAGCCACCGTTAGCTTCACTGGCCGCGTAGAATTCACCGATACGTTGAATATCAAATCGTTCCTTGAATGCCATCCAAATGTCTGGCCTTAGGCCGTTACCCACGATGCTTCTCACCGAATTGTCCCTGTCGTTTTTCTGCGGCGGCTGGTTCATCAGATAGCGAATGAATTCGCCGATATAAACAAAGCATGTGCACTGATATTTGCGCAGATCATCCCAAAAGGCGCTGACGGACAGCCGGCGTCGAATAACGGTGGCGGCGCCAGCGTTGAATGCGGCGGCAAGACCGATAATCAATGAGGTTCCGTGATATAAAGGCAGGCAATTGTAGACCCTGTCGAATTTTTTCAAGCGCAGCAGCCCATCACTGGACAATTTCGCACCGGTAAACATTCTACGGTGAGATACGATGGCGGCCTTTGGTAACCCGGTGGTCCCGGAAGTAAAAATATAAAAAGCGATACTGCCAATGGTTACCGTCGCTGTTTCCGGATGATTGGCAGCCTCGATCTGGCTGTTACAGGAGTCAATTGAGATGGACCAATTGGGTGGGGGGGAATCGCCACTGTCATTGACAAATAGATAGTCTTCACCGTCTCTCAGCGATAACTCATCACGAACTTCATTGATGGAATCTGTCAATTCCTCACCGAAGATACATTTTTTTGACTCGACAAGATTGATGCAATGCACGAGTTGTTGTCTGTTGAGATTGGTATTGATCAGACCGGCGATGGCTCCGAGTTTGCAGATAGCTACAACCTGTACTACAAACTCTATCCGGTTTTGCATGAATAGACTGACACAGTCGCCCCTGGTTATCCCCTGGTCTTTCAATACTCTGGCAACCCGGTTTGCTCTTTCGTTGAGCGTCAGCCAGGTAACGATTTCATCTTCACAGACCAGAGCGGTATCTCCCGGGTATTTGACTGCGTTTTCCTGCACCATAAGTGACAAGGATTCTATCGCATTGTCAGGTGGTGGTTTTGAGATGAGTGCATTGAGCAGTACCTTGATATCTCCAATAAAGTCGGCTGATGACCCCATTTTTTTGTCCCGGTCTTTTACTTTTCTTAATAACTGGAAGATCATACGTCCGTGAGGCTTTTTGAACAAGAGACAACGGCTTAACTGGGAGCTTGATATGACAGAACTGGTGTTGGTTGAATTGGAGGAGGGTATCGGTGAACTGGTGTTGAACCGTCCAGCAAAGCGAAATTCGCTGATCGGTCCAATGGTTAATGAACTTGCCGAGGGTCTGAGGTCGCTGTCTTCCAATACAGACTGTAATGTCATTATCATCAGGGGTAATGAAGGTTACTTCTGTGCAGGACTTGACCTCAAGGCATTTGCGGAAGATCCACCACCAGTGTGGAGGGCACATTTCAATAATGACTGGTTGAATTTTCACAACGATATATTTAATTGTCCCAAGCCTGTCTTGGGGGCTTTGGAGGGGTTTGCGATAGCTGGGGGTTCTGCATTGGCATTTGCCTGTGACTTCCTGGTAGTTGGCAAAAATTCATTTCTCCACGTCGCGGAGGTCGAAAAAGGGTTAATGGCGCCCATTAATACAGCCTGGTTAAGCATTCGATTTTCATATGCCTGTGCCTTGAAAATACTGGTTCAGGGTCGGCGATATTATGGAGATGAACTGGTGGACCTGGGTATAGCTGACAGGTGTGTTGAAGAAGTGGATGTTTTACAGGCAACCAGGGAGTTGGGGCGCAGACTTGCAGGATTTGATCCCGGGGTGGTGCAGTCTATGAAACGCTCCCTGTGCAGGGCAAAAGGACTTGATAACTTTCTAACGATTGTTGAACAGATAAGTCGTTAACTGATCTGCAATCGTAAATCAGGCATATCTGAAAAATCAGTCTTGAAGACAGGGAGGATTGCAACAGTTAAAGTGATTTTAAGTGTAGGATATTGGCCATATCTACAAGCGGAATATCCCGTGTTTACAAGGTTTTCCGTAAATTGGGGCTGGGGTCAGATGTCGAGAAGTCTACTCCACTGAAGCAGTTTCCAGCTTGAAGACAAGAGAAACGAGGTGAAATACTGTTACTTATTCACATTGTAGAGGATCAAGTTGCAAATAAATGGGGTTACGGGATAAACGTACACTGGTAAATTAATTTAACATCGTAAGTCTTTGATTTAAAATGAAACATGAAATCTGTAATGAAATTAACCAAATTCTCGAATGTGTTGATTCTATTAGGTTACAGCCCGGTTTCGACTAGTTATCACCAGAGTTATCCACAGGTAATGTGAATAACAAAAAAAACTGCAACATTGTGAGCATCTGCTTACTCCAGGGGTGTTGATATACGGTGATATCAAATCCAGAATTGAATTGCAGATTCCGGGGAGGTTGTCTGTCAAAGAGGAATAAGGAATAATCACGCGCTGCTTTTATGAGCCCTTTGGGTGATATTTATGACAGTCAACATTCAATCTATTGCCATCCTGGGTGGTACCGGTGATCTGGGGGGAGGGCTTGCACGTCAATGGTCCAGGGCGGGTTACAACATACTTATCGGATCGCGTACGCTGGAGAAAGGACGTGCAGCTGCAGGTGCGTTGCTGGGTGAGTTCCCCGATCTGAACGTGAGTGGACATGAGAACCTGGACGCAGCAACCCAGGCAGACCTGGTTGTGCTTACCGTACCCTTCGAACATCAGATCAGCACTTTGGCAACGGTAAAGCCGGGGTTGATCGGCAAGATACTGATCGATGTGACGGTTCCTCTAAGACCACCAAAGGTGGGTACCGTACAATTACCGGAGGGTGGTTCTGCAGCACAAATGGCGCAGGCGTTTCTCGGTGAAAAAGTACAGGTGGTTTCTGCATTTCAAAACGTTGGAGCTCAACATCTTAACGAAGATCATGCCATAGCCTGTGATGTGCTCGTCACCGGTAACAGGCGAGCAGCAAGAGATACGGTAATTACCCTGGTTGAAGCTGTCGGGTTAAAAGGATGGCATGCGGGTCCCCTGGCCAATGCTCTGGTTGCAGAGGCATTGACTTCTGTTCTGATTACTATCAATCGACATCACAGGATCAATGGATCGGGTATTGCCATTACCGGTGAGTCTTCAGGCGGGGAATAATGGACCTGCATTTTATTGGCGTTCAGAACATCCCCATGGTTCAGCCTGGTGATGATCTCGTGGTCCTGATCGAAGATGGTTTGCGGACTATGGGGGAGAACCTTCAGGGAAACGACATTATTGTCATAGCCCAGAAAATAGTGTCGAAATCCGAGAATCAGTACCTTGACCTCACCACAGTGAAACCTACCAGAGAAGCAGAACAGCTTGCGGCAGAGGTGGACAAAGACCCAAGAAAGGTTCAGGCGATACTGGATGAATCAAATGAAGTAGTCCGCAAAAGAGCGGGTGTTCTCATCGTGGAGCATCGGTTGGGATTTGTGCAGGCCAATGCCGGCATCGATCAGTCGAATATCAGAAAAGAAAGTGTTGACGATGATGACCTTTGTCTGTTGCTGCCAATCAATCCCGATGCCAGTGCGAAGGCAATCCATTCACAGATTAAATCGCGTCATGGAATACACGTCGGAGTGATCATCAACGACAGTCTTGGGCGTGCCTGGCGTATGGGAACCCTTGGACTGGCCATAGGTGTTGCCGGGTTTACAGCCCTTGAAGACTATATCGGGGAAACTGATATTTATGGTAGGGAACTTGTGGTGACCCAGGTTGCTGCCGCGGATGAAATAGCTGCCGGTGCATCACTTGTTATGGGACAGACCCGGGAAAAAACACCGGTCGTCATCGTACGGGGTTACCAACCAAAAGAGCCTTCGGATAAGACATTGCGTGGCGTCAAACCCCTGTTGCGTCCTAAAGCAATTGATCTGTTTCGTTAAATGCCATTCTCAGGTAAATGTCTTGCTATCTCCGGTGGTGTCGGTGGCGCCAAACTGGCTCTTGGACTATCCAGAATACTGGATCCTGAACAACTCACAGTAATCGCCAATACAGGTGATGACTTTATCCATCTTGGCTTGGCTATTTCGCCGGATCTGGATACGGTCATGTATACACTGGCGGATGTTGACAACAAGGAAGTTGGCTGGGGTCAGTCCGGTGAAAGCTGGAATTTCCTGGAGGCTCTTGAGCGTCTTGGTGGCGAAACCTGGTTCCGTTTGGGTGACAGGGATCTGGCAACACACATCTTTAGAACGCAGAAATATCTCGGCGGTTCGTCCTTGAGTGAAATAACCAGGGAACTCTGCCTCACCCTGGGTGTACGACATAAACTGGCTCCGATGACAGATGACAAAGTGAGTACGATTGTCAATACCCGGGATGGAGAAACACTGTCGTTTCAACACTATTTCGTAAGAGACCACTGTGAACCGGTTGTTGCCGGTTTTGAATTTACGGGAATCGGCAATGCGAGTATGAGCGAAGAATTTACCTGCGCCATTACCGACCCGGCGCTGGAAATAGTGGTTATCTGTCCTTCGAATCCCTTTGTCAGCGTTGCCCCCGTACTCCGGTTACCCGGGGTGCAGGACAGCATTATGGAACGCAATGTTCCGGTTGTGGCAGTTTCGCCTATAATAGCGGGTCAGGCCATCAGGGGACCGGCGGCAAAAATGATGAGGGAACTGGGCAAACCACAAACTGCTACCGCAGTTGCCGAATACTATGTATCTGAATTCAGAGGATTGCTGACTGGTTTTGTCATTGATTCTCAGGATGATAATCAAGCCGGTACAATTCGTGCGCTTGGTCTGGAAACTATCGTAACCAATACGGTCATGTTAACGTTACAGGACAGGATTGATCTTGCTGATCAGGTGTTGGCTTTTACCGGACCGCGGGGTGGAACTCAATGACTGTTTCTGCAGTCATCCCCATAAAGCAACTCAGTGACGCAAAACAACGTCTGGGCAGTTTACTGTCGTGCAGTGAACGTACCAGTTTGTTCAGGACGATGGTTGAAGATGTACTGACCATTGTTGAGGTCTGTCCCATGGTGGACGAGATACTGGTGATTACGAGCGATGTGCAGGTTGCCGACCTGGCAAGGGAATACAGCTGCCGGGTAATGCCAGAGCCTGAAAATGCCGGGTTAATCAATGCAGTGACTGCTGCCGCTGCATTTCTGGTGAGTGAGGGTGTTGAAAGTATGCTGTTTTTGCCTGGGGATGTGCCGCTGGTCTCCCAGGACGAACTCGAAGTTGTACTCGATGGCATGGGACAGAGTGAAAGATCAGAATTTACTATTGTCCCGGCACGTGATCTGGGAGGTTCAAACTGCATTGCCTGTTCACCACCGGATTGTATGACCTTTGGGTTTGGCGAAGACAGTTTCCGGCGGCATTTGCTTATTGCCAGGGCAAGGGGCATTGTGCCCAATGTTGTACATTTACCCGGTATCGGGCTTGATGTGGATACTCCGTCCGATTTGGGGGAACTGGCCAGCATTATGTCTTCAGAAGGCTTCGAAGAAGAAAAAGGTACTTATCGGTATCTTGCTGAGAGCGGTATACTGGAACGGCTGTCCTTTAACCCGCAGGAATTGAATGAATGAATATAGTTGAGCAGATATTAGCCAGTGCCGACAGCGGCAATGCGCTCTCTGACGAGGAGATTTTTCAACTCTCCGAGTGTGATGTAACGGCAGAACTGATGCAGGTTGCTGCAAAATTGCGCAATCAGGGACATCAGAACGTTGTTTCCTACTCCAGAAAAGTCTTTATTCCGTTGACTCATTTATGCCGGGATGTTTGCCACTACTGCACTTTTGCACAGGTGCCCCGTAAACTCAGGGCTCCCTATTTATCGCCGGAAGAAGTTCTGGAAATTGCCAGTAACGGAGCCAGGGCGGGCTGCAAGGAAGCGTTGTTCACACTGGGAGACAAACCAGAACTCCGCTATCAGGCAGCGAGAAACGGACTTAAGTCATTGCATCAGGAATCTACATTGTCCTATTTGAGGGATATGGCGGATCTGGTTTTAAAGGAAACCGGATTACTTCCCCACCTTAATCCGGGTCTGATGGATGCTGCGGAAATGGCGGAGTTACGCAAGGTCTCCGTTTCAATGGGCATTATGCTGGAGAGTGCTTCGGACAGACTTACAGAAAAGGGAATGCCACATTATGGTTCTCCAGACAAATTGCCAGCAAGGCGTTTGGAGACCCTGCGAGTTGCCGGCGAGTTGAAAGTTCCATTTACCAGCGGAATTCTGATAGGCATAGGTGAAACCCGGCGGGAACGTGTGGAAGCTCTGCTGGCATTGCGTAAAGCCAACCTGCCTTATGGCCATATTCAGGAAATTATCATTCAGAATTTCCGCGCAAAGCCGGATACACTGATGGCGGATGCACCAGAGCCTGCCCTTGAGGAACTGCTTTGGACAATCTCTCTTGCCAGGATTATCTTTGGTCCGGATATGAACATCCAGGCTCCTCCAAACCTGAGTCCGGGTGTCCTTGCACAGATAGTGCATTCAGGTATCAATGACTGGGGTGGTGTTTCACCGGTAACGCCGGATTTTGTGAATCCCGAGGCACCCTGGCCTCATCTCACCGACCTTGCTGCAGAAACTGCCAATGCGGGAAGATACCTTGACGAACGTTTGGCGATTTACCCCACCTATGCCATGGCTCTGAAAAAATGGGTTGATCCGGGTATGGAATCCCGTGTTTTGCGTATGATCGATGGCCAGGGTTTTGCCAGGATGGATGACTGGGCTGCAGGTGCATTGGCGCCACCCCCGGACGATGAAGTTTTGCGGGTAACAGGACTCACAAGATCGACAGTATCGGATGATCTGTCGCCTGGTTCTTGATCGTGCTCTCGCTGGAGATGAACTGGCTGAAGACGACATCATTCGCCTTTTCAGGAGTCGAGGTGATGATTTTACACATGTCTGTCAAGCGGCTGATCAACTGCGACGGGCATCTGCCGGTGATGAAGTCACTTATTGCGTAAATCGTAATATCAATTACACCAATGTGTGTTATTTCAAGTGTCAGTTCTGCGCGTTTTCCAAAGGCAAATTGAGTGAAAATCTGCGGGGACGACCCTATGATCTTTCTGCCGAGGAAGTGATGCGCCGTACCAGGGAAGCCTGGGAACGGGGGGCAACGGAAGTATGCCTTCAGGGAGGTATTCATCCTGAATATACCGGTCAGACCTATATCGATATCTGTCACGCCATAAAACAGGTTATTCCGGAAATGCATATCCATGCGTTCTCACCATTGGAAGTCTGGCAGGGCGCCCATACATTGGGGATTGGTATTGGAGATTTTCTGAGTCAATTGAAGGCAGCAGGATTAGGCACGTTACCCGGGACTGCAGCAGAGATTCTCGATGACGAAGTCAGGGCTACCTTATGTCCCGACAAGATCAACACCGGTCAATGGCTGGAGGTGATGAAGACGGCACACGCGCAGGGCTTCAATACCACTGCGACCATTATGTACGGGCATATGGAAGAATACAGACATGTTGCCCGCCATCTGTTGCGAGTACGTCGACTGCAGGTGGAGACCAACGGCTTTACCGAATTTGTGATTCTGCCATTTATTCACATGGAATCGCCAGTTTACCTGAAAGGCCATGCGCGCAAGGGACCGACATTCCGTGAGTCCGTTCTGATTCATGCCATTGCGAGGCTGGTGCTGAACCCCTGTTTTC
>CBDEWF010000023.1:0-9443 GCA_965243775.1 Sansalvadorimonas sp.
TCATTCTGTTCTGAGACAATATCTAAATCTTTACAAATTAAAACAAATATTTCAAGCCACTACTGCTTCTCATGTTTTTGCGCCTAACGCTTGCGTCAGGCGCCGCCGAAGGCGGTCGCCTGAACGCACTTGTTAGCTGCGTATTCCATGTATGTTGATGTTGCTCGTGAGGTTTGTTCGCCATAGAGCCTACTTATGACATGTAGAGACATGTCAATACCAGCACTTATGCCAGCTGAAGTAATGATTTTGCCGTTATCGACAAATCTTGCTTCTCTGTCTATTTGAGTGTTTGGGGCTACAGAAGCTAATGTTTCGAAAACTTCGTGATGTGTTGTAGCTTTCATTCCATCGAGCAAGCCAGCTTTTGCCAGGATTAGTGAACCGGAGCATACAGAAAGAGTAAGTTCAGTGTTTTGACTTATTTCTTGAATCCAAATTAATATTTCTGAGTCTTCCATAACTTGGCGAGTTCCATCACCACCAGGAACAATGAGGATGTCAGACTCTTTAACATCTGAGATTGATGAGTCTGGATTGATTGAAAGCCCATTTTTAGCAATTACGGGTGTTTTATTTTTTGCAACAACTTTAATGTCAAAATATTCATATTTCTGAAGTTCATTGGTCACGGAGAACACTTCAAATGGACCTGCAAAATCCATGACTTCAATATCATCAAATATCAGCAAAGAGATTGTTTTTTTCATTTTAACTCTGATGTTTGTATTAGCAGCTAACGCTTGGTTCAGGTGCGCCGCAGGCGTCACCTGGAACCACTTGTTATGCGCTATTCTCGTGTGCTATGAAACATACCATAGCTTTTTATCTTATAAGCACTATTAGTTTTATATGCATAGCTGCTGATAACGATACAGATTTCAGCGAGTCAGGATACACTTCAGAGTCTGAGGGTTCTGACTCTACAGATGAGGATGATTTACCTTTAGGCTACAGCATATCATTTGAGTGTTTACATTGCCCTGCTTGCCAACAAGTTGGAATTCAAGATTTTGTTATTGTTTTGATCCAACCTGGAGCAGAGGCCCCTTACAACAGTGCAGCTACTTCTGCTGCATCAGTGCAACCCGGAGTAGAACCTCCTTATAACAGTGCAGTAACTTCTGCTGCATCAGTGCAGCCTGGAGCAGAGGTTCTTTACAACAGTGCGGCCACTTCCTCTGTATCAGTGCAGCCTGAAGCAGAGGTTCCTTACAACAGTGCGGCTACTTCTGTTGCATCAGTCCGGTTTGGAGCAGAAACTATTTTTAATGATGCAACAATGTTTTCTACGTCTAAACCACTCTCAAATTTTCCCAGTTCAGATGAAAGTAATAATCAGGATCATAGATATTTTTGTGGCTGCTTTTCCTTTATAAAAAATCTTTTCCTTTACTACTGCTGTTGTAGATCTTCTCAGAGGTGATTTTGGCGCATAACGCGAAGTTGTGGGGCGCCGAAGGCGTCCCTACCAACGCCTTGTTAGGCGCGCGCCCGCAGGCGATTTTGGTGATGTTGACGCTGGCATTGCACAAAAGAAGCAACGACCAACTGCCAGACAGAAATAGTATGTTTGCTGAATAACCGGGAAAAACCCGTGGCAAACACGGAACTAGCTTGCCAGCTTTGCGGTGTAAGACTTGATGTTTGAAATTACCCGGATTTTTAAACCACACAAATGAAAAAAATGTTTGCCTGAAAATATTGATTGCCCAGCTACGCTCTACCGTGGGAGCAAAATGCTTGCGCTGGCACAACTCAAATGCAGCCATGAAAAAGCTTACCGGATAAACACGTTGAATTGCTGAGCGACCAGGGTTGGCACGTGGCAAACTCCAATATTCATTGCCAGCTTCGCTGAAGCCCTGACGGCACAATATTTATGCTGGCGTACTCGAAAAATAGGTGAACACGCTACCGCCTGCCAGCGCAGAAAAACTCACAGCATCTCCATTGCTTTTGCTGGCATTCCAAGAACAAACTCTGATGCTTGCTCGCCAGCTTTAAAAGATGCTGAGGTTAATACTTCTTAAAGACAACTGCGATGCTTTGGGACAAGGATTCACTCGCTGCGCCTAACGCTTGCTTGGCCGGGCGCCGCAACGCGGCGTCCGAGCCCAAGCACTTGTTATGTTCATTTGGCAAATTCTTTGGCGCTATTTAATAATTCTTTTGGGGTTAATATGTTATACCCAATGACTAATTGTAGGCGCTCGATAACAAGAATAGCTCTGCTTGAAAACAAGCCCCGATCTCTGCTCACAATCATTGCAAATAAGATTCTTCCTGTGCTCACAATCATTGATAATGAACCCACAATCATTGCAAACAAGCTGATAACAGCGACTTCTGCTCACAATCATTGATAATAACCCGGAAGCCTTGATGTTCAAGGGCTGTAGCGGAGTCATGCGGATACTGTAAGATCTTTGACCAGTTCGACAGTATTTGTCGCCACATGGAAGCGATTGGGTCCACACAGGGCAACCAGTTGCTTTTCCTGGAGGTAGTTCCGGGAAAGTTTCTCGCAGAGGCGAGCCGTGCGCCGGATATTCTTTAGGTGGCAGTGATACTGGTGTTTGAGAACAAAACCACCAAGATTGACCTGTTCAAAAAGGCAAACATCGCCATCTTTGTAGGTCAGAACCACGGTGTCTGTTTTCAAGGTCTCCATGCTCATCAGTGTGTGGCCATCTTTTAACATATTTTCCAGTGAGGGGTAGTCAAAAGGGTTCTCTTCGACATCCCTGACCTGCTGGTACGTTGATGCTTCTGCGCTGATTCTTCTGAGGCTTGTCAGCTCCCTGATCCAGTCGCTGATGACTTTGACACGAAACTCCGGGCTCTGACCGAAAAACTCCGCCGGTAGAGTGATTTCTCCTTCACCCTCAATGAAATCAATTCTCAGACCTTTCAAATAGCGCATGGGGCAGGTTTCCCGAAATCATTGTTCAAAATGGCGACAGGTTGATACCCAGGTGGTGTATATCATTTATGATTTCATCCTTCCTTGTTCCGGGCAACTCCCCTTTGATAAAGCTTCGTGCTTCCTTGAGTTTGATATCCAGAGCTTCGGCCAGTATGCGGGCATCGTACCCTTGCCTGACCAGTTGTGCTTCCACGCTGTTGAGATCATGAGCCAGAACAGAACTGACCAAATCCCGGGTTATTGGTTTGATACCAGTACGATAACCGACGGTGAGGGCCATGCTCAGATACTGATGAATTTGCAGGGGTGTTGTCAGATGGTCGGCAAGGTAGTCAACAGCATCTGGCTGAACGACGTTTTCGGCTTTTGTTTTCGTGGCCAGGCATTGGGCAAATAGCCACTGGATGTACTCCTTTCTATGTTTTTGCAAGCCATCCAGGACAAAGGTTGTTGCACGGGCACCGATCTCCTCCATGGTTGGACGCTTGAGATCGTTGCCCAGCTTGGGATGACCTGCCAGCACAATGGAAAGAGTGCCGCCGCCACTGAGAACAACCTCAATCAGCCGCTTCAGGGACACCAGTGTTTTACAATGCAGGTCATGGGCTTCATCCACAAACAGCACAACCGGTTTTTTCTTGTTTCTAATCAGGTCTCTCAGGTCGCGTTCCCGCTGCTCCGGCTGTGAAGGAATCTTCTCGGTTTTACTGCGCCGAAGATCGCAGAATAAGGCTGATATTAAAGTTCCCAGGGTCAGCCGGTTTTTTTCCACTGACAGAGACTGGCAAACCAGCACTTTTTTCTCTTGCCTCAGGATTTCATGGATATGGTTGAGCATGCTTGTCTTACCACTGCCAACGATCCCCGTTAGTGCTATCAGGCTGCCATTCTGGATGTTATGTCTGACCTCCTTGAGAATATCTTTGAAATCCTCGGTTTCGAAAAAGGCTGCGCGATCAAACTCTTTGGCAATTCCGTAATGTGCCATAACATCACTCAACATCGCTGGCTACCTCTTTGTCATCATGAGCACAGGAGGAGAGAATATTTTTGGCCCGTTCCAGAACGTCCTCTTTCACCAGGGTTTCATCAAGGAGATGAGTGATGGCTTCCAGCTGCTCAGGGGATAATTTTGCCAAGGGTAAGCCTATAGATTCCGCAATATCTCTGCGTGCAGATATTGGATCAGACCATGATGTTTCCAGAAACGGGTCAGGTTGAGTAAATGGGACAGAGTGGAGTTCTGTAGAAGCAATGAAGGCATCAGATAAAGCAGGATCGGTGTGCGCTGCCTCAGGAAGAGACAAGACCTTCGCCAGTTTTTCAATCCTGTCAGACCTCCTCTCAAGGGCCGTTTTCTTGTGAGCCCGGTATTTATGCAGAGGAATTGGCCCGCCTGAAGGACAATAGGGACCATAACGCTTACCCTGGAATTCTACGAAGACTTCCTGATCGTAAAGCCCCCACCAGAGTACAACAGTTTCTCCCGCCAGCTCCGGCATCAGTTCATAGGTAATCCCATCGACTGTGATGCAGCTGTCGATGCCCACTTTCCGCTGTTCAGGCTCCCGGGCAAAGTGGCAGTACTGATCCCACTCACACATGGCTCTTAAACCAGATTCTGGCAAATGACGTAACCAGTCTTCAATACGGCTGCAGGATTCGGACCGGTGATCAGACCGGTTGTACTGGATGAGAAAACGAATCAGCCAGGCGTTGGCTTCTTCTTCCGTCTCTGGTTCGTGCAGGTGATAAAGGGTTTCATGCAGTTCTTTAACCGTTCTGAAAGGTCGTTCCACCTTTCCTTTTGCGCGTGCCGTTTTCCGGCGACCATCGCTTTCTGCAGGCATGTGACATTGTACATCGACATTCAGGTAAGCCATGACCCGCTGGAAAACCTGGCTGCGGGCAACAGGGCCATTGTCTGTATAGATCATTTCTGGAATTCCCTGGGGAAAATCACTGCTGTTCTTTGGTGACATTGCCCGAAACAAGAAACGAAGGGCTGCTTCGATATCTTCACCATAAACGCAGTGATACTCCAGGTAGGCAGCCCCACTGCGATCATCGACAACGCTGTAGATCATCAATGTTGGTGCACCTGCTCCCTCCCTGATCCAGGAGGGTCTTTTGATATGTTTCAGATCAGAGGAACTCAAATCAAACTGCCAGCAGGCATTACTGTACTCAGCCTGAAACCGCACGGCTGCAGGTTGCCTGCACAATCGGTGGTGGTCGTAGCCCCAGGCCCGAAGGTAGCGATTAACAGTTGAACATTTCAGCTTTCCTTCTTGAACCTTGACGAGGCCCTGCGATGTTACGATGCCAAAAGTTTCCAGTAGTTTGATAGCTCCAGTTGTGGGAAGGTAACGCCCCTTTTTATTGCTGGTTCTTATCTTGATGGCGGCAATGATTTCACAGAAATTCTCAAGCTCTTCCCGGGGCATAATTCGAGGATACCCGTGGTCTTTCCTGTGTGTTGCCTTGGGTTTGCCCAGCGTGCTCAAGGCTCGGTACAGGCTGCATTCTGAAACGCCATAGAGCGACGCTGCCTCCGTCACGATTTTGTGTTTTTCTGGACTACGAGGCGGCAATGACAACCGTCGGCGGTGAATGTCAAAAAGGGCTTCTGGTGGAACCGGCTTGCTTTTCATGGCGGAGCCACATGCTGCCCGGGACCAATTGGAACTCCCCGGTGGCGGAGATAGGAGTACAGAGTGGATTTGCAGATACCGAGCTGGCTGGCGATTTCATCAACCGTCAGTTGCCCTTCCCGGTAGAGCGTTTCTGCGGCACAGGCTACTTTTTGTGCCTGTTTGGGTAACCCTTTTGGTCGCCCCCCTTTTCGACCTCGCAACCGGGCTGAATTCAATCCAATCCGAGTGCGCTCTTTGATAATCTCACGCTCAAACTCAGCCAGTGCAGCAAAGAGATTAAAACTCAGCCTTCCCTGAGGCGTTGAGGTATCAACAGGATCATTCAGACTCACCAGCCCAACCTCTTTTTCCATTAAATCGTTGGCCAGTGTGACAAGGTGGCGTAGTGAACGTCCTAAACGATCAAGCTTGCAGATAACCAGAGCATCCCCCGACCTGATAGTTTTCAGAAGGTCATCAAGCCCTGGTCTTGCGGCTTTGGCACCACAGGCTATGTCCTGAAAAATTCTCTGGCACCCAGCGGCCTGCAGGGCGTCAATCTGGGACGTCAGATTCTGATCACTGGTACTGACACGGGCGTAACCGACTTTCATAACAACAGATAGAAGGAGTTGTAGGCTTTACTCAGCAGTGATGAAGAAAAGTAGACGATGAAAACATATACGGCAAAGTCGTACTGTTTTTTCTGGGCTACAGCCAATATTGGCACTTCCGTTCGGGAGTCCAGAAAAACGGTCGTTTTTTTGAACAAAAAAAATCCTGCCACAGGCATCTATGGCAGGATTCGTTTTTTAAACTCAAGGCTGGGACAGGGCCAGATGGGGCGGTCAGTTTCTTAATTTAGGGGGTGAAGCCTGCAAGATGCAAGACCTAATGGAATGGTCCGCCCCGCTTAATTGTCGGCTTCAAATGAGCCATTGTGAGTTGGGGTAATCAAGCTCATAAAAACGGAGCGAACCATGGATAATCATAACAAGAAATCCATTATCAGTATCCTTGGAATTGATTTGAGCAAAAAGAGTTTTCAACTTCATGGGGTGAATTGCTTTGGAGAATCAATTCTGAAGAAAAAACTGTCCCGTAATAAACTCTTGTCGTATACAGCCAATATACCTCCTTGCACTATTGCTATTGAGGCTTGCGGAGGCTCCCATTACTGGCACCGCCGATTCACTGAACAAGGCCACACGGTTCGCATAATTGCTCCGCAGTTTGTAAAACCCTATGTGAAATCCAACAAGAATGATGCCGCTGATGCTGAAGCGATTTGTGAAGCCTCCCAGCGCCCCAATATGCGCTTTGTGCCAGCCAAATCCATTGAGCAGCAGGACTTGCAGAGCCTTCACAGAATTCGCAGCCAGGTCGTTGCAAGAAGAACAGCCCAGAGTAATCAAATCAGGGGGCTGCTGCAGGAATATGGCATCGTTATCCCCAAAGGTATTTCCTATGTGCGCAAGCAGATTCCCAGGATTCTCGAAGATGCCGAGAATGAACTGACTCCTCTATTTCGTGAACTACTCAACGACCTTTATGACGTAATCGTTCATATGGATGAGCGCGTTCAGCAGTTAGAGCGGAAACTCAAAGCTATCACGGAGCATAGTCAGGACTGCCAGCGACTACTGACTATTCCCGGCTTCGGGCTTCTAAGCGCTACAGCTTTGGTTGCGGCTGTTGGTGACCCTTCAGCTTTCAAAAGTGGCCGGGAAATGGCTGCCTGGCTGGGGCTGGTACCAAGGCAGTATTCAACCGGAGGTAAACCGACCCTCTTGGGCATCAGCAAACGAGGCGACACTTACTTGCGAACGCTGCTTATCCATGGCGGCAGAACCGTTGTTCGTGTTGCCGATATGCATAACGACCGGCACAACCAGTGGATAGCTGCTTTAGACAAGCGACGGGGTAAAAATATTGCCGCTGTAGCTGTTGCCAACAAGAATGCCAGAATAGCCTGGGCTGTTCTGAGCAAAAAAGAACCCTACCGGCAGACAGCGTAGCCGCTCTACCGGTAGATCAAGACACAAACCAGAGTCAGCAACGAGTTGCGTGGATAAAGTTCAGGTGATGGCATAAAAGGTAAGACCTGCACCCCCGAGAGCCTGCAAGGGGTCTGGGCCGGTCAAGGCCGAAGACCTGATGAGGCAGGGGTGAGCGGATTCCATCGGGGCCAGAGGCAGAGTAACCTCACCCAAAGGCCGGATATATGGAAGCAATACTCTTAATGCCAAACAGGAACTTTACCTTGCATCGCGGAGCGGACCATATATGCCCCCTGGGCCGCCTTTGGCCTCTTGGACTTGACCCCTTGGCTTTTTATCCACTTTTTCTTGAAGCGTCTAAGTCAAAGGCTATTGGAAACAGCTGAATGGCTACGAAAAGAATCCATGCCCCAAAAATCATCCCCTCATTTTCAGGAAAATATAATTTACTTAAAGTTGTTGCTACTACCCCAACAAATAGAGTCTTCATCGCTGCCAATTTCAATCCATCTATCTCTTTAAATCTTTGTATAGAAACCAGCAATACTAAAGAGATAACAAAACAGATTACCCCGAAGATAAATTCTCCTCTGAAGATGAATGCTGAAGGTAACATACTTAAAACTACAGCCAGGTAGTTAATTCTTTTTTTCCGATTAAAAACTTCTTCTGACATAACAACTTCTCATATCAATATAATAACGATGCACTATTCAGTTTCCGATTTCGGCCCAAATG
This sequence comes from Sansalvadorimonas sp., assembly GCA_965243775.1. Lineage (GTDB taxonomy): Bacteria > Pseudomonadota > Gammaproteobacteria > Pseudomonadales > Endozoicomonadaceae > Sansalvadorimonas. The sequence goes on from CBDEWF010000023.1 coordinate 8,304, forward strand.
TTGACCAAGTGCCATAAGTTGCGCCATAAAAATCAAATGCATCATCGCTCATCGCTTTCGTAATCCCTGGGATTTTTACTACTTTCCCAGCACCACCTAAAGCCACTCCAAGTGCATTTTCAGCTGAAGGATCAAGTGCAAAAGCGATTATCCCTGATCCTAAAGAAATATCACCGAGTATTGCAGATCCAGTCAATACCGTTCCCCAACCAGTAGCGAGGCTCACAGTCACTGCCATCGTCAAAGCCTCTTGTTTAGTTGGCATCCTCGGATCACGGGGCATTCCCGACATACGAGAGCCATAGTAATAAGATTCGCCAGGAAGTGCCCCAGACCTATACAAAGATTGCCTCTGCCGCATCAACTGCTTTTGAATAGTATCATTCGCATCAGCAACTACACGACTCCAATCATGCCCATTCCTCTTAACATTATAAGAGTACTCCCTCACTCGATAATTCATCGAAGCTATCCCATGAGCCACTTTAACTATTGATGTCAAGGGTTCATCCCCTCTTCCCTTGCAGTCTCATACAAGTTATTAAACAGAGAACCTTCACCAGCAATAGACTTTACAGCAGAATCCACAGCATCGCCGACATGCTGAGATACAGTATCAATCCCCTTCGATATCACCTTCCCAGCAGAAGAGTTTTTAGCACTATCCCAAACATCTCTACCAAACTTCTTAACTCTTTCCACTCCACCACTGATAGAGTTCGCAATATCCCTGCCAATCCCTGCCGTAGTTTCCTTGAAATCATCCCAATCGTTATACCAGGCAAAACCGCTCGGATCGGTATAACGCAAAGGATTATTTCTCACATATGCATACCGGTTAAACGCCTGAGAATCATAGACATCCTGAACCACAGGATCAGCCGAAAGAAACCGTCCAATCCCCGGATCATAAACCCGCCCATTCATATGAATCAGCCCCACCTCATCAATCATCTCATGCCCAGTAAACCCACGCTTAGTAAGGGCAGGCAAAACAGGCGAGCCAATCTCAGAAGCCGAACGCCAGTCCCCCGCACGCCGTGAACCAAATGCCCCATAGCTCATCCGCTCAACCACGGTGCCTACAGCATTAGTGATGGTATCAATCGATCCCAGATTATCCCGATGCAGATAACGGGT
>CBDEWF010000024.1:0-12196 GCA_965243775.1 Sansalvadorimonas sp.
TGTACACGACAAAAAAGTGAGCTGGCAACGTAGCAAAGCTGCTATGAAAGGCTGTGCAAAAAAAGCCATCGGAAGCAGCCATGGACATTACCAGCTCACTCTCCCAGCAGATTAAGCCATATCTCGCTCTAAGCAAGCCGCGGCTTGAGCTTATTTCCATCTTGGTCATCAGCATTATTCAGTTGCGAACAGTGAATCTTACCCGCCTTGCCGCAAACTTCCCGGGTTTTGCTCAAACAGAGTCCTGCTATCGCCGTATACAGAATTTTTTCCAGAAGGTCTCCCTCGATACAGTCACTCTCGCCAAACTTATAGCGTGTTTGTTTGGCCCCGAAGGGCCTTGGAAGCTCAGCATGGATCGAACAACATGGATGCTGGGACGATCCAAGTTCAACATTCTTTATCTGGCCATTAACTACAAAGGTATGGCTATACCCCTGTTGTGGGTCATGCTCGACAAGAAGGGCAACTCGAATACTCAGGAGCGCATTGATCTACTGAACTTGTTTCTGGACATCTGAAGTGGTCTAATGACTCCGGACACCTCGTTAAGCACAATAGTGCAATCAGTAACGAGGTTAAAAATGGCAAAGCGGAAGAATTATTCTCAGGAGTACAAACTCAAAGCAATAGAGCTGGTAGTTGAGCAAGGCCAATCTCCGGCTGCCGTGGCCAGAAGCTTGGGGATCAGCTCAGGAAATCTGCGACGGTGGATCAGACAGCATCAGGAGCAGGAAGCGTTGGCTTTTCCCGGTAAAGGTAACCAGGCTTTAACACCCGAACAACAAAAAATCAAAGCACTTGAAGCTGAAAACAGGCAGCTCAGAATGGAGCAGGAAATCTTAAAAAAAGCCATGGCCTTCTTTGCAAAAGACCAGCTGTAAGATTTGCCTTTATACAGCGGGAAAGGAAGGCCTACCCTGTAGCCGTGCTTTGCAAAACGCTGAAAGTCAGCCGCAGCGGTTTCTATGAATGGGATAAAGGTCAGGCAACAAAAAAGCAAATTGATCCTGAAGCGTTCCGTATGGAAGTTGATACCAGAGAAATTTTTGCTCAGTCAGATGCTTCCTATGGGAGTCGTCGTATGGCGCAAGCCTTGCGAAAAAAGGGTTACTGCGTGGGACGCTATCAGGCAAGAAGCCTGATGCGAAAGCTTGGCCTGAAGGTGCGGGTATCCCGAAAATTCAAGGTAACGACTAACAGCAAGCACAAGCTGCCAGTTGCTCCCAACCTGCTGAACCGTGAATTTATGATAGCGGAGCCGGACAAGGTCTACGTCGCAGATATCACCTACTTGTGGACCCGCGAAGGTTGGGTCTACCTGGCTGCCGTCGTAGACTTGTTTTCCCGGAAGGTTGTTGGGTGGTCCATGAGCAGCCGCATGACGACAGACTTGCCACTGGAAGCCGTGAGAATGGCTTACTGGGGCAGAAAACCTGAAAAGGGCGTGATGCATCATTCTGATCGCGGCAGCCAATATGCCTCTCTGGATTACCAGAAGCAGCTCAGGGAGTACGGCATGATTTGCAGTATGAGTCGCAAGGGGAATTGCTGGGATAACTCAGTGATGGAACGTTTCTTTGGCAGTCTGAAAAGGGAGAGGACAGACCACTACATCTACGATACCCGGGCAGAAGTTGAAGCACATGTTGTTGATTACATTTTGTTCTACAACAACGAGAGGGTAGTGGGTCAAATGTGTGTTTTAGGGGGGATGTTGGTGGGTAGCCAATATGGGGTTCATTAGGGCAATATGCTTCGTTTTCACAATGACGTGTTCTACAGAAGTTCTCTGCCCAGGCTGCACCAGCTCTAATATCCGAAAATCAGGCCTCAGCCGGAATGGAGAACAACGTTATTCCTGTAAAAACACAGACTGCAGTATGAAAACCTTCATGCTCAGATATCGCTACAAAGGCTGTATACCAGGCATTCACAAGCAGGTTCTAGATATGGCTATCAATGGCAGCGGTATTCGAGATACCAGCCGAGTTCTTCAGATCAGCAAAGGTTGTGTGATCAGCAAGATCGCGAGTCAGGAGGGCAAGCTCATATCGGTCAATCCCAACATTCCTCGGCTGCTGGGTGCCGAGGACGATATTGCAGTACACATTCTTCCGGCGTGTGATGCGGCCGAACTCGATGAGCAGTGGTCATTTGTCGGTAGCAAGTCCAATCAGCGCTGGCTTTGGTATGCTGTTGATCATAAAACCAATACTGTTTTGGCCTACGTTTTCGGCAAAAGGAAAGACGAGATTTTTCGCAAGCTGAAAGAGCTGCTGGAACCTTTTGGTATCGAGAAATTTTACACAGATGACTGGGGTGCTTATACAAGAAATCTCGATGAAGACAAGCACGAGGTGGGCAAGAGAAACACGCAGAAGATAGAGCGAAAGAACCTGAATTTCAGAACGTGGATCAAGCGTCTGGCCCGTAAGACTATCTGTTTTTCCAAGTTAGAAAAGATGCACGATATTGTCATCGGAATGCTGATTAACAAGGTCGAGTTCAGTAGGGATATTTACGCATGAAACACACATTTGACCCACTACCATTCTCGCCAATGACCGTGCCAGTCGGGAGGATATCGACCGACTTATAGATCAGGTCATTAGTATTGGTACAAAAGTTCTGAAGGAATTCGATTAAGCCACATTTATTATTTGCAAAATATAAAATATGTCCTAGTCTTAATTGGTTTGACCAAGAAAAATATCATCTGCATGGAGAGCAGTTTAATGGGCTCGAATAACAATAAAGACTCCCTTTTTCAACGAATTGGCGGAGAACCTGCCATCCTTCTTGCTGTCAATGTTTTTTATGAGAAGCTTTCCACGGATGATGATGTCAGCCACTTCTTTGAGAACCTTGATCTCGACAAACTTGCCAAAAAGCAGGCTTCATTTATGTCAATGGCTTTTGGCGGTCCAGTTGATAATGATGTTCGTGATTTAACTGAAGCCCATGCAAACTTGAATCTTACAGACCATCACTTTGATGTTGTTGCCGGTCATCTGGCAGATACCCTGAAAGAAATCGGGGTTGCCCCTGATCTGCAGGAAGAGGTACTGAACATTGTGGAAGGTACCCGTGATGCTGTTCTGGGGAGGGTATGATGCTTGGTGGAGCAAAAGTTTGATTATGTACTCGTGGACGGCGAGGGTCTCTACACTTTTGAGCAGTTTCAGCAACTCTCTCTAAGGGCGCAGACTAAAATCGTTCTGAATAAAAGCGCCCATTTTTATTGTGAAGGTGACCCTATTCCCAAAAAAGATGCTCTGGGCAATACCGTTAAACCGGTAAATACCAAGCCTGAGTAAATTGCTGGAGTCCTGCTTCACCATCAGCGTCACCAGGCAAGTAATAACTGACCAGAGCATTCATCTCTATCTAACCCTGCAATCTGGACAGCTAAGGCACCCTGCTTCCTTCATACTTTCCGCATTAATGTCTATAACGGTATCTAACGAATATCACTTTTATGGTGCCTCCAGTAGAATGCCGCCCCTTTTGCTGAAGGCTCCGATAACAGGTCGGGCCCAAAGCTTCCCAAACATCAGATAACACTTGGCCGATAAGGTCGAATAATACATGGCTGCAGGCGGCCCCTCTGCCGTGACAGTCGATACCCGATTTTTACTGGAAAGCATCCCCTATGTTTGATCTTTTGGCCAACAAACAGCCAAACCTGAAAAACGACTGCCTCTCTGGCCTGACTGTTGCCCTGGCACTCGTGCCAGAAGCCGTGGCCTTTGCCTTTATCGCCGGTGTAGAACCTTTGGTGGGTCTGTACGCTGCATTTATTGTCTGCCTGACAACAGCCCTGCTGGGCGGTCGCCCTGGCATGATCTCAGGTGCCACCGGTGCCCTGGCTGTGGTCATGGTCAGCCTGGTCGCGCAGCATGGCGTTCAATATCTGTTTGCTGCCGTTATTCTTATGGGTATTCTGCAGATTCTGGCCGGTGTATTAAAGCTGGGTAAGTTTATCCGGATTGTACCGTACCCGGTGATGCTGGGCTTTGTGAATGGTCTGGCCATTGTCATCTTCCTGGCCCAGTTACCCCAGTTCGGTACAGGTATCGGTGAAGGCTGGCTGACCGGTACCAGCTGGGAGAACAGCGCGCTCAATATTCACTGGCTGCAGGGTGAAGCTCTGTTTCTGATGCTGGCGCTGGTAGCCCTGACCATGGCTATTATTTTCTTCCTGCCTAGGCTGACCAAAGCCATTCCTTCGTCCCTGGCCGCCATTCTGGTGGTATCTGTGCTGGCGATCAGCATGGGAATGGATACCCGTACTGTCGGTGACCTGGCTTCCATTGGTGGCAGCCTGCCAAGCTTCAATATCCCCATGGTGCCGCTGACATGGGAAACCCTGACCATCATCTTCCCCTACTCCCTGATCCTGGCAGCTGTGGGTCTGATTGAATCCCTGCTGACCCTGACCCTGATCGACGAGCTGACCGAAACCCGTGGCAAAAGTAACCGCGAGTGCATGGGCCAAGGTGTTGCCAATATTATTACCGGCTTCTTTGGCGGTATGGGTGGCTGCGCCATGATCGGCCAGAGCATGATCAATGTAAACTCAGGTGGCCGTGGTCGCCTGTCTGGCGTAGTAGCAGCCCTGTTCCTGCTGATGTTTATCCTGTTTGCCAGCCCATTGATCGAAATGATTCCCATCGCCGCTCTGGTAGGCGTAATGTTTATGGTGGTGATCGGCACCTTCGAGTGGTCCAGCTTCCGCATCATCCGCCGCATTCCCAAATCTGACGCCTTGGTTATTGTGGTTGTATCAGCTGTAACCGTGGCAACCGATCTTGCCATCGCTGTTGTGGTGGGCGTTATCCTGTCTGCTCTGGTTTTTGCCTGGAAGCAGTCCCACTTTATCAGCGTGGTCACCAAGATCGACGACAATGGCTTCAAGGTCTATGAACTGCACGGTCCGCTTTACTTCAGTTCCGTCAGCAACTTCCGTGATCTGTTCCACCCCAGTGAGGATCCGGAACATGTGGTGGTTGAATTCCGTTACTCCCGGGTCTGTGACCATTCCGGCATTGCAGCCATTGATGCCCTGGCAGAACGCTATGAATCCCGCGGCAAGAAGCTGCACCTGCGCCACCTGAGCCATGAGTGTGTCACCCTGCTGCGCAAAGCCCGCAAGCTGGTGGAGATTGACGATCAGGAAGACCCTACCTATCGCGTAGTCAGCTAGCCCCAGGGCCTGTTGAGGTTTTATTATCCTGCACAAAAAAGCCCCGAATCCGGGGCTTTTTTATCAGCTTTCCAGCCAGACATCCCTGGCCCAGTGCCAGACCGAAGGCCACTCATCATCCGTCAGTCCTTCCTCACGGGACCAGAAACGCACGACATCATCCTGCTCTACACAATAATAACCCTCAGGGGCTTCACAGATAGCAATCAACTCCCGGGGCATACCGATATCCCAGGCAAGGGCTGTCATCTCCGGCAGATAGGTATGGGAATTTTCATCGGTCACCGTGGCCGGTTCCAGTGTACCGCAGACGACATCACTGACCTCTTTGAGAAATATTTTGTATTCATCAGGCAGATGGATCAGTATCTGTTCCTGCACCAGTACCAGATCATCATCTTCCGGCAGTTCAAGCGGAGTGGGCACATCTTCGCAGCGATCCCGCAGCAGCTCGATAACATCTTCCATTTTTCAATACCCGCAAGAAAAAGTGATAACGACTCATTGTACAATAATCACCACAGGGTACAGACGATTTTCAGCGAGGCATTCTCTTTTTGAATAGCAGGACAAATCTAAAATATATTCAGGGCTACCCGGAACAGATTATTTCTCCCTTACAGCAGCTGCTTGAAAGAAAGCAGCTGGGTTCATGGCTGCTGCAGCGTTACCCGGAGCCGCACCCTTTTAAAAGCCCCAAAGAGCTTTACAACTATACCATGACCCTGAAAAACAGGTATATGAAGAAATCACCACCTCTTAGCAAGGTGATCTATGACGACAAAGTGAAGGTCAGCCAGGCTCTCGGACTACACGCGTTTGTTTCCCGGGTACAGGGCAGCAGATTAAAAGCCAAGAACGAGATTCGCATTGCCTCACTGTTCAGAACAGCGCCAGAGGCTTTCCTGCGGATGATCCTGGTTCATGAACTGGCCCATTTCCGGGAAAAAGAACACAACAAAGCGTTCTATCAACTTTGTCAGTACATGGAGCCAGACTACCACCAGCTGGAACTGGATACCAGGCTATACCTGACCCAGTTTGAGCTTTTCGGGCCTATCTACTCTTGAGCAACCTGTACATCATTTCATTCATTTTGGCGGGCAGTGGCTTGATGTTTCCAAAGGCCATGGATGGCCGACAGGCAAGTTACCACTTGGCACAGGTCAACCCCATGGAAATCGTGTACTAGAGACAGGCTTTGACAACATCCTTATACGACAGTGAACCTCCAAAAATATCCAGAGCACTGCCTACAGTGATATTGACCTTGCTCTCTCCAGCCCGGCGCACGGCTTCAATATCATCCAGGGAAGCAATACCGCCAGCGTAGGTCGCCGGCACTGGTGAATATTCACCCAGCATGCGCACCAGCTCCAGATCCGGGCCAGCCATCAGCCCCTCCACCGAGGCAGCATGAACCAGCAATTCATCACAGAACTGCCCCAGCTCCTGTAGAGTCTCATCGGAAATTACCGTATCGGTGAAATTCTGCCAGCGATCAGTAACAATATAGTACTGGCTGTCTCTCTCCTTGCAGGACAGATCCAGCACCAGCCTGTCAGGGCCGGTTACCTCAACCAGTCTTTCCAGGTTGTCATAATTAATCTGGCCATTGCTGAAGACATAGGATGTCACGATAACATGAGAGGCCCCCATAACCAGATAGTCAGCAGCATTGTCCGCTGTGACACCACCTCCTATCTGCAAACCACCCGGCCAGGCTGACAGTGCTTCCCTGGCAGCACCTTCGTTGCCTGGCCCCAGCTTGATCACATGGCCACCATGAAGGTTATCCTGACAATACATACGGGCAAACCAGGAGGCAGAGCGGTCACTTTCAAAATTCACCTGGGCAGAGTTATCCCTGTCAGTCAGTGAACTGCCTACGATCTGTTTTACCTTACCGTTATGAAGGTCGATACAGGGACGAAACTGCATGATGGCGCTCGCATGTTATCAACGGGTAACAGCGCAATCATACCCTTAGTCAGCCCAGTCAGAAAGGGAGCGGCAGAAACCGGAACTTCTGTTACAGAATCCAGTCAAAATCGTATGTTTAACCGCAAGAACTGATGCATGGACCGGTTTTCCCAAACAACAGCGCCCAGCACTACACACTCAAATGTGGTCAGTAATGTACCGCTATCAACAGCTGCTGGTGTCCAGCAGAGTCATCCTAATCAGTGGGGTCTGGGACAACAGTGGGGGCAGTGGGCCCAGTGGAACCAACATACCGTACACCAAGTTCCCGAGCCTGTGCAGCCATCTATGCCTTTACCGTCTGGAGCCCCCTCTCTGCTTCCCCAAATTCCCGTGCTCTTAATACCTGCTGCCATTGTTGTTCCACAGCCTGTCTATGGTCCAGTTGAATCCTGGTTTCGCGATGGATACTCACAGTACTATATCCAAACAGCCTCGGCACGATCTGGTACTAACGTCGCCAACGGTACTTATGGCAACATTTTCCGGGTTCAATATGGAAATACTCACCTAGCCGTTAAACGCTCTAAAACAGATCTGCCACGTTACTACACAGATACCCTTAAGGAGGCCCGGATCCTGGCAACCTTAAACCACCCCAACGTCGTAAATCTTCAGGGCTATGTTGCCAATGGACGGCAGGTATCCATGGTTATGCCCTTCTACATAGATGATCTTTGGAACTGTCTGGGTGCATATCGTTTAAGCCCCGCCCTTAAATCCCAGATGTGTAAAAACATAACAAGAGGTGTCGAGTATATTCACAATGAGAGCTATATTCATGGTGACCTGAAATCTGCCAATATTCTTATCGATTCAAATAACAACCCGGTTATCACGGACTTTGGACTGGCATGCCCAATACAGCAACCTGATTTTCTTTATAGCCCCTGCACCTATCTTGCTCCAGAGCTATCAGTCAGCAATTCAATATTACAAAATAATGGTACGATTACTGAGTTCATGATAAACAGGAAAACTATCGAGTCTGATGTGTTTTGCCTGGGTGGTCTAATCCTGTCTATTATATCCAATACCCAGATTTATAATTATTGGCGATTTCATCCCACGGGAAGTCAAACAGTTGAATTGACCGCATTAAACAACTTCAGACATTGCCACCGGCTACCCATTATGGACAAAGTCATCATACCATGTATGAGCATTGACTCTAATCGCAGACCCTCGGTGCCAGAGATCCTCCAAGAGTTAAAATTCAATCGACTTCACTACCTGGCCTCCCCCATCCCAAGCAATTACTCTGGTCTAACAGCATGAACTGTCACTTCCTCGCGATCATGGTAGAGCTGCCGGCAACGCAGTTGTAGAACCACTTCATATTCATCAGCCCACTCCTCCATCATCTCCAGAGCATTCTGTACCGCCAGCCAGCGCTGTTTCATGGGTAGCTTAAGGTTGAAGATAGCCTCACGGCACCAGCCATTCAGCAGCCATTTCACCATGCGCTCAGCTACCCGGGCCGGTTTATCAACAATATCGCAGACCATCCAGTCCACCGGTTTAACCGGTTCATAAAGGAAGCCATCTTCCTGTTTATGGGTTACCTGTCCAGTCTCCATCAAATCATTATCCATCGGGCCGTTATCTACCGCGGTTACCATCATGGAGTGCTGTACCAGCTGCCAGGTCCAGCCACCGGGAGCGGCACCTAGATCCACAGCTTTCATGGCTGGTGCAAGACGGGTATCCCACTCATCATCCGGAATAAAAGTATGGAAGGCTTCTTCCAGCTTCAGGGTGGATCGGCTGGGTGCAGATTTTGGAAACTTCAGGCGCAGAATACCCATAGGCCAGGGGCTGCTGTTTCGAGTATCTGAGAGTCCCAAGTAAACAGTCGATGAATCCAGGAAAAAACAGTGCAGGCGCGGAACACTTCTGTTCTCCTTCTGGGTCAGCATATCGTCCTTGTGCAGGGCCTGACGCAGGGGGTGGGAAAACTTCCTGCAGAAACCGGACAGTTCCTTGGCTTCATTGGTATCTGCAGTTTCCAGAACCACTTCTCCACAACGGGGGAAATGACTCTCCCTGATCACCTGCTTGATGACTGACACCCGGTCATTGACCGGCAACTCCTCCAGTAGAGGCAGAGCCGCAACCCACTGGCGGGCAAATACCAGATCATCAAAGCGGATGCGGCCCATCAGATCCCAGGCACCGTCTTCACTCTGGGTAATGTAGACAACATAACCACTGTTCTTCCGGGTTTTGACATAGCCATAAATACCGGCAGCTGCAGCTTTCTCCTGAATCTCACTGGCCAGATCGGATTCAAAACCTGGGCGGCAGTAAAGCAATAGATGATTACGGGACATAACAATAAATTCAGTTTTGGGGAGCAACGGTAAAAATGGCGCGTATTGTAGGTTTTATCGTAGCCCGGTGCCATCATGGCACCGGATGAGGCAACTATTCCTGACCCATTGGTCAGTTATTCGAGCCAAATCTATCCATCTGTGGGAATTACTTCGCACATTCAATGCCTAAGTCCTATATTTTTCAGCTGAATAGTTTGAGTATCCTTATGCGGCCACAGGCGCTAGTAAAAAGACCACACCCTGAAGGTACTTCCGGTAGCAGTGAAGCCAGCGGCTCTAAAGCCAAGAGAAGACTTTTGACACCTCAACACCCTGAGGGAAACGAACTTGTCGAAGCCAGTTTATCTTTATCAGACCCTACAAACCGAGGGAAAAATACACCCAAGCGAGTATCTAATGTTCAATTGATGTGCATACCGTACCAAAAGCACAGCAGAGATGACCTTAAGAATATTCTGACTTGCACCATCACAGCGATCAGCAATAAACAAAAATTCAGCTTTCATCACAAGGGATCTTACGGCTATGTTATGCAAGCCAAAGGACCCGAAGAAAAAGCAGCCAGCCAATATGTTGTAAAAACCAACATTGAATTACGACATGCCAACGCTCTTCTTGGCGAGGCCCGCGCCCAACACTCTTTGAAACACCCAAATATTCTTCCCTGTCCGGGTTACGCATTTCTCAAAGCCCAGACATTCCTGCTGCTGCCAAAAGCCCAGGAGGAACTTTATGACCGTCTGAAAAGAATATCAGGTGGATCCATCAGCATGGACTGGCCTGCCCGCTTTCAAATCTGCCAGCAGGTTGCGAATGGACTGATTTACCTTCACTCAAATGATCTTGTTCACTGTGACCTGACGACCAGCAATATTCTTCTGACAGAAAGTCATCATGCGTGGATCTCTGATTTTGGACGGTTAAAAGCACAAGGTGCGCCTAATCCCAACGCCTCTGCCAGAAAAACAGAACATCACAGCCAATCTTTCCAGGGTGTGTATGTTGATGGCGATCTGGAAGCCGGTTACCTACGGCTGGCTCCAGATCTGTTCTTTGGTGTCAGCACAACTTCAAAGAGTGATATTTATGGCTGGGGGAAAATTCTGCTCAACATGTTACAGGGGCAACCCAACACCCTGGGCTGGACCAACCATCCCACATGCAGATTTGGTCACTGTCCCGACGAGTGTCCCCATTGCCTCTGGCCGGACGAGTCTCAAAAAAAACTTCGTAGTTTCACCTCAGTTCAACGCTTTCTAAGAATAGATAAAGCAATTGCATCGGCAGACAGAGCCCGGAACGCCTGTTTCACAGACTTTCAACGATTGGCTGTGGAGTGTCTGGAGATAGATCCCGATGACCGCCCCGAAACAATGGAAATTGCCCTTGAACGAGCCAACACCATCGCCCAGCGCTACACCGGTTCATCATATACTTCGAAGTCCCCTGCCCCGCAACAGACCAACGTCAGGCTTGATTCCTCAGAGTGATGATCTAAGTTACGCCTTTGCGTTTTGGGTGCAGAAATACTGTGGAGTTGCGGTGATGTCATCCATCCTTTCGCGTTTCACTTTGGCTCAACTTGAAGTAACCCTTCTCGCTATTCTCTTATTAACCACCTTTCTTGCAAACCCGGCCATAGCTGGCAAATTAACCTTAATCGACGCGCCACCACTTTCAGGATCACAACTCTCAAGCCAACCTGGCTCTATGACCAGCACGGCTTCTACAGATGGTGGTCGGGAGATTGCAGAGTGTCATGATGATCAAATCAGTGAAGCCGGCTTTCAACTTGCCGTCCCTAAATCAGGAGAAAACTTTGGGATTTCCCAGTTACCAAATGAAACCGACTTGCCATCCAGTTTGCACACTGTAGGCGTCAGCAGTCTGATCACTCTTCCTTCCCCTCCACCCTCTTTTTCTCCACTCGCCACACTTGAAAGTACGAATCGTCAACTAGCCCATACTTATCTTGGTAGTGGGTCAGATGTGTGTTTCAGGGACAATACGGATAGCAAATTGAATACGCATACCAATTATGTAAAGTATGGTATGTCTCACAGAAGTCAGCTGCGCGAGCTGCAGTAGTACAAACATTGGAAAATGCGGCTTCAGCCGCTGTGGCGTGCAACGTTATCTCTGCCAAAATCCAGACTGCATCACCAACCAAAAGCTTTATGCTGGAGTATCGGTACAAAGCGTGTGCTCCTGGCGTTCATAAGCAGGTTGTCGATATGGCTATTAACGGTAGTAGGACTTACGCATTGACAGCTTCCGCTAATTTTGGAAGGAGATAATCCTTACCTTTAGCAAAGCTGTCGATGAATGTTGCAACGACATCTTTGTATAGATCTCTCTGATGCTGGTAAACATTAGAGATAACCTTGTCCGCTCGCATCTTCTGTAGCTGAACAAAGCTGCCAATAGCAGCAAATATATGATTCCGGATGGGCTGCTCATTGCGAACCTGAAAGTGCTCAATATGACAGACCTGCTTGATAGCACGGTGATATTGCTCAATCTGCCAGTGCTGGTCATGAATCTGTAGGAAGTCCTTTCGAAGGAAGGTGCTGGTGTCGGTCTCCAGCAGGTAAACAACATAGTGGCGCCGCTGGTCTTTGAGTAGCGTCCGAAACAATTTGATTTTGCCAAAGTCCTTTAGCCACAC
>CBDEWF010000025.1:0-4056 GCA_965243775.1 Sansalvadorimonas sp.
GAAACAGGTACAATACTACTTAAAAGGAGCCTCGAAAGTTTCTTCCACTTCTTTTTACGAGGATCTTTCACTGTGGAAAAGTTCTCTTCAATAAAGAATATGTATAAATGCTGTGACTATGAAAGTTCTGGCAGCGTTCTTTTCCAGGCACACGCGCGCCAAATGCCAACCTTTTTCTTGAAGAAGACGAGCGCCGAGAGCAGGTTCAGCGCTTTGCAGCGGAGCGAACCTTCAAGCTGCTGGTTACCGGCCATCTGCAGCCAATCAGAGTGTGTTACTTACCATCTGTAGCCAATCAGAGACCATCAGCGGCCATTTGCAGCCAATCAGGGTAGCCAATCAGAACCCATTATCAGCCATCTGCAGCCCGATTCCACCCAAGTGCGGCCAATCTGATTCAGTTACTTGCCATCTGCAACCAACCAGGGTCTGATAGTTGCCATCTGTAACCGATAAGAGCCCGCCAATAGCCATTCGCAGCTAATCAGGGGCCTTTCTCAGCTATCTTCTGGCAATCAGACGGAACCGACCATTTGCAGCCAATATGGGCTCACTACCGGCCACCTGTAGCCAAGCTGAGCCTGCTTGGAGCCATCTGCAGCTAATCAGAGCTCATTACTGGCCATGTGCAGCTAATTCGAGCTGGTTGTGAAAAAGCTGATAACAATCGCAGTAAGGCACCGCGTGATCTCCAGTGCTGCAGGCAAAGAGACAGCGACATGGCCAGGCCGGTTAGCTGAGCGACAGGGCGCTCGACCCGCAACTCTGGGCTCATGGGCCGACTCTTGCACTGGGTCTGACTCAAGAAGGTGTTCGCCTCGAACTGCTCCTCTGTCAATCAAAGACCCCTGAGCGATAGAGCATAAGCTACTGCAGAGAGCAGCCAATCCGAGAGCAGCGCCGGATGTGTCGTCAGAGCGAGCAGCCAATGAGCACACCTGCAAGCAGAAGAGCACGAAGTCCTGCATGACGGGCTGCAGCACGGGCCACCTCGCTCTCGAGCAGCTCGTCAAACACCTCCAGGGCCTCGGCCGCCTCCGTCTGCAGACGCATGGACAGCAGCAGTGCAACAGACACAACGACAGCAGCAGACGGACGGACAGCAGACATACAGAGCAGCCGTGCAGCCGACACACAGACAGGCATATCAGCAACACAAAGGGCGGGTCAGCAGCAGCAGACGCACGGACACCAGTAGCAGCAGACGCACGGACAGCAGCAGCAGCAGCAGCAGCAGCAGCAGCAGCAGGAAACCTCGAGACCGCGCTGGATGAGCTGCTGCACCGTCTCGACCACGGCCGGCACCAGCGCCTGGAAGGTCTCCTTCTCGTCGGAGCCGATGCTGCACACCACGTTAGTCAGCACCCTGCAGCACACACCCAGTGCCGCATCTATTAGCCCGCTTCTGCCCCGTGCAAGGATTTCCAATTTCTCCGGAGAATTGCTTGACAAGCAACCAACTCTCAAGTTGTATGAGAAAACATGAATTAGTCGAAAATCTTCTTTTAAACAAAAACGGGTTAAAAGTGGACCGAGGACGAGAGCCTTACCTGAGCGTGCCGGCGGCGACGGTCTCCGAAGTCCATGACGCAAGCAGCTGCTGACACAGCTGCAGCACCAATGGTAGGAAGGACAGTCCGTCTTCGACGCAGAACGTCAGGCTCGACAGTAGCTGAACACCTATCTACATCGGAAAAGCAAAGCACACATGTATGCAGACTAACAGGAAAACACAACCGGCTGTATGTGACACGAAACAATCCCATCCAGTGTTGAGAAACAGGTAAAAGAGGAATTCGTGCGCAGTTCGAAGTACTACCCACTTAGCAAGTAGACCGCAAGTTCCGCACAACCGGAAGTGGCAAGCACCTCGCGGGTGGGCAGCTCCTCGCTCCGCACGCTCAGCTCCAGGAACTGAAAGAGCTCGGGCCAAGCGCGCTCGCCAAGGTCCAGGTCGGCCAGGGCGGCGGCCAGCTGGCAGAGCGCGCGCTGCACCACCCGCCTGTCGCAGCGCACAGCACAGGCGCCGGCAGTGTGCGGCATAACTCGGACGAGAGAACCACCCGGAAACTCATCCACCCTCCTTTGCCACAGCCCCACCACAGGCCCCAGCACAGGCCCACTGCAGCACACCCCCAGCCAGAGCCCAGCTCACGCCACGCATACAACAAAGGCCTGCACCGGCGAACAACCGCTGGTCCCAAAGGCAAAAACATTGGTCTCGGGCATTTATGGGGTAAGAGCACGGCAGCAACGCGGCATGACTCACTGGGTCTCGGCGGAGAGCGCCGTCAGCACGCTGCTCCTCAGCCTGCATGCAAACAGCAGAGCGTGACCACGGCAGAACGTGACAAGGCAGAGCGTGACACAGCAGAGCGTGATATAGCAGAGAGTGACGCGGTAGAGTGACACAGCAGAGCGTAAAATGGCTGAGCGTAACACAGCAGAGTGTGAGACAACAGAACATGACACAGCACAGCGTGACATAGCACAGCGTGACAGAGCACAGCGTGACAGAGCACAGCGTGACACAGCAAGCCAGGATACGGGCAGCACAGTATGACACGCCACCTGACACAGCACGTGGTACGAGGTGGTAAAATACAGTGACACAAAACAAATCCCGATGTCAATTTGCACGGAGGAAGTTTCACTGCGGTAGGACAGGCGACACTTGATTTCGCGTACTTCTCAGTGCAACTGCGACAAATAATGAATTCTCCAAGTGTTTCCCTACTGCAAAGTTACTTGTCTATGTGTGTAAAAGCTACAATGAGATGTCCATGGCCGCGGCACCGCTAGAAAAGCAGCTCAGCCGCGCCGTCCCCAACCTTGCCCTGCCAAGCAGCTTTTCAAATCCGGCTCACCGACACTGGCGAGTTTCCTTCAATGTTAAGCTGCTGTAATGGCCCGTGCATGTAAGAGCCTGTTGCAGAATTAGTGAGTACCTTCAATCCGATTTCTCTCTTCAGCTCCAAAGCTTAACATGGCTTTAACGAAGGAATGAGACCTGCACCACACAGGGTCAGTGCCAGGTGATTTCGAAGCGCTTTGTACGTGCCGATAGCAGCTCTAAAAACCTTGATACACGCAAAAGTGAAAAGCTCCAGGTAGAGGCACAAGTAGGTTAAAACAATTATGTGGTGACCGCAGCTCTGACCCCGACTTTGGTTTCCACAGGTAGGTCAGACCACGTGGCCACCACGTGACGACGGAGAATAACAGCGGCCAGCTGCCGGTGCTACACATAAACGAGCAGCCAATCAGCTGCCGAAGCTACATACACAAACAGCCAATTAGCTGCTCAAGATACTCACGGACAAGCAGCCAATCAGCTGCCGGTGATACATATATGTAAAAACATAGTCAGCTGCTGTTACAAAGGTAACATCGCTACTATGATATGAAAACTGCTGAACGTGGAAGCTGAAAGCTGTTGAAAAGAACGTAGAAGTGTTACAGCTCTGAAAGGCAAATTTGCATAATGACTATTCTGAAAGGTAAAATTATCTAAATCTAAAAGACAACATCATACAGCGGTACCAAAAGGCCAAAATGGTCAGACGTATGAGAGTACAAGCATGAACTGTTCCATTTTTGCTTAATTTTGAAATAATAAGCACTTTTTTTCATACAGTACATGTAGAATGACTTTATTCCTAAATCAACTTGCAGCAATACCTTAAATATTGTATTATCCTTTGCAAAAATAAATAACTTGTCTTCTACACATAATAATTGTATAGTACATGGTGATGAGCTTCATACTGAAGCCGAAACCGATCATTAGAGCTTTGAATACATGTTTTTTTTATTACTGAGCCTTTTTACTTAAAATAGTACAGTAGTTTCTCCAAGCTTTCGAGAACACAAGTAGAAAAGCACTAAGATAGCACAGGTCTCTGCAAAGCACTGTGGCTGATCCGCTAAAAATAACTGCTTACACCAAAATTAATATTACCACATTCATTTTATCTACATATTTCGATTCCTCAACCATGAAGACACACACCACTTGCAATTGTAATTGTCTGCATGTCTCACACCTGTTTAGCA
>CBDEWF010000026.1:0-9289 GCA_965243775.1 Sansalvadorimonas sp.
CGATTTTTTATGCAATGCTCAAGATTCCTATTTAACCCTGGCCTCATGGTGAGTGGTACTTTGAAACCCTAGCATTTTTACGCATTCACGCGCCTCATCAGCTTTTCTATCTGTAATGAAAAGGTAGATCAGGTTATCGAAAGATTTTTGGGCTTCTGAGCTTTGAGGCATGCAAGCCCCTTCTTTTATCCAGTGCCGTATGAAAGGCAGTTCTTTATTTTGCACAGCGATTTCCAGAGCCTTATCTTTATCTTCTTGAGTGTACGTACAACCCTGATGAATGTGTTGGTGTTTACAGCGTAACGCAAGCTTTCCATTGCATTTGGTTGAGGCAAGGTTTCTTCCAAAAATGCAGCAGCGATCGCATGAGCCATCATTGGATTGATGATCATTAGCGCTTGTTTTTCTCTCCTGACTTGGTTAAACCCCTCAATTCCATTTCTCACCTTGCCTCTTCCATGTTTAGGCCTGTATCTCATTTGGTTCATATTAATTAGGTAAAGTTTCTCTAGGTGTTAGTTTTGCTGACAATGTTGTTACTCCACCTTGGCTAAAATATTGACAGCATGATTTTTACATCAAGATTAAGAGCACAGTTGTTGCGTAATCTGTAAAGGAAAATATCTCTTTAATGTACCAGCTCAGATGGGCGAAAGTGATGATTTAGAGGTTTAATCCTTGTTTGCCCCTTGAAATCCCCTTAGGTAGCGCCATATAGCCTCTGTAACTAACGGAGACAACAAATGCGCCTGGGTTTCTTCCTCCTGGTTCTGTTTCCCATAACAGAGCTGATGATTCTTATAAAAGTTGGGGGGTTGATCGGTGTTCTTCCCACCATCGGATTAATTCTCTTTACCGCTTCTGTCGGACTGTTTCTGCTGCGTCAGGAAGGTTTCAGCACCCTGATGCGTGCCCGTCAGCGCATGTCCAGTGGAGAAATCCCGGCCATGGAAATGATGGAAGGTCTTGTTATCGCCTTCTGTGGAGCTTTGCTGCTGGCTCCCGGTTTTATTACCGACTGTATCGCCCTGTGTGGCCTGATTGCCCCGATTCGCCGGAAGGTGATCAAGCGAATGATCAGCAGTCCCCGTTTCAACGTATACACTTCCGGTGGCATGGGTGCTGGTCAATCTGCGGGATTCGGGGCCAGCTTCGGAAGTGGCTTTGATGATGGTTTTGAAAAAAGCCCTGAAAGTAACGGTTTTGGTGAGAACCCCTTCCGTCAGCAACAGGGTAAAGATGTGATTGATGGTGAATATCGCAGAGAAGAGTAAATTTTCTGCATAAAGGGGTTGAAATGCGAAAAGCCCGCCCCCACTCAAGACGGGCAGCCGAAGAATAAGTCGGCAAACACTTTTCACTGAAGGCTTAAAACGAATCTTTCGGGTTGAGATTTTGGTAACTTCCACCCCTATGAGGGTTGGAAGAATTTTTGGGAATAGCTGCTAAGTCAGCGGATTAAAAACTGTTGGAGAGACTGTCAATGAAGCTCCGTCCTTTGCGCGACCAGGTGCTTGTGCGCCGTTTCGAAAGTGAAACTACTTCTTCCGGCGGTATCGTACTGCCAGGCAAGGCTGAAAAGACTAACCGTGGTGAAGTTGTTGCTGCTGGTGCTGGCCGCATCGACAACAATGGCAACCTGGTTGAGCTGGTTGTAAAGGTGGGTGACAAGGTCGTATTCGGTGGATACCACAGTGATTCCAACACCATCAAGATCGATGGTGTTGAGCATGTGCTGATGGCTGAATCTGACATTCTGGCTGTTATCGAAGGCGAATAATTCCAGGTTCATTCTGGTTTATTACTGCGACTATTAACCCAATTCAAGGAACATCAAGATGGCTGCCAAACAAGTCACATTCGGCGACGAAGCTCGCAAAAAAAATGCTCGAGGGCGTTAACGTCCTAGCTGACGCTGTAAAAGCAACTCTGGGCCCAAAAGGCCGTAATGTCCTGCTGGAAAAGTCCTTCGGCGCACCGACCATCACTAAGGATGGTGTTTCCGTAGCCAAGGAAATCGAGCTGAAAGACAAGTTCGAAAACATGGGCGCCCAGCTGGTTAAGGAAGTGGCTTCCCAGGCTAACGATCAGGCGGGTGACGGTACCACTACCGCGACCGTACTGGCTCAGTCCATCGTTAACGAAGGTCTGAAGTACGTTGCTGCTGGCATGAACCCAATGGATCTGAAGCGCGGTATCGACAAGGCGGTTGCCGCTGTTGTTACTCAGCTGCAGGATATGTCTACTCCTTGTGCAGACAGCAAAGCTATCGCTCAGGTCGGTACTATCTCCGCTAACTCCGACGAAACCGTTGGTGCCATCATTGCGGAAGCGATGGAAAAAGTAGGTAAGGAAGGCGTTATCACCGTTGAGGAAGGTAACTCCCTGGAAAACGAACTGGACGTTGTAGAAGGCATGCAGTTCGACCGTGGCTACCTGTCTCCTTACTTCATCAACAACCAGGAAAGCATGTCTGCTGAGCTGGAAAGCCCATTCATCCTGCTGTTCGACAAGAAGATCTCCAACATCCGTGATCTGCTGCCGACTCTGGAAGCTGTGGCCAAAGCTGGCAAGCCTCTGCTGATCATCGCTGAAGATGTTGAAGGCGAAGCTCTGGCAACTCTGGTTGTGAACAACATGCGTGGTATCGTTAAGGTTTCCGCTGTTAAGGCACCAGGTTTCGGTGACCGTCGCAAGGCTATGCTGCAGGACATCGCTGTTCTGACCGGTGGTACTGTGATCTCCGAAGAGATTGGCATGAGTCTGGAAAAGGCAACTCTGGAAGATCTGGGTACTGCCAAGCGCGTTGTTATCACCAAGGAAGACACCACTATCGTTGATGGTGCTGGCAACCAGGCAGACATCTCTGCCCGTGTTGAGCAGGTTCGTGCTGAAATCGAGAATTCCTCTTCCGATTACGACAAAGAGAAGCTGCAGGAACGTGTTGCCAAGCTGGCCGGCGGTGTTGCCGTGATCAAGGTTGGTGCTGCTTCTGAAGTCGAAATGAAAGAGAAGAAAGCACGTGTAGAAGACGCTCTGCACGCAACCCGCGCTGCTGTTGAAGAAGGCGTAGTGGCTGGTGGTGGTGTTGCCCTGATCCGTGCTCTGAGCAACATCTCTGTTGAAGGTATCAACAAGGAGCAGGAAGCGGGTATCGCTCTGGCTCTGCGTGCTCTGGAAGGTCCTATCCGTCAGATCGCTGCCAACTCCGGCGACGAAGCTTCTGTTGTTGTTGAGAAGGTTCGCAACGGTGAAGGTAACTTCGGTTACAACGCTGCAACTGGCGAATTCGGTGACATGATGGAAATGGGTATCCTGGATCCTGCCAAGGTAACCCGTTCCGCACTGCAGGCGGCTGCTTCCGTAGCTGGTCTGATGATCACCACCGAAGCCATGGTTGCTGAACTGCCTGAAGACAAGCCTGCTATGCCTGATATGGGTGGCGGCATGGGTGGTATGGGCGGCATGGGTGGCATGGGTGGCATGATGTAATGCTGCTAACCCCTTGTTAATCAAGAGGTTACATCTTGTGTTGAGGTTGGTTTTGGGTGCTTCTATCTAAAGTCAACCTCCCATGCACAGCATAAAAAAGACCATCAGGTTTTCAGTCTGGTGGTCTTTTTTTATAGATAAGAAATGAACATTATCGCTTCAGAATAGAAGTTGCGATGGCGCCTTTACGAAAACCTTCATTGGCAACCACTTTCACTGTTGATCCTGGACGCTGCTTACCCAGCTTGTTGGCGAGGTATGTTGCTAGCAATTCAACCGTTGTATCCGTGTCGATCAGGTAGCAGTTTCTGGCTGGAATCAATAATTCAAAATAGCCCTGAGGTGCCTGATAGCCGAAAGTGTAGTGTTCACACTCATTAATCATTTGTGAATTTTTCAGATCTTCCTGTGTTGCCAGATAAATATCACGCCACTTCTCGGCACATGCTTTTTCCATTTCTTTCTGGCGTTCACCATCACAGTAAACTTGAATGGGTGAGCGATGACCATGAGCGATACGCTGGCAGTCACCAGAATGTTTTTTCAGACCATGGCTGTAGTGGTAATAGGCGCCATTGATAGATTCCGGATAGAGATTTAGTTCTACACCGGTCACATTTTCAGGCAACCCCTTTAGAATATGTTCTTCAATAATGGGCCTGACGGCTTCTGGTGTAATGCTCTCAAGGGGCAGGAACAGGATGGCCTGTTCGGGAGCTTTGCATTGGATTGTGTTTCCATTCACAAGCTGCAGAGAAACCTTTCGAATGCCATTATTTTCACTGCATACGATGGCAGGATGTTCTGATGGAACCAGAAGAGCGTGATCCGCCTGAGCATCAATCAGGGCCTTGATCTCTTTTTTAACATGGCCGAAATCAAACACCATTCCCTCTTCATTCAGCTCTCCTGAAAGAACAACATCAACCAGCCAAGTTTCACCTACCAGCCCGCGTATTGGGCATAGATAGGAAAAATCGATTGTGGACAGCTGTTCAACAAAAAGGGCACTCATACCGGATTATCCATCCTTCCATATTCAGGTAGCGGAGCATTGTATGTCAGCAATGCCTATCTGACGAGGATAGGCAGCCATTACTTTTGCGGCAGAATAAGCTCGGTGATAACCGGCATATGGTCGGAAATATCCAGTGGCAGGTGGAGAACCTTTGAGTTGTTGGCACTGACATAGTCAGGTCTAAAAATATAGTCGATGATCAAATCCAGACCGCCAGGGTTAATATCGTAGGCAGTTAGCCATTGAGGCCATTGTGAGCTCTGGATATCAGAATGTTCAGGAATTCCCCGGAACTGCTGGTAAAAAGGAGTCAACAATGAAGGCTCTGAATAGTTGGGTTTCTGGTTCTCGGGAAGTCGGTGATAAAAACCGGGTGGCGTCAGGTTGAAATCACCGGAAATAAACCAGAGTTTCCTCTTCTCCGTCAGGAGCTCGAGCCGTCTTTGAACGGCATCAATCTGCGCGTACATACTACCTCGATCGATTCCCGGGGAGTCCAGATGTGTGTTAATAGCGTTGAGGTTACCTCCCCCTTTAAGTGGCATGCGAACCTCCAACAGGGAGTGCCTGGGATAAAAAGGAATATAAGCCCGTTTCGTTCTCGTTGGAGGTAATAATTTCTGAATGGCTTCATCCATCCGGTAGCGGCTCATTGTCAACAAGCGCATATCGACATTCCCCAGAAGCTTTCTGTGGGGAATCAAAGTGGCCTTCCAGTAGCTGCCATGACAATAACAAGGAAGTTTGTCTGCCAGTTTTTGATAGAGCATCTCTATCTGGTTCTGATGAAAGGTCACAGGGTGAGTCAGATGAACTTCCTGAAGTTGCAGAATATCCGGATCAACCTCGTGAATCACAGATACAATTTTGTCCAGGTTTTCTCTCAGCTCGGCTTTGCTGAGAGGGTTTTGTCTCTCTTTCTCCCAGTAAGGGTAATACGCCCCCATAAGAGACTGGATATTCCAGGTCATAATACGAAGAGGTTTGTCTCCCGGCGTTTGGGGTGTATCTGCCGGGCAGTAAACTGCAGGCCTTTGGATATTCGGCGGATTGAATCCCAGTAACCGGGGCCCAGCGAAAGTCAGCAGGCCAGTTCCGGAAAGAGCCATCAAAAGCGTAAGTGTTATTGTCGCAAATCCTTTCATCGGCATCATTGGTATTGGGTCTTTTTTCGTGATGACAGCGAAAGATAGTTCGAAAGTTCAATACCTGTAAAAGTAAACGCCAGTGGTCTGTAAGGGTTTACAAGTGGTAATTGAACCACCTGCCAACTTTGTCATAATCTACCGCAAAGTTTGGCCGTGTGTGCTTGGAGGATCTTTTGCAACAGTCAGTTTTTCGCCCGGAAGTTGGGTTTACTGAGCAGGATATGGAATTCGATCGTGATCATATTTGGCACCCCTATACATCAGTGACTCATCCCATCCCTGTCTGCCCGGTTGTTTCAGCCGATGGCGTCAGAATCAAACTGGCTGACGGGCGGGAGCTGATTGATGGAATGTCTTCCTGGTGGTCAGCCATTCATGGTTATAACCGTGCCGAGTTGAATGCTGCTGCTCAGGAACAGTTGGCTAATATGTCCCATGTGATGTTTGGTGGCTTGACACATAAACCCGCGATAGATTTGTGTCGCAAGCTTGTTCAAATAACTCCTGAGCCTTTGCAAACAGTCTTTTTAGCAGATACAGGTTCCGTCTCTGTTGAAGTCTCCATCAAGATGGCTGTTCAATACTGGCGCAGTCAGGGAGATGATCGCCGCAAACGCTTGTTAACAGTACGCAATGGTTATCATGGTGACACGATTGGTGCTATGGCTGTGTGTGATCCGGTTAACGGTATGCATGGTTTATTCAGCGGCGTTTTGCTGGAACATGTGTTTGTTGGTGCGCCGGAATGTGGCTTTGCTGATGAGTGGGATGAGCGGTATATTGAGGAATTTTCCATAGCCTTGAAAGAACACCACCGGGATCTGGTCGGTGTGATTATGGAACCTGTTGTTCAGGGCGCTGGTGGGATGCGCTTTTACTCTCCGGCCTATATCAAACGTGTGCGCGAGCTGTGTGATGAATATGGCATTTTGCTGATATTTGATGAAATTGCGACAGGCTTTGGCCGAAACTGGGAAGATGTTTGCCTGTGAGCATGCAGGTATCTGCCCTGATATCATGACTGTTGGCAAAGCCATTACCGGTGGTTATATGACTCTGGCCGCGACGCTGTGTACTGAAAAGGTCAGTCATACCATCTGCAATAACGGCGTCTTTATGCATGGGCCAACCTTTATGGGTAACCCCCTGGCCTGCAATGTGGCCTGTGCCAGTCTTGACATTCTTGCGACGGGAGAGTGGCAGCAACAAATTCCCCGCATTGAACAGAAACTAAAAGAAGGTCTGGAACCCTGTGCTCATATGGCTGCGGTCAAAGATGTGCGTGTACTGGGTGCGATTGGTGTCGTTGAGTTGAACGAGCCAGTAGATATGCATGTTATACAGCCAAGAATTGTAGAAGAAGGTATATGGTTACGACCCTTTGGAAAGCTTCTGTATATGATGCCACCCTATATCATCAGTGATGAAGATCTTGGTGTGCTGGGCAGAGGCGTTCGTCGTATTGTTGCCGAGTTAAGTCTTTCCCTGTAACCAAATTGACAAACCCCTTTCCTGAACCAGACTGCTCCCGTTGCCTTTTTGCGGGAGTGGTTATGTATTACAAATCTGTGTTGTTGTTATCCGCAACGGTTTTTCTTTTTGCCTGTACTGATGATTCGGCCAAGGAAAGTCATGACACCCTGCAGAGTTGTGCAGAGCTTCTTCCGGAAGGAGACCTGTATTTTCTCGAAATTCGTGGAACGATCGATACAGGTACCAAGCCTCCGACTCTTGAAGGTGCCTATGAGGTGACAGCTGAAGATGGTGACAGCCAGAGTATGAAACCCTTCACTGAATGCATGCGCAAGATCATTCAACCAGCTCCTGAAAAGGGGGCGGAAATTGAAACAGGTGCAGTTCATTGATCAGGCCTGTTGCTGGTTTTGCACAGTTGTCGGTTCGGTTTCCTTATCAACAATGCAGGTGACACAAGCGTCAGACCAGACATTGATGGCGCTTTCCAGCATATCGATCAACGCATACACCGGCAGAATGACCCCCATCAATGTGAGCGGTACATTCATGGTGGCTAGTAATGTACTTGCGAGGAGAAAGCATCCCATTGGTACGCCGGCATTCCCTATGGCGGCTACAGTTGCAATAAATATCCAGGCAACCAGCTCAACAGGTGAGAAAGTCATACCGTTCAGTGATGAAACGAACAACACTGTAATCAGAATGAAACCGGCACAGGCATTCATATTGATGGTTGTGCAGAGTGGAAAGCTGAAACGGGCGACACGTTCACTGACTCCCAGTTTGGTTCTGGCCGTTTCCATAGCAACAGGCAGGGCAGCACTGGATGATTTGGCAAAGAACGCGACAGAGAGTGCTGGCACCATTCCCTTGAATGTTTTCGTGGGAGAGATTCCCTTCCAATAAAGAAGCAGAGGGAGAACGACAATGGCCTGGATCAGATTCGCCAGCAGAATGCCAGAAAAATAGAGAGCCAGGTTGGAGATAATGGACTCTTCTTTAATCTCATGCAGAAAGGTTGTGACAAAAGCCCAGACGGCTATGGGAAGAAGTTTCAATATGCCTGAAGTTAACTTCATTATGGCAGCAAACAGGTCTTCAAACAGTTGTTGCAAGCGACGTCGTTTTTCAACAGGTACAGTTAATATCGCAATGCTAAGAATAATCGCCAGAAACAGAACACTGATCACTTGCCCCTGAGCAAAAGGTTCGATGAAACTGGTGGGTACAATATCAACCAGATATTTCAGGTAGCCGGTAGGCTGGTTCTCAGTGACAGTCTGGGTAATATCCAACCCTTGCACATGATTGGCCGGATCAAGCAAAAGAAAGAGCGATAGAGCGATGGTGGCTGCGATCACCGTCGTCATCAGCGTGTAACGGAAAACTCTTCCTCCCAGGATTCCTGCCTCCTGTAATGTTCCCATTCCCGTTAAAGTGGAGAGCACAGAGAAAAAGATAATGGGGGTGCTGACGAGTTTTAGCAGGCGGATAAACAAATCGCCTACTGTCGTGGCAATGGTATTGACCTGTGAAATATCAAACAGGCCACAGATCATCCCTAGTATGGCAGCGAAAACAATCATCGATCCCGATGAAAACTTGGTTATGTTCAGCATGGACTCTCCCTGAATAGACTGATCCTCTCAGTACTAGGACCAGCCAGACATCTATCGGGTTCAGGAAAAATAGTCATTCTGTTATGACTCAATACAACTATTTTGCTATTTGTTTATTCACCTTAGTTGTTAACTTTGATTTCTAAAGGATTTTCTAATCTCCGCCTCTGCTTATTGGACTATTGTTCCTGTCTTATCAGGAAACCTTGCTTGCTTTGCTAACGGTTTTCGACCTAGTAAGGAAAACAAATTTGAAGTCTCGCACAGTGTGGCCATGTATTTATTATTTAATGACTTTGTTGTTCTGCTGGAGGGCTTATGGCGGTGTTGGAGAAAGTACGATGACTGAAACCAGAAATATTATTATTGTGCGTCATGGTCAGGCTCTTAATAATGTGAGTCACCGCTATAGCAGCAATCCTGCCAATGAAGGGTATTTTCCTGCGCCTCTCACGGAAATTGGCAGAGAACAAGCCTCTCGTGCTGGTTACGATTTGAAGCAGAAAGGATTTGATGCAAGCAGTATCGCGGTGATC
>CBDEWF010000027.1:0-7266 GCA_965243775.1 Sansalvadorimonas sp.
GCAGAGAAGGATGGATCAAAGGCTGCCATTGAGGCTTTTTTCGATTTGCAGATAGGCAGAGCCTGCGGTGAAGATCCAACCGGTTGCCTGTTGGTTAACCTGTTACTGGAGTTCAGCGGGGATAATCCGCAGCTGGAGAAAGAAGCAAAAAAACAGTTGCGGCGTATTCAGAATCGATTTGAGTCAATGTTATGTGATGCTGTGCAATCCGGAAGCCTCAACGCCTCACTGAATTGCGCTGAAAAAGCTGCGGGAATAATCGCTGCACTCTTTGGCATAGGCGTAGTCTCCCGTATGCATCCCCGGCGCAGTCATCTGGAGGCTTTTTCAAAGCTTATACTGGCCAGCCTGTGCACCCCTTAATCCGGAATGAGTGAAGCTGATGTTTTGGTCGCTGTCAGGGAGTGTTTGTTTAATCAAAAATATTCATCGGATTGAAATAGCTTCATGATTGCCCGAATGGTGCTCATTTCAATCTAATCAATTAGTGTGACGGAATACTTGCCTACCAGGCTGTTCACATTTTTAAATTTACTGTTGTACCATAGTACGCGTTTGCAGAGGGTTGTAGTGTGTAAAATACCTGAAAAACCTGCGCTGGATGTTGAGTCGTCACCAGAAAGATGTCGCTGTCAATTCTCTGTTACCTGCTATGTATAAAGCAAGGAGATGGAAATGATAAAAAAGAAATTCTTTAAAACAAAGAATGAGGCCGAAGTGACCTTTGAATACCCCGGTGAGGATTTAAGCTCAGTTTCTTTAGTAGCTGATTTTACTCAGTGGCAACCTGTAAATATGCGTTATGTAAAAAAAGATAAGGTGTTTCGAGCAAAAGTTCGTCTGCCTAAAAATGAAACCTTTTTATTCAGATATTTACTGGATGGCAGCCATTGGGAAAATGATCATAAAGCAGATGAGTATCTGCCCAATCCCTATGGAAGTGATAACAGCGTCGTTTATACAACGGCCGCCTGATTATTTATTGCAGAGGGTAGCCTGAATGCTGCCTTCTCTCTTTCTTTTTCAAAGAGGATTTGTTTCTATAAATAGTGAATAAAAACCTGCAGGGAGTGCAGGAATGACTATAAATCGACGGCGCTTGTTACAGCACAGTACCAGTTTACTGGCTTTTGGGTTGTTGGGTGGTTTAGCTGGATGTGGCAGCCTTCCAAAAGGCAGGCGTTTAAAAACCGATCCCAACCGGGTTCTGAATTTACCTCAGGGTTTTTCTTATAAAGTTCTGCAACGAAAAGGCAGCCTCATGTCAGATGGCTATGATGTTCCCGGCCGTCCGGACGGAATGGGCAGCTTTCAGGGCAAAGATGGTTCCGTCATTCTTATGCGAAACCACGAGCTGGATGAAGGGCAGTCCGATTTCAGTCCTTACTTCAGTTCTCAATCCAAACAACACTTTTATGACCAGGAAGGCTATGGTGCGGTCAGTCGACTGGTGATTGATCCGCAGAGTCTGAAGGTGATTTCCAGTAATCTGGTGCTGGCGGGTTCTTCAAGAAACTGTGCCGGTGGTTTGAGCCCCTGGGGCTGGGTTTCCTGTGAAGAGACCCTTGACCATGGCCATGGTTTTGCCTTTCTCTGTTCGCATCATGCCAGTGAGCTGGCTCAGCCTCAGCCTCTGAAGAGTTTTGGTCGATTCAATCACGAAGCCTTTGCTTTTCACCCTCAAACCGCCATTAGTTATCAAACGGAAGATCGCGGTGACGGTTGCTTCTATCGTTTTGTGCCTGATGATAAACAACAGCCGTTTGGTAAGGGGCTGTTACAGGCATTGTCGGTATCTGGTTTTCCTGAGTTGAATACCAGTCTGGATATAGAAAAAGAGACTGAGTTTGCTGTTGACTGGGTCAGCATTGATGAGCCTGTTCCAGAAAATGATAACTGTCGTTTTCAGGGGCGAGATAAAGGCGCGGCCTCCTTCAGTCGTGGAGAAGGGTTGTGGTTACACGACAATGAGCTTTATTTCTCAGCCACCAATGGTGGGCTGAAGGGCAAAGGGCAAATTTTCCAGCTGAAGGATCTCGATAAACCCGGCAATAAGATGAAGTTGATCTGTGAGGCAGAGGGTCGAAGCTCTATGGAGTCTCCCGATAATCTGGCGGTAGCACCCTGGGGGGATCTGGTGGTGGCTGAAGATGGTAAAGGGGTCGACTATATTCGAATCATTAGCCGGAAAGGCAAGATAGTCACTCTGGCGCGTAATGTCAGATCTTCCAGTGAAATTGCCGGAGTGAATTTTTCGCCGGATGGACGGCTGCTCTTTTTGAATTTGCAGGAAGATGGCCTGACCATAGCAATCAAAGGCCCATTTGCAGAGTATGCTGAGACTGGTGAGCAAATGTATCATGATGCCTGGACTCAGCCATTCTAAAACAAGAAATAAGGAAAAAGGGGAAGGCTTCCCCTTTAAACCCATTTTACTGAATCAACCAGCCTGGTTGGCAGGTGTGAAGAATTCAACTTCCTGATTGATTTCGACCCCAAATTTTTCGAAAGATGAGCGGATGAGGGTAGAGGCAAACAAAAACAGAGCAAAGCCATTCAGCTCCATCAGCTCTTCATAAAATACGTGGCTTGCCCCGCCTATGACACCTCTTTCAAACAGGTCGCTGAGCAGTAACACAGCTAACGCGCTTCCCATCAACAACCCAACTGGAGTAGTAATCAGAGCACCCAGATTGTTTTTTATCAGCCCGGTCACAGGCTTTGTCTGCCATAAAACGAGAGCCAGCAAAACAACCAGCATCAGGTTTCTGCCAATACCATGACCCAGCCACACCAGAAACGCTGGAATGTCATAAGGGAGTCTTTCGACGTCTACTTCTCTCAGAAAAATAGCCAGCCCCAGAAAACCAAAGGCGTATCCGGCCACCTTCGCCAGATGATTATTCTGCTTTGGTAGTATAAGTGCGATAAAACCTGCACAAAGTGCCGTGGCGGCCTGCAGGTTTTCCATCAGAGCGTTTTCGTCGTATAACCAGCTTTGCTGCTGGCTGATGGCAAAATAATAAAGTACGGCATTAACCGCCAGTATGATGGCAAGAAAGCCAAAAACTTCTTGTTTTTTCAAAAGGATCAGTCCGTATTTTGTCAAATACGTATCATATAGGAATTTTGTTCGATAGTACTAGGTGGGAAGTTGACGATATACCTTCTAATAAGCGGCATTTGTCTACTAATAGGTTCGGCCTGCCCCCAGTGATTTTCGGAAAGTAGATGTGTGGCTGTTGTAATTGAACTAAGCTGTTTATGCATGTCAGTGGTGGAAAGGTTTCAATAGGAAAAGAGTTTGGGTATGAGAGTATTTTTGCTGCTTTTCTATTTATGGAGTTGCAGTGTTTCTGCAATCTCATTTTTTCAGTTTAATGCTGGAAAGCAAATTATAGTTCGTGAGGCACGTGTTCTAAAAACATACTCAAATGATCAGCGTGAAGTTCTTAATACTCAGAATCTTGAGTATTTCCAGATCGATATCGTGGAGAGTGGGGTGAGTATTCTTGGGTATCTTGCAAACCAAAAGTTTGGGGACACATTTACTTTCCATCAAACACTGGTAAGAGAAAATAGCTCTATTGACTTGTTTTCTTATTTGCTGGGTATAGCTGACCTGGTTGTATTTGATGTTCCGCCTGAAAATAAAGGTCATACGCCGAATCTTAGTACTGAGTTCGGTGCCCGGCATATCTTAGTTAATCATCCCTTTTTTCCCGGGGTTCAGACAGGAGAAACAGTGAGGTTCCAGAGTATTGATCGTGTGGGATATGATGATGGAACCTTTAAGATAAGCTTTAGGCTTGAAACATCTGGTACAAATGTGCTTACTGTGAATTTGCTTTTTTCGGAGGATCTAACCAACCCTCAGTTACTCTCTATTTATGTGAAGATAGAGGTGTCACCCGGGTTCTTTGATCATTATGTATATACTGTCCTGTCAGTAAAGAAAGAAGACGATGACAGGGATGAAGGGGCAGCAGGTGGTGCCTCCGGCAGTAGCTCATTACAAAATAAAGCTTCATTAGCTGGAGGTCAGGTGACATCGATTACTGAACCCACCACGCCAAAAGACTGTTCAAAAAATGCAAAGTCGAATCAAGAAGGTATAACTCCCTTAAGGTGGTTGCTTCAATTCTACCCGGCATATTCTGGCTCAGTGCTTTATTAGCCTAAAGTCTAAAGGGGCATAACCCCTATCTTTGATAAGGTTTGACCGACCAATAACAATAATAATGTTTTCTGGAGAGGTCTTTCTATGTCAGATACAAATGCGGCAGCTGCCGCATACTGGAAAGAAAACGTGCGCCTGTTGCTGACTCTGTTGACAGTCTGGTTCGCGGTTTCATTCGGGTGTGGCATTCTCTTTGTAGATCAGCTTGATCAATTCAGTATTGGCGGTTTTCCGCTCGGTTTCTGGTTTGCCCAGCAAGGCTCTATCTACACCTTCCTGCTTCTGATTTTTGTTTATATCTACAAGATGAATAAGCTGGACCACAAATACAACATGCAGGAGGAAGAGTGATCATGGATCAGCAAGCGCTCATTTACCTCTTTGTAGGTTTGTCTTTTGCCCTGTATATCGGTATCGCTATCTGGTCCCGTGCGGGCAGCACCAAGGATTACTATGTAGCAGGTGGTGGTGTTCACCCTCTGGCTAACGGTATGGCGACGGCGGCGGACTGGATGTCTGCGGCTTCCTTTATTTCCATGGCCGGTATTATCTCATTCATGGGCCGTGACGGTGCCCAGTACCTGATGGGCTGGACCGGTGGTTATGTGTTGCTGGCCATGTGTCTGGCACCTTATCTGCGTAAGTTTGGCAAGTTCACTGTGCCTGACTTTGTGGCAGAGCGTTACTACTCCCAGACTGCCCGTGTTGTGGCGGTTATCTGCGTAATCTTTATTTCGTTCACCTATGTGGCGGGTCAGATGCGTGGTGTGGGTATTGTCTTCTCCCGCTACCTGGAAGTAGACATTACCATGGGTGTAATCATCGGTATGGCGATCGTATTCGTATACGCTGTACTGGGCGGTATGAAAGGCATCACCTATACCCAGGTGGCTCAGTATTGCGTAATGATCTTTGCCTATCTAGTACCTGCGATCTTCATCTCAATGATGATTACCGGTAATCCAATTCCGCAGTTAGGTTTTGGTAGCACGGTAGAAGGTACCAGTGTGTCGGTGCTGGAAAAACTGAACGGACTCT
This sequence comes from Sansalvadorimonas sp., assembly GCA_965243775.1. Lineage (GTDB taxonomy): Bacteria > Pseudomonadota > Gammaproteobacteria > Pseudomonadales > Endozoicomonadaceae > Sansalvadorimonas. The sequence goes on from CBDEWF010000027.1 coordinate 5,219, forward strand.
CTCAGGAGCTTGGTTTTGCCCAGTATACTGATGGCTCCAAGTCTACGATTGATGTGTTCTTCATTACCATGGCTCTGATGGTGGGTACTGCGGGTCTGCCTCACGTCATCGTGCGCTTCTTCACCACTCCGACTGTGCGTGATGCCCGTAAGTCTGCCGGTTATGCACTGCTGTTCATCGCTATTCTGTACACCACTGCCCCTGCGGTTGCCAGTTTTGCCCGGATCAACCTGCTGCAGACAGTGACCAATGCAGAATACAAGACCATGCCTGAGTGGTTCTCTAACTGGGAAAACTCTGGTCTGATCGCCTGGACTGACAAGAACGAAGACGGAAAGATTCAGTATCATCCTGGCGCGCCTGTGGCTGGCAAGCCGAAGTTCACCGATGAGCGTGGAGCCAGTGGTGAGCGTCTGGTCAGCAACGAAGTGACTGATAACAACAACGAACTGTATGTAGACCGTGACATCATGGTTCTGGCTAATCCGGAAATTGCTCAGCTGCCTGCATGGGTTATCGCTCTGGTGGCTGCCGGTGGTCTGGCTGCGGCGCTGTCGACAGCGGCGGGTTTGTTGCTGGTAATCTCTACCTCTATCTCCCATGACCTGTTGAAGCGGAACCTGATGCCTAACATCACCGATAAGCAGGAGCTGCTGGCGGCTCGTCTGGCGGCAGCGGCAGCTATTGGTGTGGCTGGTCTGGCAGGTGTTTATCCGCCAGGATTTGTGGCCTCGGTGGTGGCCTTTGCCTTTGGATTGGCAGCGGCCTCGTTCTTCCCGGCCATTCTGCTTGGTATCTTCTACAAGCGTATGAACCGTGAAGGTGCTATTGCCGGTATGATCACTGGTCTGGTATTCACCACTGGCTACATTGTTTACTTTAAGTTCATGGGTGGAACTTCAGCTGGCTGGTGGTTCGGAGTATCTCCGGAAGGTATTGGTACTCTGGGTATGCTGATTAACCTGGGTGTATCTCTGGTGGTATGTCACCTGACTGCTGCTCCGCCTAAGGAAATTCAGGACATTGTTGAAGATATCCGTATTCCACGGAAGTCTTCTGACCTGGTTAGTCCGGTGGAAGGTGGTAAAACCGCTGAAGCCTGATCAGAGCGTTAGTCAGTAACTATAGAAAAGGGCCAGGACGGCCCTTTTCTTATGGTTATTTTTTTTTGAAATAGCTGTATACAGAGCTGACCATACAGGTCGCAGCTGCGATCAGATAAATAGAGAAAACAATTACCATCCACTGAGCCATGTTCAGGGTCAGGAAAGTCCAGTCATCAGCGCCGCAAATGCCGGTTGGCATAAAGAGAGAAGGCAACCAATCATACAAAGGCAGATCCAGAGGGAAAGTTGGGCGGAAGTTGCAGCTGGAGTTAAATGGATCAAAGTTGGCGTAATTGCCGGTCTGAACAATGGCCTGACTTAACCCATAACCTGCTGCATAGATCCAGACGGCATAGCCCATCAGTCGAACAATAACATTGGCAGGAGAGATCATCATAATGACCGGAGCCACCATCAGCAGAGTAACGGCGAGGCGCTGATACACACATAGCTCACAGGGATCTAACATCAGAATGTACTGAAAGCCCAGAGCGCAAAGCTCCAGAAACAGGGCTGTGGCAAACATGATTGCCCAGGTGATTCGCTGACTCTGCCAGTGATGAATAGCCTGTAAGGGAGATTGTCGAAAATCCTGCCAAAGATTGAACAACGCCACAATGATGCACTCCTGATTAACATTTTAATGGTATGAATATACAGAAGTTGAGCGATCTGGCAGAGTATTTTTTAGTGTGTAAACAGTAAAGCCCCGAGATAGTCAGGGCAGTTTCAAAAGGTATTCAACCAGCTCAATCAGGTCATCGGATGTTTTTATTTTGCGGGTTTTAATCAGGTATTTGTCATTAACGATAAAGCTGGGAACCGCATCAACCAGTTCCTGGCTCCGGCTCCAGTCCGCCATGGTTTTTAGTACCAGCATGCTGTTCTTGTGATCATCAAAAGCTTTTTTGGACAAGCCGCCTTTTTCAAGGGTGGCAAAGA
>CBDEWF010000028.1:0-4648 GCA_965243775.1 Sansalvadorimonas sp.
ATACTTTATTTGCTCCTTATTCGCGTCAGATTAAGCCAACCTGTTGCACCGCATCACGAATCACCGGACGAAACTCTTCGGACAGAGGCGTCAGAGGCAGGCGAATACCACCCTCAATCATCCCCATTTCCTTCAGCCCCCACTTCACCGGAATCGGGTTGGCTTCTACAAACAGTTTTTCGTGAAGAATGCGTAAGCGGCCATCAATAGCTTCAGCTGTGGCACGATCACCCGCCAGCGCAGCAACACACATCTCGTGCATTAGCTTTGGTGCCAGATTATTGGTCACCGAAATAACACCATTGGCTCCCTGCAGCATCAGCTCTGCACCGGTAGCATCGTCGCCGGAATAAATGGCAAAATCCTCGCCACTGAGCTCCCGAATCTGACGACCACGTTCAACAATACCCGTGGCTTCTTTTACACCAACAATATTATTCAGCTTACTTAAACGACCGATGGTTTCCGGCAACATATCAACAGCTGTACGGCCTGGCACATTATAGAGAATCTGGGGAATATCAACGGCTTCAGCCACCGCTTTATAATGCAGGTACAAACCTTCCTGAGTGGGTTTGTTGTAGTACGGAGTAACCAGAAGACAGGCATCCACCCCCAGAGTTTTGGCTTCTGCAGTCAGATGAACTGCTTCTGCAGTGGAATTAGCGCCTGTTCCGGCAATCACAGGAATGCGCCCATTCACCTGATCCACCATGCGTTTTATAACTTCGCAGTGCTCCTGAACACTGAGGGTAGCGGACTCACCTGTAGTGCCAACCACTACAATTCCGTCTGTTCCCTGTTCAATATGGTGTTCAACCAGACGATGCATACTTGCAATGTCCAGCTCACCATTTTCATGCATGGGGGTGACAATAGCCACCAGGCTACCGGTTATCATCAGAGCACTCCTTAGGCAGAATCTTGCGTCATGTTACTAGGTTCTGTTGTGGTTTCATAGCAACCAGAACCTAGGGGCTGTTGAGGTTTTAGCGTGAGCTCAGTGACTCACAAAGCGGCTTTACGCAAGGCGAACTGACGCAGCGTGTAGTTATTCTACAAGGGTTAAAGGCCAGGAAGCATTTCTTCAGACTGTTTTTTTAACGAATTAAAATCCGAATATTTTTAACAGCCCGAATATTTTTGAAACCATGGTACATATATAAAACACAAGTACATTAAATAATCGAACAAAAATACCCGATTACCAGTACCTTATAATCCAGCATTTGCTACCATTGCCGATAAATTCGAAGAATCCCAAGTCTGGTTATTTCCAGCAGACGAATACCAAAATAGATAAAGGACGAACAATGAGCGTAACCCTGGGCCATCCGGTTCCCGATTTCACCGCCGAAGCAACCAGCAATACCACCGTATCTCTGTCAGCACTCAAAGGACGAAAGATTGTGCTGTTCTTTTACCCTAAGGACAACACACCCGGCTGCACCAGTGAAGGTCAGGCTTTCCGGGATAACTATCAGGCCTTTGTTGATTCCGACACCCTGATCTTTGGTGTTTCCAAAGACAGCATGAAGTCCCACGACAATTTTCGCGCCAGGCATGAATTCCCGTTTGAACTGATTTCCGATCCCGAAGAAACACTGTGCAAACTGTTTGATGTGATCAAGCTGAAGAAAATGTACGGCAAAGAGTACATGGGTATCGAGCGCAGCACCTTCCTGATTGATGCGGACGGCATCCTGCAACACGAATGGCGCAAGGTTCGTATCAAGAACCACGTTGAAGATGTTCTTCAGGCGGCACAGATGGTTGATACTGAAGCCGAAGAAGAGGAAGCGGCTGAAAAATCTGAATAACCGCTTTTTGATTAACCTGTCTCTGACGTAAAAACAGCCAGCTGGTAATCATCCGTGGCTGTTTTTATTTAATGGTTCTTATTATTTGCTTTATGCAGTATCTGTATCCGCCACCGTCGGCCAGGCGGTCATTACCGCTTTTAGCAAAGTAGCCAGAGGAATCGCAAAGAAGACACCCCAGAAACCCCAGAAACCACCAAACACCAGTACCGCGATAATAATTGCAACCGGATGCAGATTCACGGCTTCAGAGAACAACAGTGGCACCAGCACATTACCATCCAGCATCTGAATAATACCGTACACTACCATCAGAATGGCGAAATGCTCCGTCAGCCCCCACTGGAAGAAAGCAATAATGGCCACAGGAATGGTCACCACAGTAGCACCTATATAAGGAACCAATACCGACAGCCCGACAATCAGCCCAAGCAGTGCCGCATAATTCAAACCAAGCACAACAAATGCAATAAAACTGACGCCACCTACAATGGCGATTTCAATGGCCTTGCCTCGAATATAGTTAGCAATCTGATCGTTCATTTCATCAGCCACCTGATCAATCAAACGACGACGATTAGGCAATAGACTACTGATCCAGCCGAGAAGCAGATCTTTATCCTTAAGGAAAAAGAAAACCAGAATGGGTACCAGAATCAGATAAACCAGCAAGGCAACGGCGTTAGGCAGTTTGGAAATAGAAAATGAAAAAGCCCACTGCCCCAGGCCACCAAGGTGCGAATTAATGGTATCTGCCACCAGAGCCACATGTTTGCCGGAAATAAAACCGGGGTAAAGCTCCGGAAGGCTGCGAATCAGCACCTGACCTTCTCTGACCATGCCCGGCAGCGCATTAAGCAGATGACTGACCTGATTCCAGATCAAAGGAATAATCACCAACACCAGAATCAGCAACAGAGCAACAAACAAAGCGAACACGGCATTCACAGCAAGAATATGTGCGACGCCCCGACACTCCAGAGAATTGACAGCGCCCTGCATCAGAAAGGCAAGAACCAGTGCAGCAAAGGCCGGTGCCAGCATATTTCCCATGGTCAGGATAACGGCAAAACCGAACAGCAGGATCACCAGCAGCACCACGGCTTCATAATCCGACAAATACCGGTGCAGCCAGCCCCTGAAGATATTTAACATCTACTCCTCCCTTATCTACCGTCAAGCATGTTCGTCGCCTTCTGGCCACGAAGCATTATTTCTTTTACTTATGCTGCAGGGTGTGAATGAAAATACCATCCTGCTCTTCACTGGACACCAGTACATGACCACTCAGTCTAGCAAAGCTGGCAAAGTCCCGTACTGAACCAGGATCAGTGGCCAGAACCCTGAGTGTCTGACCAGATGATAAGGATTTAAGAGCCAGCTTTGCCTTCAACAATGGCATGGGGCAACTCATACCCTTCAGATCCAGCTCCTGATCTACAACAATCATACTGATTAGAATCTCCAAAGAAGGGGTTTAACATCGTTAGCTGAAAACGAACCCACAGCCAGCACAAAGTCTGTTTCGACAGTCTACCCCACCAACTGAACAGAAACAGTGTTAATCCTTTATGACCTGTGGCTTAATTTATAAGTAGCTGATCACATGAAATCATATGAACAGCTACTTAATGAAAGTTAGAAATTCCAGCTGCAGTAAAACCGGTACTACTTTCGTCTGCAAAACGTAAAAGCAACAGGCAATTGAACCTGCCTGTCTTTTAAGACGCCCCCTAAGCAGTTACAGTGTACCGCAGATTATACGATTATGGATATCCTATGAAACGACCGGGCATAGTGCCGGCTCTGCTGTTATGCTCCGCTCTGACGAGTTACTCCAGCACCGGAGCAGCGGCTTCCAATGAACTGCCCAGCCTGGGAGATACCACTTCTGGTATTATTTCCCAACAGCAGGAGTATGAGCTCGGTCGCACCTGGTTGAAAGTGCTCCGCAGCCAGACGCCCATGGTCACAGACGCTCAGCTTAAGGATTATCTGGAACGCCTTATTTACCGACTGGCCGGAGCCAGCGAATTAAAAGACTACCGTCTGGCACCACTGGTTATCGACAGCCCGGTGCTTAATGCATTTGCAGCACCGGGCGGTATTGTTGGCGTCAACACTGGTCTGTTTCTCAATGCAGACACCGAAGCCCAGTTTGCCGCTGTTCTGGCTCACGAACTGGCTCACCTGTCTCAGCGACATTACGCCCGAAATGTTGAAGATGCCCGTAACAAGACCATCCCTACTGCAGCAGCCATTCTTGGCTCTATTATTCTGATGGCAACCGCTGGCGGCGATGCCGGAGCTGCAGCACTGACATCAACCGTCGCCGGACTGCAAAGCGCACGACTGCGCTTCAGCCGACAGTTTGAGCGGGAAGCAGACAACCTGGGCATACAAACTCTGGTCAGAGCAGGCTTTGACCCTCAGGCTATGCCGGAAGTGTTCGAACACATGAACAAATCCAGCCGTTACGGCAGCCGCCCGCCAGAATTTCTGCTGACGCACCCGGTCACTGAAAACCGTATCGCAGACTCCCGCGCCAGAGCAGATCAACTTTCCAGTCAATCATTGAAGGTCAGTAAGGGTTCTTTTAATTACCAGTTGATGCGCATGCGTGCCATCGTTCTGAATCACAGCAATCCATACGAACTGACCAAACAACTGAAAAAAGAACTTGAGACAGGTCTGACGTCATCTCAAATACTGACTCGCTATGGACTGGTCATGGCTTATATAAAGACCAGGGAATACAGCGAAGCTGAAAAGCAAATGGCAATACTAAACAAAGAATTGCCAGATAATTTATATATCACCATGCTTAA
>CBDEWF010000029.1:0-8527 GCA_965243775.1 Sansalvadorimonas sp.
CTATTCACTTGTCAACAGAGCAGTTCATGCTAATTGAATTTCACTTTTACAGAAGGGTGAAGTCATCGGCGTTTACCAGAGAAATATAGAAACACCGCCCAAAGGCGGTGTTTCTATATCAATGTAATTCTTTTTATACGCGCTCAAAAAGATGATGTTTTTTCTTACCAACCTTTACAAGGAAGAAGCGGTTATAAAGTGCTTTATCGGTGACCAGAGCCTCGGACAACTTCATGTTGTCTTCCATCGACTTGGCTTCACCATTAATTAATAGTCCTTTGCGCCCAAGTGCATCCTTGATTTGTTTACCTGGGGCTACACCAGATTCAGCCAGAAACTGGTTCAGGGATTTACCTTCCAAATCAGCTTCAGAGAAAGAAGAGGCTGGCAGACCATCAAGACGCAACTGCTCCAGCTCACTTTCACTCAGATCATCCAAATCGCCAGAAAACAGTGCTTCAGTAATACGCATGGCTGAAGCCAAGCCTTCCTCACCATGAACAAGGCGGGTCACTTCGCGCGCCAGAACGGACTGACCTTCAGGGCGCCCCTGACGCTCGGCATCAGCCTTTTCAATCGCATCAATTTCTGCGACATCCATAAAGGTGAAGAAACGCATGAACTTGTACACGTCTGCGTCAGCAGTGTTCATCCAAAATTGGTAGAAGGCATATTGAGATGTTTTGGTCGGATCCAGCCAAACAGCACCACCTTCTGTTTTTCCAAACTTAGTGCCATCAGCTTTGGTGATAAGAGGAACGGTCAGACCAAAAACCTGGGCCTGGTTCTGGCGGCGGGACAGATCAATACCACCAATAATATTACCCCACTGATCAGAGCCACCGATCTGCAGTGTGCAATCATAACGGCGATTCAGTTCAGAGAAGTCCATTCCCTGCAGTAAGGCATAGGAAAACTCAGTGAAAGAAATGCCCTGGTCTTCACGATTAATACGCTGCTGTACAGATTCTTTTTTGATCATCTGGTTCACAGAAAAATGCTTACCAACTTCCCGCAGGAAATCGATAACATTCATATCTCCCGCCCAGTCCAGATTGTTGGCTACAATGGCAGAGTTCTCGCCACAGTCGAAATCGATAAACTGACTGACCTGAGCCTTGATCTTGTCGACCCAGCCGGCAACGACATCGGGAGTATTCAACTGACGCTCTTGAGCCTTAAAGCTGGGATCTCCAATCAGGCCGGTAGCCCCGCCCACGAGGGCAATTGGCTTATGGCCATACTGCTGAAAACGCTTCAGTACCAGCAGGGGGACAAGGTGCCCCAGATGTAAACTGTCAGCGGTAGGGTCAAAGCCACAATAAAGAGTACGAGAACCCTCAGAAAGATGGATTATCAACTCTTCTTCTGCCGTTACTTGATTAATAAGACCTCGCTGTTGCAGGTCCTCCAATAACGGTTTTTGACCGCCTGACATATTTAAACTACCTGTATAAGCCCGGAAAACAGAAAACCTGCCCGAGAATTGACGATGACACGAATAAAGAGAGCAAACATACCGCATGACAGGAAAAAGACAACCACCTGACAGCACCGGTATTTGCTAATAGCGATACGCACCGGGCTCTCAAAGTTCTGGCATGGTGTCTGTATTTCCTAAAGGGTGAAACTCTTATATTCTATGTTTATATTAAGAACTTTTGTTTATATGGCCACGCTATTCTGGCATGAATATTTTTAAACGCATGCTGCAAACGGCAGCCCAACATTTCCCCCGCCGTCATGTTCTGGCGATAGCCTGCATGACGTCGGGCATAGGCATCATCCTCGCTGTTGTTCCCGGCGAAGATGCCCAGGCCAAGCGCACTGAAATTCCTCTCGCACTGACTTCGGTTGAAGATAATACCAGAGAAGTTCTGCTCAAACCGCAGGCTATACAGAACCACACAAGCAGCCGATCCAACAACGAGCAGGCAGGCTTTGCCAACCCTACAGCACATAACTCAAAAACAGTTATTGCCTGGGAAAAAGTAAAGGTTCGCTCTGGTGACACGCTATCGGACATTTTCAAGCGTCAGTCCTTGAGTGCGACAACCCTGCATATGATTCTGAACACAACAGAGCATGGCAAGCAGCTGATCAGAATCCGTCCCGGACAGGTTGTTTACTTTGGCCGGACAAATGGTGAGCTGAAGGAGCTGAAATACGTTCGTAATCGCCTAGAAACTGTCGTTTATACAATGAGCGGTAATAACTATTCATCCATAAAGGTGATACGAGAACCTGAGATTCGTCATACCTATGCCCGTGCCACCATTGACAACTCACTATTCCTCGCAGCATCGGCTGCAGGCCTTCCTGACAGCATGACCATGAAACTTGCGGGCATCTTTGGCTGGGATATCGACTTCGTCATGGATATTCGTGCAGGAGACAGTTTTAACCTGCTGTATGAAGAGAAGTACCTCGACGGTGAGCGCATCGGCTTTGGTAATATTCTTGCCGCCACATTCAGGAACCGCGGCAAGGTCGTTAAAGCTATTTACTATACCGACAGTAAAGGCAACAGTGACTACTACACACCGAACGGTAAAAGCATGCGGAAATCATTTATCCGCACCCCTGTCGACTTTACCCGTATAAGCTCGGCATTCAACCCCAACCGACTGCATCCGATTTTCAAAACCAAACGCCCCCATCGCGCTGTTGACTATGCAGCACCCACAGGAACCCCTATCAAGGCAGCCGGTGATGGTGTAGTAAAGTTTTCCGGTCGCCAGAAAGGCTATGGCAATGTGGTCTTTATCAATCATCCCAACAACATTACCACTGTCTATGCGCATCAGAGCAGAATTGCCAGAGGCCTGCGCAAAGGACAACGGGTCAAGCAGGGGCAGACTATTGGTTATGTCGGACAAACCGGCTGGGCCACGGGCCCCCACCTACATTATGAGTTCAGGGTCAACGGCCAGCACCGCAACCCTCTAACCATCAAGCTACCCGACGCAAAGCCTCTGCCCACATCCGAGATAGATGGCTTCCGTCAGGTAACCCGGGTCATATTGGCAGAGCTTGATCGCCGTACCGGCACCTTACTGGCTGCAACGGATGGCGACCTCAACAATGCAACCAACTAGGAAATCCGAGCTTTATATCGGCCTGATGTCAGGCACTAGCATGGATGCCATGGATGCCATTCTGGTAGACTTGGCTCCTGAATTTCCGGCTCTTGTGGGGCAGGTTTCCCTGCCTCTTCCCCAGAAGCTTCGCAATCAACTCTCTGAACTCTGCCACCCTGGCGACAACGAGATTGAAGCTATGAGCGAAGCAGATCTGGCTATTGCTATTCTCTCGTCAGAAGCGGTTAACACCCTCCTGGACAATGTCAATCTCTCCCCGGAAAACATTCAGGCTATTGGCAGCCATGGCCAGACCATTCGTCATCTGCCACAGATTGGAAATACCCTGCAAATTGGCAACCCAAGTTTGATAGCTGAGCTGACAGGCATCACTACCGTAGCTGATTTCCGCAGAAGAGATATGGCTGCAGGCGGAGAAGGAGCTCCACTTGTGCCTGCCTTTCATGAAGCCCTCTTCCGTCATCCTGATAAGACCAGAGTAATCACCAATATCGGCGGTATCGCTAACATCACCATTCTGCCTCCCTGCAGTGATACAGCCATTATTGGCTTTGATACCGGCCCTGGCAACACCCTGATGGATGACTGGTGTTACCGTCACAGTGGACGGCGCTATGACAAGAATGGCCGCTGGGCCGCCAGTGGCACCGTATCTGAAGAACTGCTGAACGTACTAATTTCAGATGACTACTTTTCCCGCCCCCCCCCTAAAAGCACAGGGCGTGAATACTTCCACCATGTCTGGCTGTGGCATGGACTGTCACAGCTTAATGATGACCTTCCTGGCCAGGACGTCCAGGCAACCTTGGCCGAACTGACCTGCCGAACAATTGCTGATGATATTGAGCTCTATGCACCTGACTGTGAAGAGGTGTTTGTGTGTGGTGGTGGAGCCCATAACTCTACTCTACTGCAAAGACTGGAGAATAGCCTCGAAGATATCAGCGTAGCCACCACCGATAACATTGGACTGCCTCCCCAGTGGGTAGAGCCAACAGCCTTTGCCTGGCTGGCCAGACAGACCCTCCATGGTCTTCCCGGCAACCTGCCGGCTGTCACCAACGCTACAGGCAAGCGTATTCTTGGTGGCATATATCCTGCGTAATGTCACCCACATAGATCATTACCAGACATAGCCAGAGGATGCTGTACTATTGCCAGCTGAACCCTGCCAGATAGATTCAAAGCGCTGCTCATATGCCCGTTCTAACGCCCCATGTCCAAATCTGGTGTGACCGCCTGCCCAGCAGTTCTGAACCAGCTCGCCCCGGCGATCGAAACTCATGCAGGTTTCCAGAAAATTACTGCAATGTTTGCTGTACATATTGGAGAATTCACTGATATCCCGGCCAAACCGGGGATCTCCATTATCATCCAGATCTTCTGGAACAGCTATTTCCCCGTCGTAATACCCACTCACCCGGAGAAACCCAAGAACACGAAAATTCCCTTCGACTAAATACCCTTTGGATGGTTCGTAATCCGGCCTTGAGTAACAGGCAAGATAAACGGGATAACTGTCACCACCGACAGGACTTCCCTGGCCGGGTTGATGATAAAGATCTGCCATTTCGAGCTCACCAGTAACTTCACGCCCCTGCAATTTTTGCCAAGGTGTCTCAACCCGTTTTACTGAAAGAGGAATAACGGCATTAGCGCCCGGTGAAGCCTGTACTGGGGCATTTCTATTAAGCTGCATGTCCCTGTAACCGTTATTAATTGGTGGAGTTGGGTGAGCCTGCTTGGTTATGACAGCTACAGAGCTTTTTTCATTTTGATTTTTTACCATGAAAACACTCTCCGCACTTTCACTTCTTCTCGGAGCGGGTATTTTTTCTACAGGATACAGAGCCCGTTCATTGCCGTTGGCGACTGAAGTTGCTCTTGGCTGTAAAGCCTTTGTAACCCTAACTGTCTGTTCAAGATCATGTGTCTTATTTTGAGAGCTGGTCGAGTTCGAACGCGTAATAGCCATGAGCGGCCATTTCATAAAACTGCCGAGTGAAATCACCAATGAATAGACAGGTCCACTTCTCTGCTCCGGGCCAGGCTGGTACAGCATCACCCCAGTTGAAGCGGAAGCCGAAAGGCAAGCGGTTAAAGCCAGGATGGTAAGGGATGAAGTCACAATTCTGCCAGGCATGATTATCACCTCCGGTATCTGTTTTAAAGGCCTCTCTCAGACACAGAATCGACAGATAAGTTTGTGATAATTACCAGGCAATTTAATACAAAACGAAGAAAACAGTGCCCTTGTGTCACCGGCTTAACAGAAAAAGTTCAGAGAATTACAGCAGGAACCTGGTTACCAATCATTCAGCAACCAGGTGAAAACAGATCAGACAGAGAAGCTCATGCCACAGCCACAGGTTGTGGAAGCATTGGGGTTGCTAACAGTAAAACGAGACCCTTCCAGACCTTCCTTGAAATCCACTTCAGAACCAACCAGATACTGGAAACTCATGGCATCAACAACCAGCCTGGCACCCATTTTTTCCACTATGGTATCGTCCTCAGCCAGCTCTTCATCAAAGGTGAAACCATACTGAAAACCGGAACAGCCGCCACCGGTTACATAAACCCGAAGCATCAGGTTCTGATTTCCCTCTTCATCGATCAACGCTTTTACTCGAGCAGCAGCATTCTCTGTGAAAAAGACAGGCTCCGGAACATAGGTTTCGGCAGCAGACATTCGACCTCCAGACAAACTTCTTTTCAGGACAATGCAGCTGCTATTTCCAATGATATTCCCAATGGGTGACAACTGAATAATCCATCTTGGGTATTGCGCCGGATATTATCCTCAAATCCGACTAATACAGTCAACTATAGTAATTACCCGGACAAGGTCCGGGCAGTATCAGATAATGCAGCAACTCAGCCTGGGGCTGAACTTCCCCGGGCTTCATGATGCATATTCAGAGCTGGCATTTCTTCAGGCTCCTTAATGCATTGCAGTTCCCTGGCTGCTTCAACGGTATCAGGCCGAGTATTAACATGCTCAAGAACACCATTGACCTGAGCTCCGAGAGCCATTTCGATCATGTTGTAATAAACATTACCGGTAATATCAGCCTTACTGGACAGCTCAAGCTTGCCAGCAACAAATACGTCCCCTTTGACCGTGCCATTAATGGCAACATCGGCTACGTGGATATCACCTTCAACCATACTGCCTTCGGCCAGACGCAGAGAACCGTCGTGAGCCTGAATATTTCCAAGCACCCGACCTTCTACATGCATTGATCCACGAAAAATAACATCACCACGAATCTCGGTTACTTCTGAGACTAACGTTATGGTATCACCATCCGGAGATTTCTTTTTTCCCCACATTTACTCAGACTCCTCAACAATCCATTCAAATGACTTCCTGGCCACTGTCTTTGAAGGGCTGGTTAACCGGACAGTAACATCCAGCCGGTCAGGCTCAAACCCCTTTGGAAGATTCAGGGTTCCCCAGACACCATCCCCGGGAAGACCCTGGAAATATCGAAACCCCAGACGTTCGCCCTTTCTGCTGAACTGTTCAGTCAGTTCAGCAAAGTTATAACCAGACGGCTCACCGTTCAGATGCCCCTCAAGCCGAGCCTGAAGACTGCCTCTCTGCATTTGGTGGTTCTTGGCATTCTGCACAACCACCAGCTTCCACTGAAACCGCCGGGCATCAGCCGTCGGCTGAAGATCAAAGCTCTGTACGTGAACGCCATTTTCCGCTTTGGCAGGATCAAGAATATTGCGGTAAAAGCGCAGATCCCTGTTCATCACACTTTTTTCTTCCCGCAAACGTACCAGCTCCTGACGCACTTCTTCGGCTGCCTGCTGGCTGATCTGTGTTCCCCGCTCCAGAACTGTAACCCGTCGCTTTAAGGTATCGACCTCTTGCTGGTAAGCTTCATTCTCAGCCATAACATCTGACAGCTCGCCGCGCAGAAAACTCAGTGCCGCCCAGGCAAAGCTGGCTCCCAGGTAAAAACCTGCCCCACCCGTGCCAATCAGCAGCAATAAAATCAGCACCCGACCCCGGATTACCGAGTTCGGATCATGGGCCACAACCCTTAGCTTCTTTTCCCTTCGATCAGCCGCTTTACGGCTGGACTGCCACAATCGGGAAAATTTCTTCAAGTCGGCCTCCAGACATCAGGGTAATAACCCAACAATTTCCAGACCTGCAGTTTCTCGCAGGCCAAACATGATATTCATATTCTGTACTGCCTGCCCGGATGCCCCTTTTACAAGGTTGTCAATAACAGACAGAACAACGACCGTGTCTCCCTGGCCCGGCCGGTATACAGCAAGGCGACACTGGTTTGCACCACGGACACTTCTTGTTTCTGGCAAGCTTCCAGCAGGCATCACATCAACAAACGGCTCATCACAGTATGTCTGCTCAAACAACTGCTGCAGCTTCTGCTCGCTGATATCACTTTTCAGGCGGGCATAGAGCGTGGCATGTATACCACGAATCATCGGCAACAGGTGTGGTACAAATGTCACAGCTTGTACCTTTCCTTGACTCATGCCTGTCAGCCCCTGAACGATCTCCGGCTGATGACGGTGACCACTCACTCCGTATGCATGAAATGAGTCACCGGTTTCACACAGCAGCGTCCCGACACTGGCCTGACGGCCAGCACCGCTGACACCGGACTTACAATCAGCCACCAGTCCTTCAGGATCAACAAGTTCACTGTCCAGAAGGGGCTTGAAGCCCAGCTGCACAGCCGTGGGATAACATCCAGGGTTAGCAACAACTTGCGCACCTGCTATTGCAGCACGATTCAGCTCCGGCAGACCATAGACACTTTCCGCCACCAGCTCAGGGCAGGCATGGCTCATACCGTACCAATCTTCCCAAGTAGCAATATCCCTGATACGGAAATCTGCTGCCAGATCAATAACCCGAACACCACGGGTCAACAGCTCCGGCACCTGCTTCATAGCAACACCATTGGGCGTGGCAAAGAACACAATGTCACATTGCGACAGAGTTTCTACATCCGGTTCAGTAAAACACTGATCTATGTGACCACGAAGATTGGGATAAAGATCATCAACCCGTCGACCGGCTTCGACCCGGGAAGTGACAGCCGTTAATTCCACATCAGGATGCCTGGCGAGCAAACGCAGCAATTCAACGCCGGTATATCCTGTTCCTCCTACGATGCCTGCTTTAATCACTTTTCCTCACTCACTCTGCCTGTTAATTTTGTTTAGTGGCATTATAAAATGCCACTCATTAAATCAGTAGACAGGCTTAGGGCCTGTTGATGTTTTATTATCGCGCTCAGCCTTTTCGAGGGTTTCTATGGGTAGGCGCAGTGTTGCAGGAATGCTTACTGCCTTTCAAAACGCTGCAACGCAGCCATAGAAACCCTCGAAAAGGCCCTGCGGGTGGCTCTAAAAGCGGTCATCCTCCACGTCGG
>CBDEWF010000030.1:0-3158 GCA_965243775.1 Sansalvadorimonas sp.
GAATGGCTGGATGGTAAGAGCGTCACCGCCTGGTATCGCGCCAAGCAGGTTCTCGGCGTCTGATGACAACACCACGCGTTTTGTTCTGGCACCGCCGCGATCTGCGCCTGGCGGACAACCTTGGGCTGGCGGCCGCTGCGGAGATTAGTCCGGCGGTGACGGGGGTGTACGTGCTCGACCCGCAGCTGATCAACCCGCCGGATCATCTGCCGCCGATGGCGCCGGCCCGGCTGTGGTTTTTGATCGAGAGCCTGGTGGAACTGCAGCAGCGCTGGCGGAAGGCCGGCAGCCGATTGCTGGTCGTCAAAGGTGACCCGGTGGCGGTGTTGCCGCAGCTGGCGCAGCAGATCGGTTCCGAAGCTGTGGTGTGGAACCGCGATGTGGAGCCCTATGCCCGTGAGCGGGACCGCCAGGTGGCCAAAAAACTGCAGGCCGATGGCCGCAAGGTGGTGGTGGATTGGGATCAGCTGCTGATTGCTCCGGAGCTGCTCAAGACCGGTGGTGGTGACCCATACCGCGTCTATGGCCCGTTCCTGCGCAACTGGCGCGGCCAGGTTCTGGCCAAGCAACCCAGCACCGTTGCCGCCCCCACCGGGCTGGTGGATCTCGATCCTGCTCTGCTGCCGGCCGGTGAGTCCCTGGAGGCTCTGCGGGAGAGCCATGGTTTCAAGGGCGCTGAGATCTGCCCTTGTCGCCCTGGAGAAGCGGCGGCGCTGGGCCAACTCAGCAGTTTCTGTGATGGGCCGCTGCTCGGCTATGAGCCGGACCGCAATTTCCCTGGTACCGCTGGCACCTCATACCTCAGTGCTGCCCTGAGCGTCGGCACGCTCAGCCCTCGCCAGGCTTGGTGTGCCGCCCAGGGCTCTCGTGAGCAAGCCCGCAGCGAGGAGCATTTGCAGGCCATCGCAGTGTGGGAGCAGGAGCTGGGCTGGCGAGAGTTTTACCAGCAGGCTCTGTTCCATTTCCCGGAACTGGCCGATGGCCCCTACCGCGAGCAGTGGCGCCGCTTCCCCTGGGAGAACAACGAGGACTGGTTCGACTTCTGGAAGGAGGGGCAGACCGGCATGCCAATCATTGATGCCGCCATGCGCCAGCTCAATCAGACCGGCTGGATGCACAACCGCTGCCGGATGATCGTGGCCTCCTATCTGGTCAAAGACCTGATCTGCGACTGGCGCTGGGGCGAGCGCGCCTTCATGGAACTTGAGGTTGACGGTGATCTGGCCGCCAACAACGGTGGTTGGCAGTGGAGCGCCAGCAGTGGGATGGACCCCAAGCCCCTGCGCATCTTCAACCCCGCCACCCAGTCTTCCAAGTTTGACCCTAACGGGGACTACATTCGCTACTGGTTGCCCGAATTACGCCACGTGAATACCAATGAACTACATAGCGGTGATATCAGCGCGTTAGAACGTCGGGGTTATCCTGAGGTTTTGGTGGATCATAAAAAACAGCAAGCAATTTTTAAACAACTTTATCAATTAATTAAGTAATTTTTTGAAATAGCCCTTATGACGGATTATTTGATTGTTGACTTTAAGGCTCTCCAGCTTTCTTCTAATTCAACTCTACTGGAGGCCATGAAAGTTCTTAATTCCGCAAGCGAGCAAATTGTATTAGTTGTAGAGGATAATAAGCTTATTGCAACAATTACTGATGGAGATATTCGTAGAGGCTTGCTTCGGGGAGTGCAGTTGAGTGACAGCATCAAACCCATCATGAATCAAGAGTTCAAGTTTGTAAATGAAGAAAATAGTATGCCAATAGAAATCACCCCTGAAATGCAAAGCATAAAATATTTGCCAGTAGTTAATGGTATGGGTGGCTTAAAATCACTTCTCAGGTTGAATAATTCTTTAAGCCAAAGCAAGAAACTTAAAAATGCTGTCGTAATCATGGCTGGCGGGAAAGGAACTCGTCTTCGCCCGCTAACGCAGAATTGTCCAAAACCAATGTTGCATGTTCAAGGCAAACCCATGCTTGAGCATATTTTGGATAAATGCATGGCGAGTGGTCTTTCTAGATTTTATATATCAGTCAATTATTTAAAAGAGCAGATTATTTCATATTTTGGTGATGGAAGCAGTCGTGGTATTTCAATTCACTATCTTGAAGAAGATGAGCCTTTGGGGACCGCTGGATCCTTGTCACTTCTACCCCATAATTTGGACGAACCATTCCTGGTTTTGAATGGAGATGTTATAACGAATTTTGATCCCTGTACACTTTTGCAATTTCATTTAGAGCATAAAGCAGAAGCAACTTTATGTGTAAGGGAAAATAGTTACACTCTTCCTTATGGAGTTGTTAAAGTAAATGATATTGAGCTAGCGGGCTTTCAAGAAAAACCTACTTTATCTTATTTTGCAAATGCAGGTGTTTACATTATACAGCCTTCATTGCTTAAGTATGTACAAGAAAGTCGGTTTATTGATATGCCTACACTAATAAATAATGCGCAGGAAAATGGCTCTTTTGTAGCAGTTTGTCCAATTCACGAATTTTGGATAGACGTCGGTAGACCGGAAACACTTAAAGAAGCCAACCAATATATGGAATTACAATGAGTGCTCCTAATATGTTGATCGACGGACCATCGAGGTCTGGCAAGCTTTTGCTTGGGAAGTTGGTGATGGCCTCACCTTCAATGGCCTTCCAGCATTACTCAGGCGATTTAGAACGAATCTTAGAAAGCATTTACTTTGCAAATGATAAAAGAACTGAAATAACATTGTATGAATTATTAAGAATTAACTTAATTCATACTTTCAATGATCTTAGAGAATTACGCCAGCTAAGTGTCAATCCTAATGACTCTAGCTTTTTCAAAAAAACATTTTTTTACGAAACATTTAAAGACCTGATTGCCTCTGGCGAGGCTTCATCATTGATTAAGTCTTCAAGAATGGGTTATGTGATGCATACGCATGAGTCAATTTTATTTATTCAAAAAGTTAATAGCAACAAGACAAAACATGATATTATTAATCATCACTTTTCAAGTATTGCTTATATCATTCGCAATCCTTCCGCACAAGCTTTGTCGTGGTACTCAAGAGGTTACGTACAAGACTGGAAGCAAGATAATGAAAATAATTCTCCGTTTATTCTTTATAAATTAAATTATAATATCCCTGGTTTGATACAAGATGGAGTTT
>CBDEWF010000031.1:0-4839 GCA_965243775.1 Sansalvadorimonas sp.
GCAAAGGCTCTGATTGTTATATTTCGTTAACGGTCAGTTCTATGTGATATATCACAGCAACAGGATGATACTGCAGTTTTTTGGATTTATTCGATGGAATTGTGCTGCAGGGTAGGGAAAATATAAAAAAGTCGTTAATAACAACTGACAGGATTCGCCGAATACCAATTTTCAGTATTGTGCGTCCCGGTAAAATCGGCTCACTGATTACCTGTTCTCTCAGGGGGACGATTTGCTCTCTACCAATCGTCAGGTCTGGCAGTTCGCTTGGCCTGTAATTGTTTCCAATATTACTGTTCCTCTGCTTGGTTTGGTCGACTCTGCTGTTCTTGGTCGCCTGCCGTCGCCTGCTTATCTGGCGGCAGTGGCCGTTGGTGCCAGTCTATTCAGTTTTATTTTCTGGGCCTTTGGTTTCTTGCGCATGGGAACTACTGGTCAAGTTTCTCGTGCCTATGGCCGTGGGGATGGTCAGTCACTGCGGGATATTCTGGTGCAGTCTCTGGCTATTTCTGCGGTTCTTGGTGTTTTGCTGATTCTTCTTGCAGAACCCATACTGCAGGTTGCTCTGCCTTTCTTTAAACCGGGCCCTGCAGTTGTTTCCGAAGTTGGTAACTATTTTCTGGTTCGAATCTGGTCAGCACCAGCAACACTGGTTAACTATGCTGTTCTGGGCTGGCTGCTTGGGCGACAGGTTGCGCGTGCGCCGCTGATTCTTCTGGTGTTTCAGAATACTATCAATATTGCCCTGAATCTGTTCTTTGTTATCGGCCTGGGAATGGCGGTAAAGGGTGTGGCACTGGCAACGGTTATTGCCGAATATGCCAGCCTGTTACTGGGGCTGGTTTTGTGTTGCCGCTATATGAAAGGAATTGATGGCTTTATGCGGCTGAAACAGGTGCTGCATCTGTCTGAGTTATCGTCACTGATGGCCGTAAACCGACAGCTGTTTGTCCGTAATCTGTGTCTGCTGTTTACTATGTCCATGTTTACTGCCTGGGGAGCGAGACAGGGAGATACCATTCTTGCAGCCAATGCACTGCTGGTGAATTTTGTTATGCTGACCGCCAATGCGCTGGATGGTTT
Source organism: Sansalvadorimonas sp. (assembly GCA_965243775.1). GTDB lineage: Bacteria > Pseudomonadota > Gammaproteobacteria > Pseudomonadales > Endozoicomonadaceae > Sansalvadorimonas. Next base: position 1,084 of record CBDEWF010000031.1, read on the forward strand.
TGCCTTTGCCGCTGAGGCTTTGATTGGCAAGGCTACGGGAGAGCGTAATCCCCGGGTTGTACGTGCAGTATTGAAGTCAACTCTGGTCTGCTCTATAGCCATGTCTTTACTGCTGAGTCTGGCTTTTGCCTTGTTCGGACAGCATTTGCTGGCATTTTTGACTGATATCGAAAGGCTTGCAGAGATCGCCAGCACCTACTTGCCATGGCTGGTCGTTATGCCTTTGCTGGGCGTGCTGTGTTTCTGGCTGGATGGTGTCTACATTGGCCTGGGAAAAACAGGTCTGATGCAGCAGATCATGGTACTGTCGACTTTCACCATTTTCATCCCGGTCTGGTATCTGACCCGATCTGCAGGGAACCATGGTCTCTGGTTCGCCTTCAGCCTGTTCACTGCAGCTCGCAGCTCGGGAATGTTTATGGCTTTTTTACCGGCTTACAGGCGAATCAGGGCTGAGAGCGAAAGTACAACAGTTAGTGAGTCAGAATCGTAATCTGCTCTTCCTGTTTCAAAAGTGGATTGATGTGGTTGTTGAGCCTGCGACGATTTTCGGAATTGGCCCAAAGGCTCCAGCAGTGCAGGTTATCCCAGAGGCTGACAGTGATCCTGTGGTTGCTGTTCTCAATATTCCGCAGGGTTTCGCTACCGAGAAATCCCGGGGTATTTTCAATAAGTGGAACAGTCTCCCGCAGGCTCTGGTCGTAATGTTGCTCGAGGCCTTCAGCAATCATGCGGTCGATAATCACCTTGATCATGGGGATAAGTCCTTATCACAGTCTTTTTTTGAACGGATTAACCTATTACCCTGATTATTTCGCCCATCTTTTGGGATAATTTAGAGTATTGCAGGCTGTCAGAAATATGAGTTACAAAATTTCCCGAACCCTTGATACCTGCGGCCTCAACTGCCCAGAGCCGGTGATGATGCTGCACAAAACCGTTCGGGAGATGGCTGCTGGCGATATTGTAGAAGTGATCGCTACTGATCCATCGACCAGCCGGGATATTCCTAAGTTCTGCAGCTTCCTGGATCATGAACTGCTGGTGAATGAGGAGCGGGATGACCGTTTCTATTACCATATCCGCAAGGGAGAAGCGGCTTGATCAGGCCGCGCCTACGCGTTACTTGTCTATCAGTTTGGAAAAAGCGTCAATGGCATCCGGGTCGCCAGACTTGATCTTGTTGGCAATGACATGGTGAAAGAAGTACTTGAAGTTGCTGTCCTGCTGGGCTGGGTACAGACACGGATCTCCCGGTAAAACAGGAGTGCTTTCTACTTTTTCACTGTCAGCAACCATAGCCCGGATGTTTCCATCTGCAGTCAGACGCCAGCTGGTAACCTGGTTGAGGGTAATCGTCTGAAAAGAGTTTTCTGTCATGACCACATGGGTACCGATACTATCCGGAATCTCCTGCAGAATAACCTCATCTTCTATGTCCTGTCCTGACTGCACAGCCATACTGCTGGCGGTCTGGCTATCGTCCTTGAAGTAAGCAGCAGCCCCTTCCAGTTCGACAACCTTATGCACAGGTGGCTCATAAAACAGTCTTTCATTTTTGTTGTCGTAGTAGCCTTCCCAGTGGCCGTTCAGCGGGTCGTTCAACTGCTTGGCAGGAACCAGGCGGGTCAGCCAGGGAACCATGGCATCTACCTCACCGCTCTGCCTCAGGGCCCAGCAGAGAATCTTCATGCTAAACATTTTGTCCTTATTGGCATCATTACTGTAAAGCATTTCCAGTCCATCCAACTCAGGAGCTATGCGAACTATCCGGTTTGCCTGAGCATCCTTGATTTTTTTACGGGTGAAAATGCTGATCACATTGTCATTTGGATCAGTGCTGGTGGAATCAATGTTGCCGGGATCGATCGAAGAGTCGTTATTTTTGTCTGACATGCCACATCCTTGTGAATGGTAATGCGGTTACAGGCGGAAAGTAACCCGCACTCATTCAGTTTAGTACTCCCTGAAATTATCGACTGGCTGAATCGATAATCCAGATGGCCGTTAAAGAGTAGAGACAGAGACTGAAGGGACTCAGTATTCATGCCTGCTGAACGGACACCCTATCCATCCCGCATGCTGGCCGGTGTTGCAGCATCCTTTCGGGGAGTGGTCGATTCGTTCACTAGGTTTGGCTACTGGTTGCATCGACTGGTCAGACCTCACCCGGGTAAACAGTTCTCTGTAAGCTCCAGGGCAGGAAGAGAGGAGCTGTTGCAATACATAAAGGTTCTGGAACCGGGGAATACATGGCTTCAGAGCCGAAAGGAAACAAAGCTTTCCGATCTTCTTTCCCGCCGGCAGTGCTCCTTGCTGGCCCGGGCACTGAATCTGCAGAACTCAACACGGGGGGAAGCGGCAGCCAGGCTCTATTTCCAGATTCAGGATAAAATTCCGGGTCTGGCCTCCCATTTGGTGGAAGTTATGCTTGATGCGGGGAGGCGGCCCTTTGACTGGGCCAGGGCAATAGAAGTGCCTGGTACTACGAATGCCTACCAGCTGGATAATTGTTTGTACCGTGGTGCACAGCCGAATGGGGAAGGGTTGCGCCACCTGGTTACCCAGAACTTTCATATCATCAACCTGCGGCAGTTCCATTCTGATAACATCGATCCCGGCCAGGGAACACGGTTCCGGGTTTATACCCGACGGCCCAAAGAGCATGTAGTACCGGTGCTGAAGGCGATTCTTAGCCAGCAGAAGCTGGGAAGGAAAGTTTATATCCACTGCTGGCATGGCTCAGACCGTACTGGTTTTATGTGTGCTGTTTACCGCATGGTGGTGCAGGGATGGCCGGTTGACAAGGCTCTGCAGGAGTACATCAAAGGTGGTTATGGCTATCACGGCAGGGTTTTTCCGGAACTGCCCGGCCTGCTGTACTCTCTGGATGTGGAAAAAATCAGGGCTGAGCTTGATCTGGGAAAACCGTTATAAGCAGGAAATTAAAGAGGACACTTTAGCTCAGATGGAACAGGCATACGGTTATGCCTGTAATGATTGGCCAGCCTGCCGGCAAACACACCTTTTCTGCCTGTTAATCCGTGACTGAGATAAATACAGGCCTGCTGATAAACTTTTTCCTCAAATTCCTGACTGGCACCGGCTGTGCTGCTCAGGTTATCGGCGCTAATCTGGAACTTGAGGTTGCAGCAGGCAGAAAATATCCATTCCAGAGCCTGAGGTTTTACTTCAACCTGTTCAAATGCCCGCTGTTGTTCCGCTGTTCGGTCATCCGGCTTGTACCAGTATCCGTAATCTTCCAGCTTTCGGCGCTGCTCACCGGCAATACACCAGTGGGCAATTTCGTGGAGGGCGCTGGAAAAGTAATCATGGGTAAAGTAGATATAGGCTAGTTTCCCTGCTTTGGCCGGGATATAAAGCGGTTCTTCCGCACCGCTGATCAGCTGTGTCTGATAACCATGATAAAAACAATGGTGAAAAATCCGAACCAGATCCTGGCAGTTGTGCATAAGGTCTATCGGTTAATGGAAATTGCTGTGAGGGTGCTTCGCATTATACCATCCGGTTCTTAATAAAGCTTTTTGTGGATGCTGCAAGTTCTTATGAAAATAGTTGCAGATGAGAATATTCCCCTTTTGGATGCCTTTTTTGGCGATTTTCTGGGAAATAATGGGGAAATTTACACCTGTCATGGACGCTCAATGTCGAGAGACGATGTTGCGGATGCTGATATATTACTGGTTCGTTCCATTACTCAGGTGAATGAAGCGCTTCTGGCCGGTAGTAAAGTGC
>CBDEWF010000032.1:0-6434 GCA_965243775.1 Sansalvadorimonas sp.
CAACGCTCGGTATTCCGTAGCGTTCTGGCTGAGCCGTCTGTGACAACGAGGCGGCATTATAGGGGGATCGAGATTTGGTTCAAGGGTTCAGAAGTAGGCACTTTTACCCATTAGGAAGTGAAATAGAGGTGTAACACAAAAAAGAAAATATGGAGCGGAAACGGGACTCGAACCCGCCACCCTCAGCTTGGGAAGCTGATGCTCTACCGGATGAGCTATTCCCGCACTTGCACCTGTAATACTACCTACGCAACCTTGGGCAAGTTGTGACTCTAATCAACCAAAAGGCCGGTGAAACCCCGGTTCTAGCCCCATGGCATAGCGCATCACTTTCTTTCCTGCTAAAAGGAAAGTGTCCTGCTGCTGCCAACCCGATATTACGGGCAAACTTCAGTGGTAGCTTTTCGTTGCTGAACAGATAATAGAAACCATCCCATGATCATCTGCATTTTTCGATTTTCAGGACGGCGCTTGATTTCATATTTCTCAAGAATAGATATATCGCCAATGTCCTGCCCATTCTCCCAGGCTTCGACAATCAGCCCAGAGATGCAGGCCGCATCCTGAAAGCCCAAGTTTACACCTTGCCCGGCCAGAGGGTTAATTGTATGGGCTGAATCGCCAACAAGAACTACTCCTTTCTTTACATAAGTTGATGCATGGCGTCGGGTTAACTTGAACCATCCACGTTCGACAAGATCCAGCAGTTCCGGCAATTCTTCAGGATAGTTTTTACGAACAGACTCAAGGAACTGTTCGCCGGATTGATCCATAAGTTCAGCCACAGCTTCAGGCTGGTTATACCAGACGAGAGACGCATAGCTTTTACAGCCGTCAACATTGGAAAGAATAGAGGGAAGGGGAAGTAGAGCGAGCGGCCCTGTAGCAGTGAAGGCCTGCCATGTTATGTCCAGTGGCCCTGCCGGGATTTCAACGGTCGCAACCAGCGCGCGTTGTTCATAGTCCTCACTGGATAAACCTATACCCGCCTGCTGGCGAATAAATGAGTTGGCGCCATCAGCACCGATAATCAGTTTTCCTGTTATCTCTTCTCCATTATCCAGGGTCAGAGCAGGAGAGCTTTGGTTAAGTGAAAGCTTTTGGGGGGATGATGGACAAAGTAATTCAATATTATCGTATGTAGATAAAACCTGGTGCAGTGCCAGTTGAGTGACCCCGGTTTTCAACAATATACCCAAGATGCTCACTGTCGATCTCCCGACAATCAAAAATCGTCTGATTGAAACGGGAAGAGACGACACGTTTAGAAAACGGCTCTTTCAGCTGTTCCCAGACAGCCATCTTGCGGTATGGGCAAAGGCGCATGTTCTTTATATGATTCCATGCTCCCAGTTTATGAAGAAAAGATTCCGATGCCGGGCTCAGTGCTGATACACGAAGGTCAGGCACTGACTCGGGGTTAAAGGATTCCGGGTGAACAGGATCAACCAGAGCCACTTTCATTCCGGCCTGACCAAGTGCACAGCCAATGGCGGCACCAACCATGCCGGCTCCCGCTATGACAACATCATATTGCCCCACCTCTGTCACCTTTCTCACTGTTCCCGCCCCGGTTAACTGTGCCCCACCCAGCTTTCCAACTCAAGAGGCCAGATAGCGCTGAACGGTTACACCTTTCAGAACAGTTTTCTGCAGTGCGGCAAGGTGTGTTGCATGACTGACCAGTGAATCTGTTTCCACCAGAACGACATCCTTGATTTCTATGTCCTTACCTAAACAGGCAAAACGCAGCTGGGACATGGCAGACGTCATTGGCTGCAGGCTTGGATTATAAGCTGCATTTTCTGCATAGCGGCCACAGACTTTGACACCATCTACTGTTTCTACAGCAATAGCTGCAAAGCCCTTGGAGTAAGGGGCATAGCTGGCATTAGCAGCCTCAAGGGCGAGCAGAGCCAGTTCGCTGTCCTCTGCACAGTTAAGAGACTGTTTTTCGTAGGTTAGGATGCCACCATCAACATCCAGATCACCGGGACCAAAAGCAGAAGGCAGGAAATCAATCAGCGGGGAACGATTGCTGTCTCCTTTAGCTGAAACAATATTGACATCCAGTGTTTCTGAAGAGCCGATTTCGTGGAGAAACTGCCGACAGTGCCCACAGGGAGCGGCATTGACAGCCAGACCCGCAATTTCAGTTTCACCATGAAACCAGGCATTATTCACAGCGGCCTGCTCAGCATGAAGCGACATTCCCAGGAAGGTTTTATCAAACTCCATATTGGATCCCAGGTAGAGAGCACCGCTGCCTCCCCGGAGAACAACACCAACGTGAAAATGGGAAACAGGAACAACTGCCGTGGCTGCTGCCACGGGTAACAAAGCTTCCGGAAGCTTATCGACAGGAATGGAAAGAATACTGGCTAGCTCTTCAGCCTGTTCAGCTTTGAGCATACCGGCCTGCTCAAAGATGAGAGTAGTCAGAAGTGGACGAGCTTCCTCTGGAAAAGTTTCCAGGACCTGATGACTAAACGGGAAGGAAAGCATCTACAACAAACCTGATTGTTTAAGGGAAGAATGGATTACCCGAACTACAAAAAAATTGCAAACAAATGAGCCAAAAAAGGAACATTATTGAAGTCAATATGCACTCAGATCAAAGTTTGAGCCAAGAAATACTCAAATCGCCAAGGTTGGATTTTCCAGCCAATCTGCCGAGTAATAATTGAACTGGGGTGAGCTTTCCCCTATTGGCTACTTGCAGAGGCACGCTAAAATGCCCTGCTCTTTTTTATTTGTATGGATTTTCAGTGTCTCCCATTCTGATCATGGACTCCGGGGCTGGCGGCCTGACAATATTTGATGAAATTAACCGGATAATGCCCTGGCTACCGGTGGTTTACTGCGCTGATAATGCCGCCTTTCCCTATGGTCCTCGCCCTCGTGAAGAAGTGGTTGAGCGAGTCAGCTACTGTTTAAACACCCTTTACCGGCAATATCAACCCTGCCTGGCAGTGATAGCCTGTAACACAGCAAGTACTGTGGCTCTTGCCAGAGCCAGGGACGAATTACCCATACCTGTTGTGGGTGTCGTTCCAGCCATAAAAACTGCAGCTACTCTTTCAGAAAACAGCTGTATTGGCTTGCTAGCAACTCTGGGGACCATAAAAAGTCAGTATACAAATGACCTTATTCATGATTTTGCCAGCCATTGTCATGTCATTCGGGTTGGCACCACCCAACTGGTTCAAATTGCTGAAAACAAGCTGAAGGGCAACCCGGTCAACCTTAATGAAGTCAAAGCCATTCTCGCCCCATTTTATGAAGCACCCATAACGCCTGATCATGTTGTTCTTGGCTGTACACACTTTCCTCTTTTGAAAAGTGAACTCAGACAGTGTGCTCCCGATATTCAGTGGATAGATTCCGGTAAAGCTGTTGCCCGAAGAGTTGCCAGTCTGCTTGAAGATAGAATAAACGGGGAAGGTGGATGTTCTGGCCATACAGCTATATTTACAGCCAAAAACCACGCTATGCTCACTTACACACCAGCACTATCAGCCCGAGGATTTGAGGTAACCAAGTTTCTGTAGAAAGAGCATTTATCTTTCACTCCCAGGCTGCCCCCACAAAAACCAAACAAAAGCAAACAACAATAGATGGGCTCTATTTATTCCATGAGCTGGGGTTCGGTTAGCCTTTTGCTTTTTCATTATGGATGTTTATATTCGATGATTGATTTTTCTTCACTACTGTCCGGTTAAAAAATCGGAAAAGATCTGAGATGCCTGCCCCTGTTGGTTTGCGGTAAAATAGCGGTTATCTAGACAGTTATTTTAAGAACCCAAAAAGGCAGGCATGAAGCATCATAACAGCGTTTTCCAACAGTTGCTCAAAGTTATCCCTCGCCATCAGAAGGTCAGAAGTCACCTGCCCCGAGGTGCAGCAAACGACATGGTGCGTCTGATAGATTCAACCACGATAGACCTGAATCTCAACCAGTTTGAGTGGGCCCATTTTCGCAAAACCAAGGGAGGTATAAAGCTGCACACAGTTTATGATCCGCACGCAGATACGCCTACTTTTTTTGAGCTGACCACGGCCAAAGTGAATGACCGTAAAGCTGCACAGAATCTCCCCATCATGGCAGGTGTGACCTATGTTTTTGATCGTGCTTACGATGACTATGGCTGGTACTACGAGATGACCTGTCAGGGCACACACTTCGTAGGAAGAATAAAGACATCTGCGGTCTACAAAGTGGTTGAAACGCGCGAAACCACAGAAGATTTTATCCTTGAAGATCAAGTCATCAGGCTCTCTTCTGACAAGGCGAAAAAGAGCTGCCCAACTGATCTGAGGCGAGTAAAAATTCGCCGGAAAGAAGACGGCAAAACACTGGTGTTTATCAGCAATGATCTGAAGAGAACAGCCACAGAAATCGCTGCCCTGTACAAATCGCGCTGGCAAATTGAACTGTTCTTTAAGTGGATTAAGCAGAACCTCAAGATCAAGCGGTTCATTGGGCGAAGTGAGAATGCCGTGAAAATTCAGGTTCTGACGGCAATGATTGCCTATCTCCTGTTGCGCCTTGCCCAGATCACAACGATCTGCAATTTGTCGCTCCAGCAAATAGCCAGAAGGATTAGTCTTAACTTGGCCCGCCGCTGTTCCTTGCTGGAGCTATTTAGCGATCCGCCAGAGAAAGCCGGAGTCAATTTGCTCCAGAATCAGAGGACTCTAGAGCTTGGGTATGCTTAACCGGACAGTAGTGACTTCTCTTCATTCATTGATGGGGAAATGACTTGTTAAAATCTGGAGCTTGATCGAATCTTCTGATAACAGGCAGTGAACTTGCTTTACTAATAAATAACCCCGGGGCAAGCCCTTCTCGCTTCGCTCGAACTTTCGCTACGCGAAAGCGGGGTATTGTTCTTGGGTCTTATCTTTTACCACGACTTCGTCGTGGAAGCGCAGCAAGCTGCGGGGAATTAGACCCTCAGAGATTTAATTTTCAGTTCAAGATAAAAACTTGACTATAAAATAAAAAATCTGATCATAAATTACACAAAACTGGTAATTTTGCCTGTTGTTTATTTCACCTACAATACAACGAACTTGCGGAATATATAACTGCGAAGGTCGCCTTAATTTCGTTTTTTCACTAAAGGGTCTTGTGTAACTTAATGTTACTGAAAGATCAAAACAGGAATTTTTTTGTGCTTTAGATGCGAGCAATCCTAGCTTCAAATTTGCTATAAGTATTAACGAAATACCATTACAAACACTTATACGTGCATTCAACTTAATCTTGGAGGTAATACCCCTCTTAAAAAAGGTATATTTATTTTACTAGAATCAACTTTTTTTAACTAAATGAGCCTTTCAGGTGTGGAAATTTAACTGCAATTAACGCGATATACCCTTAAAAACTAAATTTGCTGATTTAAATCATATTTTTTTGATCAGTTTCTAACAAAAATGGAATTAGGGTTACTTTTTTAGTGTTGGCCGAACATTGCTGGTAGCTATGGATGATTATTTGAGCAAGAGGCCTGCACAACAACGACATTGTTTTTGGTAGTAAAGAAGGTCTCGCATGGAACTTGTTCAAGGTATCGGTCTGCTTCTCGCAGCGCTCACAGTTTTCTCACTATTCAGCACTTATGCTCCCCATGGTAACAAAGCAATGGGAGGCCTGGCTGCAGCCGCTGTCGCCAGTTTCCTTGTTGAAGCCATCCACGCATACATCACCGGCGACTTCATGGGTATTGAATTCCTGCGTCAGACCGGTCTGGCTGCAGGCTCCATGGGTGGCCCTGCTGCTGCCGCTCTGGTTGCTCTGGCTCTTGGGGTAAGCCCGGTATTTGCCATCGTTGGAGCTATCGCTGTTAAAGGGTCCGGTATCCTGGCAGGCTTTATTGCTGGTTATCTCTGCTCCTTCCTGGCCAAGAAGTTCGAAGAAATCTTCCCTGATGGTCTGGATATGATCTTTGGTGCTGTCCTCCTGGCTCCCTGCGCTTATCTGATCGCGACCTTCTCTGGCCCGGTTGTAGACGCCGGTATGAATGTTATCGGTGGCGCTATCATGGAAGCAACCCGCACCTCTCCATACGTTATGGGCTTCCTGCTGGGTGGTTTGATCAAGATGATCTGTACTTCCCCTCTGAGCTCCATGGCCCTGACCGCCATCCTGGGTCTGACAGGTCTGCCAATGGGTATTGCCGCAATTGCCTGTGTGGCAGGCTCTTTCACCAACGGCATCATCTTCAAGCGCCTGAAGCTGGGTGATAACAGCCGCGTGGCAGCCATTATGCTGGAGCCTCTGACTCAGGCTGACATCGTGACCCGTAATGCATTCAAGGTTTACTCCTGCAACTTCTTCGGTGGTGCAGCAGGTGGTCTGGTGGCTGTGTACTTCAACATCATCAACAACGCCCCCGGTACTGCTGCCCCGATCCCTGGCCTGCTGGCAC
>CBDEWF010000033.1:0-15959 GCA_965243775.1 Sansalvadorimonas sp.
GAACTGAGCGATGAAGACGTTGAGGATTATATGACGTTTCTTGGCAATACCCCTGTTAAGGAACTGGATAAATCCGTGGTGCGTATTCCTGGTTTCCTTGTTCCTCTGAATATTGATAAGAACCAGATGGCTACCGAGCTGTTGCTGGTTCCTACAGTAGGAGCCTGCATTCATACACCACCTCCGCCACCTAATCAGACCGTTTTTGTCCGGTATGAAAAGGGCATCAAGGTCACAGAAGCGGGCTATACCCCTTATTGGCTGGAGGGAACCCTCAGGGTGGAGAAAAACAGCTCTGAGTACACAGATACTCTCTATGGAATGAGTGTTAACTCCATAGAAGAGTACAACTGAAAGTACAAATAAGCCGAACCGGCCAGCTGAAACAGAGCTGGCCTGATTTTGTATTCAGGTTCTGTAGTAGGCAACGTAAGTTGTGTTCAGTGCCGCTGCTTTTTGGCTTCACTCTCAAGTTTCAAGCCAGCTAAGGCCAGTTTCAGGTATTTGGTCAGGCTTCTGGAAAACAGAGCCTGAATTAATTCCTGAAACAGCTGGTATTTTCTTACGGTATAAGGGTACCAGTTGGGCTCAATGATAGAACTCTGTTTATCAACGAGAATGGATTTGCTACGGGTAAAGGCCAACAGACCCTCTTTACCCTTGGCGCGACCAAACCCACTCTCCTTCTGGCCACCAAAGGGCAGAGCGGGATTACCTTCGGTCAGCATAACGTTGTTAATAGATACAGCACCCACTTCCAAAGCCCTGGCAACTCTTTCAGCCCTTTTCAGGTCCTTGCTCCAGACACTGGCTGTCAAACCATACTGAAAGCTGTTGGTTTCCCGAATGACCTCAGCTTCACTGGTAAACCGGTATACCGGAATCAGTGGCCCGAAGGTCTCTTCCGTATGTAGTTTCATATCGGGGGTGATATCTGTGATCACGGTGGGCATATAAAAATTGTCTCCCAGCCTGGTGCCGCCGGTGAGAATTGTTGCCCCTTTCTTTCGTGCATCCTCAATATGCTGTTCAATTACATCCAGCTGGAAACCGGCGGTAATCGCACCAATATCGGAGTCACCCCGGTCGCCGGTATTCACAATCAGCTTTTCAGTTTCACTCACCAGCTTTTCCAGAAACTGGTCATAGATGTTTTCCTGGATATAGAGACGCTCTACAGAGGTGCAGGACTGCCCGGCATTAGTCAGAGTGCCCCAGAGCGCACCAGCCACTGTTCTGTCCAGATTCACATCATCAAATACAATCATCTGGTCTTTGCCGCCGAGCTCCATCTCGGCGGGAACCAGAAGCTCTGCACTCTGTTGCAGAATTCGCCGGCCGGTTCTGCTTGAACCGGTAAAAAATATTTTGTCGGGGCGTTCCGCTATCACCCTTTGAGCGGTGATGCCACTTCCATAGGCAATTAGCACACTGCGACGAACCAGGGGCGATACGGAGAGGATGTCTTCCAGAATTCCCTGCAGTGGGGTCAGCTCTGAGGGTTTAAGAATAACAGCATTTCCGGCAATAAAGGCTCCCATGGAAAAGCACATGGCAATATGAAAGGGATAATTCCAGGGGGCAATCTTCAGAATTACACCATAGGGCTCATGGAAAATCCGTGATTTTTTCCCAAGCAGGGTGATCGGTGTGGAAACCGTTTCATCTTTCAGAATACGGCGGGCGTTGTGAATGTTCCATTTCAAGTTGTCAAGAACTCCCAGTATTTCTGAAACCAGTGCATCGGTCCTGGTTTTACCCGTTTCATCACAAAGCCGGTCAACAATCTGATCCTGGTTGTCCCGGATAAAGTCCAGTACCTGGGTGACCGCATCAAGACGCTGTTGCAGGGGAACCTGACGAAGTTCTATTGCAGCTTTCCGGGCTTCAGCCATTGTTGTCCTGGCCTGTTCCTGGCTCAGTTCATTCAGTTCATAGACAGGCAGGCCGGTCACAACGGAGTCAACAAAAATGGCACTGGATTCATTTATCAATGGATCTCTCCCCGGGGTGGTGAATCTGGGCTGCAGTGAACCTGGTAACCGATAGCTTTGTGCACAGTGCTTTCGTTATAGGGTGTATTCTGGCCAGAGTAATAGAGGCTGAAAATAATTCCCCGCAGCCCGATTTTCAGAAGCCTCAACTGGGCAAACAGCCAGCCCGAATAATGCTCTGACTTTTCCAGCTGTCTGCACAGCCAGTGGAGAGCAGCATCGGGAAGAATGCTAAGCAGCATCAGAACAGCCTTTAATGACCGAACATCGTCTGCGGGACAGGCTTCAAGCATGGTGTCGATATGAAACAGGCAGCCTGTGTCGCTGAATTTGGGAAGTGCACTATGGCTGGGAACCAGGATATTGCCAATACGCTCTATCGTGTTCAGTTGTCTTCTATTCAGAAACCTGGATACGGTATAACTCATTCCTGCAGCTCCTTGTTGTCACTGCTGGATGTAAAGTTTAGAGAGCGTTTGCTGTCAGGCTTTTCCCCAAATTCCGCCAGCAAGGCCTGGCTGGCTCGTTGGCTCTGGGCCATGATAGTCAGAGAAGGGTTGATTCCCGGTGCACTAGGAAAGATGGAACTATCGGCAATAGCCAGATTGTCAAAGCCGTGTACCAGAAATTGTTCATTGACCACGGATCTCTGTTCGTCATTGCCAATACTGCAGCCACCCATCAGATGCAGGGCAATGCAGATAGGTGACTCAATAACTTTCCGGGCCCCAACAGCTGAGAAAATATCCCTTATCTGCTGCCGTCCGGCCTCTGCACGTTGCTGGTCCCCGTCATTGAGAGTTTTATCTATAACAAGACGCTTCTTGTTGCTGAGTTGCAAGATCCCGGGATTTTGATCTCTGACGGCCACTTCTATGCAGGCCATATGTCGATAGCGGCTCATCAGTTCTTGATGGTTTGCTCCAAACCCTGGAATCAGTTGAGCGACAGCGGCAGGGCCGGCAAACACGTTTTCCAGCTTGAAGCCCTGTTGACGAAACCTGGAGTCATCCGACTTCAGGGCCTGGAAGGCACCTTTATGGGCATCAACAATCTGATCCATAACCGCCAGGGACATAAATTGGGGGTGACAGAAAAAGCCTTTGCCCAAGGCTGGAAGGGAATTAGCAAATCCGGATTTTAACAGCAGTTCCGTTGTACCTAGGCTTCCGGCAGCAAGAACACATTTTCGGCCATAGATAACCTGCCCAGCTCCTCTCTCAGTGCCGTAAACGGCGACTTGCTTATATCCATGGATAATCTGGTGAACATGAAACTGTTGTTTGAGTACAGCTCCTTTTGCCAGAGCTGACGGCAGGAATGAAACTGTCATGCTCTGCTTGGAGCTTCGAGGACAGCCCCCCAGGCAGACGATGCAATCACTGTTTTTGTTATCACACTGGCTCTGTCCCCTACGCAGGGGAGCTCTTTTCAATCCCAGCTGGTCGAAGCCCCGGGCGTAAAGCTGGGCGTTGCCATTCCAGTCAGTCTCGGAAATATGTTTCAGCTGTAGTTGACTCTCTATTTCCCGGTAATGAGCATCCATTGTTGTCCGGTTGTAAAAGCCAATTCCAGAAGTGGAGCGGAAGTCATCAAGAGCAGTATCGTCAAACCTGTCAAGCAGGCAGTTATTGAGAACAGTTCCTCCACCCACCACCTTGCCCCGGATGTGCACAATGCGAGCATCGAGGCTGGGATCCATGCCTCCGTTCCAGGTCAGCTGGGTGCTGGCCTGAAGCTCATTATCTGGATACTGCTCAGGTCGATATCGTTTCCCGGCCTCCAGAAAGCAGACGCTGGCACCAGCAGAGCTCAGGTAGTGGGCGAGAACACTGCCTGATGCCCCTGTGCCAATAACGATAAAGTCGTAAAATCGCTGTTTAATCATCTGTTCTTCACTGGATATTACTGCAGATTTCTGTTGTTTTCGGTTGTCTGCTGTCTGATCACAAAATCAGACTTGGTATCTTCGTACTAATTTATGAGGGCCTAGTAACCTGCCCGGGAATAGCACCCGTAGTAGGGTTGTCTATTCTCGATCGGACTCCAAGCCAGTGACTGGTTCTGCTGGCTGGTTCACAGAATAGCTGAAGAAAGGATTAGCCGGATCATTTCCCTTGCGTATATGCAGAACACGTTGTGACAGCTCCATAATAAGGGTGGCAATAGTGCCTACTTCTCCCATACCGGGAGAGGGAGAACTGTGCCATGACATAAACACCGGCCAGCTGCTGTTTGACCGATCTGACAGCAGGCGTTGCATGGTATTAATATCCTGTTGATGCAAAATCATGGTCAGCCTGGCCAGGGTTTTGAACCTTTCATAGGAGCTGATGTTGGCACTGTTTTCTGGGGTCAGATGTTTTCCCAGGTAGTGGTTGGTATGCAGGCTTATTCGGCCTGGTGCTGATAGAAACCAACAACTTTCTCCACCGTATTCGATACAGAAAGAATGGCAGTGATCATCAGCCACGGTAATACACCCCACCCGCATCCCGGGAGTTGTAGCGACTATCTCTTTCGCTTTGTCTATATCTGGTGATTCCAGTATGGCCCGCAGCAGGATATGAAGGGGTACACCTTTACAGCGACGCCTGAGACGCAGAAGGTTCAGGCATACACCCAATCCGCAGCTGTTCAGTCCGATTTTTCCGATGATGCCGGGTTCTGTCAGGGTTAGAAAGGAGTGACCATTTTCCAGAGTCACCTGCATCAGTACCACCTGCTCAAAAAGGGGGCGGGCAAAGTCCCAGTTCTGCCCCAAAAGAGAGCTGTCACGGAAAGTAATGGTACTGCACTCAATGGGGTGGCTGATCAGCTCTGAGCGGGCGTTTAACAGGTAGATCCATTCTGGGGGCTGTTGTGCCGCATCAGCAAGGGCATCTATCTCTTCACAGTAAGGCGGGTGAAAACTGTGGGTCTGTTTGCGAAAATAGCGTCCGGTTGTCAGCACATCCTCATCGGACATTTTAAGCAGATTGGCATAGAAAGCCACAGTGGAGGCAATACTCTCACGCAGTTTGGAGCCATGGGCGGCACCACGGTCTTCAGCGGTGCCGGACAGTGTGAAAAAAGGGAAGCGATCAGTCATGACCGGTAATTATAAGAAAGCCTGGTTGTTTATGTTGGTTAATGACCCCGATAGATTTTTTTAACCGGAAACCGGTGGATATAAGGTTCCAGAAAGGGCAAACTTGGAAACCAGAAAATATAGGAGATGAAATGAAACGTATTACAATTTTCGGTCGTTCCGGGTGTGGTTTCTGTCAGCGTGCCAAAGAGGTCTGTGAGCAGAAAGAGTTGCCTTTCAAGTATATTGATATCCATGAAGCTGGTATTAGCAAGGCTGATCTGGAAAAGACAGTGGGCAAAGAGGTCCATACTGTCCCCCAGATTTTCTGTGGTCAGGATTATATCGGTGGTTATGTAGAGCTGGAGGCTTTCCTGAAAAAAGAGGGTGTTATTACCGGTTGATTACAGGTCTGCTTTATATCGATTCACTTCCATTTGCCATATGGCCTGCTCATGGCTGTTTGGGCAGGAATCATATTTGATGCCAGCTTCATTTATTGTAAGAGGTGGACGGGATGCCCTTGAGCACCTGTGTGATCAAGGATTTCAGCAGCAACATGTAAAAGCCATGCTGGGAGAGCTGTAGAAGCTTCGGGTTCAATTCCGTATGTGCTAGAAGGTGTCAGGGATATTGCCGGTGCAGGACCAGGTTTTTATCTTGATGGAGGCGTGACAGATTATCACTTCGATCTATCTGTTCTTCCGAGGCAGGGGCTTGTACTCTACCCTCATTTTCGGGAAACCCCTGTCCCCGGCTGGTTTGACAAGCACCTTTCATCCCGCACGCCTTCAGCAGAGCATTATCGACGTACCCTGATCGTGACACCTTCACCTGAATTTGTTGATCGACTGCCATACGGAAAGATTCCTGATCGAAAGGACTTTCAGACCATGGACACTCCGACCCGCCGAAAGTACTGGTGTAAAGTACTGGTGTAAAGTAGTGGCGGAAAGTGATCGCCTGGGAGATGAGTGGCTGGAACCAGCTGTTCCTGAACATAAACACCCTCGGGTTCGTCGTCATGAGTCTCTTCTCCTGTCAATCTTCACTTTCCCAGGTGATTGACATATCCTTATTTGTTAACAGGGCATACACAGGGATAGTGCGCCATGCATAATCCTTCTTTATCTCTTCACCGGCGTCTGAAGTATCTGACGAAACAGCACTGATGGCAGTGCGCACCCCTTTCAGTTATCAGGTCTCAGCCTATGACTGTGTACCTATCTCCTTTATTAATGCCTTGGCGTATCTGTTTGAGCGGGATGACATTCCCCCTCTGGTGATCCAGAAAATTTATCTCTACTGCCTTGATACTGTGACGGCTCAGGGGGAGTTAGGGCACGGCACGACAGGGCTGGCAGTTGCACTGCTCGGTAACTGGCTGCAAAAATACCGTGATGACAGTTTTGCTCTGTCCACCAGTTATCTGGATCGGGATAAAGTCAATATCGTTGGGAAAAACCCATTGCAAGAGTGTCTGCTGAGAGGGGGTACCGGCCTGGTCCGGCTCCATACGGGCAAACAGCTGTGGCACTATGTGCTGGCTCTGTCGATGGATGATGAGTGGTTTTATGCTTTTGATCCCTGTCGACGCAAGAAAAAAAATATCGTCAAAGGGCAGGTTGAGTATCTCCTCGATGCCAGGGAGCAGCAACCGAATCTGCGTATCCGCCGCCAGTGGCTGGATACTTTATCCAACCGAAAACGGTTTGCCCTTGGAACGCTGAGGGAACGCGAATGCCTGCTGATTGAGCGCCCCCGGCCTGAATAGATCAGGGATTCTCTCCATACTACCCTGATATGCCCCTGGACCGGGCAGCCCTGCCATGGAAATCAAGCCAGCACTTCTGACCTGCCTGTTACCCCTTATAACGGATAAACAAAAACATCTGGCTCTTTTACCGGTCTGAATAGGAGACATAGGGTCATTTTAATCTACCCGGGGCAATAGTGTCTTTCAGAGGGCCATGACGAAAGATATCTCTTTCACCAATCCGGGAATGGAAAAGGTATTTCCATGTAAAAAACAGGAGACAAATTATGCAAGCTCATAGTGCTGGTAATAGATTTCATACCTTGTATTCTTATCCGATTCAGGTTAGCAGTGTGGCTGGACTTTCTGATACACAAGCGCCGGTCAGCAGGCTGGATCTTGCAAAGGTTTATGATCTGTCCCATGATCTGGAATTTCAGTGGGATGAGATTGGTTATTGTCTTTTGCAAAGCCAACCAGAAGCTATATCTACAATCGAGATAATTAAAGAGGATTATCAGCATTCTAGTGGTAGGTTCATTGCAGTTCTGAAAAAGTGGCGGGATACAAACCCTGACTGCACTTTCCAGGAGTTTATTAACGCTGTAAAGGATCTCCCATCAATCAATCAAAAGGTAACAACCACCCTTCAAGCAAAACTGGATCAGTATGGCCCTGGCTATTTTCTGGAGAACTCTGATGAACCATACCAGGCTGGTTCTGGTCGCACCCTGCCACCAACACTGGATTTGGTAGAAATTTTGAGGCTGTCCCCTGAGACAGTGATCAAACTTGGTTACCAGTTGATTGGTGTGGATGAAATGGATTTGACTGCAAGCCAATACCAGCACAGAACAGGCAGTTTATTGCCAGAGATGCTGGAAAAATGGAGGGAAACGAAATTAAATGCCAGTCTGGACGCTCTTTTGGAGGCATTACGTAAGCCATCGGTCGCTATGAATCACTTTGCCCGGATGCTGGATCAAAAATATCCACTGACAGATTTACATCCTGCTGCAGGGGGGGCTGTGACTTCTTCCGAGGTCGCTCTCGCTCACCCCAGACAGGAATTACAGGAGATGGTGGATAAACTGCAGGAGGGTAACCGAGAACTAAAATTTCTTTTGCAACTCTCTCAAAAAAACTGTGAGCAAGCGGAGCAACAGGTTCAGACTCTCCTGGAAAACAATAGACAATTGCAGCTGGAAAATACAAACCTGAAGCGCCAGCTTGAGGAGGAAAAACACAACAACAATAAAAGCCGCAAGACTTTGGGAAAGGGCTCAGCCTCTGGCAAGGCAGCGAGCCAATCCAGCTCTTTTGAAGTGGAATCTTACTTAAACTTAAAGCACCCAAAACTAGGTGAGGAACCAACTATGGCCGTACTGTTAAAGGTGGAAAGAAACTTGGCACCCTATTGGGAGAGCATGGCGATAAACCTTGGATGCAAGATCCATGATGTAAAAATCATTCAACAAGCGCACCCACAAGATGCAAAACGAGCGGTACGAGCTGCTTTTACGACATGGAATAACCGAACTTTTCTAGCTGATCGTACCTACAAAACAGTGATAAAGGCAGCCTATAATACCTTTGCTCAGGAAGACGCAGGTGATAGTCAAATGCAACAATTTTATGACACATTAATTGCCGCAATCGACAGGTGATGCGGAGAGCGGGAACGAATTAGTTCAGCTTTTCCGGGGACGCGTTATTTACCATGGAAAAGGTATTTCGCGTCCATGGCCATTTGATCTGTTTGCGCCCCGTTGCCACTGTTTTCATATGGCTGGTACTTATTATCCAGTATCAAGTATCAACTTGATAGACATCATCATGCAGACAATAACAATCAGCGGACGAATGAGTGTCAGCCCTTTAGTCATCACCATTTTCGATCCGATTCGTGCTCCAATAAACTGACCGCCCATCATGACCAGCCCCAGCCCCCAGATAACCTGACCGCCCAGAATAAAAAACAGTAGAGAGGTGATGTTGCTGGTGAAGTTCAGCACCTTGGTATGGGCCGTGGCTATGGGAAGTGAATAGCCAAGCAGTGCCACACAGCCCATGGCGAAGAAGGAGCCGGTGCCGGGTCCGAAGAAACCGTCATAGAAACCGATACCAAAACCGATGGTCCAGGCAAAAGTACTCAGGCTGATTCTCTGCTGGCCACCTTCCAGATTTTTGGAAAACAGGAAATAAAGCGCTATTCCGACCAGAAGAATGGGGACAATGGCCGTCAGTATCTCTGCGTGGATTTGCTGTACCAGTAATGTTCCTGCGGCACTTCCGCAGAAAGTACAGAAAATTGGTAGTTTCATCTCCTTGAGGTTGACAATGCCAGCGCGGACAAAATAAAGGCTGGCACTGAAACTGCCACCGCAGGCCTGAAGTTTATTGGTAGCCAGAGTCTGCAAGGGAGGAATTCCGGTTGAGAGCATGGCTGGTATGGTTATCAGGCCCCCACCTCCAGCCATGGCATCAATACAGCCAGCAATACCTGCTACAAAAAACAGTACAACAAGCAGGTCTGTTGAAAGAAACTCCATTGCCAGTCCTTAGAAATCCGAAAATTGAGAAAATAAGGCGGCAATCATAGCGATAGTAGAGGCACCTGCCCATATCATTGCAGTAAACAATTAAGGTCTGGCAGGCTTTCTCTTCTTGTACAACTCAGAGGTCCTCTGGATTATTACCGGGTCCGAATAAGCAGAAATGGACTGGAAAATGACGCATCGGGTATAGTCCGTGTATCCAATAACAAAACTGATAAAAAAATAGTGGCCTGAAACTCGCAACGAGGTTATTTTGCAAGGGTGACTCTGGATTTTGGTATGGAAATGCCAATGTTCTGAGTTGTCCTGGGAATAGAGCAAGCATCCTGGCTTATGGCTACTACGCTTAATCCATGGTCTGATAACAGGGCCAAGGGCCGATTAAGCTGGTTCAGGCGATAACGATAACAACTCCCTGAGTGCCAGCTTGCAGTAAATATCGGGATATTTACTTTCTACAAGGACTGAGACTGTCAGATTTATGATGCTTATCCCGCGACGATATGTTTGTTCTGTTTTAGCGCTGCTCTTTGGGCTGCTGACGGCTTCCAGCTATGCTGGAGAGACCAGCCAGCGTTCCCTGTTTATTTCAGTGGAAAAGTCTCTCAAGCGTGGTGATAGCAAGCTTTATCTCAAGCACAGAAAAGCTCTGAGTGATTACCCTCTTGCTGGATACCTTGAGTACCTCTATCTGACTAAGCGGTTCAAGAATGTAACCCAGGAAGACGTTCAGCGTTTTGCTGAAAATCATCCTGATCTGCCCCAGGCGTCCCAGTTACACTTCCAGTGGCTGGCCTGGCTTGCAGCCAAGGGGCGTTGGCGAGAGTATCTGGATAACTACGCCAGGATTGGAGATCAGGGGGGGCGTTACCAGTGCCTGAAGGCAAGGGCATTGCTAGCAACAGGAAACAAAAAAGCAGCCTGGCAAGAGGCTGAAAGACTGTGGCTGATTGGCAAGTCTCAACATAAGGCTTGTGACCCACTGTTCAGACGCTGGAAAGCTGCAGGTAAGCTCACTCAGCAGCTTTCTGCAAAAAGGTTCTGGATGGCTGTAGCCATGGGCAACACGTCCCTTGCCCGTTATATCGATCGTGGCATTACTCAGCAGATTTATAAAAAAGATACCAAGCTGTTCTGGAAAATTCGCAACCGGCCTTATCTGTTATCTTCAACCCGATCTTTGGATGGTAATACTGCCAACCACCGGATAATAATGATTTACGGTCTAAAACGACTGTCTTCAAGAGATAAAGAAAAGGCCGTAAATATCTGGCTGAAATTGAAAAACAGATATCCTTTTACGCAGGATCAGCTAGCCAAGATAGATAGAAAACTAGCCCTTAAGTATGCTAAAAACTTTTCTGACAATGCAGATGAACAGGTATCCCGGTTAGACCCTGATTATCGCTATTCAGAAATCACCGAGTGGAGAGTTCGTCTGGCACTGGCCAAACAGGATTGGGAGCAAGTGCTATTCAGGATACAAAAGTTGCCCCAATCTTTACAGGACAGTAGCAGGTGGCTTTATTGGAGTTCTGTAGCCCGGCTCAAAAGCAAAAACGAAACTCGCGGTCAACTGGACAGAAGTACTCTGGCTGAATTAAACCAAGAGCGAAGTTTTTACAGTTTTCTTGTCGCTGATATTAGCGGAAAGCCTTTTCCGCTGAATCATGAACAGGCTTCCCATCAGTTGTCCGATGTGGGCAGGCTGTTCTCCAAATATCATGGTTTTGCTCGCATTAAAGAGTGGTTACACCACAAGCGAACCATTAGTGCCCAGTCTGAACTGAACCTGATGATTCCGGCTTTATCTTCCCGAGAGCGAAAACTGCTTCCTTATTTGGCTCAGAGTTTTGAGTGGCATCATCAGGCAATTATGGGAGCTGCCAGGGAAGCCATGTGGAATGATCTGACCCTGAGATTCCCAACGCCTCAGTCAAATCTGTTTAATAAGCATGCTTTGAGGCAGGGGCTTGATTATTCCTGGGTCATCTCTATAGCGAGACAGGAGAGTGCTTTCAATCCCAAAGCCCGTTCCCATGCCGGTGCCCGGGGGCTTATGCAGCTGATGCCGGCGACTGCAAAAATGACAGCGAGGCAGAGCCGGATTCCTTACCGCAGGGTCGCAGAACTCTATACACCAGAGACCAATATCGCTTTGGGTACAGCTCACCTGGCCTGGCTGTCCAGGCAGTTCGAGGGTAACCGAGTATTGTCAACAGCGGCTTACAACGCCGGTTACAGTGCGGTCAAGCGCTGGTTGAAAAAACGAGGACACTTGCCGCTTGATATCTGGATTGAGACGATTCCCTACGATGAAACCCGAGGCTATGTCCAGAATGTGTTAGCTTTTAGGGTTATTTACAGTCAGCGCAGCAATGACAAGGTAAGGATGTTTACCCCCAGTGAATCTGCCAGGCTGGCATTGACCCCGGCTGAGCAAACACTTCTTGCTTCTCATCCCTGACAAAAGAAAAGTAACCTGTGCAGCTTAATGGCGCACAGGTTACTTTTCTGTCTTTCTGCAGTCTATGGAGAAACCAGCGCTACCCCTTTCTGGTGGGCTTCATACATGGATTCAGGCATAGGACGCGGTTTGCCAGTGGAAAGGGTAATGCAGACATAATCTTTTTCTGCCCGCAATAGAGTGCGGCCATCAAGTACCCTAATAATCTGAAACTGTCGTGTTAGTCGGAGCCGGTCACAGGAGGTGAGCCAGGTTCCAATCTTTAAAAAATCTCCTGCTTTAGCTGCTGCCAGATATTTTACTCGGGTTTCGATTGTGGCCATGGCGGCATTTTCTTTCTGCCACAGGTGCCAGGGGGATCCCAGCTGGGAAATGTGCTGCCAGCCGGCTTCTTCAAGCCAGTGTAAGTATTGAACATTGTTGATATGACCAAGACGGTCTTCATGTTCTCCTGCACAGGAAATTTTCCAGATAAATGGGTTAGGATGATCCCAGGGCAGGGATTTGGGGGCTGAAGATTGGGCTGGCATTGGCACTTCACCATGTATTGTTTTGAACATACTAGAGAATTAATGCTGTCTGATACAAGGCTAAGCTGCTGGCAGGTCTAACGCTTCAGGGTATAATGCAGCCATTTTTTTATGGAATGATCAACGTCAGAGTTATGAGCAAGTCATTAAGGGATCAGTTATTGGGTGCCGGCTTGGCCAGCAAGAAACAGCACCAGCAGGCACGCTCCCAGAAAAAGAAACAGAAAAAGCAGGGCATTGACCCGCAGGCTGAGCAACGCCGTCGTCTTGAAGAAGAGAAGCGTCAGCAGGTTGAGCGTGACAAGGAGCTTAACCTTAAGCGTGAAGCAGAACGTATGGAGAAGGAAAAGCTGGCTCAAATTCGCCAGATTGTGCTGAACAACAAGGTTGAGCGCAAGGATGGCGAAAATAGCTATAGCTTTGTTGATAACAAGAAAATCAAGAAATGGTATCTTGATGATCGCCAGATTGATGAGTTGAGCAAAGGTCGGCTGGCGCTGGCCAACCTGGGTGAAGATGAATACGTCCTGATCTCCGGTAAGGTGGCAGAGCAACTAGCTGAACGCCTTGGGGATGAAGCTGACAAGTTCTTGCTGGTTAACAACAAAGGCAAGCAGGAAGAGGTTGATGAAGATGATCCTTATGCCGATTACCAGATCCCGGATGATCTGATGTGGTAATGAGTGACTTCTCTCTTAGAAATTTGCCCTAAGTATAATGACACTCGCTACGGGCGCTATTCTCGGTCAGGCTCCTGGCAACTGATGAAGATGATCGAACCTGTAACTCTTTTCAGGTTCGATTTTTGCGTCTGCTTTCGGCAATGAACTGAATGTGGCTGAATTTTCCGGCCCTGAATTCCTTAATACAGGCTAGTTTTGGCCCTGGCCGTAAAAAGGTCATGTCATCTGTGGTGTTTTCACGGTTCTATTGAAGATGCCTGCAAAGATTTCAGGGCTGTTTCCATGGCCTGTTGAAAAGGAATCTCGCCATTGGCCAGTTTAACGGCTGGCACACAGACGGTATTGGCAATGTGGCGAAACAACACGACACACTCATCAATCAGGTCGGGTATGGATTCCCTATGGCCACGGACCACAAGACGTAAAGCCAGCTGGCCGGGCAGGGATATAATATCCACTGGAGTCAGGGCAGCAGCTATGGCTGATGCCATAATGGGAACTTCATGATGATCCTTGATGGTGATTGGTGTCAGCATGATCATTGTCAGATCATTATCCTTGGGTTCCAGGCAAATCAACTGGGTGTGAACATTCTGGGCCAGTTGGAATAACCAGAGCTGCATCATATCGGCACCCTCTTGCTCCTTGGGGTAAAGCTGCCTTTCGTTCAGATGGTTATTGATCATTATTTTTGTTTGCGGATTAATGTCCGCTTTGGCTGGCTGCATTCTGCATAGCTCCGTAGTAGCTGGTGGCTACATGGTTAGCCATCTCCCTGGCCTCGTTAGGTTTGGGGCTGGTTTTCATGATCTGGTCAATGCTGGTCTGCAACAGTGGCATCAGCAATAGGGAAGCATCATGGATAGGTTGGGTCTGAACCGGGTACTTCAGGGCCAAAATCTGACTCTGGCGCATAACCAGCTGTTGACCTTGTACGTCCATCAGTAGTGCCAGAGGACTGAGCAGCCCAGATGCCTGCTGTAAAAAGGCACAGAAAGCGGGAAGAATAGTGTCTTGCAGGGGAGTGAGAGGAACACTGACATCAATGACCAGATTGGCTGTTTTTTCTGGGTTGATACCAAGTGTAACCAGCGCGGTAAATCCCACTCTCTGGTTTTGATAATCCTGAAAACTGCTTCTCAGGCAGATACCATGGTGAAGCCTGGACGCCTTGATATCTTTCAGTCCCATTGCGAGCCACTCTTTTTTCAAGCGTTTGGCAATGGGCTTCAGAGTCTTTTCATTTTGCAAGATGTCTGGCTCCTTCCAGGTCCGGCCATGATCCTACCTTGTTTGTTATTCCACCATGAGGCGGTGAAATTCTTTTTTATTCAGTATGGATGAATTCCTGATAAATGCAGGTTGAACATTGATAACTGAGTCAAAGCTGTTATTTTGCCATGGCAATGTCTCTGCCAGATTTCCATTATTTGAGGTGAGTAACAAACTCTACAATAAAAAACGGTGATAACAGATGCTATCACCGCTTGGGATTTATCGGGAATGTGAAGGATCAGGCGTAAGCCGCTTCTCCTTCGAGAGATTGCTTTTCCGCCTTCAGGGTCATAGCAATCAGGATAATAGACAGAATACAGGCACCGGAAATAATGATAAAGCCGGCATCCCAGCCTGCCATATCAACAGTCTTACCGATAACAACATTGGCTGTTACAGCTCCGCCCACATAGCCAAACAGTCCGGTGAAACCTGCAGCGGTACCGGCAGCTTTCTTCGGCACCAAGTCAAGGGCATGAACGCCGATCAACATAACCGGGCCGTAGATCAGGAAACCAATGGCAACCAGCATGGCGATATCGACAGTTGGATTTCCGGCCGGGTTAAACCAGTACACCAGAACGCAGGCCAAGGTCAGCAGCATATAGATAATACTGGCGGGTGCACGGCGACCATTGAATACCTTGTCAGACAGCCAGCCACAGGCCAGAGTACCGGGAATGCCAGCCCACTCGTACAGGGCATAGGCCCAGCCGGCATCTTCAAATGAGAAGTGCTTGGCTTCGGCCAGGTACAGGGGAGCCCAGTCCAGTACGCCGTAACGCACCAGATAAACAAAGGCGTTGGCAACAGCGATAGCCCACAGCAGTTTGTTGTTCAGAACATAATCGAAGAAAATCTGGCGAGCAGAGAATTCCTGTTCGTGATCTTTCTCGTATTCGAACGCTTTCGGGTAATCGTTCTTGTACTCCTCAATGCTGGGTAGTCCTTCCGACTGAGGTGCATCTCGTACAGTCAGCCAGATTACCAGAGCAACCAGCAGAGCAGCCACACCATTGGTGTACAGAACAGCATGCCAGTCCGCAAATACGGCCATGCCCCACAGTGCAATCGGGGCCAGTAGACCACCTCCAATATTGTGGGCTACGTTCCATACCGCCATTTTGGTTCCACGTTCACTGGCAGAAAACCAGTGCACCATGGTACGGCCGGCCGGTGGCCAGCCCATACCTTGGAACCAGCCATTGGCGGCCAGCAGCAGGAACATAATACCAACAGAGCTGGTGAAGAAGGGCATGACACCCATGGCAATCATAATCAGGGAGCTGGCCAGCAGACCCAGAGCCATAAAGTTACGGGCGTTACTTCGGTCAGACACACTGCCCATCAGGAACTTGGAGAGGCCATAGGCAATGGCAACACCAGAGAGTGCGAAACCCAGTTCCGCACGTGTGTAACCCTGTTCTACCAGGTGAGGAATAGCCAGAGTAAAGTTTTTGCGAACCAGATAATAACCGGCATAACCGACAAAAATCCCAAAGAAAACTTGCCAGCGCAAGCGCTGGTAAGTGGAATCAACTTTTTCTTTCGGGAGAGATGCCTGGTGCGCGGGAGGTTTGAGAAATCCTATCATGTTCTTCCATTAAACAGCGAGGGGTAGAGAGG
>CBDEWF010000034.1:0-35895 GCA_965243775.1 Sansalvadorimonas sp.
CGTCAGGAAGGTGCTCCCTGACCGACGCTTTGTAGCTACCACCACGGTCTATACCCACACATTCAATGCGAGACTTTTGTTCCGGAGTTAAGCGGCTGAGGAATTGGTCCAGGGTGGCTTTTCGCTTGCCTTCACCAAGGAACAGGGTTTCGCCCGTATCAGCATTCAGAACAACAGTCAGGTAATGGTGTCCTTTACCAATGGATTTCTCATCAATCAACAGGGCTCGTATGTTATCCAGGTCAGGGGCTGGCAGAGTTTTCATCAATATCTCTTTATCCCAGCGCCTGGCCGTATGATGCGAGATAGAGATGAATTCAGGAATCTTGTTGCAGGGCATATAGCGGCAGAGATGACTGACATGTTGCTTCAGCCGTTCAGTAGCCTGCGCTTTGGGAGCCAACCCGGGAGGCGTGACTGTTTCAATGTGCCCACAGTGGGAACACCGTCCCTGGTAAACAGTGAAGCATAATTGCACATCCAGAGTACCCAGCGGCAAGTCCAGCACGGTACGCTCATTCTCACGGATTTTACCCATTGGGTTCTGACACTGACTGCATCTGAACTGCTGTATGCGACCATCCCTGCGCAGGGAAACTGTAGCCACAGATTCATCCCAATTAATATCAATGTGGTCGATTACCCAGCCGGGAAATGAGAACATAGGACGCAGTGAGGGCGTTGTAGACATGCCTGATCCTTCAGAAATGTTGATCCGTTCAAATCAACCTTTGCCTGAAGGCTATTTCTGTTTCAACCCCTCACTTTCATCTGCCAACCTGAGAAAGCCCCGTAAATGGCACTATCGTACGCTGCTTATGCGGTCAATATATGAAAACGGTTGGTCGGGTACTTATAGATGGTGTCAAATAGACGCTCAATTTTGCAGGGTTTAGGTAGAAATGCTTGAAAGCCTGAGGTCAATGTCTTGCGTGCCTGTTCTGGAAAGACGCTGGCAGAAATTGCTACGGCGGGGATATTTCTAAGTTTTGGATCTCCTTTTAATTCTTTGATGAGCTGCATCCCATCCATAACAGGCATACGTAAATCAGAGAGAATCAGGTCGATATCTCTTTTTCGCACAATATTCAGGGCTACTTGTCCGTTTTCTGCTTTGCAGACTTTAAATCCCCCGAGCAATAACCATTGCTCCATAACATCACGATTAGACTGCCGATCATCAACAACGAGAATGCTTGGAGCATCATCCTGATTGATCGGCTTAAGTTCAAACTCTAAAGGCTCACTACGGTGCTCAATAGCGTCCGCCTCTACATAGGGCAGAGTTACAGTAAAACAACTGCCAGTTCCTTCCTGACTTGTGACTGAAAGCTCCCCCCCCAAGCGTTCTACTATGCGTTGGCAGATAGAGAGACCAAGTCCCGTTCCTTCAATACTGGTGTGATTATCCAGTCTGATAAATGGACGAAAAATGCTATTTACCTTGTCCTGTGGAATACCTGAGCCTGTATCTGACACTGAAAACAATAGGTTGCAGTCCGTAGTCGACACATCCAGAGAAAATCCACCATGACAGGTATATTTCAGTGCGTTACTCATTAGGTTAATCAAGATTTGTCTAAGCCTCGTAGCATCTCCCATGATATAACCAGGTAGATCATTTGACGTGTGCAGGGCAAAACTTAGGCCTTTACTTCGTGCCAATGGAGCAATAACAGATTCAACCTCATCCAAAAGCCGGAATAAGGCCATTGGTCTCAAAGCCAACTCTAGACGGCCACTTTCTATGTTGGCCATATCCAAAACTTCATTGATAACAGCCAAAAGATGTTCACTACACTGGCTGAGAGAAGAAAGGTTTCTAGCGGCTTGACCAGTCAAATTGAGTTCGTGGGAAAGCAGTTGAGCGTAGCCCAGAATACCATTCAAAGGAGTACGCATCTCATGGCTGATATTATTCAAGAAAGTACTTTTGGCAACATTCGCTTCTTCGGCTTTAATTTTTTGTTTCAGTAATTCACTCTCCATCTCTACCTTATCCGTCACATCAAAAGCTACGCCTGTTAATAATTTATCCTCACTATCTTCTATGACATCAATTTGAGTGTGAATCTCAATATTGATGATTTTTTCATTATCAAAACGGTAAAAACTAAAACGAATACACCTTGCTTCCATACTCGTCACAGATTGCATTATTTTGGCATATTGAGACTTTCTGTCTTTCTCTACGATACGTTCCCAAATGCTATTGCTTTCTGGAAGGGGGCTGCTCTCTGGTAACCCTAGGAGTGAAAGGAGTCTCTGGCTTGCAAAAACTAAGGTCATCAGGCCATCTGGACTGATACGAACCTGATAAATACCTCCCGGCACAGCATCAATGATTTTATTCAATTGTTCAGAGGTATCAAGAAGCTCTTGCTCCAACAAATGCTCTTTAGTGACATCTACAAAAAAACCGACTCTAAGAAGTGTTCCGTCTGGATCTTTTCGCAGAGGACGTGAATCCCCCCTAATCCATTTGATAGAGCCTTTGGGGGTGATGACTCTCCACACCATGTGCATCATACCATTGTACTGAAATGCACTGTTCAGCTTGCTACTGAGTTCTTGCCTATCATCAGGATGTGAATATTCCAGAATCAGGTGGGCATTTTTTTGCAACTGCTCTACTGATCTTTCAAATATGGGTTCTGCAGCATAACTCATAAACGGATAAGTCCAGCACCCATCAGATGTTTTCTTTATCATATAGACACAGCCAGGTACGACTTTAAGAATATCCTGTAAGTACTGCCGTTCTGCTGAAATATTAATAACTTCATACTCCAGCATTTTACTGTGCTCTTCCTGTGCTAACTCTTTGGTAATCTCCATGCCCACCCCAATTAAAATGATGCTTCCATCAGGAAGAGCAGAAAATAATTTGGTCTTTGTACGCCAGTTTGTGGTTTGGTTATTTCGAAGAAAGCGAAATGTAATAACCTGCTCTTTGGAAAAAGAAAAATGACGTTTTACTGATTCCAAAAACTTATTTTTATCTTCAGGATGCATATAGCTCATGAATAAGTTTGCATCCTCAAGTAATGCATCACGGGGAACACCGACAACCCTCTCCATTTCTTCGGATACATGGATTAGGGTACTTCTACCATCCGGGTAGTGTTGAGACATGAAAACAATGCCCGGCACCAGATCAAATAACTCTGCACGTGTCTTCTCGCTAAGTTTGAGTTCATCGCTTTGATTATTGAGACTGGTCTCAAGCTGCTTTTCGTAGCTGGTGTCGGTAATGATCCCACTCCACTGAACACCTCCATCTGTTAGAGCCGTGGGATAAGATGAAACATTTTTAATCCATTTAATCTGACCATCAGGTGTTGTTATCCGCCACGAATCACACCAGGCACTGCAGTCTAATCTGTTCTTGTTAAACCTTAGCAAGGCATCATGAGCATCTTCATCAAGGATTTGATTCCACAAAATCTGTGCATTCCTGTATAAATCCTCAGGGGTGCACCCCAGAATATCGGTGGCTCCTTCACTGACATAATCAAAGTAACATCGGCCATCAGGATAATGCCGGTAGCGATAGAGCAGACCAGGAACAGTATCCACGATCTCACTTAGCATATGTTCTTTGGAAACATCGAAAATAAAGCCGTCCCAAACATAACTGCCATCCCTTAGTTGCTGAGGTTCATGGCACTGCGACTTTATCCAGCGGGTATCCTGCCCGGGTGGGCAGATGCGCCATTCGTAGCACCAGGGGGCCAGCTCATCAATATTGGTCTGCATTTTTTGGGCGATACCTTCACGGTCATCTGGGTGGATGATCTGCCAGGAGATATTGCCATCAGACATTAATTCCCGATCGGTACACCCAAAGACGTTCTTAACTCCTGGGCTGACATAATCGAAAAGGCTTTGGCCATCTGCTGTATAGCGAAAGCGATAAATAAAACCGGGTAACGCATTCAAGATGTCTTTGGTTATCGCAGGCAGGTCAGGCTTTTTAGGGTGACATCGAAATATGCCTGTCCATACTAATCCACCATCGTCATACTCTTCTGTGATTACTGCCTGGCCACTCACGGTTTGGACGCAATGATCACCCAGACTGATAGTCCACTCTGCACGCCATGGCCGACCGGTTTCTTGTGCTGTAAGCATGGACTTGGTAATTTGCTGGCGTTTTTGTCTATCGCACTGAAGCCATATCACACGAGGATCATGAAGGATATGCTCTGGTTTATGACCAAATAGCGACATAGTGTCGCCGGCTCTGTTCACATTAGGTGTGGGTTTATAACTAGAAGCCTGTAAGTATGCGGCACAGAAAGGATTACTAATTTTTCCATAATGCCCGTATAGCAAGCCATGCAGGATGTACTGAAGTACTACCAACATCTATTGGGAACAGAGCCTGTCCACGATGTATGAAATACTCTGAGTACAACTATGTTTATAATTGTGTTTATGATGATGGCTATCAAAACCAGACCTAACAATTCATAAAAATTATCCTTAACAAATCCCAAGTCCATCAGCATACCCACTGACAGAAAGAAAAAAGCTATAAAAAGAACCTTAAAAGACTCTAAATTATGTTGTACCCAACTTGTTTCTGCAGTCGATAGGCTCTGTTCACAATAGATGTTGGTTTATTTCTCAAAGTCAGTAATTACGCTGAATAGAGGAAGTAACCAGATTTTCTATGAAGCCAGAATGCCAAGCTATACAGGCTGCACGTGAGTACTACCAACATGTAGTGTTAACAGAGCCCAGTCGATAAGTTAGAGGCCCCGGTCACCAAGGCAAAACCGAAGCAAATAAGCAATGCTGTAAAAATCTGCATTTCCTTATCTTTTTTAAATGGCTGAAGAAAGCTAAGATGAATCGTTTCTTTTGAAGCCACATATATAGCTAATGCTGAAATAATTATTCCACAGATTATTTGAGTAACAATAACTTTATTTTCAATATATGATGCATCCATGCTTGATAGAATGATCATCATTGGTATTACTGCTAAGTCTTGAACAAGAAGAATACCAAGTAGTTTTTGCCCTAATGATGAAGTCAACTCTCCCCAATCTTGTAATAGCTTGATAACGACAGCCGTACTGCTTATTGTGAGGACAAAAGCAATTAATAAAATTCTATTATTCTGCCAACTCAATAAACCACCGAATACCCAAACTGTTATTAGTGTAAGCAGTATCTGTATAAGAGCTCTGATAACAATAGTCTTCCAGATCTTGCCAAGGCTTTTTGGTGAGACTTCCATGCCAGTAAAGAAAAGTAAAAGAACAACTCCAATATTACCAAACTGAGTTATTGCTTCTTGGTTCTCTATAAAAGAAAGGCCATGGGGTCCGAGCATAATTCCTGCAATGAGATAAGCTACTACGGATGGCTGCCGTAATCTTGCCATGACCAAACTAATCAAAATGACAGAAAACGCAATTGCAACCAATATTGGGGTGAATGGGTCAAGGTGCATATTTCTGTGTCTCACTACTTAGAGGTACATTTGTTCGCTCCGAGTACCAGATGCTCATAAATTTCTCAGTAATTATTTGCTCTATTTCCTCGACTTCCTGTGTTGGGCAAAACAACCTTATCGTAATAATATTTTTTCCAAGATCTGTTGATGAGATATGTATGCTGGGATCAGGCCCTGGAATTTCAATATCCAGTTGTTTCTCCAACATTTGATTATAGCGACGCCCAACCTCTCGAAAATGTTTACAGCAATTATTAACACTTTCCATAAGATTTTCTTTGAGTAAAAAAAGGTTTACCTCATCGGCTTCCCTTACAATGGAAAAACGGCTCTGTTCACAATAGATGTTGGTTTATTTCTCAAAGTCAGTAATTACGCTGAATAGAGGAAGTAACCAGATTTTCTATGAAGCCCGAATGCCAAGCTATACAGGCTGCACGTGAGTACTACCAACATGTAGTGTTAACAGAGCCGGAAAAACTATGGTAGGCAAACCTGCGTGTAAAATTTAGATTTTTCACTACACCGGTTACCAATAAGCTGTTAGGTACAATAAGAGTCTTTCCGGTAAATCCATAGTGCCCATGGGCAATATCAAGCTCATAAAGGCGCGTTGATAATATATGTATTGCAACAACTTCGCCCGAAAATGAGCCTACTTGCACCCAATCCCCAACAGAAAAAGGCTTTGTCGATAAGTGATACAGTGACCCTGTCAAACATTGTAGAAATTCCCTTGTTACCAGAATCAATGCGGCTAAAAAGGCTGCTATAGATAGCGCAAAATTATGAAGCTCCGGCATCCATATTGTGATTAACAAAATTGCTATAAGAACATGACTTCCATTTCTTATAGAATTTATGAAAATCCGGCGGGCCTCTCCATCCAACCTTTTTGATCGTCGGAGCATCTCTACCCAGAAAAACCTTAACAACAGCACTGCCCCTAGTACCAATGCCGTTGACACTAGCTGGTTTCCTTGTATGACAGTGTTCCAGTTCAATAAATCCACAGCATTTATCGCATGCGACAGCTCGCATATACTCGCATATAAAGTTGGCAGAGCACTCTTTAAACCCTTGCAAGTTTATTGCATAGGGAAAAAAGTGCAAAACAAAAGCAAATTGATCCTGAAGCGTTCCGTATGGAAGTTGATACCAGAGAAATTTTTGCTCAGTCAGATGCTTCCTATGGGAGTCGTCGTATGGCGCAAGCCTTGCGAAAAAAGGGTTACTGCGTGGGACGCTATCAGGCAAGAAGCCTGATGCGAAAGCTTGGCCTGAAGGTGCGGGTATCCCGAAAATTCAAGGTAACGACTAACAGCAAGCACAAGCTGCCAGTTGCTCCCAACCTGCTGAACCGTGAATTTATGATAGCGGAGCCGGACAAGGTCTACGTCGCAGATATCACCTACTTGTGGACCCGCGAAGGTTGGGTCTACCTGGCTGCCGTCGTAGACTTGTTTTCCCGGAAGGTTGTTGGGTGGTCCATGAGCAGCCGCATGACGACAGACTTGCCACTGGAAGCCGTGAGAATGGCTTACTGGGGCAGAAAACCTGAAAAGGGCGTGATGCATCATTCTGATCGCGGCAGCCAATATGCCTCTCTGGATTACCAGAAGCAGCTCAGGGAGTACGGCATGATTTGCAGTATGAGTCGCAAGGGGAATTGCTGGGATAACTCAGTGATGGAACGTTTCTTTGGCAGTCTGAAAAGGGAGAGGACAGACCACTACATCTACGATACCCGGGCAGAAGTTGAAGCACATGTTGTTGATTACATTTTGTTCTACAACAACGAGAGGTTGCACTCATACCTCGACTACATGAGTCCGGTAGATTTTGAGCAACAGGAATTGGAAAAAGCAGCTTAACTTGGTGTCCTTTTTTACTTGACCACTACAATGGGGACTGGGCTAATGGCAATGGAGATCAGAACATTTGCATCCACCCTGTCCCAATGGGCCGATTACAGTCTGGAAGGCGAGAAGGCTCACCTGCTTACCGCCGGTTATAACTTTACCAACCTTGGTGTACCAGGTTTGAATATCGATTTCGCTACAGCGAAAGGCAAAGACGCCAAAAACCACAAAGACCATGATCGTCGTGAATACTCAACCTACACCTCCTACACCTCCTACACCTTTGACGGTAAGCTGGAAGGTCTTGAGCTGGCATGGCTGCATGTTAACTACAAGCTGGATCAGGATGGCAAATCCATAAGCCGAGACAAATCCAACCGCCTGTACCTGAAATACAAGACAGCCGTTTTCTAAGAGCGCAAAGACTACTGTGCGATCATTAGAGTCTTCCAATAGTAGAACGCCCGTGTTCCCTTGAGTATTCCCATAGAAACTCTCATAAAAGCTGAGCCCGGTATTCGATTGTGAACACACTTCAGCCAAAAGCCCGGCAATCCGGGCTTTTGGCTTCTTCTCTCTTTGCAGGAGTGCTTTAGATCCGGCTTAACAGGCTGTTAATACGGTCTTCATGGTAAACACGCTCTTCTTCAGAAGGCTGCTTCACATTCTTGTGAGTCAGGTAAACCAGCAGGGCCATTTGAGCAGTCAGGCGGTTTTCTGCTTCGTCGAAGATCACGGAACGTGGGCCATCCATCACTTCACGGGTACATTCACGCTGGTCGTTAGCTGGCAGACAGTGCATAAATACGCTGTTTTCACCCGCCTTGGCCATCATCTCTTCAGTGACAACATACTTAGGCATAAAGGTGGTCAGACGTTCTTCTTTCTCCGCTTCCTGACCGAACCAGTAGAAGCTGTCAGCGATCAGGATATCGCAGCCTTCCGCTTCATCAGTGTTGTCAGTCACAGTCAGCTTACCGCCGGACTCTTTGATGTTTTCCAGAGCGATATCCTGCCACATCTGAGGAGCCTGGTACTTCTTAGGGCCGATATGTTTGAAATGCATACCGAATTTGGTGCAGGCAAACATCAGAGAGGAACAAACGTTGGTTGCATCACCTACGAAAGCAACAGTCAGATCACCCAGTTCCTTACCTTCTGGCAGGTGCTCAACCATGGTGAACAGGTCAGCCATGATCTGGGTTGGGTGCAGCCAGTCACACAGACCATTGATAACAGGAACAGTGGAGAACTCAGCCAGATCGGCAACAGTTTTGTGATCATCAACACGCGCCATGATCACATCACACATACGGGACAGTACACGACCAGTGTCCGCCAGACTCTCTTTTGCGCCCAGGTGAATGTCACGGGGAGACAGGAACAGGCCATGGCCGCCCAGAATGGTTGCTGCAGTCTCGAAAGAAACGCGAGTGCGGGTGGAAGGCTGCTCGAAAATCATACCTACAGATTTGCCAGCGAACAGCTGAGGAACAGCGTTGGCTTTGCGAGCTTCCTTGAGCACACCCATCAGCTCAAGGATATCTGCCAGTTCCTGGCGAGTGTAATCCTGAGTTTTCAGGAAGTGCTTCAGATGAGGCTTGTTCAGATCAGTTGCGCTGGAAGAAGGCATTTTCATGGTTGGTACTCCTGCTTTCTCTCAATGGTCTTGAAAACAATCAGCCATTTCTCGATCTGAAACGGCTTGTTCTCGTTCTGTTGGAGCGCAGCATACCCAAATCCGATAATTATCGATTTTGATCGAGATCAAAAACCCGATCAAAATCGATAAATTATTTATTACTACCCATATAAATGTCGAACATGGGATAATCTTGAGCAACACACGATCAATAAAAATCATTTAACTAGAAAATTATCGACAATTGACTTTTATCAACAAAACCAAATAACCGGATATTTATCATGTTTTTCCAGTAAGAGGAGGGAAAGTGCCAGGCACCGACTCTCCGCCTCATGTTCAACATGACTGGAGAAAAATGATGAGTTCGGAATCATCTGGAAAAATGGGGCTATCAAGCCTCACTCTATTCAGTGTCTGTGCGGTGCTCGTGGTAGATGGCTTAACAGCCTCTGCTTCTATTGGTCTCTCTTCGATCGGCTGGTGGTTGATCACTCTTGTCTTCTTCGTTATCCCTTACGGTCTTATCTCTTCTGAACTGGGTACCACTTACCCCGGTGAAGGTGGTATCTACGACTGGGTAAAACGCGCCTTCGGTTTTAAGTGGGCTGTCCGTACAACCTGGTTCTACTGGGTAAACGTCGGTCTGTGGATGCCTGCGGTATACATTATGTTTGCCGGCATGCTGGCAGAGATGTTCTTCCCTGAAATGTCTCTCTGGACACAGATCATTATCTGTATCGCTCTGACATGGTTGTCCATCTGGGTTTGTAATACCTCAGTCGATATCGGTGTATGGGTGACTAACCTTGGCGCACTGTTCAAAGTTGTTGTGATCTCTGTTCTGGGCGTGGGTGGTTTCTGGTATGCCAGCCAGCATGGTGTGGCTAACGACTTTACTGTCGCTAACATGATGCCTTCTCTGGACTCAGGCCTGGGCTTCCTGCCAGTTATTATCTTTAACCTGCTGGGCTTTGAGCTGATCGCCTGTATGGGTGATGAGATCCGAAACCCTCAAAAAGATATTCCCAAGTCCATACTGATCTCGGCTGTTATCGTAACCGGCCTTTATGTGTTTGGTACTGTTGGCATTCTGCTGGCTCTGCCGGTAGAAGAAATTGGTCTGGTTTCCGGCATTATCGCAACTCTGCGCACCCTGTTCGGTGACGGAGCCTTCGGTCAATTCATGGTATACGGCATTGGTTCACTGGCTCTGCTGACCTTTATCGCCAACATGACCACCTGGACTATGGGTGCCAGCCGTGCTGCCATGGAAGCTGCACAAGCCGGTGAACTTCCAGCAGTCTTTGCCAAAGAAGACCCTGTTCACAAAACGCCTGTCGGTGCCAACGTTCTGACCGGTGTTGCTTCCTCAGTCGTTATTATTCTGTACGGTCTCTTCTCTGGTGAAAGCGATGAACTGTTCTGGTCTGTCTTCGCTTTCTCCTCCTGCGTATTCCTGCTGCCTTACCTGTTTATGTTCCCTGCACACCTGAAACTGCGCCTGACCGACGGTGCTGCCAAGCGTCCTTACAAGGTTCCCGGTGGCATCAACACCCAGATTGCCCTGAGCGCCATCTGCTTCCTGTTTATCGCTCAGGCTGTTGTGCTCTTTGTCTTCCCGGATATTGCAACCGGCGCTGTTGACTGGTCTTACAGTGCTCCCGTTGCCATTGGTATCGCCATAACAATTGGAATTGGCGAATGGATTCTGGCCGGAGCCGTAAAGCGCGCCAAGCTTGCGGCATCCTAAGCCGAAACAACAGAGAATCTATTGAATAAGGAATTTAGAAATGTCCGCAAAATGCAACACTCTGCCTCGCAATGACGGCTTCCGTATGCCAGGCGAGCATGAGAAGCACGATGAAATCTGGATGGCCTGGCCAGAGCGTACTGACAACTGGCGCCTCGGAGGCAAGCCAGCTCAAACCGCATTTGTAGAAGTCGCCAAAGCGATTGCAGAGGTCACCCCGGTCACTATGGCCGTCTCTGCAACCCAATACGACAACGCTCGCAATATGCTTCCTGAAAATATCCGCGTTGTGGAAATGTCCACCAACGACTCCTGGATGCGTGATATCGGTCCAAGTTACGTGGTTAACGACAAAGGCGAACGCCGTGGTGTGGACTGGGAGTTTAACGCCTGGGGTGGTCTGGTTGATGGCCTGTACTTCCCATGGGATCGTGACGACCAGGTAGCCAGCAAAATCTGCGATATGCTCGGTGACAAATCTTACCGCGCACCCATCGTTCTGGAAGGTGGTTCCATCCACGTTGATGGTGAGGGAACTCTTTACACCACTGAGGAGTGCCTGCTGCACCCCAGCCGTAACCCTGACCTGAGCAAGGAAGAGATCGAGGAAGTTCTGAAAGAACATCTCTCTCTGGAGAAGGTGATCTGGATTCCACAGGGTCTGTACAACGATGAAACCAACGGTCACGTCGACAACCTGATTCATGTTGTTCGTCCTGGTGAAGTGATTCTGTCCTGGTGTGATGACGAAAACGATCCTCAGTACGAGATCTCCCAGAAGGCCTTTGAAGTTCTGAGCAATGCAACAGACGCTAAAGGTCGCAAGCTGAAAGTTCACAAAATGCATGTTCCCGGCCCTCTCTACATCAAGGAAGAAGAAGCCGGTGGTATTGATGCCTGTGAAGGAATGGAGCGAAATGCCGGTGAACGATTGGCTGGTTCCTACGCGAACTTTCTTATCACTAACAACCGCATTATCCTGCCTCTGCTTGACCCCAAACGTGATGAAGACGCTATCGCCTTGATGCGCGATGTCTTCCCGGGTTATGAAGTGGTTGGTGTTGATGCCCGTGAAATCCTTCTCGGTGGTGGTAATGTTCACTGCATCACCCAGCAGGTACCTGCTGTTTAAGTAAACAGTTGATGTCAGGCAGGGAAGCCTGACTTATCTCAAAGGACAATACAGTCTCACTTCAGGTACCTTGTATGACAGCAGAACGCCGACTTGGCCGACGAGATATTGCCCTGTTTACTATCAGTGCAATTCTCACCATTGACGGACTGGCCGCCGCAGCCGCCATGGGCGTTCAGTCATTGACCTGGTGCCTGATTACCTTTCTCTTCTTCGCCCTACCCTACGCCATAATCTGTGTTGAACTCGGTACCGAACACCCTTCTCAGGGTGGCATCGTTTACTGGGTTCGTCTCGCTTTTGGTAAACAGTGGGCTGCCCGTACCAGCTGGCTCTACTGGATTAATGTTGCCTTGTGGATGCCAGCTGTTTTTATTATGACCACCGGTGTAATTGCCCGGCTGTTCTGGCCGGAAATGCCGCTGATTATGCAGATAGTTCTAGCGCTTTGTGGTGCATGGCTGGCAGTCGGTCTCTGCTGTGTCTCCATGAATATCGGTAAATGGATTCCCAATGCCGGCGCTTGCTGCAAAATGCTGATTGTTGCACTGTTGGGAGTTGGTGGTGTCGCCACAGCATTACGTGATGGCGTTGCCAATCCTATGGCTATGGTTGATTTCTCCCTGCAGTGGAATGATGGCCTGCGCTTCTTCCCGGTTATTATCTTTTCCCTAATGGGGTTCGATGTTATCTGCTGTGCAGGTGACGAGATGAAGAACCCGAAGAAGGATCTGCCTATTGCACTTTTTGTGGCCGGCCTGATCATCAGTGTCCTTTATATGTTTGCTATCTTCGGCATTCTGGCTGCACTTCCTGTCGAACAGATTGGTCTGATTGACGGTCTGATCGACACCATCGAAAAGCTTCTGGCACCACTGCCATACAGTGAATACCTGGTCACTCTTCTTGGGTTACTGGCCATTTTCAGTTTTATCGCCAATATTGTCACCTGGAGTATTGGGGCTAACCGTGCTGCAGCCGATGCAGCGATGGATAACGAACTGCCCCCCGTATTTGGCAAGATTCATCCGGTTTATAACACGCCCACCGGAGCAAGTTTTTTGAGCGGAGTGGTATCGACTATTGCCATTCTGCTTTATGGCCTGATGGCCAACTCCGCTGAAGACCTGTACTGGTCTCTGTTTTCTTTTTCCAGTTTGATTATGCTACTGCCTTACCTGCTATTATTCCCCGCCTATCTGGTATTGAAAAAACAGATACAGGGCGAACCTGCAGGATGGTATCTGTCCCAGTCACTTATACAGACATACTCTTTCGCAACCCTGCCCTTCCTGTTAACCGCCTTGGCCGTTATTTTCTTTATCATTCCGCCAGGATCTTTTGATATCCAATACTCCCTGACTATTTTAACGGGATTGATTGTTACTATTGGCGCAGGCGAATGGATATGCCGCTGCACGTTTTTACCCAATGCTTCGCTTAATACCTCACAAGCCGACCTGAATGCCTATGAGTACCCAACAGCCAGAATCGCAGCCTGTGACTAACGATGCCCCCGCATCTGGTCGCCGCTTCCAGGCACGGAGCCTTGAGCGGCGACTGAAAATCATGTCCGCTGCCAAGGAGCTCCTTGAGTCCAATCCGGTTTCTGCGATATCTCTCTACGATGTTGCCCGCCGCGCAGAGATTCCGCCCTCGTCTGTCTACCATTTCTTTCCAAAAATTGAACATCTGCTGCAAACCCTGAGCATCGAGGTGTTCGAAGCTTTCGACAAATGCATTGAGGAACCTATTTCACCAGAGCAGGTTCAACACTGGAGTGATATAGCCTACGTTCTGGAATCCAGAATGCAGAAGTATTATCAGAGTAACCCTGTCGCAAGAGCCTTAATCCTGGGCCAGCATCTTTATGGGGATATTCTGACTGCTGACCACCAGCATGATGAGTATCTTGGACGACAGATTCACGCCATATACGACAGTTTTTTTGAACTTCCCGAACTGCCGGAAACCTACAATGTCTTCGCGATTGCTTTGCAGGCATCCGATAAGGTTTATGCCATGTCACATCAGGAATTTGGCAATATTACTGACACTATGGCCATGGAAGGCTGGCGGGTATCCAAGGCTTATCTTGGTCTCTACCTTCCAGATCAACTTAAAAGAAAGGAAACTCCTGATACAATCTGCCACTAATTTTTGTCTAAAGACTTTGAAGTAAACCTATGAAATCAGCGACAGCGGAGAAAGTCAGCTCAGCTGCCAAAAAGCCAAAGCGTAAAACCCAGTCCCGGAGTCTGGAGCGCAGGCGAGCCATTCTTTCAACAACCCGTAAACTGATGGAAACCACCAGCATAAGCGACCTGTCCCTGTACCAGGTCGCTGACAAGGTAGGAATTCCCCCTTCGTCGCTGTATCACTTCTTTCCAAAAATCGATGCCTTGCTTGGGGCTCTGGTAGAAGAGATCTTTATCGATTTTGATAACCTGCTGGATCAACCCCTCAATGTTGATGCGATCCATCACTGGACCGATATCACCCGACAGCTGCAGGCACGGTTTGTCGATTATTACCGGGAACATAAATATGTGCGGGATCTGATTCTGGGACAACATATCATCAGCAATATTCACCATGCCGATTATATTCACGATGACCTGCTGGGCAGAAAAACCCTGCAACACCACCAGAATCTCTTCCAGCTTCCCCACCTTCCCGATAATTACAATATTTTCGCAATTGCCCTGCAGGTAGCGGATAAAGTTTATGCTCTCTCCTACCAGGAGTTTGGCAATATAACCGACACCATGGCCAGAGAAGGTCGGCGGGCAGCCCAAGCTTATCTAGGACTCTATATTCCGGAAGTGCTGCCCAGAAAACCATAATTTGAAATTGAGCATCCGTTAATATTACCGGGTGCTTGAATAACCAACAGGCAAACAGCTGTAGTCTATCTGGCAAAACAAACAGGAGTAACTACTCTCAAAAGATAACCAGAAGACGGAACCACCATGACCACTGCAGCTAATAACACTAATAACGCAAATGTCACCGACAAGAGTATTCACCTGCTGGATAAGTGCCTTAACCACCAGCGTTACCGTTTTGAACATGCCCGTCTGAAAGCCCACCAGTCAGCACTGGTTTTGCGAGCTCAGACCCAGCAGCTTGAGGGGCTGAATTCAGCAATAAATGAATATCGACTCGGGCAAAAAGAGTGGCGGCATGAGGATATTACCAACCCAGTTGCACTTGGAAAACTGTTGCTGGATTTCCGGAACCTGCAGAAAAAGCAGGTTGACCGGGAAGAACAGGTTTACCAATGCTGTCAGGAAGAAGCCCTCAGCGCACAGCGCAAAGTTAAACTAATGGAACAGCTACTGGAAAAACTTCGTGCCAAACAGCGTAAGACAATGATCCATCAAGATCTCAAAACTATGGGTAACCAGATTTTTAATTAGAGTTTGTTCAGGAAAATAAGACATTGCGCTTTTCTCCTGAACACCTTTTCCGCTCAATGATCAGCAGCCGGGACTGGTTTTCGTAATTTCAGATAGCCCAGGCACCCGGCCCAGGCAATGGGTAGAACACCAAAGACAATAAACACAACATCTCCAGGAAGACGCAGCCACTCGTAGAGGCGAGGCATGGTCTGTCCGCTATAGGCCAGGCTGCGGGCATGCCAGTAACCATTATCAAGAACATCCAGCAACTGCATCACTCCTCCCGGAAACAGACTGAAAAACAGCATCAGGAACAGTCCGATATTCAACCCCCAGAACGAGACCTTCACGTATTTTTCCAACTCTCGCCAGACTGCATCTGTGGACAGCTGTCGCAGACAGAACACCATCAGCCCCAGGGCCAGCATGCCGAATACGCCCATCATGGCGGCATGACCATGGTTAGGAGTCAGCTGAGTGCCCATTTCGTAATAACTGACGATAGGCAGATTGATCAAAAACCCAAATACTCCGGCACCGACAAAGTTCCAGAAGCCGACCCCCATCAAGTACAGAAAAGTCCATTTATGGGGAATAGACAGACTCTCTCCAGCGCTTCCACTCCGGCTGCGGGTAATCTTGACAAAGTCCCAGGCATCCAGAGTTATCAGGGTCAGGGGCACAACTTCCAGAGCAGAGAAAGCGGCCCCAAAGGCCATATTAAGATTGGTGTGGCCGGTAAAGTACCAGTGGTGCCCGGTTCCAATCAGACCTCCACCAAAATAGAGAATGGCATCCAGATAAATAACCCGGGTTGCAGTAATCCTTCGAACCACGCCCAGGCGATAAAGAATCACAGCAACGAGGACGGTAACAAAAAGCTCAAAGAACCCCTCAACCCAGAGATGGATGATCCAGAACCGCCAAGTATCCACAATGGCATAGTGAGTCTGGCCATCAAAGAACATGGCCGGCAAGTAGAATACGGGTATCGCCAGTGCCGACAAAATAAAAATAGCGCTCATCTCCCGGTGGGCATGGCTTTTCAGTGAAGGGGCTACAGCCCGGAAAACCAGAAAGAACCAGAACAACAGCCCAACAGCCAGCAACACCTGCCAGAAGCGTCCAAGTTCCAGATATTCCCATCCCTGATGGCCGAACCAGAACCAGCTCTCTTTCATCCACTGTATGGCGCCGGCCCACTCCCCAGCCAGACTGCCGACCACAACAACAACCAGAGCCCAGAACAGCAGGTGAACCCCCGTACCCTGATGCTGAGGTTCATGATCCCCAAGAACAGGGGCCAGAAACAGTGCTCCCGCCACATAAGCGGTAGCTATCCAGAAAATAGCCAGCTGCAGGTGCCAGGTACGAAGAATATTACTGGGTAAAAAACCGGAAATATCCACTCCATAAAAACTGCCGGGGTCAGCCCGGTAATGGGCAGTGGCACCGCCAATAACTGTCTGGGCAAGAAACAACAGCCCCACAACAGCAAAGTACTTCAGCAGAGCACGCTGGCTATCGGTAATCTGTCCGGGCATTAACCCGGGAAACCCATGACTGTTATCTTCAGGTCCACTCCAGCCCAGGTAGTCGAACTTGCCAAAAGCCAGCAGAACCGCACCAATTCCCCCCAGCAGAAAGACCAGGCTCAAGGCACTCCACAGCAACGTCTGACCAGTGGGAAGATTGCCAACACTGGGATCATAGGGAAAATTATTGGTATAGGAGTAGTTTGTACCCGGTCTCTTCACCACAGATGCCCAGGCAGTCCAGGAAAAGAACGACACCAGTTTGCGTAACTCTTCCGGGCTCTGGATATAGTTTGCCGGTAAACCTCCATTATTGACCGGATGGGCAAAGTACTCCCGCCACCATTCTATCTGCCGGGTATAAGATTCCACTTCGGGTGCCGACAGTGAAAGCGTATCGCTGGAACGGTCATACCGATTGGTCTTCAGGGTTGAAACCACTGAAGCATCAACCAATGTTTTTTCATATTGATCCAGATACTTCTGCTTTTTGCCAAATTCAGACAGAGCAATGGAATCCTGGGCCGTTTCCGACAGGTGGTGAAGATACTGGGCAGAAAAGTCTGGCCCCAGGTAAGCACCATGGCCCCAGACGGTGCCATTATCCATTAGACCATACTTGAGAAAGACTTCCTGCCCTTCGGAAATATCACGACCAGTAAACAGCAGTTCACCACTTGGGGATACCACTTTTCCAGGGATTGGCGGTGCATCATGATGCACCTTGACGGTGATAACCCCGAGCACTGTAAAGCCAAATATCATGACCAGTGAAAGAGCCAGTCGCCACCTATGAAAGTTCACATACTGGCTGGAGCCTGTGGCAACATTGTTGTCTGACATGGGTAAACCTCAACGGCGTGGCAAAGGGGCAGGGGCAAAAAAGCCAGAAGAATTATTGCCTACAAAGAATATGCGAAACCGCCAGATTCACAAATTTCCACC
Source organism: Sansalvadorimonas sp. (assembly GCA_965243775.1). GTDB lineage: Bacteria > Pseudomonadota > Gammaproteobacteria > Pseudomonadales > Endozoicomonadaceae > Sansalvadorimonas. The sequence goes on from CBDEWF010000034.1 coordinate 17,744, forward strand.
CGTTTTCCTGCCAGTTTCCCCTATCGACCAGGCGACATTGACAGATTAAATTCCCAGAATTTCTGTAATGCGGTCCATATCAAGGTGTTCCTCCATGGCATCAGCAACCCTGTTAATACCCTCTTCCCGTTTCTGGTTGTAATCCGGTATCTCTACATGACTGAGTCCCGCCCATACCAGCAAAGCCTTACAGGCATCAGGATGATCAAAGATACCATGCAGATAAGTTCCCAGAACCTGTTTGTCGTCCGACATTACGCTATCAAAGCGCTGACCAAGGTTAATCAAGGGTCTTTCGAGCGCAATCCCGGTTGTTATTCCCCCATGGATCTCATAACCGGTCACCTGTACGGTCTCAAGTCCAGGAACCTGAAGGTAGCCTTTAACCTGATGTAACTGCTTTTTTCTCTCGATTGTTGTTTCCAGTTCCAGAAGACCAAGTCCCTGACTGCTTCCAGCCTCACCTTCAATACCTTCCGGGTCATGAAGCATCTGCCCCAGCATCTGATACCCACCACAGATCCCCATAACTTTTCCACCAAAGCGCAGATGCCGGTACAGATGTTGGTCCCAGCCATTTTCTTTCAGGAAATCCAGATCAGCCCTTGTACTCTTACTGCCCGGAAGAATAATCAAATCACAGGCCGGAAAGGCATCACCTTTCCAGACAAAAGTAAAATCAACATTGGGGTTCATACGCAGGGGGTCAAAGTCCGTATGGTTGCTGATTCGGCTTAATACAGGAACCACAACCTTGAGAGTGTTTTCAGTTTTGTCGGTGAGTTGCTGATCAACAATGGCATCCTCAGCTTCCAGATGAAGGCCGTGAAGGTAGGGAATCACGCCCAGAACAGGTTTACCTGTCTCCCGCTCCAGCCACTCGAGGCCAGATGTCAGCAGGTTGACATCTCCCCGAAACCGGTTGATAACAAACCCTTTCACCAGTTTCTGCTCAGATGGGGTCAGCAGTGCCAGTGTGCCGTAGAGATGGGCAAAAACGCCACCCCGGTCAATATCTGCAACAATAATTACCGGGCACTCAACCTCCTCCGCAAAGCCCATATTGGCCACATCCCGGTCACGAAGATTTATCTCAGCCGGACTTCCCGCCCCCTCAATCACAACAGCATCGCTGGACGACATCAGTCGATCATAAGATTCTACAATAGCGGGCAGAACCCTGGGTTTATACTCGTGATAGTCCCAGGCATCCATTTCAGCCAGAGGGTGTCCCTGTACTATCACCTGGGCTCCAATATCAGTATTGGGTTTCAACAGTACCGGGTTCATATCGGTATGGGGTTCTACCCCACAGGCTTGAGCCTGGACGGCCTGAGCCCTGCCTATCTCACCACCATCTTCGGTGACAGCACTATTCAGCGCCATATTTTGAGGTTTAAAAGGTTTAACGATGTAGCCTCGGCGGCTAAGAACACGACACAACCCGGCACAAAGTACACTTTTACCAGCATCAGACGTGGTTCCCTGAATCATCAGGGAACGGGAAGAGAAGTTATCAGACATAAATTAGAGTTCTGCTATGCTGCACCCTTCACCCATTTTAACGGGAGTAGTACCGATGAGTCTCAAGGCTGAAAATAATTCTGGTAATAGCCTCAATACACTGACCGATGTTGTCAGGCTTCTCGGTGAAACCAGAGGAGAAATGCACCAAAGGTTTGACCAACAAGACAAAAGATTCGACCAGCAAGATAAAAGGTTTGACCAGCAAGATAAAAAACTCAGCCAGCTCAAGAATGAAATACGAGAGAACCAGCAGGAAAATCGTGAACGATTCGATAAAATCGAAGAGACTCTTGCCATAATCGTAAATCACCTGAAAAAGTAACACACCACCTTACAAATCAATCAAAACGGCCGTCTTCGGCGGCGCCTGATTCAGATAGAGCCGTATTCGCCCTTGGTTTTTAGGCTTATTCCTTTTGATAAACAGCAAAATCAGCCGCAGGCTATGAGTAAAGGTTTACATAAGCAGCAAACCTTTAAGCCTTTTCGCGATTCGACTGCTGCCACAAAACTTCACCGCCCGTCTGCCGGGCAATAAAGCGTGCCAGTACAAACATAAGATCGGAAAGCCGGTTGAAGAATTTTATCAAGGGAGCATTGAACGCTTCGTTATCATGCTCCAGACAGTAGTTGCTGGCAGTTATGATTCTGCGTTCAGCCCTGCGGGCAACTGTGCGAACCATATGAAAATGGCAGGCCTGGGAAGAACCACCTGGCAGAATAAAGTTTTTCAGTGGGGGAAGCTCAGCATTGAACTGGTCGATCATCGCCTCAACCTCTTCAACATGCTCATCCCTGATAACCTGCCAGCCCGGCATGGCCAGCTCGCCACCGGCATCAAACAACCGATGTTGTATGTTCTGCATGGGTTCGACCAGCTTGTGCCTGCGTCCCTGATCGTCCTGTAGATCACTGACCAGCATCCCCACCCAGCAGTTCAGTTCATCAACAGTGCCAATGGCTTCCATGCGGGGATGATCCTTGGAAACCCTGCGACCTTCACCAAGTCCTGTTTCACCCTTATCACCGGTACGGGTATAAATTTTTGTCAACCTGTTGGGCTGCTCTTTTGACTGTTCTGGCTTGTCAGACATGACAGATCTCAAATAGGTTTTTCAGATAATAATTCAAATGCGTATTTATTGTTTTCCAGGAGCCTTGAACAACAAGGGTCACCATCTCCTTTGACGATTATTCCTTACTGAGCGTAGAATTAATCCGCTGAGCAGAACAATTATAAAAGCCTCTAATAAAAACCACATATAAAAACAGGGAATATCAAAACAATGAATAACAACATTGCTGAAGATGAAGTCAGCGCGACGACCACAGATTCCAGCGAAATACCCCAGGATTCAAAGAACATCGCCATACTAACCTGGATTGGCACTATTTTTCTGGGCTTTATTCCAGGCCTGCTGTTCTACCTCATCAAGTCAGATCATGAGTACGTGAAAGATCAGGCCAAGGAAGCTCTGAACTGGTCAATCACTACCATCATTGGTTATATCGCAGCCTTTATCTTGACCATTATTGCCATCGGCGCACTGTTGATCCCGGTAATTGCTATATGCAACGTAGTTTTCTGTATTCTTGGAGCCATAGCAGCCTCCAAAGGTAAACCATATCGCTGCCCATTTGCCATTCGTCTGATCAAGTAACCCTTCTCTGCAGGCTGGAATGTATTCACTCAGCCTGCCACTCTCCCATTCGGCGGCGCGCTCTGAGAGAACGTACATTCTGAATTTCCAGCTCCTGAAGATTATTCTGCACATAAAGCATATGATATTCAGCAGCCGAGCGTGCCTTACTGGCATCTCCGGCCAGAATGGCATCAAGAATATTCTGATGTTGTTTATAAAGGTCTACTTCGGTGGTATCACTGGCATAGAGAGCACCAATATTGGTATGAATATTATTCCTTAGCAGGCTGAACATACCGCGCATGGTGTGCAGAAGAATAATATTATGGGAAGCTTCGGCAATAGCCAGATGAAAAGCCAGGTCGGCCTGACTTTCCTTATCTTTGTCACCCTCCATCATGCTCTCTTCCAGCACTGCAAAGCTCCTCTCCAGATTCTCCCGGTCAGCATCAGATGCTCTCAATGCGGCATAATAAGCACAGGCACCTTCGAGAAGATAACGAAACTCCAGTACATCATCCCGGACATCAGGGTGCTGTCCCAGCATCTCCAGAAGTGGATCAGTCATGGAGCGAGTAAGGGAGTCCGTCACATAATGACCGCCTCCCTGACGCGAACGTAGAATTCCCTTGGCTGCCAAAACTTTCAGGGCCGACCTCAGGGAGGGGCGGGATACCTCCATTTTTCCAGCAAGCACTCTCTCTGGTGGTAGACGATCACCCGGGCGATAAACCCCCTCAACAATATTTCTCTCAAGCTGGGTTGTGATCCGTTCTACCAGAGTATTCTGTTCCATTACTGCCTCCCGTGCCTTACGGCTTGCTACCGTAATACCCCTGATAAGCGCACATTATATTGCAATACGATTCAGCAATAACCATGCCGTGATGCAAGCGAACCCACCTGAACATTTCCGAACAAATACCACCATTTTTTCGTTGACTCTTTTCACAGTGCCCCAGTATCCTCGCCCCAGATTGGTTAATTGGTATAACCAATTAACCAGTTGCCTATAAAACAGCCATGAGCGGGAAGGGCCTTTCTGTCACCCCGAGTGATTGATAAGACACTTCCATGGGACAATAGGGGGACGAGGTTCATGACTCCGGGTTTACAAGCTTTACTGGCGTTCGCGCCCATACTGGTAACAGCAATATTGCTGTTAGGTTTTCGCCTCCCAGCAAGAACTGCAATGCCTGCCGTATTTGCTCTGACAGCTGGTATTGCAGTTTTTGCATGGGAGGTCTCTTTCAATCGTGTGTTGGCTTCCAGTATCCAAGGACTGGTTATCACGATTGCCGTTCTTTGGATCATCTTCGGCGCTATCCTGCTGCTGAATACTCTTAAGCATTCAGGCGCTATCACCACTATCAAAGCCGGATTTGTCGGCATCACTCCCGACCAGCGTATTCAAGCGATTATTGTTGCCTGGCTGTTCGGTTCCTTTATTGAAGGTGCTTCCGGTTTTGGTACTCCTGCAGCAATCGCTGCACCGCTGCTGGTTGCCATCGGCTTCCCGGCACTGGCCGCTGTTATGGTTGGCATGATGATACAGAGTACGCCGGTATCTTTCGGAGCCGTTGGTACCCCAATCCTTATTGGTGTTAACAGAGGCCTTGATACTGAAGCCATCGGTGCACAGCTCATCAGCAACGGTTCCAGCTGGGATGCTTTCCTGCAGCTGATTACCAGCGAAGTGGCCATTATTCATGCTGCCGTCGGCACCATGATTCCGCTGTTCATGGTAGTGATGATGACCCGCTTCTTTGGCCGCAACAAGTCCTGGGCTGAAGGTCTGCAGGTTGCGCCTTTCGCTATCTTCGCAGGTTTGGCATTCACAGTGCCTTACGCCTTTACCGGCGTATTCCTCGGACCGGAATTCCCATCCCTGTTGGGCGGCCTGGTTGGTCTGGCAATTGTTACGACTGCAGCCAAGGCTGGCTTCCTGATGCCAAAGAGTGCCTGGCAGTTTGCCTCTCCTGAAGCGTGGCCTGTTGAGTGGACCGGCAAGCTGGAAATCAAACTGGACCAGGTTGATATCCGCAAGGATATGTCACTGCTGAAAGCATGGACTCCTTACGTTCTGGTTGCCATCCTGCTGGTACTCAGCCGGACAAGCGACAGTGTCAAGGCTCTGAGCAAGTCCATATCCCTAGGCTTCAGCAACATTCTAGGCGAAGCCGGTATCAGCGCCAGCATTCAACCTCTCTACCTGCCTGGAGGTATCCTGGTTCTGGTGGTTATGGCGACCATCCTTATTCACCGAATTTCTCTGAAGAGCATGGCGGAAGCTGTAGGTGAGTCTTCCAGAACACTGTTGGGTGCCGGTTTCGTTCTGATGTTCACCATCCCCATGGTACGAATTCTGATCAACTCCGGAGTTAACGCCGCAGACTTGAGCAGCATGCCTGTCGCCATGGCCCGCTATGTTGCCGACACCTTTGGTGGATTCTACACCGTGTTTGCCCCGTCGGTGGGTGCGCTGGGAGCCTTTATCGCTGGTTCCAACACCGTCAGTAACATGATGCTGTCCCAGTTCCAGTTCGGTGTTGCTGAAGCCCTGGGCTTCTCCGGAGCCCTGATGGTAGCGATGCAGGCAGTAGGTGCAGCAGCCGGTAATATGATTGCTATCCACAACGTGGTCGCTGCTTCTGCAACTGTAGGACTGCTGGGACGAGAAGGTGCAACCCTGCGCATGACCATTATCCCTACCCTTTACTACGTGCTCTTTGCCGGTATTCTGGGCACAATAGCCCTGACTGTATTCGGCATTGCGGACCCCCTGTCTCTATAAGACAGGCACAGAAACCGGCCTCCTGATGGCCGGTTTCTGAGTTAGAGGTTTACCGATTATGTCTTCTATGTCTGATCTTTTTGGCGATACTATGGCTGACCAATCCGGCAGCTTCGGCAAAAATCCATTCCAGGTACCAGCTTCCCACTGTTCCAGTGAACATGTTTACCCCATCAGTCCTGAAAAAGTTTATCTCTACGGCACCCGCCTTGTAGATTTACTGCAATCTGAAGCCGGACTGGGCGCATTGAAACAGTTCTCGCTTACGTGTGGTGCCCATGGACAGCGAGATCTGACAGTGTTGCCTATTGAGGATCAGTTCCTCAAATTGAATGAGAAAATTTCATGAACAAAGCCGTTGCCGACTTTTATAACAACATTAGTGGAACCATCCCACAGAAAAGATTACTGACTGATGCTTCCCGTTTACTGGCCTTTGGAACCGATGCCTCCTTCTACAGATTGATACCCCAGCTGGTCATACTTGCTGAAAGTGAGCAGGAAATTCAGCTGATTATTCAACAGGCCAACAGGTACAAGGTTCCAGTCACCTTCCGTGCAGCTGGCACCAGTCTCTCTGGACAAGCTATTACTGACTCAGTTCTGGTTGTTGCCAGCAAAGGCTGGACCGGCCATGAGTTGATCAATGATGGTGAAAAAATCTGTCTGCAGACCGGAGTTATAGGTTCAGAAGCCAACGCTATCCTGGCACCTCTGGGACGTAAAATTGGTCCTGACCCAGCCTCTATCAATACTTGCCGGGTTGGTGGTATTGCAGCCAACAATGCCAGTGGCATGTGCTGTGGTGTCGCCCAGAATACCTATCACACTCTCGATAGCATCCGTCTGGTTCTTGCTGATGGCACTCTGCTTGATACCGCTGACCAACAGAGCGTAGCTGCTTTTAAAAACAGTCATGCTGAACTTTTACACCAGATAAAAGAACTGGCTCAGAAAGTACAAGGTAATGATGGTCTGGCTCACAGGATCCGGCACAAATACCGTTTGAAAAACACGACCGGTCTGAGTATCAATGCACTGGTGGACTTTACCGACCCTGTCGATATCCTGGCTCACCTGATGGTGGGGTCAGAAGGGACTCTGGGGTTTATCTCTTCGGTGACCTATAACACCGTGCCTGATCACGCCCACAAAGCCTCTTCTCTGGTAGTTTTCCCGGACGTGGCAACCTGCTGTCGCGCCGTGACAGCACTGAAGCCGGCACCGGTTTCCTCCGTGGAATTGATGGATCGCCGGGCCATGGCTTCGGTGGTAGGCAAACCGGGACTACCTGCCTTTATCAACGAAGGTCTGGATAAAAATGCCTGTGCCCTGCTGGTTGAAACCCGGGCAGAAAATTCAGAGACCCTTCATCAACAGATTCAGGCTATCAACGAGATCATCGGTCAGTTTCCGGTTCTGGAGCTGGTTGAGTTTACCGAGATTGAGTCGGAATACGCCCAGCTCTGGGCTATCCGCAAGGGGCTGTTCCCTGCCGTTGGTGCTGTTCGTGAAACTGGCACTACGGTTATTATTGAAGATGTGGCCTTCCCTATTGAACAGCTGACAGAAGGCGTTCTCCGACTGCAGAAACTGTTTGATAAATACGCTTATAGCGAAGCCCTGATTTTCGGCCATGCCCTGGAAGGCAACCTGCACTTTGTCTTCACCCAGGCCTTTGACACCGATACAGAAGTCGAGCGTTACCGCCAGTTTATGGATGACGTATCCAACCTGGTAGCCGTTGAATTCGAGGGTTCACTCAAGGCAGAGCACGGTACCGGTCGCAACATGGCGCCCTATGTTGAGCTGGAGTGGGGCAGCGATGCCTACCAGCTGATGTGCCAAATCAAGAACCTGTTTGACCCAGATAACCTGCTCAACCCCGGTGTCATCATTAATGACGATCACAACTCCCATATCTCGAATCTGAAACCCATGCCAGCTGCCGATGAGCTGGTCGACAAATGCATCGAGTGCGGATTCTGCGAACCAGCCTGCCCTTCAGCCAACCTGACACTGACACCCCGCAAGCGGATAGTATTGTGGCGGGAGATAAGCCGACTGAAACGGGACGCCTCAACACCGGAAGATCAGGCAAGGCTGAAGGAGCTGGAAGGTGATTACGCTTATCTTGGTCTGGATACCTGTGCAGCCTGCGGACTTTGTTCCATGCGCTGCCCGGTCACTATTAATACGGGCAGTCTGACCAAGAAGCTGCGGACAGAGAAAAACAGCGTTCACAAAGGCAAAGCCCAATGGGTAAGTAATCACTTCGAGGGTGTGACAACTGCCGTCAGGTCCAGCCTGAAAGTTGCTGATGCTATCCACGGTCTGATTGGCACCAGTGCCATGACCTCGGTCACAAAAGGCGCCCACCAGCTGTCCAATAAACATATTCCTCTGTGGACAGATGCCATGCCCAAGGCTGCCAGTCAGCAGAGTTTGAAAAGTGATGGGACATACAACCTGGTAAAGAGCACTGAAGAGACAAAGACTGTTGTCTATTTTCCCAGCTGTGCCAGCCGTAATATGGCTCCTGGTCGTAGTGACTTTGAGCAAGAGTCCCAGGCAGAAGTTATTATGCGCTTACTTAATAAAGCAGGTTTCCGCGTGGTGACCCCAGACAGTCTCTCTTCACTCTGCTGTGGGCAGCCCTTTGCCTCCAAGGGGCAACCGGAAGTTGCAGCACAAAAAGGTGAAGAACTCCATCAGGCGCTGCTACAGGCAAGCAACAACGGTGAGTGGCCCATTCTCTCTGATACCAACAGCTGCAGCTGGCAGCAGAAGGAGAGTGGTCTGGAAGGTTTGCAGGTATACGATATCGTCGAATTTATTCACGATCACCTGCTGGACAAGCTGAATTTCTCACCGATTGATGAGCCAGTCATGGTTCATATTCCCTGCAGTCTGCAGAAGCTGGGAACCTCTGACAAGATGAAAGCTATTGTCAGTCGCTGTACTACCCAGATGATATTGCCCAAAGATATTACCTGCTGCGGCTTTGCCGGAGATAAAGGTTTTTCAGTTCCAGAGCTGAATGCCAGCGCTCTGGAACCACTAAAGCCCCAGGTTCCTGATAACTGCAAAGAAGGCGTATCGACCAACCGTACCTGCGAGATTGGCCTGACTCATCATAGTGGTGTGCCATACCACTCTGTCGCCTATCTTGTGGATCGCTGCTCAGATGCAATGGCAGAAACATCCGTCTGACCACTGTTAACTGACATGCCCGGGAGCTTTTTATAGCCCCGGGCAGGAGCTCTCAGTGCATATCAAGTGCTGTTACCCTCAGCTTGTTTTTAGCTGCTCAAGCGAGTAAAAGCTTCTGCAATTGTAGCCAACATAGTGGAATTGGATGCACTCTCTAAAGCACTAAAGAGATCTTGTGTGTTATGCAGTGGTGATCTCCATTTCAGAAAAACATTTCTCAATAATTCATACGCTTCTTCTTGAGTCATTTTTTTTACGTCACTGGTGCTTCCAACAATATTTTCTTTGCCAGGAAAAGATTCACATTGCGCATTTGCTTTATTCACATCCTTTTTCAAGATAGAGTCGATAATCTGATTAAGCTGAAGGATACTCGATAAAACCTCGTGGGCGGAATCAGGAGTGAAAGTTAAAGCCAAATAATCATAGACGGAAGTAAATCCCCATCCCTCTTGCACTACTGGATTGCCAGGCAGTAGCAAAGTACAGTTTGATGAGTTGCAAATCTCTGCCAGGAAGCTTGCAGAAAAAAGTTGCAGGGCAGCTTGAATATTTACCAGCATCCCTCTGTTTCCTATAGATAGATCTCCCTCTTTTGTTATCTCCTCTATGTGTTCTTGCAAATAACTCTTGGGGTCGGCCAATAATTTGTGCATATCATACAATTCGTTCCTGACTGACAGTAATTCTGTACAGATATGTATAGGGACCATAAATTGAACTGACCCTTCGAATTGCTGATAGCCAAGTATATTGCAGTTCCTCCGCCCCATTAATTTACCTGTTCTCAAATGCTCCATAACTCTTGAGGTGAAGGATGCACAATCATTGCCCTTATAATGCCTCTCAAGGTCTTTTCCGAGGGGATGAACCTCTTCTTGATTCATGATCTCTCTGGTTTTTGCTATACAGACACTGGAAAAGGGGTTCGGCTGTTGAGACTGTGCGTCAGCTGTAAACAACTCTGAGGCGGTGTCTGATATGTCGGCTAATTTCGAGTCGATGTCTTTCTTTTCCAATTTCCTCTGCTGGTATAGAGCTTGCCCTTGTGGGTAGGGAGCTACTTGCTTCCTGTGCTCTTTGCGCGATGTCGTTCTTGTATGTGCTTTTAGATTCTCCATAAGGGATACCCTCCTAAATGATGCTTCCAAGAGGATATATAATTTAATTTCCAAGACTATGACTTCCTGGTTAGAGAAATGGACGAACCGGTAGAACCCCGGCCATAGTGCGCACTTAGCAGCACATAGTTAAATGACCTCCGGCAGAGCCGGAGGCTTATTTAGGGGACGCCCTCAAAGGGCTATTGTTGCGCCCATGGGCGCGATTACCAGTCCAGCTTCATCTGCTCACGATGCTCTTCTACTTTCTCTTGATCTCGGATGTATGCTCTCACTACATCTTCATCAAGCCCGACCGTAGAAACAAAATATCCTCTTGCCCAGAAGTGCTCCCCTGTAAAATTCCTTTGTCTTCCTTTGAAATTCTTGGCAATGTGAATCGCAGCTTTTCCTTTGATGTAACCCACAACATTAGATACCGAATACTTTGGTGGGATACTGATACAAATATGGACATGATCTCGCATCAAGTGTCCTTCCAGGATTTTACAGTCCTTCCTTTTGGCTAACTCGTGAAATATCTCTCCAAGAAATTTCCTCAAGTTTCCATAAATCACCTTCTTCCTTTTCTTCGGGATAAAGACAATATGATACTTACAATCCCAACGAGTATGACTCAGACTCTTGTAGGGCTCTGTTCACAGTAAGTGTGGGTTAAGCCAATGCGATGCTTCCTGATCTAAGAGATTTTCCTCTGAGAACATATGGGTCTTTAAAAATCGCTTCCAGCCCAAATATCGAGGCAGGTACTTCGTCGCTACCCCCTTGAAGAAACCGTTAATCCATCGCTTGAGTTCGCTGTGATAGGCATTGACCGTCTGGATGTGATAAACCTTCTCCCGAACATACTCTCCAGCCGTTGTCACCAACTCTTTCAACGTAACCTTGAGCTGATCTGCCAGCTTCTCGTGAGACAAATGTGCGTCCGTACACAACGTACTCCCCGGTAAAATTCGTCCGGAAAGCTGTGTGAAGAGTTCATCATTACTGACATGCTCAAGAACAGCATCCGTCACATGATCCTGACGGTCACAAGCCACCATGACTGGTATCTTTCTTACAGCTTTGGTTTTTTCCTCTGTTTTCTCAGCAGACTTTTTCTTACGCCTGGATCGACCACCACGTTTACGCGCGTTTTCTCCCAAGTCGCGCTGCCCTTTATGGGATTCCCGGAAGAAGGTCTCATCCATTTCCGATATACCTGATAGCTGACCTGTTGTGTCCGCTTCTATCACGGCCATCAGGCGATGGCGCAAATAAAACGAGGTTTTGAGGGAGACGCCACATTCTGCTGCCGCTGGGCGTAAGGTGGTTCCGCCATCCATGCACGCAAGATAATCATCCAGTTTCTCGCGAATACGGACGTGGGTCAGCGGTGTGCCGCTCATAGCATTGCAGGTCCGCCCGCACTGATTACAGCGATACCTTTGGTGACCTGCACTCTGCCCCCATCGTGTCATGGATTCACAGGAGCAATGGGGGCAACGTGGATGTTGATCAAAATAATATTTCAGGCGCTCGAGAAGGCGGCTTTGACTCACACTCTCTGATTCCTTGGGACACGGTGGCAAGGTGTTGTGCAAACAGGTCAGCTGCTCAGGAGATAATGTGTTGAGAGATTTCAGAAATTCTTCAAATTGTGTCTGCTGCATGACGATGGTTCCATATACGGCAGAAACCGGTGGCCAGAAGTGTAGTCCATGCTACCCACACTTAATGTGAACAGAGCCCTCTTGTAGTCTGGCATAGGTACACCTCAATGTTTCTTGGCGGAAACATCAAGGTAGGTACCGCTGTAAAGGTAGAACCTGTGCGAGTCCCCCCGGCATAGCCGGGGGTTTATCAATAATTAATTAAGTATCAGGCTCCGTACTTAACCTTAGCCTCCCGGCAGGCTTCAATAATCTCCCTGGCAATCTCACCCCGTTTCATCGCACTCTCCTGGCTCAAAGTCAGCAGATACCTACAACTTTTCATACAGCAATCACAAAAAATATTGTTCTTAATCACAATAAACAAAAGCTGTTTTAGGAATACTTCTGTTAACTTGGCCTCTAATATGGTTGATGGTAGATGGGTATTACAGTAGAAGTTTGCCTGGATAATATCGAATCTCTGGACACTGCAGTTGCTGCCGGAGCCCATAGGATCGAGCTTTGCAGCTCCCTGGCCCTGGGTGGCCTCACTCCCAGCCCGGGCTTTATCAAAAGAGCTGTTGAACAGTCTCCGGTACCGATCTATCCCATGGTACGGCACAGAGCTGGTGACTTTGTCTTTGGTGAAGATGAAATCGATATCATGGTGGAAGATATCGCATTGATGAAACAGCTGGGAGCAAAAGGGGTCGTTGTTGGAGCCCTGACTCCAACGGGTTATGTCGATGAGGAGGCCCTGTCACGCATGGTCAAGGCTGCCGACGGCATGGATGTTACATTCCACCGCGCTTTTGACCTCTGTATCAAACCCCGGGAATCCCTGGAAACCATTATCAACCATGGCTGCAGCCGTATCCTGACGTCCGGTCAGCGAGCCAGTGCTTACGAAGGCATTGATCTTATCCGAAAGTTGCACCAGATTGCCAATGGCCGCATCAGCATCATGGCCGGTGCCGGTGTTCATGGTTACAACGTGCGGGAAATCATCAAGAGTACGGGGGTGCACGAGATACACCTGTCTGGTAAAACAACCCGGCAGGGCAGGAGCATGCCCCAAAACAGTGTTAAAGTTGGCAAAACCGCAGAATGTGATTGTGGAATTGATGTAACCGACTATCACAACGTTCACAGAGTCGTCACCCTGGTTGCCTGATAATTGTCCATTAAGAATCCACATATAGCTAGATAGCCGGGTGAAAACCCTACTCCACCCGGCCGGCATGACAATTCCGGTCAAGAGCTCTTAATGACTTTTGGTATTCCCATATACCGGGAAATAATCCGATCAAACAGGGCATCACTCATAAAGCGTCTGGCAAACAGGGCAAACCGGATATTACCGGGCGCAGCTCATTGCGGGTGCAATCTGCATATCCTTCCAGAGCAAACTTGGTAGCCTGGTACTTACAGTCTGTAGATTTGACTCATATCACAGCACCAACAGCATGAGCTATAGTGCCGTTGCATAACTCACTCACCCATTTTACCATTCAGAGTGATAAGAATTTTTCTCTCATACATCCCGGTATTGCTTGAATCCAGCTTTGGTTTAAAACTCAACATACTTCTTGGCGGTGTTTATTAAAGTAGCAGTTAAACAACTTATGAAAAAAATATCCTCACTACTTGCCTCCATCCTGCTGGCAGGATGTGCATCTCAGACCCCACATATACAGGTCAGTGAAGCTCCTGCCAGTCGTCAGGTTCAAGCTGAGGCTCAAAAGCAGGCACTTGCTGAAATCATGCAGGAGAAACTACAACTCAAGCGTAAAATTGCTATTGGCCGCATCAGCAATGAGACCAATTACGGTCGCTCATTACTGCGTGACGACCTCAATGATCCTTTGGGAAAACAGGTTAGCGACATGCTTTCCGCCCGTCTGGTCGAATCTGGAAACTTTATGGTGTTTGAGCGCCCGGATCTCAAGCGCATAGAGCAAGAACGCAATCAGTTTGGTGCAAAAAAAGATCTGATCGGCGTTGATACTCTTATCGTTGGTTCCCTGACAGAGTTTGGCCGGAATGTTACGGGAGAAAGAGGTTTCTTAAGCAGCTCGAAAAAGCAGGCTGCACACGCCAAAGTTGAAGTAAGACTGGTAAATGTTGATACCGGCCAGGTTTTCTTCTCAGCAACCGGTACCGGTGAAGCCTCTCTGGAGAGTGCCTCTGTGGCCGGGTTTGGATCTCGGGCTGCCTATGACGGCACCTTAACCGACAAAGCCATATCCAGCGCCATCAGTGATGTACTGGATGAAATGATAAACAAGATCATGGAGAGACCCTGGAAGACAAGTATTCTGGATGTGGTAGAAGGACAGATATTTATCAGTGGCGGAAAGAGCCAGGGTCTAAAACCGGGACAGGAACTATCCGTTAAAACGCAAGGAAAGCAGGTTAAATCCAAACAAACCGGGTTTACAATCACCCTGCCAGGCAAAGAAGTTGCGAAAATCAAAGTTCTGTCCAGCTTCGGTGAGACTGAAAACAGTGAAGGCAGCGTAGTCGAACTGGTCAGTGGCTCAATTGAAGGGTACCCCATCACATCTCTTGAAATCACTGAATAAAGGTTAAGAAATGAACAAAATCATCGTTTTTTTTATATTTGCTGTTTCTTTCTTGGCATTGTCTGGTTGTGTGAATACACCTACCGAGTTGAGTGGTGTGAAAGATGACCGCCCCTACATTATGTTTACCGGCGTATCAGAACAAGACACTATCCTCCTTGACGGCCTTGCTATTGGTCAGGCAAGTGATTACCAAGGGGAAACATCTGGTCTTCGCATTGAGTCAGGTACACATGTCCTGCAGGTAATAAGAGACGGACAGCTGATTCTGAAACAGAAATTCTATTTGTCACGCGGATCCAGCAAAACTTTTACAATTTCTCAACAGTAATTCTCAGCAGTAAGTATTAGCAAGAATGAACAAACTGAAAACTACGGCTATTGCTCTCGTAGCCACATCCGCCCTTCTTGCTGGTTGTCAATCTACCGGACTTTACCAGTGGGGCAACTATGAGCAGTCTCTGTATAACTATTACAAAGACCCTGCCGAGCTGGAAGGTCATGCCAAGGCGATTCTCAACGCGATCGAAAGATCCAAGGGAAAGGTTGCCCCCGGTCTTTATGCAGAATACGGCACGATCCTGCTACAGCAAGGTAAAAAAGCAGAAGCCATTGAGTATTACACCAAGGAGCGTGATCTCTGGCCTGAAAGTCAGCATCTCATGAATGCCATGATCAACAATTTATCTCGCCAAACAGCCAAAGCAGGATAAGACATACGATGATGTTACACAGATTGAAGTACTTCGGTGTACTGCTGGTTGTTATGCTCGCTGGCTGTGCAACCCAAAAGCCCAAAATGGATTACACGGCTTTTCATCAGGAAAAGCCTGGCTCAATCCTTATTGTTCCTGTGGTTAATGAATCAGTTGACGTTGATGCCCCCAATTACTTTCTGAGCACAGTGTCAGTTCCTCTGGCTGAAAAAGGGTACTACACATTTCCGGTCAATACTGTGAAAACAGTTTTGGAAGGTGAAGGCCTCTATGATGCAAATCTTGTCCACTCCGCAGACCCGGTAAAACTGGGAGAAATGTTTGGGGCTGACTCCATTTTATATGTCACCATTAACCAGTGGGATGCCCAATATCTTGTACTGAGCACAACTGTGACTGTCGGCTTTACCTACCGTATTGTCAGTGGACGAACTGGAGAGGAGCTCTGGGCAGCTGAAAAAGTCATGCAGTACACCCCTCAGCAGAACAACTCATCTGGCAACCCAATGGCCGATTTACTGGTTATGGCCGTAACTGCAGCCATGACACGTGCTGCGCCAAACTATATGCCGCTGACGCGGCAGGCCAACCATCAAGTATTTTATCTGGATCCAACTGAAATACCCAACGGCCCATACTTACCGGCCAAGAAGAAGTCTTAATTCTTCTTTCGTGACAAAACAAACCCTCTGGTACTTTAAAGAGGGTTTTTCAAGCTTTCTGAGATAGCCTAATTTGCAATACTACCCTGGGCGGTTATCAGCCCGGGGAGACATTAGCATCGCTGCATAATAGTAAAGATAAGCCCCGTAAGCGGCTATCCAGAATGCAATAGAAATCAGATACCAGTCAGACAGGCCTTCCGGAACCAGCTCAGGCATAACGCTTCTGAAAAGAACAGAGATAGCCGGAAAACTCAAAGCAACAGCCATAAACTTGCCTGGTAGTTCGAGGTTTCTGCCGGTATGCCCGAGAGTTACCCGGCAAATCATCGCCAGAATAAGGCTACCCATTCCACCTATCGTCAAAAAGTGAATAGCCAGTACATTGTCAAATCCTGCAATGTAAGACCAGGCAAGGTTAATAAGACCAATCAGAATCAGCAGATATGATAGATGCAGGGACCAGAGCAGGGGAACTCCTAAGGTTTGCTGGGGCTTCCAGCGGCAAAAGCGGATTAAATTGAAGATGAATGTCGTCAGCAAAAGACCCCCATAAACAAAATCAGGCGCAGATATCTGCAAGACTGATGCAAGAACAATCAGCCAGAAAGGCAGCAGCGACATAATCTCAAGCCAGCGATATCGCACAGGTTGGGTAAAGCCCAGTCTTCTTGAGGTAAAAAAGGGAATCACCCGCCCTCCCATAACCAGCATCAGAGCAGTAATGGTAAGAACAGTGCTGTAGGCTGCCTGCATAGCTGCCCCATAGTCATTCTGGTAAGCCGCATAATGCATCTGCCCATTAAGAATGGTCATCAATAACAGCAGGGGAACAAAAAAGAGGTTGCGCCAGCCTTTTACAAGCACAACGGGCCGACCCAGAACATAAGCTGCCAAAGGCAGCCACAGAAGATCAAGCAGTGCTATCCACACCTGAGGTGAACTGGAAAGCAGCATAGCGACCCGGGGAACCAGCCAGAAGATAAACAGCAAAACCAGAGACCAGCTTCTCAAGCCTGGCAACCCCGTCCAGTTTTGTACTGCTGTCAGGAGAAATCCGATAATGATCGCTCCACCAAAACCAAACAGCATTTCATGGGCATGCCACCAGAACGGGGTACTATACAGTGCCAAGGGTACAGCACCAGAAAGTAGCCCTCCCCATACCAGCATGGCAATAATGGAAAAGAGTACCCCGCCCAGAAAGAATGGCCGAAACGCCAGACGAAAAACAGGCACTATAGCGTCTTCAACCTTTTTATCTGTAATCTGCATATTCAAGTGATGCCCTATGAACCTCAAGCAGCCATGGGTGAACAAGTGCCCCATGGTAAAAATTGTCTACTGATTCGTATGAAGTGACAAAGCTGCCACTGATTAGAAAAGGCATGGCAGTTTTTATGCCAAGGGAAAAGGTTCTGCGCAGTTCCTGCCACAGGTTGTACACGATAGTTGCTCGCCAATACACGTTCAGTGTCTTACTGACAGCAAAATGTCATAATAACAATATCAATAATTGTTATTATGACAGATAAACACACAGACGAAGTATCTTATGCCTTCTGCTCACCGGCATAGCAATAATTTAGTGTTGAGAAATTCATCATAAATGTAGCTTGTGAAGCTTCTGTATAATTTCTGGTATGAGCACATCATCAATACTTGAGTTTTTAATGGTATTCTCCAGCGACTGAATGTTTGCGGGACTATGACCTGATGAAATCAGGTGGCCTTGACTCCAAGTACTCAAAACATCAGGGCTTACGCATCAGCTGAACATAGAATGAACTTCTCAAGAAGTTGGGCGAGATAGGAGTTGCTCCAGCCCGCTTTTTTGCGTTTGCTGCGCATGCTCCCTTTTCCGGTACTGTCCAGATTGAATATGTTGAGTGCAATCCGCCTCAGTATTGACATGTTTTCAGCCCCATTTTCATGCTTGGCCTGACAGGCATCTTCATTGAAAGAGATGTCCAGCATCCAATGGAGGTTATTCTCGACTTCCCAGTGAATCCGGGTTGCCGAAAGCATCTCCAGAGCCGTCATGGATTTACTGGTGATGTACAAGCGAAGAGCCGTTGTCACTTTTCCATTCAATGTTCTGTCAGCCTGCACGACACTGAATTGCTTGAGACCATCCCACTGGTCATGGGTAGATAGCCGGTCTAACTGGTCAAACACCCAGCAGCAGCGGTACTCCTTGCGACCATGACCTGTATTTTCCTGCTCAGCAAATGACTCTGAAGGAAGATCCTGCGGG
>CBDEWF010000035.1:0-17915 GCA_965243775.1 Sansalvadorimonas sp.
GCCAGTTATAACGGTGTGACCTTTGGCCTTCCCCAGGACGCTGAGTCCCGTCCGTTTTTTCTTCTGGAAAGATAGTCTGAAGAAAATTGGTTACAGCGATGCAGATATCGAGGCTCTTCCTGAAAAGGTAGAAAACAAAGAGTACACCCTGGCCAATGTTCTGGCTGATGCCAAGAAAGCCGTTGATATGGGTGTGGTCGAGAAAGGTTATGGTTTCTATCCCCGTCCGTCCAATGGGCCAGACTATGTCCAGTTCTACCAGTCCTTCGGAGGACAGGTTATGGACCGGGAAAGCGGCAAGCTGATTCTCGACAAGGAATCCATGACTGAGTTCTACCAGTTCTTTATTGATGCGGTCGCGGCAGATGTTACCCGTAAAAACCACCTTGGAACCGAATGGGGACAGTGGTATAGCGAAGTGGCATCGGGTAAGGCTGCTCTCTGGCATGGTGGTACCTGGCATTACGCCCGTTATACCACCAAGGAAGGTCTGGATGACTTTTTCGGCAAGATCCAGTTTTCACTGATCCCGGCCGGCGATGAAGATGGACGTCCCAATACCATTACCCATCCGCTGGTTTACCTGGTGGCCAGGCAGAACAGCGAGGAAGATATGGAAATTGCTGCCGAGCTTATCAAGATCGCATCATCTCCTCGTCTGAATACCTTGCATGCAATCAAGTCCGCTCACCTTGGGATCTCTCCAGAGCAGAGCAATATTGTCCTCTATTCCAACGATCGTTGGGCAACAGAAGCAACTGAACGCCTGCTGGTTCATGCCAATGCCCAGCCCAACCATACATCTTTTGGTCAGTTTAACCAGATTATGTATAAGGGATTGGAAACAGCCTGGACTGGTACCAAGTCTGCAAAAGATGCGGTAGCCGAAGTTGAAGCTGAAATGAAGGCGGCCCTGGGTGACAACCTGATCGTTCGCTGACCAATCATTACCTTTCAGTAGGACGGCCTTGTTTTTCATGGACTTGTTGTTCCATAAACCTGTTTTTCCATGGTCTTGCTTTTCCATAGAGAAACACAGGGTCGCCCTGTTTTCCCGATATCAGTCAGGCTCAATGAAGGATGAGCCTGTTTCAGGAGAACCTATTCATGAAGAAACCCTCCCATCTTCTTGGTCTGGGCTTCATGCTGCCAGCGCTTATCGTGGTGGTTCTGTTTTTCCTGGCGCCTGTCTTTATGACCGCCGGCATTGCCTTTACCAATATGAGTACCGATACAGGTATTACCGGAGGTGCCTATGAGCTGACTCCCAATACCATCAACAGCCTGAAATCCCAGGGTGTTGATAGCGGTCTGCTGAAGCAGCTTGAAACGGATGTATACCGCATCGATGAGCAGGGCCTGACAGCCCTGGCTGCTGCCATGGGTGACGAGCTTGCCAGGGAGCTGCGCGATACCCATAACGGTGCAACCTTTCACTTTCGCCGTGACCTTGAGCGGGCCATCAAAAAACTGAAGAACAAGCCCCGTTCTACCCGCAAGGTGAAAAAAGCCGCAGCACTGTTTAAACGTTCAATTCTCAATCAGCGTTTTGAAACTGAAGCGGAGTTTATTGCTGCGACCAGAAAACTTGGGTTTGGCTTGTCACCTGCGCAACAGGATCTGGTGACCCAGTCAGCCTATACTGGCTGGACCTGGACCACTGAGAACTTCACTCTGATGGCAGAACTTCCATCAACCCTGAGGATCGCAGGTAATACAGCCATTTATGTTATCTGTACCTTGACGTTCAATGTGACTTTTGGCCTGTTCCTGGCTATCACCACTTTCTATCTTCCTGCAAAGGCAGCAGCCACTTTCCGCACTATCTGGTTTTTGCCACGCATTCTGCCGCCAGTTATCTATGTGCTTATGTGGAAATGGCTGACCTGGGATACCGGCTTTATTGCCAGCGCCCTGGGTGAGTTTGGTATTGCCCCCAAGAACTGGATGCTGGATACCAATGTCCATGCCTGGTCAGTGATTATATTGATTAATGGTTTTGTTGGTGCATCCATGGGCATGATCCTGTTTTCCAGTGCCATCAGGGCCATACCGGCACCCATGCTCTATGCCAGCGAAGTGGACGGAGCCAGCCGGTGGCAGCAGGTGCGGTACATTATCCTGCCCCAGCTGCGCTGGCCGATCTTGTTTATCACCTCCTACCAGACCCTGTCTCTGCTCACATCGTTTGAATATATCTTCCTGGCCACCAATGGCGGACCGGGAAAGGCGACTGAAGTGTGGGCACTGTCGGCTTTCCATCAGGCCCTGGCCAACTATGATGGCAACCTGCAGTACGGTTATGGTGCAGCCCTGGCACTGGTGCTGGTGATTATCGGGATTATTGCCTCTTTGGGGTATCTGCGGATTTTCAATTTCAAAGAACTCGTGGCCCGGCCACGTATTGAACAATAGGAAGGGATACCATGAAGTCGCGAAATTTCTCGTCCCTGCCGATCATCATGCTGCTGGCTCTGGTGTCTCTGCCCTTGGTGACCATGTATGTGTTCCTGTTTGTGGATACCATCACAGATGCACCTCCGGGCTCCCTGATTCCCAACAGCTTTACCCTGGAACACTGGCGCTTTCTGTGGGAGAAGCCGGATGTAGGAGAGACGTCTGTCTGGCCGGTAGCTCTGAACACCTTTATCTTTGCTGCAACAACATCGACTATCGTGATGACGGTGTCACTGATGGCTGGTTATGCCCTGAGCCGACTGAACATGCCATTCCGGCGCTTTATGCTGGCAGGGTTAATCACACTGCACGCATTTCCGACTATTACCCTGATTATTGCCATATTCCTGATCCTGCAGCTGCTTGGCCTCTATAACACCTTGCTGGGGGTTATTGTGGTCAAGACTGCACTGGAACTGCCATTTGGAATCTGGATTATGAAGGGGTTTTACGACACGGTGCCATGGGAAATAGAGATGGCCGGTGTGCAGGACGGAGCCAGCCGCTTTACCGTTTGGTGGCGACTGGTACTGCCCCAGGTGCAGCCAGGGCTGGTGGCCCTGGGAGTGTTCTCGTTTCTGTCGGCCTGGAGTGAATTTATCCTGCCCCAGGTGCTCTCCCCAAGCGGCAGTGGTCAGGTGCTTTCTACTTACCTTAACGCGCTGATTCTGGATGATACCCGTCCAGACTTTAATATGTTCAAGTCTGTCGGCCTGTTCTACGCCATGCCGGTCATTCTTATCTATCTGTTGTTCCAGAAGAAACTTATGAACATCTATGGCGGAGGTTCAAAGGGCTGATGCGTATTCAACTTGACTCTTTTACCAAGACCTTCGGTGATGTCACTGTCATTAAGGACATGAACCTTGATATTAACAGTGGTGAGATGCTGGCACTTCTCGGTCCGTCCGGCTGTGGCAAGTCGACAACCCTGTTTGCCATTTGTGGTATTCACGGTATGGATGGTGGGCGTCTGCTGTTTGGTGATAAAGATGTCACTCACCTGCCGTCACAGAAGCGCAATGTTGGTGTGGTATTCCAGAACTATGCCCTCTATCCCCATATGAACGTACGGGAAAATATTGCCTTTCCCCTGAAGATTCAGAAACGTTCCAAAGAGGAGATCGACAGGGAAGTGGAAGCCATGGCAGAACTGGTTCAGATCCATGAGCTGCTTGACCGCAAGCCGGTACAACTGTCTGGTGGGCAGCAGCAGAGGGTAGCTCTGGCCCGTGCTTTGGTGCGAAAACCGGATATTCTGTTGCTGGATGAGCCTCTTGCCAACCTGGACGCCAAGTTGCGTCTGGAGATGCGTTCTGAAATTCGCCGCATTCAGCAACAGACCGGAATTACTGCAGTGCTGGTGACCCATGACCAGGTAGAAGCCATGTCCATGTGTGACCGGATTGCCATTATGAATGGCGGAAAAATCGTGCAGCTGACCACCCCTGCTGAGATGTACCGCAATCCCTGTTCAGATTTTGTAGCTGGTTTCCTAGGCAATCCGCCCATTGCCTTCCTGGAAGGAACCATGCAGGACAATAGCTGCCATCTTCAGGGCAGTGAGACCAGCCTGCCTCTGCCGGAACGGATCAAGAATCCCGGTGATAACCGGAAAATCAGGCTGGGTATCCGGCCCGAATTTTTCCGACCGGAGTTTGATCTGAAGGTGAAAGGGAAAGTGACCTTTGTCGAAACCCACGGACGTGAGAATCTCTATGATGTGACCTTGGATAACGGTGCCATTTTGCGTTCCATACAGAATCATGACGCCCGGTTCCAACTTGGTGAGACGGTCAGCTGGGGTATCTGCCGGAAGAATATTCTGGCATTTGATGAAGAGGGTGCCCGTTTGTGACACCCACTATCGTTCCTGACTTTGTTCCTGATCTTGCCTGGCTGACTGCCAGGCGAGAGCAGCCTTTATCTGTTGCCCATCGTGGTGCCAGCTTCTACGCCTTTGAGAATACCCTGACGTCTTTTCAGCGAGCTGTTGAACTGAATGCGGACTTCTGGGAGATTGATCTGCGGCTGACCGCTGATGGTATCTGCGTGGCCTGCCATGATAAAAATCTGGGTTATCTGGGTAGAAAAGACCTGCAGATTGCCAAATGTTCTTTTGAGGAGTTATTGCAGGTATCATCGGCAGCGGGTCGGCCTGTTCCCCGGCTGGATGAAATTATCAAGCTGGCACAGGAGACAGATACTGGGCTGTATCTGGATGTTAAGGCTGTGGAAGCGGCTCCGGAGATTCTCGCGCAATTGGCTAAAAACCGGGTTTCCAGAGCGGTATTTGGAACCACTGCTCCGACCTTATGTAGAGAGCTGAAGGATGATAACTGTCCCTGGCCGGTATCACTGCTGATTCCGCCCGATTGTGACCCCTTTGATGCCGCTCGATGGACAGGGGCAGATATCATTCACCTGTGCTGGGAACATGCTTCGGATCGTCCCCAGGATCTGGTGACACCAGCCATGCTTGAGCGGGCACAGGTAGAAGGTCTGCACCTGATGCTCTGGCATGAGGAACGGCCGGAGATTGTCAGGGACTTGCTGGCTATGCCCGTGCTGGGTATCTGCTCTGACCGGCCGGAAATGTTAAAGCCATTTACCTTGGGGCACTCTTCAACAGTACAGCCAGCTGTTCAGGTTGTCTGTCATCGGGGAGCCCATAATGTGGCTCCGGAAAATACTCTGCCAGCTGTTGATGCAGCCTTTTCGGCGGGTTTCTCCCATGTGGAGATTGATGTTTTTGAAACTTCTGATAACAGGTTAGTGGTGATTCATGATTACCAGCTGGAGCGCACAACGGATGGCTCTGGTGGGGTTGGAGAAAACGATCTGGATTCAGTGAGAAGGCTGGATGCCGGTAGCTGGTATGACCCTTTCTATAAAGGAACCCGGCTGCCGCTGTTGGAAGAGGTTATCAGTCTGGCAAAGAGCTACAGCAGGCAGCTTTATATTGAGCTGAAACTTGCAGATCCTCTGAGTATCCTGCGACTCGTTGAAAAGTGTGACTTTCTGGATCAATGCTTCTTCTGGTCTTTCAACAGGAAATATCTGCAAGTCTTGCGAAAGAAGTCCAGCCAGGCCCGAATTATGGCCCGGAGACAGGACTATAACAGCCTGGACGAAACAATCGGTGACTATGGTGCTGATCTGGTTGAGTTCCATCATTCTCAGGTGTTTGAGCATGATCTACGGATGTGTCAAAAGCGTGGTGTGCCGGCAATGATTGCTTACTCTGGCAGCGACCGGAAAACCATGAACAGAATGATGGCGCTGGCACCAGATATGATGAATGTCGACCATCCGTTTCTACTGCAGAAATTACTTTACGAGCAATTATGATGTTTGGCTATCAGATTCCTGGTTTCAGTACAATTTTTTGAACTTTTAGTTAATATCAAGGTCATACTGCGGGAGTGTAACTGGTATGAAATTACTCTCGTGGTTTTTATGCAGCACTTGTATTCGACGTTTTTTTTTCTTGCCTTTTTTCTTGTTACCTCACTATCCGCAAATCTGCATTCAGGAGATTTTGCTGAGGTTGAGCATAACTGTAAGGATGAAAGTGAAGTCGTCCAGAAATGGTGTTTCAGGGCAATCAAGATAATTGACCACTGGTACCCTCTCATCGTTAAAGAGCTGGATGTTAAGAGCTCTTCCTCCTCTCAAATTAATCTGGTCATCAAGGATATGGGGGGGTATTACGGCTATTCGGTTAATAATGAGATCCAGATCAATCGTCAGTTAATCACTCGGTATCCGGCTGAGTTTGGTGTTGTCATCCATGAGCTTACTCATCTGGTGCAGGAGTATACCTACCCCTGTGACCCCGGTAACTTTCCATCCTGGCTTTCCGAGGGAATTGCCGATTATTTTCAGTGGGTACGATATGAAGGTAAACCCCAGGAGTGGTTTCCGGTAGATGCTGGCTCTCAAGGCTATCGTCAGGGATATCGCCATGCAGCTGGTTTCCTGTTCTGGCTTGAGAAAAATCATTACCCAGAGATATCCAGAGTTTTGCATCAGGCCATTTATGATCACAGCTATAATGACAGCCTGTTTGCTGAGCTGACCGGAAAAAGCCTCAACGTTCTGTGGAGTGATTATCAGCAGGATATGACCATGCGCACGTCATCCATGCCTGGCAGGCTGCTAGCCCTGCTGGGCAACAGTATCTCCGGTTTTACCCGACTGTTTTACCACCCTGAAGCGCAGGATCTTTACAACTGCAGTGGTAGTTGGCAGCAATAGTAAATAGACGGATACTATCCAGGGCATCATGAATGTTTTTGCCACTTGTATTCATCAGCATCTATCGTTAATGAAACAACGGCCACTATTGACCAGTGATGACGCAGCCTATTTCCAACCGCCCCCCAGCCTGGCATAGAAGTTCCAAGCTACCAAGCAACTCCAAAACTCACCATGTCAGAAAAGTAGAGAATGCTGAACGCAGAACTCCACATGACCTCACTCAGTTTTCCGGGCCAAAAACTCCACTGAAACAGCGTGATGCCAGCACCCATGAGGTTGAGAAAGGCTGGCTCCACAAAAGAGGAAGTGACAGCGGTATTGATACAGGCAGTGATCTGAGCGATGACGAAACCGGTCTGTCTGGGAAGAGCGCGACGGTAGAGCAGGAAAGGTTAGACAAAAAAATCAAAAAGAAACGGGGTCATATTACAAAGCAGATCGAAACTCTGGCTTGCCAACAGGAAAACAGTCCAGATATTACAAGAGAATTGCAGACAGGAATTGTTGATTACTTCAACACTCTGCAGGAATCAAAAGCACGGAAAGAGCTCTGCCATGAGGCACTGGCCCTGAGAAAAGAGATCAAAGATAAACTGCCATCAGTGACAGATGTGCACCAGGGCTGGTTGTCACAATCACCAAACAATAACCGCAAAGCCTTGGTGGAGCAGGCATCTTATCTGGCCAGAGAAGCCTGTCTGTGGTTGCCAGGAGCAGTTTATGAACATGCACCGGTCACCATGCTCGAGTCTGAGGGCGAACAGGCTGTCACCGGTTATATCATCTTAAGCAGTCTGGTAAGTGCAGATATGTTTTCCAGTGAGAAAGACTTCATAGCCTTTAAGATGATGTGTCGTGACCAGATAGAGCAGGAGCTGGCGACGACTGCTGATCCTATGGTTCTCTTTCTTTCAGTCAATGAAAACCTGGGGAAGCTGCAGCCAAAGGAGTCACTGCCCAGTCTGCTGCGGCTTAAAAAGTTTATGAAACCTGAAATGTTTCCTGCTGAAGATGAGTATTGGCAATGCTTTCAGGCTGTTGAGAAGCAGATTGTTGCCAAGCTTGGTAGTCCTTTCCCGGGTACAAAGAATGTTTCGGTAACGGATAAAGAACGCAGGGATGCGGATTCACCTGCCCGCAGAGCGTTTGAAAAATTCTATTCCGAACAGGAAGCCTGTAATAACAGGCCGGGTAACATCACTTTAATCGGTCAGTGCCTGGTTGACATGGACCGGCAGGGTCTGCAGCTGAAGAGAAACGGCAGAGCAGTATACAAACATGATTCATTCAGGCCCGGAGCAAGCAAAAAAACACAAACACGGGAACAGTTGCTAGATCAGGCAACAAAAGCTCTCGCTGAGTACACCAAGTCCATGGATACCAAACAGGTCAGGCAAATGTTATCAATGTTGAACCAGACAGTCTTTAACAGCATGGCGAGCGTACTGGATATGTCAGTACGCAGAGAGATGCCTTACCTTGGACCGCTTAGTATGGCCAATAGTCCGCATTTAATTGAAGTCGATATAGATGCGGACGGTACAGTGATAATGGACTTTATCCTGGAAACCCGGAATCCAAAGAGTGCACTCTCAGCCGTGCCCGGTACACTCATGGAATATGGTGGGGATTCAAAGGTTACCCTGAAGCGGCAGATAAGGTTGGCGAAAGGCAAAAGCATGAAGATGAGCTATCCTTCCATCTCCATTCGTCTGGAAAATGGTAGACCAATGTAGCTATTCCCCAAGAACCTCAGAAACAAGATTAACAGCTTCTTTCTGCAACAGTTGCAGATGTTCTTCTCCCTTGAAGCTTTCTGCATAGATCTTGTAGGCTGGCTCTGTTCCTGATGGACGTGCCGCAAACCAACCGTTATCCGTCATAACCTTCAATCCGCCCAAGGGAGCACCATTCCCCGGTGCTTCAGTTAGACAGCGGCGAATCGGGTCACCGGCAAGGGAGTCTGCGGTGATCATCTGCGGATTCAGGGTTAACAGGGCCTTCTGCTGTTCTCTCGTCGCCGGTGACTGGATACGGGCATACACCGGCTTGCCATACCTGGCTGCCAGATCTTGGTAATATTCCCCGGGGTCTTTTCCTGTCACTGCAGTGATTTCCGCCGCCAGCAGAGCCAGGATAATGCCGTCCTTATCGGTACACCAGGTGGAGCCATCCTTGCACAGGAAACTGGCTCCGGCACTCTCTTCACCGCCAAAGGCCAGATCAGCGTTGAATAGTCCGTCAACAAACCACTTGAACCCGACGGGCACTTCGTAAAGTTCACGTCCGAGCCCTTCTGCGACTCTGTCAATCAGTGAGCTGGTTACCAGGGTCTTGCCGATTCTGGCCGTAGTCGGCCAGTCTTTACGATGGCGGTAGAGATAATCGATGACCACAGCAAGATAGTGATTGGGGTTCATCAGGCCCATGGAACGGGTCACGATACCGTGCCGATCATAGTCAGGGTCATTTCCAAGGGCGATGTCAAAACGATCTTTCAATTCTATCAGCCCGGCCATGGCCCAGGGGGAAGAGCAGTCCATCCGTATTGCACCATCTTTATCCAGGCGCATAAAACTGAAAGTAGGATCAATACAACGGTTGACCAGTTCAATGTCGAGGCTATATTTCTCCGCGATCACATCCCAGTAAGCCAGACCAGACCCTCCCAGTGGGTCTACTCCAATCTTCAGGCCTGCCCCGGCAATCGCTTTCATATCAAGAACTTGATCCAGGTCTTCGACATAGGGTGTGATGTAGTCATGGGCATGGACATTGTCAGCGTCCATAGCTTCGCTTAGTGGTATACGTTTGATGCCGGATAATTTGCCAGCCATAAGTTCATTGGCACGATTTTCGATCCAGCTGGTAATAGATGTCTCGGCGGGACCACCATGGGGCGGATTGTACTTGATGCCACCATCTTCTGGAGGATTATGGGACGGAGTGATAACAATTCCATCGGCCTTTTCATCTCCCTTGCGGTTATAGCTGACAATGGCATGGGAGATCACTGGTGTCGGAGTGTAATCCCGGCCAATCTGGTAATAAATCTGGCAACCATTTGCAGTTGCGACTTCAACCACACTGGCAAAAGCGGCTTCGGACAGGGCATGGGTATCAATACCGATATAGAGAGGGCCATTGATACCGGCTGAGTGACGATACTCGCAGACAGCCTGGGTAATGGCCAGAACATGGTGTTCATTGAAAGTACTGCGAAGGGAGCTGCCCCTGTGGCCGGAAGTACCAAAAGTTACCCGGTGACCAGGCGCATTTGGGTCTGGTTGATCACAATAGTAGGCGCTGACCAGGCGGGGAACATTGACAAGACTGTCGGTTGGGGCCGGTTGGCCGGCAAGAGGATGCACGACAGAAAACTCCTTGTAAGAAATGACAAGAGTATAATCCTTCAGGAAGATTACTATTTTGCGGTATGGACTGAGGTGCTGTCGAGAGGCCGCATTATTTATTTGGTCTGATATCTGAATTGTTCGGTACTTAGCCGCAGCAATATTATAGAAAGAGAGATACAGTCACAGCATTACTGCCTGTGACTGTATTGATTTACTTAGACTATTTGATACTTGCACTCCGGTGGTGGGCTACGATCTTCAATCAGTTCATTTACATCATCGATGTACTCATTATATTGATTCATATTCTGGACACAGTTTTTAATCAGACGGTTCCATTCTACTGATCTGGTTTGCTGGATATCGCCTTTAACGGCTGTTTTGAGTGTTTTACCTGAGCACAGGTTTTTACCGGCTGACAGTAGCCCACCAGGTATCGCAGCACAGTCTGCAAGGGTACTACCGACAGCACCTAGAATAATTGAACCTGCAAATGCAACATCTCCAACCCGGCTGCTCTTGCGTATGCCTAGTATATGGCACAATTCAGCCCCTGCTTTGTAGCCAAGTTTATTTCCCAGAATAGTACCTTTAAGTGCGGTATTTGCCGTACCTACGATAAAGTCAGCAAAGAACCTACGGCCGGGATATGTGGCTCGAATGCCGGCGTTTTTGAGAGTATGCAGAAAACTGGTGACTCTGATCAGCACTGAACTGCGACCCCAGATTTTAGTCAGGTCGCTTCTGCTGCCAGCTGTAACACTTGTCCCGTTAGCGTTGATAACATTCAATGCTAACGAGTTTCCGGATGGTAAGCTGCCTGTCTGCATATTGGCTCTCCTTGCCCTGAATTAATAATATTTATGCATCTTAGGGGGAGCTGTATGACTTCGTCTCTTAGACATAGGTAGGGCAAACTAGAACTGGTATGGCAGGAGTCAAGCCTCTATCGCGACCAAAGTTGTATGGATTTAAACCCGGTACCCAGTATAAGCTATTCTGCTGGTACAGGGCTGCAGTTACAGGGAGGAAAGCCCATTTAAGCCTTCATTCCGCCGCTGTTGCTCCCTGCAGAAATACTCCCGGTAATCGAAGGGGATGTCCTGCATATAGAAGCAGTTTCCTTCGAAAGTGTAATCAGCTTCAACGGTGTTAAACAGCGGGCCGACACTCAGTTTTACATTGTCGTCCTTATATTCTTTGATCTTGTAGGCATAAAAGTCTGACAGCTGCTCATTGATCATGACTGCGGTATATCCATCGTCAAAGACCAAGGCCATATGACCAAGGTTCTGTTCCAGCACTTTCAGACGAAGTGCAGTCATGCGATCTGAAGCTTCGACAGATGCCATTGTCTTGTCACGGTCTGATCGCCAGATACCCTGCAGGCGGCCTTTGACGGCAGAAAAATCCGGTGAAGAAACTGACCCGAGAGCTACCAGGGTAATCAGCGTTGTTATAGTTTTCATAAATGATCCCCTCGCATTTTTATGATTTAAATCTATTAATCTGTCTTTTGTTCCTTCTGCTGCTCCTGCCGTGTATGGACTCCGGTCCACAAAGGGCATAGACTTCGCTCCGTTGGTTGGGGTGCTGCTGCCGGAAGGTGATCAGCTGAGAAATACCCACTGAACCTGAACCAGGTAATGCTGGCGTAGGGAACCGATGTGCCTTTCTATTACATGCTGCACGTAGCTGTGCACCGCTTATCGGTGTATAAGTGATGCATCTGTACACATTTCTGCACAACTGTTCTTCCGTCAGCCCCGACGGAGACTCTCTTTTATGTATTCAACTGTTTTGCCATTTTTTTGCCAGAGCACTGCCCAGTTGTTTGTTAATCCTGTCCTGCTCTTTTTTCAAAAGATTTTCAATAATGTTTAATGTGTATGTGCGTGGTGCCGGATTTTCTTATGGTGAACAGGTTGTTTTTCGGGATATAAATCTGACCCTTGAAGCGGGCTGCTGGACCTGCCTGCTGGGTGGCAGTGGGGTTGGTAAAACCAGTCTGTTAAGAATGGTGGCTGGCCTGACCAACGGTAAAGATGTGATAACAACAGGAGAGGTGTACTGCGATGACCGCCTCCCATTGCAGGGACGTATTGCCTGGATGGCACAGCAGGATATGCTGCTGCCGTGGAATTGTGTGCTTGACAATATTACCCTCGGAGAGCGCTTAAGAAGAAAACGGCTGTTTAAACCAGTCAGGCTTCCCCCGGAAGTGACTGATCGTGCTTATACCATTCTGGACCGGGTTGGGCTGGCTGATAAGGCAAAAACCTTGCCCCATAATCTTTCAGGAGGGCAGAGGCAGCGGGTCGCCCTGGCCCGCACACTGATGGAAGATCGCCCAGTCGTATTAATGGATGAACCTTTCGGTGCCCTGGATGCTATTACTCGCCTGAACCTCCAGGACCTGGCCTGTGAACTGCTGCAGGGGCGGACCATTCTACTGATTACCCACGATCCTCTGGAAGCCTTGCGGCTGGGTCACCATGTTTATCATCTGCGGGGGCACCCCGCAGTGCTGACCGACAATGTTGAACCTCCTGGAGATATCCCCCGATCATTGGAAAATTCTGACCTGATGGCTCTGCAGGGCATTCTGCTGGATCGGCTGCGTCATGAAAACAGTGGTGAGGCAGCATGAAGGAATCTATTAAACCTTTGGTAATTTTTGCTGGCCTGCTGCTGCTTTGGCAGTTGCTGGTAACCGTTTTGAAAATTCCGACCTATATCCTCCCTGACCCTGCAGATGTGTTTGCCCGAATGACGGAAGATGCAGATCTTCTTTGGGAGCACACTCTGGTGACCATGGCAGAAATGTTAATGGGTCTGGTGCTGGGGGTTCTGTTTGGTGCCCTGATGGCGCTGCTGCTGGTGTTTTTTGTCAGGCTTCGTTCCTGGCTGCTGCCAATATTGCTTATTACCCAGGCAATCCCGGTGTTTGCCCTGGCACCAGTGCTGATGCTCTGGTTTGGCTATGGTCTGGCCTCAAAAGTGGTTATGACTGTGCTGATTATTTTCTTTCCCGTCGCCACCTGCTGCTACGACGGGCTGCGGCACACTCACCAGGGCTGGCTTGATATGGCCCGGACCATGGGGGGGAAACCCTATGCCACTCTGTATCTAGTGCGCTGGCCTGCAGCTCTGCCGGCCCTGGCATCCGGGCTTAGGGTTGCCGTTGTAATCGCGCCGATAGGCGCTGTTGTTGGGGAGTGGGTCGGTTCCAGTGCCGGGCTGGGCTATCTTATGCTGCAGGCTAATGCCCGGCTCTGGGTTGATCTTATGTTTGCCGCCCTGGCGGTGCTGGCGTTCTGTTCTGTTGGCCTTTACTACCTGACAGACTATGCTCTGCGTCGCCTGATTCCTTGGCAGAACACAACACCTCAATGATTTCCACTAACAGTTATTTCCAAAGTAAAGAAGTCACAGGAAACAGATTATGTTTAAACGAGTGATTGCCCTGGGTCTGAGTTGCCTGCTTTTAGCTACGTTTGCCCAGGCTGCTCCAGAAAAGAAACCGGAACAGATCAAGCTGATGCTGGAGTGGTTTGTTAACCCGGATCATGGGCCGATTATTATTGCAGCCCAGCAGGGTTACTTTGAGCAGCAGGGAGTCAGCGTCACTATTCAGGAGCCCGCAGATCCCGACCTCCCGCCAAAACTGATTGCGGCCGGAGATGCAGATCTGGCTGTGTATTACCAGCCAAGTCTTATACAGGCTGCAGCTGATGGTCTGCCACTGGCCTGGGCCGGCACTCTGGTGGCAACACCACTGGACGGATTGATTGTGCTAAAGGATGGACCGGTCAAATCTCTGGCTGATCTGAAAGGGAAATCAGTTGGCTTCAGTGTCAACGGTTCGGAAAAAGCACTGCTCAATACCATGTTAAAGCCCCATGGCCTGGGATATAAAGATATTAAAATGGTTAATGTGGGCTGGAATCTCTCTTCTTCTTTGATGAGTGGGCGGGTAGATGCCCTTCTGGGGGGCTACCGGAATTTTGAACTGAACAGTTTGAAACTTCATGGACGGGAAGGGCGGATGTTCTTTCTGGAGGGTAATGGTGTTCCTCCCTACGATGAGTTGATCTTTATTGCTCACAATAAAAACGCCAATAAAGAAGCAATCCGTCGTTTTCTCCGGGCGATTGAACTTGGCACTCAGTTTATTGTCAATAGTCCTGAAGCTGCCTGGAGCATCTTCAAAAGTTATAACCCGGATACCCTTGATAATGAGCTGAATCACCTGGCCTGGAAGGATACAGTTCTGCGTTTTGCCCTGCGCCCAGCCGCTAAGGACAGTGGCCGCTACCGGCGCTATGCTGAGTTTCTTAAAGCTCACAAAGAGATCAGGAGAATTCCTGATATGAAACAGCTGATGCTTGATCTTTAACCGTTCTGCATCACTGCTTCGGCGGGGAGATGCTGCATCAGTGCAAACGTCTCTCCGCAGGAGCGGTAGGCCTCCCAGGGAGAAGCAATGTCGTCCGGAATCTGGTCGGCATGCACTTCCTGGAAGCCGCATTTGTTATAAAAGCTGACCAAATGTTGATAGGGGTAGCACCAGACAGGTGAGTGAAACTGCTGCAGAGAATAATCCAGCAGCCGTTTCCCGATAGTTTTGCCCCGTTGGTCAACCGCAACCCAGAGTCCCCGTAACAGGTAACCTTCAGATTTAGCAGTGAAACGAACGGCTGCTAAGATGCTGCTGGTTTGCCCGGCTGTAAACACCAGATCATCACGCCCACATTTTCCTTTATGGCCATTGGCTTTGTAAAAGCGGTTAACCAGACCCAGACGTTCAGTGGTGATTCGGCAAAGTTGTAGCTCCGGGAGATTATTCAGCGTCAACCCAGAGCATCTCCGGCAAACCATCAAGGTTGGTAGCATAGCGCTCATTATTGAATTGAGCGCCGTTATTGACCACATCTTCCAGCTCAAGGCCCAGGGCGCAGGCGATATAGTCAATAGCCTCATCCCGCTCGGTGCCGGTCATCATCAGGCGCATCAGGGTCTCTTTAACCTTGATGGGGTTGCCTTCCTCCAGCTGGTTTTCCACGATTTCACGAAGCTGGTCGCCCTGGAATATTTCATCACTGTCAGACATGGAATGGTCCGTCTCAAAATTGAATCGGACGCAATGATAAGGAAATATGCCACTTTTTACGAATTTGAAGGCTACGAATTTAAAGGTGAGAGTAGATTTCGCGCTGAGTTATCAAGTTCTGGAAGTGATTGTCACTCTTTTCCTTAAAAACTGGTTAATGATTGAGAAGATTCCTCGGGTGACTATTATTTAACGGATGTAGTCTTTAACGGATGTAGTCCGTAACAGATGCAGTTGCCTGTTGCGGGCAGGCACTGTAGTCTCCGCGCCCTTTAGCATGATGTTCCCTGCACAGTTCTGAAGTAGAGCATTGAAGCTGAGTGGGGAACCGTTGTTACGATAAATGCAACCTGACAGGATGACGACTTGATTACTACGGCTAATCTCGCCATGCAATTTGGAGCCAAGCCTCTGTTTGAGGATGTGTCCGTTAAGTTCGGTGGAGGAAACCGCTACGGTCTTATTGGTGCCAATGGCTGTGGCAAATCCACGCTGATGAAAATCCTTGGAGGGGAGCTGGAACCTTCTGTTGGAAACGTCAGCCTTGATCCCAATGTGCGCATGGCCAAGCTGAATCAGGATCAGTTTGCCTACGAAGAGTACAGTGCCATTGACACGGTTATTATGGGGCATGCTGAATTGTGGAGGGTAAAGTCTGAGCGTGATGCCCTCTATGCCAAAGGTGATATGTCTGAAGAAGAAGGCATGCGGGTTGCTGATCTGGAAGTTCAGTTTGGTGAGATGGATGGTTACTCTGCCGAAGCCCGTGCAGGAGAACTGCTGCTGGGGCTGGATATTCCCCTGGAACAGCATTATGGCCCGATGAGTGCGGTGGCTCCCGGCTGGAAACTGCGGGTTCTGCTGGCTCAGGTGTTGTTTGCTGATCCTGACATCATGCTGCTGGACGAGCCAACCAACAACCTGGATATCAATGCCATCCGCTGGCTTGAAGGTGTGCTTCGTCAGCGTGATTGCACCATGATTATTATCTCCCATGACCGTCATTTCCTGAACAGTGTCTGTACCCATATGGCAGATCTGGATTACGGTGAGCTGCGGGTGTTCCCTGGGTCTTATGATGAATACATGACGGCCGCAGAACAGGCCCGTGAACGTACTCAGGCTGATAATGCCCGCAAGAAAGCCCAGATTGCAGAGCTGCGCACCTTTGTCAGCCGTTTCTCTGCCAATGCTTCCAAAGCCAAGCAGGCTACATCTCGTATGAAGCTGATTGATAAAATCAAGCTTGAGGAGATGAAACCTTCCAGCCGCCAAAGCCCTTTTATCCGCTTTGATCAGGAGAAGAAGCTGTTCCGTAACGCTCTGGAGGTGATTAATCTCTCCCAGGGGTATGAAGAGCTGCTGTTCAAAGACGTTAATATGCTGGTAGAAGTAGGAGAACGTATTGCCATTATTGGCCAGAACGGTATTGGTAAAACCACTCTTCTGCATACTCTGGCACAGCAGATGGTGCCCAATTCAGGTGAGGTAAAGTGGTCAGAAAATGCCAATATTGGTTATTACGCCCAGAACCACAGCGCTGATTTTGATATGGATATGAACCTGTTCGAATGGATGAGCCAGTGGCAGAACGAAGGTGAAGATGAGCAGATCATTCGCGGTACCCTGGGCCGTATGCTGTTCTCGCAGCATGATATCAAGAAGTCTGTGAAAGTTATCTCCGGTGGTGAGCAGGGGCGCATGCTGATTGGCAAACTGATTCAGCAGAAGCCTAATGTTCTGCTGATGGATGAACCCACCAACCATATGGATATGGAGAGCATCGAAGCTCTTAACCTGGCACTGGAAAACTACCCTGGCACTCTGGTTTTTGTATCCCATGACCGGGAGTTTGTCTCTTCCCTGGCTACCCGGATTGTTGAAATAACAGACAAAGGCGTTACTGACTTCCATGGCACTTACGACGACTACCTGAAGAGCCAGGGAATTGTTGAAGACGTTTAGGGGTGAAGGAGTTTAGGGAGTTTAGGAGGAAAAAAAAGGGATTCAGCTGTTGCCTGCTGCCAACAACTGAATCTCTGGCCGGTGAGTTGCTTTTTTTTACTTCTTTTTACCTTTACCCTTACCGCGTTTAACAGGCTGTGAAGTAGATTGATTGCTGGTCCTGGCTGGTCGCCGCTGCTTGTTCTTTTCCTTTTTCTGGATGTTTCGATTGTAACTGCAGGCTCTTTATCCAATTTAGAGGCAGTACCTTCCTCACCAGTATTTATGACAGAACTCTCTGCTAACACTGAACCTGTCGGAGAGGTCTGTGCTGGTTGAGAAAATGATTCAGAAGCAGTATGAACACGAAATGCTGTCTGATCTTTATGCCGACCTGATGCAAAGGGAATAGCCATCGACTCCTCCTCTGACGAGGATTCAGAGCTTGTAGACGAGGATTCAGAGCTTGTATCAGAAGATGAATCATCAAAGTTAAAGCTAGTGTCGGAGTCAGAATCATATTTTTTATGTTGAGATTGTAATTTTGTTTCAGATTCGGACCTGGCTTGGGGTTTGTTGGACTTGGGTTTATAACCTGAGTCAGAGTCAGAATCTAAACCTGTGTCTGAGCCAAGAAAGATTATCTTTTTAGGGGACTTCTCGCCAGAATCGCCCTGAGGTGAATTATTCTGTTGCACATAAGATGTGGGTACAGTCTCCTTAATTTTCTTTTTACACAGAGGACATTTAGAACTTTGGAATATTTCGGTAAATGCAGAAGA
>CBDEWF010000036.1:0-6163 GCA_965243775.1 Sansalvadorimonas sp.
GTCATTGGCTGGCGAGCATTGGGTAATGTGCTAGGTTGGCCAGCGCTGGATAATTTGCTAGGTTGGCCAACGCTTGATAATGTGATATGCTGGCTAGCTTTGAGTATTGAGCTAGGTTGGGCAGCGCTGGACGAGGTGATTGGCTGGCCAGCCCTTGGTAATATGATTTGCTGGCCAGCGCTGGATAATGTGATGGGCTTGCCAGCACTGGTTGATATGATTGGCTGCCGAGCGCTGGTTAA
Source organism: Sansalvadorimonas sp. (assembly GCA_965243775.1). Classification (GTDB taxonomy): domain Bacteria; phylum Pseudomonadota; class Gammaproteobacteria; order Pseudomonadales; family Endozoicomonadaceae; genus Sansalvadorimonas. The sequence goes on from CBDEWF010000036.1 coordinate 243, forward strand.
TGTGATAGGTTGGCCATTTCTGCGCCATGTGATTGGCTACCCAGTGCTGGATAATGTGCTAGGCTTACCAGCGTTGGGTAATGTAATGGCTGGCGAGGGCTTGGAGATGTGTTAAGTTGGCCAGCGCTGGATAATGTGATGCGCTGGCCATTGTTGAGTAAAGTGCTAGGTTGGCCAGCGCTCAGTAATGTGCTAGGCTTGCTTGCGCTGGGTGATATGATTTGTTTGCCAGCGCTATGTAATGTGTTAGGTTTGCCAGCAGCGCTGGGTAATGTGATGGGCTGGCCAGCGCTTGTTAATGTGCTAGGTTGGCCAGCGCTGGGTAATGTGATAGAATGGCCACCGCTCTGCGTCGAGCTTACTGCATCATCGTGTCTTGTTCTTGTGACCCTGAGGAGTCGCCAGCTTGTAATTCGGTTTGTCTGATGTGTGGTAAACAGAGCGGCTCGCACACTGGACGTCAGCTCTGGGCTGTGGCGAAAGCTTTTGCTGTTCGAGTCTGATTAACCAGCTGTGTGGCATGCAGCAGTTTTTTCAAGCTCGAGCAATAGGAATGCTGTGCTCTCTGCAGGTGCAGTGTGTCACACAGAAGCTGCAATATCATTAGCTGGCTATTAACACGCAGGAGTTCGAGCCGAGTTTTCCAGTCCGAAGCCCTCGACTTGCTGCTCTGCAGCTGGAGCGCTGCTGCACCCACATCAGAGCACGCCGAGTTTTTCCTGAAAGTGATTGTCATCTGGAATGTTTCAGCTTAACCCGTTCCCGCCTGTTCTTTATTGGTCCCCGGCAGCTACTAGGAGCGCGGGAAGCCGACTGCAGACGAGAAATGGCGCTGTGCCCCGCTATACATGTACATGTACATGCTCTGGTGCCAGGCCTTTGGCGCGCCGCTCTGCACGGCTAGAGCGCTGCTGCACCAAGCGCCTCACTTCACATGGATTTGCGCTGTGCGCAGTGTTTGCTCGTGCGCTGTGCAGCGGCGCTACTGCTTCTCTCGGGAGGGAGCGCGGCATAACTGGGCCTCTCTCACAAGTGAGGGGCAAAACGAAAGTCTTGTCGTACGTTGCTTGAATGTTTCGGGGCAAAGTCTCCCTCCCGCAAATGTGAGCAGCTGGTGTCCCCTGCTGCCCCCAAGTGTCTGTGTTCGGGGCTCTGTATTCCGTCCGCGCTTTTCTTTGTCTGCCTCTTTACACATCTTTATTCTACCTGTATGAGGCGCTTTAGGAAAACTCTTTGGTACCGAGTCAGTGTAGATTTTTTCTAACATGTGTCGCTGGTAGCAGTCTCTAGTTTTTAGGGTCGCTGATCGGTTGATACGGCACTCTGAGCTTAGGATAATTGCGTATCCCCACCTCGTGTGACTCCGGTCAGCACAACCGGAGCAGCTTTGCATGTGGGCTGCGTAGCTGACCACATATCCCACGCGTCGAGTGTTCTGCTGGGAGAGCATGGCACATTTCTGCCCTGCACTGTTGCTCTAACACAGACTGCAGCAAGTGCGCCCTGTCTGAAGTTTGGCACAGAGCTGCAGGGGATGGCGAGCGCTTAGCTTTATCTTAGCTGTGATACAAGAATCGTGTATGTGTCCCGGTCAGTTGTCCTGTGTCCCCTACCATACCTCTTCCCCGGAACTAGAAGGACAAGAAATGCAGCGCAGTTTGTTTCAGGAGGCGCCGGGTGCTTAACTAGTGGAAGCGCACAGGACCCAGGCAATGGGGCAGCTCCGGCAAACTCGGATAATGCGCAGCCTGCCTGGTGCGTGCTCTGAGACTCTGCGTAGAGCAGTGCATTGATAAGCGAGCCGCTCGCTTCATGTACATATCCGAACAGCCTGATACCTGCCTCGCCCGGCATGCGCTGCTCGCGAAGTGCCCTCCAGGTGCGTATTGCGCGAGTTGTACTGTGGTGGGCTGCGCGCTCAGGAGTCAGGTTTGCGGAAAGGCAGCTCTCGCTGTTCAGGCGAAAACTGTGGCTTTGACCACACATGGGTTAATTCCCCGAACGGGAGGCGCGTGCCACAGTCGAGCTGCTGGGCGAGTGGGAGGGCCAAGGGTAGTTACTTGGCGACTGCTGCTTCCCACCGCTGCCTTACCGGAAGTCGCTTCTCGGAGCAGAACAAGACTCGCGCCGAAGTGCTTACTGCCGGGAGGACCTGATGGGTGATATACAAGGAACAGACGAGTCTTGCCGAGCTGGCTGAGTGAGTCCGGCTCAGATGGGGCCTTGGACGGAAGCTCTGACGGCGATCAAGCTAAATTTAGGTTTCCAACCCATTTGTGCCAAACACTAACAGTTTTTTTGTTATGCTCACCGTCTGTTTTTCCGTACACCAGAGGAATCGCGCGCGAAATGCTCAATTGCTGTAATTAGTGCACGGAAACACAAGGACCAGCTCAGCATTTCCTTCTGTTGCTGATCTTTGCTGTAACTCAGACGTGGAGCGGGTGCTCATTACATCAGCGCTGGTTTGCTGCGCTAAACTGACCTCATCAGTCAACTTGCACTGGAGACGTTTTCTATGATTGTTTTACAAGACCCGAACACTTTTCCTCAGAAAGAGCAACAGAGCGTACAGGAACTTTGCTGCTCCCCTCTAGAGCTGCTGCTCTCCTTTCTGAAATGCACCAGCTGTTCAGTACTCAGCAAGCGCCGCGCAGAGCACTTTCAGCTAAAGCGCCTGATATAAACTCAACAACTTAATGGTCAAATCCCCGGAGTTGGCGCCGGACTACAGCAGCCTCTGTGCTGTGCGTCCGCTGTGTGTATTCGGCAGCATTTGCTGAGTTAACCCATTCGTGCCCCACGTGCCATCAGTGGGGCAGCAGCGAGATGACGCTGTTGCTTTCCGTGTAGCTGTGTTCAGCTCATGTGTGTTTTGTCGTACACTTGTAGAAGTACCAAGTACGCAATATCTTACGTTTACAGAATCAGAAACGCTGCGCACAAAGACGCAAGGTCACCTGCTGCAGATCTGGGTTCTTAAGATGTTGTATGATGTCTAATTTATTGAGAATTTAATTTAAATTTGGATTGTGTTTACTTAAAAGCAACAAAAATCAAAGCAGACCTTTCGGAACTGTTTGGTTTCACTAAACGTGGGAATAACAGAAAGCAGACGTGTAGCAAATGGTGAACAGCTCATGGTCCTTGGATCTGGGCTAGCATCAGTGATGTGCGAGGCCCCGCGCTGTTTCCCTGTGCCAGAGCGATACCCGCGGTATATCTCGTCACCCTGAGACTCTCGCGTGTTCTAAGCTGCTATCTTCGATAATGAGATACTCGAGGAAGCGTGATACGTCACGCTCACTGCCCTCTTGAAACGAATCCGTGTCATGATCCATGGTCATGTACACTACGTCTGTGAAATTAACCCATGACTGCCCTGATCCCTTCAAATAATGTCAGCTTGGGATCTTACATCGTATTTACGGGGGAAGAAATTGAACCATTTTCTCCAAAGACTAGCGGGTTTGAGTGCCTTTGAGCAGAAACTATCGAGCAAGTTACTTTGAAAAGGGAACTTTCTTATCCCCAAGTCTTCGCTACTTTTGCTTCTCCTATTAAACTACGATTTTTGCGTTTCACACGTATTAACTCGAATGCTTGGAAACCGAAGTGTTGGAGAGCAGCACAAAACCTGGGCTTGGCCACCAGTGGATGGAGCCGGTTGAGTTTGGGGAGATGAGTGACCTTGAAGTAAGGGTTCGAGCGCGCCACGTTTAGAAGCGGAGCAGGGGCCGAGGCAGACTGACAGCACTTTCGATTCTGGCTCACCTTACGCGCTACATGTGCAGCACATGCTCAGTAAGATGCACGTAGTATCAAGCGATGTGTGCGAGGGCAGAGTGTCGGCTATGACCGAAGAGGGTTAGAATTAGCACCGTGTCTGATCTGTCGAAGTTGTTTGAGATGAGGCTGGGAGCACACAGCACCTCAGCTCTGGTGGCAGTGTCGGGGCGAGGCAGACGGCCGGGTGGACGTAAAGCGAACAGTGCGCGGGTGTCCGGGCCGGGCGCTGTACGCACAGCCTCTGTCGGTGCGGAAGCATAGCATCAAGCGAGGAAGATTGGCTTTGTCGCGGAGCTGTAATCAAGGCTAAGAGCCTGGATTCTCGCTGCCCGTCAGTCCCCCTCGCCTCGGCTTTATGATTGAGGAACAGAACGCGCTGTCGCTATATTTGTCTTTCTGTCGACTGCACTTTCTTGTGCCCTGCCGCTGATTGATGTTTCCCCCGCAAATACCTAAGTGGCCGCTCTGCCCCCACCCTCAAGGGGGCAGGTGATAGCAGCAGCAGAGTTAGTGCTAAGCGCAGTGGCACAGCCAGTGATGCTTAATTGAGGGTTGGGGCTCAAATCTCGATTGCTGCACGTGACGCTAAGAGTTGCTTTAGGTGCAGCAGCGCAGCGCTCCATGGCCGCGGGGCTCACGCCAATTGCTGGCCGCCCTCGGCTTCACAGTCAATTTACCGCTTTTGTGTCTCGCTTTTCCTGAAAAGCTGAAGAATTGCGTACAGTTGTAAAACCAAAACCTCCCAGCGGGCATTAATAAGTTGAGGTTTAGGGGATTGAATCGCACTGAGCTTGGTGGTTGCTTTAGATTTGATGACCTTTTCAGCTCCGTCTTGTTTCGAAAAAAATTTGGCCCAAGGCGCACTATTTCTGTACAGGTAAGGAACTGCGTGCAGGTGTAACATTTATACGACAAAAAACAGCGCGGCGGGAACAAATGGTTTGAAAAGTGTGAGCCAGGTTCCTGCGGCGCTTCCCGGCTCTTATTTACTTGGAAGCTGACTTAACCCTCTTAGGATGGCATAAAAATGACGAAAAAGTTACACCTATTCTGGTAGGGAATTCTTCGCTAGGAATCTGCTTCACCACTTGAGAAGGAACTGACTAGTGTTCTATCCTGTTCACGGTGGGAAGTAGAAGTGCGTAGGTTGTTTCAAGTGTTGCGCGAAAATCTATGCAGTGTATGAGGCTGCTCCACTACGGATATGGCTTGGCCATATCGTGGCGCTTCGATCTAAAGGTTAACCCGATTCTAGTTCAAGGAAAATATTTGTCTCTGTCACCACTGCCCGTGCAAAGTTTTCTTGTCAGTTTAACCCGCTGAGTGCCGCGTGTTGCTGTGTTGTGACGCACTGCTCCTGGCTTACAAGCAATAGCTGATAAGCCAAATTTTGATATTAATGAATTTAGAAATATTTTTAGAGATGATCGTGCTATTGGAACACAAGAGACGCACCTGGATAAAGCAAGTGAAACGCTGTTACAAGAGTCAGATGATGAGCTTGCAATTAAAGATATAATTATCGATTTTCCAAGACTACTACCTGATCCAGAAGCCAGTGTTGTTGGAAGTAACAGATGAAGCAATGCTAGAGTTTTCGAACAAAATACCAGCAATAGCATGAATCAATGCAGCTTGGAATTCCTTTTCATAAAATCAAATCAGATGTCACTAGATATGAAAACAAAATCAAATGTTTTAAAGAAGCTGCTAAAAGTAACGCCCAGTATAAACATGGTACTAACATAATTTTATTTCAGGAATATTTGGTAGGTATAGAACATCTTAGAAAAGATTTCGATAGAAGAAATCAGTTTAGTCCATTAGTAGAAGAACCTCAGAAAGGCAGCTCTATTATGACAACAATTGAAGACTTTAAGGAAAGATTACAGATTTTAATAGGTGAGATCTCTTCGGGTAATGCTAATGAAGAATTTAAAAATATGCTACCTAAAAATTTTACATCAACTACTTTCAAAGGGAATGGGTAGGAAACAGTATTAGTGGAAACTTATTAATCCAAGTAAATAATATAAATAGACTCAGTTGTGCTAACAACCGCAAACCCTGTGACATCTGAAAATCATAAGTTGAGATTAGAATTATCAGATCCAAGCTTCTATTATACCCGG
>CBDEWF010000037.1:0-183602 GCA_965243775.1 Sansalvadorimonas sp.
AGGATAACGCCAAGAAAAAGAAATAAACCTTCATAAAGTACCTCAAAGTCAAGCAGGTATTGGCCTTCGACCGTATAGCCAGTGGGAAGGAAAGCTCACCATTAACCCGAGATTTGATAAATCTTTGATTAAATATCAGAGGTTCTGACCTACAGACGGTGTACAGGGAAATTAGTGGGGTAGCGTTTAGAGTGAAAAGGGTGGAGTTCCTCAGAGACCCCCACCCCTCTTCTATAATTAGCCGTTGATGCGCTTGTATTTCATACGGTGAGGCTGTAGCTTTTGTTCCTCGGATAAGGAGGCTTCGTACTCGGTGTAGTTACCTTCGAAGAAGGTCACCCTGGAGTCACCTTCGTAGGCCAGAATATGAGTGGCTACACGGTCCAGGAACCAGCGGTCGTGGGAGATCACCATGGCGCAGCCTGGGAACGCTAGCAGAGCTTCTTCCAGAGCGCGCAGAGTTTCTACATCGAGGTCGTTGGAGGGTTCGTCAAGCAGCAATACGTTGCCGCCTTCCTTCAGGGTTGCAGCCAGCTGCAGGCGGCCACGCTCACCACCGGACAGTTCGCCAACGCGTTTCTGCTGGTCACCACCCTTGAAGTTAAAGCGACCGATGTATTTACGGGACTGAACTTCGTAACCGTTAATACGCAGAATGTCCTGACCGTCAGCAATAGCATCCCAAACAGTCTTGCTGTCATCCAGCTCGTCACGCATTTGCTGAACATTGGAAATCTGCACAGTCTCGCCCTGTTCGATGGAACCGGAATCAGGCTTCTCTTCACCAGTGATCATCTTGAACAGAGTGGATTTACCGGCACCATTACCACCGATAATGCCGACGATAGCACCCTTAGGCACGCTGAAGCTCAGGTCTTCAATCAATAGACGGCCATCAAAACCCTTGGAAACATTGTTAAATTCCAGAACCTTGTCACCCAGGCGTGGACCAGGTGGAATGTAGATTTCGTTGGTTTCGTTACGGGTCTGGAATTCCTGAGATTGCATCTCTTCAAAGCGGGCCAGACGGGCCTTGCTCTTGGACTGACGACCTTTGGCGTTAGAGCGGGCCCATTCCAGTTCCTGCTGCATAGCCTTGCGGTGAGCATCCTGCTGCTTCTGCTCAGTGGCAAGACGAGCATCTTTCTGCTCCAGCCAGTTGCTGTAGTTACCTTCCCAGGGAATACCATGGCCACGGTCCAGTTCCAGAATCCAGTTGGCGGCGTTATCGAGGAAGTAACGGTCGTGGGTGATCGCCACAACAGTGCCGGGATACTCGCACAGGAAACGTTCCAGCCATCCTACGGACTCTGCATCCAGGTGGTTGGTTGGTTCGTCCAGCAGCAGCATATCGGGGCTGGACAGCAGCAGACGACATAGAGCTACACGACGACGTTCGCCACCGGACAGGTTGGCAACATTGGCATCCCACTCTGGCAGACGCAGGGCATCGGCCGCTACATCAAGCTTGCGCTCAAGGTTATGGGCATCAGCCGCCTGGATAATGTTTTCCCACTTAGCCTGCTCTTTAGCCAGCTGGTCAAAGTCGGCATCGGGTTCTGCGTAAGCGGCGTAAACTGCTTCCAGTTTTGCCTGAGCCTCTTTGATTTCACTCAGAGCTTCTTCCACAACTTCGCGAACAGTTTTGCCTGGGTCCAGCTCAGGCTCCTGGGGCAGGTAGCCAACATTCAGGTCTGGCTGGGGACGAGCTTCACCATCAAACTCTTTATCCACGCCTGCCATAATGCGCAGCAGAGTAGATTTACCAGCCCCGTTAAGACCGAGAACACCAATTTTTGCACCAGGGAAAAAGGACAGGGAGATGTCCTTCAGGATTGTGCGCTTTGGGGGCACAACCTTACTGACCCGGTTCATGGTGTAGACGTATTGAGCCATCAGAAAGTGTCTCTTGAAGATATGTCAGGTTAATCGGCTAAACATACAAGATGAGCGGCTGAGACACCAGATCTGTCTATACTCCATCACCCCACTGTTATTGCTGCATAAGACTGGTGATTACCGCATTAACAACAAAGATTACACTCATTCGCCTTTTTGTATGGATATTGAAACTGGGAGCAGGAATATTTTTTGTCAATTTTTTCCTGTCTGAAAACTCATTTGGGGCAAAACGTGTAGATAAGAAATGGCAGGAATCTCTCTCAGGAGCACAGTCTCAGCTTTTCACTGAAGACCTTGAGCCGGCAGAGGGAGAGTTTGTTGGACTTTCCCCAAAAAATTATTCTATCGATGCGGAAATCGCAAAAGCAAAGGATCGATCTGACTTTACCAACGTTCTGGATAACCTAGAAACTAGATATAGAGAGCTTATGGCATATCTTGATAAAGCTGAATATGACTATGCCATAAAGCGTATTTGTGAGGAACGACATTCTGTAACTGCCTCCGGGAGTCAGGTAACCAGTAAAGCAGCCAAAAACTCAAAGAAAGTGTGGGAGAAGGGACCCAAAAAAAACATGGGTGCAGTACGGAGAAAGAGCGACAAAGTCAGTTCGGCCGACATTAACTCGAAAAAAGATTCAACAGCGACATCATCAGTAACACTGGTTTCAGCAGGCAATGGTGATTCACAAACTACACAGGCCTGCATAATGCAAGAACAGCAGCATAAGCTAACTTTCTCGGCATCTGTCCTATCTTCTCCGCCACATCTGCAACAGTATTCTGGTGATAAATATAAAAAAAACAGAAAAAGTAGGCAAAGAAGCAGGGGTGGGCCTGGTAAATCCCATCTCGCTGTAACTAAAAGGGCAGAGCCGGAGCTGTCACCGGAATATTATGCTCTTGAAAAGGAGTTTCAGAACGCACTAGGCCAGCCTGATTTTCATAAACTTCTTGATGCTAGAGAACAAACATATAATGATTTCAAAGATCTCTATGGTGACGTTGAATACAAGGCTGTTATAGAGCTTATTGTTCAGTATCGATCCCTTATTGAAAGTCCTGAAAGGCAATTAAGCAGTGAAGCGGTGGATACTACTTCTAAAAGTACAGGCCGTAGAAAAAAACATAAAAAAATAGTTAAGGACAAAGGGAAGGATGATAAAAATAAGAAAGAGGTGAAAAAGAAGTTAGAGGATCATCTAAGAGAACAGGAAAAGATAGCCAGAGATCATCAAGCCAGTCTAAAGCGAGCCTCCAAAAAGGCTGCTGAAGATCATGCACAAGGCGCTGGAATTTCCAAGTCTTCAGGTTTAGAAACAAAAAATGATCCAGTCATGACTTCTTCAGCGGTATTAAGCTTATTTGCATCCTCTGAATTACTTTTACAGCGTCCTCCTGACACTCCTCTCCCACCAAGTGGGGCAATAATAAATATTAGAGATTTAGAAAAAAAAATGGCTGCAGCTTCTATTTCAAGCGATGTTGTATATCATGAATCCCAGCAGGGAGAAAAAACACAGGAGAAAAAGACAAAAACAGTCAGTAGAAAAAAAACAAGAAAAATGCATAAGTTTGTAACTAAGGAATCTATACCAGTCAAAGCTAAAGAGAGCTCGTTCAGACATGTACCAGAAAAAAATAAAGTATTACCCGCTTCTGAGGAAGGTAAAAACCAGTCAGATGATACCAAGTTGGACATTGATAATATTGTTCAAACAGTTGAAGACACCCCTTTGTCAGATGGTGGCAAAGAACTTTTGTTACAGGATAATATTGAAAAACAGATCCCAGAACATAACAAGCAGGTCGAACAAGAACAGGAAGCTACAAGCGAAGCAGAGCACGATGCGTTACTGTCGGATAATCATGACGAGCAACTTTTAACAACGAAAGATATTTCGAGAGAATCTAAAGCACTGGAAGATGATAAAGTTTGTAGAGATAAAAAAAATATAACGCCATTATACAATAAGAACCTTGATCAAGGGCTTAAGCAGGTTCTAAGTCAGGCCAAAGAACTTATAAAAGAAGATGATGATGCCGTTGCTGCAGGGCTTTTTATTTTTTATCTATGTGACCTGTTTCACTTGAAAAGTTACAAGTTTTGGAGCAAGGAATTATCAAGGCAGTTTGTTAGTGATCTTAATCAGTTTGTAACCCGTGTTATTAAGAAAAGTGAACAATTGAAAAATGATCTGGCATGGGTGCAGAAAGAACTGATTTATATGCAGACAGGTGATGTTGATTTTTATAGCAGTTATCAAATCAGAGGTGGGAAAGTATCTAAACAATCTGAAACACACAGGTGGCAGGAAAAAAGAGAAAATATCAGAGGTATATTCAATAAGGTTAAAAGCAGCTTGGGTCAAAAAAATATATTGCCTGAATTTTCTATGGAGCCTTTGACTATACATTTGAATGTAAGTGATGAATGGAAACTACTATTTGAAACGCAAAGGACAATGTTTTCTGAAAATAATTATCTCTTTCCAAAAGGTGCAGGAGTTCCCATATGGATACCGGTACACTCTTACCTTGTTTTTACCTGCCTGGGTTATGAGGTCAAACTGTCTAACTGGAAGGGTAAAGGTATTATTAATTTTCTACCTGCGGCGGAGAGTTCTGCTGAAGTGCCGTCATTGACTTTTATTCATAATGGACAATCAATAAAAAATATTGGATATGACAAACCGCTTATCGTAAAGAAAGGTGCAGATACAGCAGAAAGTAAAGGGAAATGGCTTGCTCTTGAGGGTGAGAAAATTTTCCCTTTATTGTTTCCAGGCCAGATTGATTATCCAGATAGTCATCTTGAAGGACAGATAAGAGAAATTCCTGAGGGAAAATTAGATCGTCTATTAATGCAAGATAGGGATAAAACGTCCTTTCAATTACTTTGGAAAATTCTGCAACAGCTGGAGGCTGTAATAGTTATTAAAAAAGGAGGGGGGAAAGTTCTTCGTATATTATGGTCCGACAAGAGTCTACCCCTCTCGGGAAAGCATAAACAGCTTGTTAAAGATCTGAAGTTGGCCTCATCTCTTGGGAATGGAATAGCAGATTTGATTCTTGCACTTTTTTATAATGCGAACGCATCAAGTCATGATGATAATTCTCAGGCAGATATGACATTTGATACCGGCATTAATCTTATGTGGTATCTGAAGCAAGCTGCAATAAGAGGTCAGGTTCAGGCACTCACTTTGATTTGGAATCACATGGGTTCTAATACAGACTGGCAGGATGCAACGGCATTTCTAACACTCTCAAAAGTCGGTTTTTCTGCTGGAGCAGCCCCGTTTTATCTCCCGGTTGAACTAGCTGTTTGTCCAGAAAAAAAACTTGAGAGACTGGATATATTTTCAACATTACCAGATACATGGAGTGCAGATGAAGATAAGAGGATTGCAGATGTTTTTTCCACAAGAGCACTGCATGGAGAGGAAAAGTTCCAGTCATCTGTTTTAAAACTGCTGGAAAAAATGGCTAAACGGGTAAGAGAAGTACAAATAGACGATGACAATAGAAAGCTATTTATCAGAAGGTTTGGCTTGCTGGCATCTATCATCAGGCAGCTGATTTTTAGTGGTCAGCTAAGACGTTATTCAGATATTACTCCCCTGGTGATGAATATAGACAAGTGGGACATAACTTATTCTTACCGAAGTCTAGGAAGGCATATAGAGTCTTGGGATGCAGTAAAAAAAACTCATAAAGCATTAAAGAAACATGCAGATGAATCTGCAAACGATGAAGCACAATTAATCAGCCTTTTAATATGTGATGAAGTGAGTGATATTCAGTTCAAAGAACTGTTGCTATCCTGGATTAAAAGATTGCATACCAGTATGGAGTTTATTACTTCGTCCCCTTCACTTAAATACCTTATCACTCGGGATGTTCCAGAAATGGATCAGCTGGTTATCAGAAGAACTATGGGAGTAGGTACATTAAATGGACCCTATGCAGTCATTCTGGCTAAACGATTGCATGAATTTCGTGATGTTGTGTTAGATGCAGGAGCAACACCTGAATTTATTGAATCATGGGAAAAAGCCTTATTGTGGAGAGGGATAGAGCTGGGAAGTGCTGACGCGGCAAAATTTTGGTTTGAATGGTATAAGATGAATGATGAACCAAGTATGGCTGAGCTGGCTGTTCAGCGGTATATAAAGAAACTGAAAGATATAAATCATCTTACTGATAATAACTGGAAACTGATTTTGAAGGTGATCAGTCTGTATGAAAGTTTGAATAAGGATGACTTGAAAAAAGAGATTCACGATGTGATGAAGACTCTTGACCTGAGAGGCCTTGGTTTAGGAAAGCTAAAGGAATTAAAGTTGAAAACAGGGCTTGATGTTGTTGTACCTGATATTGCCAATAGTCTTCTGAGTGTGATCAATCCTGACGGAACCTTTCATGGCAACGATCAAACAGCGAAAGTAATAGAAGAAGCTTTGTTATGTACCAGTATATCATCCTCTCAACTTGCTGGTTATCTCAAGGCTGTGCGAGAGTATCTCCCTGGACACTTGGAAAGGGGGGAAGCTGAGTCAGTACTGGGAATGATTTTTGTATCAATGGCGCAGTGTATTCCAACAATAATTAAAAATAATGCTGAATTGGTATTTGTTCCTGACTCTTTATTAAACAAACTTTTACAAAAGGCTCTGGAGTTTGGAAATGCAGAGGCTGGATTAGAGATAGCAAATTTGAATACCTGTAAACCGGCGTTTATATCTGTTCCGATTAATGTGGTCGAACCTGACTGGCTTAAAAATGTCCTGATTCCCCTTGCCATGTCAGCTGAAAAGCATCCACTGGCTCTAAAACATTTAGCTGTAGTTTTACTGTCTTATCCTGAAATGCATCACTTCTCAGCAGTACTTTCTTTGTTCCAGGCTCTGTATAAGTCTGAAAAGCACATTCAATTGACCAACGGCCCTTATGAGCTACTTGTTCCGGATCAACGTGGCTTATTAAATGTACGGGTGAATCAATTGGTAGAACTGGTAAAGGAGCCTCTCCATGATGAAGGTGAGGATGCCCACGAATACAAGCAGATGATTACTGCACAGAGACTTATTGAAACAGCGTCACCTGATCAGTGGGAAGAAAAGTTAAAGTTGGCAGATAATATTATTAGAAGAAATTTGAAAAAGGACTCTCTGTGTATAGATGTATGGGAGTACTTGCGGTCAGAAGTTCTTATCCAAATAGCCGTGTATAAAACTACAAAAAATGGGAAGGTTAACTCAGGAGCAGAAATCAAGGAATTAGAGAAGTACATCGACGCAGGAAATGAAAATTTCAACCTGATATTTCTTTATTTTATAAGCAATAAAAAATCATTAAAAGCCATAGATCTACTTCAGATGGAACGTTATGCTTATGCTGCCTTTTCTTTAAAGGAGGAAATGCTTGGAGATTTGGGCCTTTTACCCGTTCAGTTAATCTGCTTAAGTTCAACCTTTATATATAAAGGTGAAAGATTGTTATTGTTAGCTTCTTCTTATATGACTGCAGCTGAGAAAAATAGTAAATTTGTGGAAAATGCTGAGGAAAAAGCACTCTATCTGCTGGAACGTGCTGCCCAGTGGGGTGAGGGGCAGGCTTATAGAATGTTATGTGATTATTGGCAGCAGAAAGATTCACAAAAATATAATGAGTATGTTTGGAGATACATGAGATTTATCTATGACCAGACTCATACCTCGCCAAATTATGATGCATGGGCAGACAAGAACTCTATGCTTTTAAGGGATTCAACCTTTTCTGAGGCCCATGCTTATTTTGCTGAAAAGATTGCGGGCCAAAAAAAGTAGCGTGTCCTCATTCATAGCACTCTGCTTTATTTCTTTCTGCTAAATCATCATCGTAAGCCATTTCTTATTCCTTAAATAAATAAAAATTCAAATATATAGGCATAACTATAAGGCTTATCAAGGCGCGTAATGTCAAAAAATCAACCTGCAAAGTTTTTATTATTAACCCCTGTACTTTTTGTTGTTTAATCCTCATAGAGTCCGGAATTCTGCCTATACTCAACCGCCTCAGTTTTTATGCAGCAGAATGCTTGTGTTTGCCTTTCCAAGAACAAGAACACTCTGTTTTCTACACTCGCGTAGTCGATGGAAGCTGTTGATTACTTTTTATTTAATGCTGATTTTTCTTGCGCCAGAATCCTTTGGCGCCTCGAGGCACGAGAAAAAAAGCTGGAAAAGGCACTTGCCAGACAAGCCGCTGATAAAACCAGGCCAGTTATCTGACTTTTCCGATAGTGATAATGTTTCCTGTCCTTCAGTTAAACCTGGCAGGGTATCAACGTTAAAACAGTTTGTCTTGACCGCATCAGGTAAAGCCAGCTCTGCTTTATCGACCGAGGGCATTATCAGAAAACTTGGTCGGAAGGAAGAGAATATGCCCGGCAATGGACTCTGTATGGTGGACTCGGTTGCAGTGCAAAGTAGTACATATCAATTCAGGGCAGCTGGCAGAGTATTGCTTAGTGAGAAAGTCGCAAGTTACTGGAAAGAAAAACGAGGCTCTGATGAGTTTAAACTTTATGATGAATATGTGAAAAAAGAATCCATCGACAGAGTTGGGCTAGAAGAGCAAATACGGCTTTTTCAAAAGCTGGCCAATCCTGATGCACCAGTAAAAGATCTTGACGAAATAACCCTGACACTGACCGCCAGAGCCTTGAGTGTTCCGATAACACTATTCTGCCCAATGGGAACCAGGCAGGCAGATAGTGTATTTGTGGTTTTTCCCGAGGATGAGCCCTGTATAAAACAAATGGAAGTCGATGATTACCTGCGGCAAAGCGATTCTTCTTTGGCTAAAGAGAACGACATAATGCTTATCGTATCAACTTTGGGGGGACAGCCACACTTTAATGCCCTTGTAATGAGAGACTATCTTTCGAAAGACCAAGAGTATTATCAACTTGAGTCGGAACTGACAGCGCGCAAAAAAATAATGGAGCAGGATGGTTTTATCAAGCTGTTAAAGGTGAGAGAGAAAACATATCGTGAAACAGAGTTTATTCATGATTCAGGCACATTTCGAGCCATCATGAAGCTTATTTCTGATTTAATGATGCCTGAATCTCATTCTGTAAGCGAACCTGATACGGTAGAAACCGAATTTGCTCAGCCTATTAAGAAAAGTTTTAAAAAAAGGAATAAGAGAAGAGCTTTAGCAGAAAAACGGATACTACAGGAAAAATCAGATGAGTTAATAAGGTTATTAGAAGAACAGCGAAAGCTTGATGAGCATCAGCAGAAGACTATAAAGGAAGCATCGAAAAAAGCTGCTGTTGTGTTCGCTAAAGCAATGGAAAAAGATGTTGGTCTAATGGATTTAAATCATAATGACAACTTGTCAGGTACTTCTTCTTCCGTGGTAGAAGAAAATATGAAAGAGGTGTCATCATCTGTAGTAAATAGGAAACGAAAAAAAAGTAAAATGGAAAAGGTAAAAAAAAATGAGCAATATACGAAATTGCTCGCTAAAAGTGTGTCGATAAAAAACACAAAAGTTTCCATGGATGATGAAACTGAGGAAGCAGAAGAGAAATGCAGTCAAAGCTATCCTGACTCTTCTTCAGATGTTCATCTAAAAAAAATACCGCAAATAACACTTGATACTATACCGCCCCCATCAATCCAAGAGCATGATAGGAATTGCTTAAGAGAGGGAATTGCTGACAGGGTGGAAAATCAACTTGCATCAAGTGGCAGCTCTTTAGCATCACTGGAATTGAATATAAAGAATATGACACTTGATGCTGATCCGCCGTTAAAAGAAGGCGACGTGCAATCACTTGTTACAACGACTGATAAAGATGATATTCCAGTATCTGGTCATGCAGGTAACATAAAAAGTCATGAGATATATTCTGCATTATCCCAATTTGATGAACTAACTGATGGTAATGAAGCTGAGAAAGATAACAAGCTTTCTACAGCTAGTATTTCTGTGCTTGATCTGAATGATAATAACGATAATGATGAAAATGATGTTGTAGGGGAAACAGACATTGTAGAAGAAACAAAGGTTGTAGAAGAAACAAAGGTTGTAGAAGAAACGGAGGGGAAGGTTAATCAGGAGGCTACTGCTGAACCTCAAGATGATCCCCATACAGAGATACCGGTATTACAAGATGACTCTATAACAACTGAAAGCAAAGCTAAAAAAAAGAAAAAGAAAAAAACAAAAAATAAGAGCGATATTGAAAATAGGCCCAACCCTGATTCTCCAGATAAGGCAGCGGTTAAAGAAAACAATTTACTGGAGGAGCAGCTGGTCACAGTGGTAGATGAGGCTCGTAAGAGATTTAAAAAAAGGAAAAAACTGAAAGAAGCAAGTCTGATTATTTTTTATTTAAGGGATCTTTTGGGTTTGCTGGATGCTTCTTACTGTAGAGATCATCTGTCAAGTCAATTTGCTAGTAAACTGGATGATTTCATAGTGTTTGTAATCAATACTCATCCTGATTGTACGTATACTAATGTACTTTTATGGTTGCAGTTGGATTTTCGTAAGTTACTCACAGGAAGTGTTATCCGTATTGATGGAGAACAGAAAAATAGAAATCCACTTTTTGTGACTAAAAATTCCTATGAAAAAAATTCCAAAGTGATTGGGAAGCTGAAGGAGAAAGCACTTGATTTTATCCAGTCTCCCACATCTTTGTCTTCGCAGTCTTTATCAATAAAACCTTTGTTACAACATTTAGTAATCGGCGAAGAATGGGAAGGTTTATTTGAAAAGTTTAGAAATATTATTTGCAATGTCAGCTCTTTTGCCAAACTTCATCCGACCTGGTTACCTATATATTCTATGTATGGAGTGCGGGCGACAGGGAAAAATGTTCTTCTTGTTGCTCCAGATGGAAATGCGATATTTTTAATGTTGCAATCACTTAATTTTAATGAGCTTGTTCCAGACTTTGTTAAAAGTGCCCCATCAGTTCATATTTATTACGATGGAGAAGAGATAAGCGTTGAGAAACCTTTTGCTAGCATGCCTGATTCCAGTCAAACTGATACAAAAAAAAATAAGGAGAAGGAAAATGATTTAACTGGGCCTGATGGTCACTCGGCCTCTGCTACCAAAGAGAAAAATATATCAAAGAAAGCTGTTAGTTATAAACCTGATGCTAAAGTTGATATTAATGCTGAAGCTACTCAAAATGTATCTGGAAATCTAAAAAAAGCTTCCCATGAGGTTGATGAAAACTTTGTACCTTTAACTAGAAACTCGACAGATAAACCAGATCAGTCTCCGTTAAAAAATAAAGAAAACCCTGCTGCTGAAGAAAATAAGACCAATGATGGGACAGAACAACTGACAATACATTTGGAAAAGCTGACAGTTAATGAGCAGGCTGATGGTCTTCCTGATCATGAAGCTCATCTTGGCAAAGCGCTTCGAATTCTTGGCGTTGGTAATAAAACAAAACCAGGAGCTATTTCAGTAAAGAATGTTTCAAATGAAACTATCCGTCGGGCTGTAGATGCTTTGGATTTGTGCAAGGCACTGGGAGAGTGTCGGCTATTGCGATCTTCGTTATCTGCTGTTCTTCTGCGACGAAAAGGCTGGATGGCCGTTAATTCCAAACATCTTGCCATGTGGACGGTTCAGGTGGTTGCTCCCCTTATGGAGCTGGCTGATGATTATTATCCTGCAGCAGAAATGCTGGTAAGAATTTTACCAACTCTAAACATCAAGAGAGAATTTAATATATTCCTCCATTATCCTTACTTAATTAAGCTATTTCATTATTGGAAAGGGAGAAAAGACATAGCTGTCTTTCATGTATCGCCAGATGAGATTTTGGCTGAATATACCAGAGCCCATCAAACGTTTCGGAATAATATAAAAGGTGTTTCTACACCAAAATATCAGACAACTGGAAATACTGATATGGCACAACTTTGGCGAGTTGCCTTTCAGGTATTTGCGCAAGGAGGAGAGCGATATATGACCTGGGGGCCGATTATAATTAGTACAAGCGACTCTTTAGGAATAGATAATGATTTTGACAGGTTGTGGGGACTGTTGTTTGCAATTATGCAAAGTGCTTTTAGCTCAGAAAGCCTACAAGAACATGGAATATTATTAAGAGATGCTATTTCTAAATTTAAAACCAAAGAGCCTGGTGATGATGCCTTAATGCGGATGAAATTTAACATGAAGTTTAAAGAAGGACTTCATTATGTTAATTTTCTTACTGGCATTTATGATTCAGATGTTCTGATGGTATTTGCACTTTCAAAATTTAATTTGAAATGGCTGAAAACGATAGAAGAAGGATTGGAAACAACTTTTTTCCTAAAGTCTTTGGATAGTAATGTACGACAAGAGGTCATTCCTGTACTGATGGCAAGGGTCTGGTCTCTTTATCAAAGACCAGACCTTTTGAGAGAGGTTGCTCATTATTATGAAAAGAGAGATGGAAAAGATAAATCAGTTGCTGCTTTTTATCTTAATAAACTGGCTGAAAAGTGGGAATCATCCACTGGTTCTAACAAAAAGGAACCTCCTTCAAAATACAGTCAATATTCATCGGCTTTAAGCCATGTGGGGCAAGCTGATTTTATACTGCCTCAGGAGGATGATGGCAGTTCAGAGAAGTGTGAAAAAGAAGAAGTTAGTCAAGTCATCACATCACTGGATCAAATAACAGGAGTTAAACATCACCTTGAAGATGGTGGGCTACCTGAGAGCCGGCTTGCAAAATATCAATCACCTAATCGCAAATATTTAGCAGACTGGATTTTGTGGGAAGTTATCAAAGGTATGAAGCCAACAATAGTTACCTACTTCCCTTCGAAAAGAAAGGTGCTTAGGCTTCACTGGTGCTTCTCACCAGATCTTAACAGTCAAGAAGATCAAAAAAAGATGAAAAATTTGTTAAGATCATCCCGGTTAGGCAGTGGTATTGCCGATCTGGTTCTTGCCTTGTGTTACTCGACCGATAGTCAAGAAGCAACAGCAGCAGTCAGAACATTGAATCCAACCCGGGGTGTGAAAATTATGCTTCACCTGCGCAGGGCGGCACTGCGAGGACAGGTGCAGGCATTTGGCTGGATGTTTCAGATAATGATAAATAATCCGTCTTGGGCAGATGTAGCAGGACTGCTATCTCTTGCTGTCAATGGGTTTTCTTCAGAGCAGGCGTCAATGGTAATGCCAATTGAATTGATAAGTGGTGAGAAAAGGAAACCGGGAGAGCGAATATACAGTACATCTCCAGGCTACATTCAGTTTACTGATAATGCTGAACTGGCAGAAGCTTTGGTGAAAATAGGAAAGGAAAAAAACTCTTCAGACCAGTGCGCGATAATGATGCCATTGCTCGAGCGAGTACTTTCCAGAGCTACGACCGAACTGCCGAAAACTAATCTAAGAGAAGAATACTCTAGAAGAGTTTTACTTCTCCGCTCTCTAGCCCGTCAGATACCATGCCCTTTATGTGAACTTTCAAATGATTTGAAGGTGTTGCCTCAACGATTATCTATTCAACCTTTTAGGCTGTTAAAGGATGAAGCAGGAGATGCGGTAAAAACAATTTTTCAATCATGTGATGATTATGAGCAGTTTGAAGACAGAGCGGTCGATTCCATAAATGATACGGCTCAAATAGTTGAACTTATGTTAAGGGTAAAGGGCAATTGGCCTGCTTTTTGTGAACTATGGGAAATATGGAGTGATGAAACAGAAAAATACTATAGCTCTTCTTGTCAGAAGGAAGATGTCGATGAAGAGTTCTTTGAGATAATCTCAGGGACAGGGGCACTTTCTGGCCTATCTTCAGTGGTTATGGCCTTGCGCCTTAATGAGTATAAAAAAGAACTTGTCAGTTATAATTATTTTTCACAAAAGGAGTTGGATCATTGGATCAAGCACCTGCTTTGGCGGGGAGTTGAGCTGGGCAGTGCTGATGCTGCCAAATACTGGTTTGAGTGGTATGGGGCAGAGAATGAACCAGGAATGGCTCGTCTTGCCGTAAACCGTTATATTGAAAAGATTAAAAAACTTCCTAAGATCACTGATAAGAACGGGGGTACTCTGGTAAAGCTCGCGACTATGGCACATAAGATTGGAGCTGAGGATTTATTGGATGATGTCAGAAAGTTTATCCTGACCCTTAATTTAGAAAATATTAATAAAAAAGATAAAACTAACATCCAAAAGTTACTTGATCTAGATATTATTTCTTCATCTGTTGTTCGTCTTCTTCTTGATTTAGTTGATTCTGAATTAATACGATCTTCAGAAAATATTGTTAATGAAATTGTATTGGAAACGCTTCACTACAAAGAGATATCGCTTGCTCAAACAGCAGATAATTTAACGATATTAAAGGAGTCGAATCCTGGCCAGTTAGAAAGGGATAATGCTGAGCTAGCAGTGGGAAATGTATTAGTATCACTTGCTTGTACTATTCCCCATATAGTCACGGATAAAATTTATAGGTTACCTCCTGAATTTGTTATTACAAAGCTCATAGAGCCTTTTCTGTCTAAGGCTTTCGAGTTAGGAAATAAAAAAGCAGCCTATATTATGGCAGTTATCAATAAAAATGAACTGTCATCCTTAAAAAGGCCAATAGAAAAAGTTGGAGCTTGTTGGTTAGAAAAAGTACTTATACCCCTGGCTTTATCTTCGGAAAACAATTCCAGCGCAAGGAGGCATTTGGCACATGTCTTGTTGTCTTATCCAGATTTGCGCCATTTGCCAACTCTTGTGACACTGTACTGTTCAGGTGATGAAGAAAGTGAGGGCATGACCTCTGAACAGTTTCCTTACTTTATCGATGAAGATGATGAAGAGATGAACGAACAGTTAGTACAACTCATGATGGAGTTGGCAAATCTTGGCAAAAGTGCAGCTCAAGATCCAGGGGGCAATCAGCCGGAGGATATTCAGTTGATGGCGGCACACAGACATCTATATGGAGTCCCTGAAGATAAACGGCTGCAGTATGCCCAGTCGGCTGATGTGATAATCAATCGTAATCTCACCGAGTACAGTCTGCATAGACATGATTGGGAGTACCTGAAATCTGAGGTGCAGGTGTGTATGGAAATTTGTCAATCCCAAGAAGGACAGATAGATTTGGCAACTTCGATTGAGGAAATCAAAAAATATCTCGTTGCAGGCAATACCAATTATAATTTGAAGCTTCTTGATTTTATCATGAGTAAAAAAAATCTTGATGGGAGTGACTTGCTTGAGATGGAACATATAGTTTTCACTGCTTTTTTAATAGAAGATCAGATTCCAGACTCCATGGGTATTCTGCCTGTCCAGCTGTTCTGTCTGAGTTCAACTTTTTTCCATGAACCCAGAAGATTACTGAAACTGGCTCTTGCTTATATAAGAGCAGCAAAAGAAAAAAATTTATCCATTGAAGCTGCTGAACAAAAAGCGCTTTATTTATTCCAGCGCGCAGCAGACTGGGGAGAGGAATTTGGTCATCATGCACTGTGCAATTACTGGAAAGAACGTAATCCTAATATTTATAGGGATCATATCTGGAAATATGGAAGATATGTTTATAACCTCGCTTCTGCACGTGGTGAAGCTATGCCTCTAATGATTTGGTATCGTAGTTATGCTAAATCATTAAATAATACCGACTCTGATTTAGAAAAGGCCTCTGATTACTTTATTAAAAAAATTTATAGAAAAATAGCCTTGAAATAGTTGATCATCTCAGAATAGAACGATTCCATCTCGGCTCTCCAAGTACTGTCCATCATGTACTTTTTCTCTTCCATTGATATATAACCAGCTTAAGCCCAGGGCGCATCTATCAGGCTGATCAAGAGTTGACTGGTCAGAAAATTCTGGTGAAAAGATGGTAATATCAGCTTTCATGCCTTTCTGAATTAAGCCACGGTTGTGCAAACCTATAACTTTCGCGGTAGCCCCTGTCATCTTGCGGATAGCCTGCTCCAGTGTAAGGGTCTTTCTGCTCAGGGCATAGTGCCCAACAACCCGGGCAAAGGTACCAAACACTCTTGGATGTGGCTGCCCACCCAAAAGAGTATCTGAACCAATAATACCCCTTGGATGTTTAAGAATCCGGACGACCAGGTCTTCATCCATATAATGATCAATCATCCGTACCTGGCCCTGTTCACGAATCAGCAGATCCAGCATAAAGCTGACAGGATCTGTTCCGGTGATATTGGCGCCCTGACTGATACTGAGCCCAATATACTTTTGAGCCTGCTCAGACTCAACATCGGCAATTCGGATATTGTTCCACCCTACGAGGGCAGGAAGGTTATCCCAGGGAAGTGATGACGGTGGTGTGATAGCTTCAGTGAACCAGTCTTTCACTGATTTTCGTACCGAAGGCTGCTTCAGATCTTTCAGAACCTCCCGGTAATTTCTGCCATTAAAAAGCGGTGGAGGAAGAACAGAAAACAGTGTTGTACTGCCGTAGTTATAGGGATATTGGTCAAAGGTAAAGCGATGTCTTTCAATCCGATCAAGAATCGCTGACAGCTTGCCGGCATTGCGATGGCCAATCAGCTTCAAGTGCGAGATATGAAGCTGGCATCCTGTCCGGGTAGCGATGTCGGCAATATGATCAAACGCGCCAAGTATGTCATCACTTTCACTGCGTATATGAACCGCAACCGGACGGCCATATTTTGCAGCTACCTTCATGACAACTGTCAATTCTTCTGTATTGGCGAACAGGGCCGGATGATAAATTAATCCCAGGCTTAAACCCAACGCCCCTTCCTGGAAGCATTGCGCTGTCATATCAGAGAGTGTGTCCAACTGACTGGAATCAAGAGGGGTACTGTTATCTCCTGCAATTAAATAACGAAGAACTCCATGGGGTACAAAAGAACCAAGATTACTTTCCAGCCCATACCTTCTTAGGGAATCAAAATATTCTGCAAAAGATTGCCAACTCCATTGCACATCAGGGTTGCCAATAATCAGCCTTTTTCTGAACTCTTCACGTTTCTCTTTTGGAACAGGCGCAACCCCAAGCCCACACTGGCCTACAATCTCTGTGGTGACACCCTGCATGATTTTGGGTTTTAGACCTGTTTCCATAAAGTTAGCCAGGTCTGTATGGGTATGGGGATCAATAAAGCCAGGAGTTACATACTGACCCTTGGCATAAATAATCTCATCTGCCCGCTCGTTTATTACAGCTGCAACTTTAATAATCGTATCGTCTTCAATCAGAATATCAGCTTGAGATGGCGGGGTACCAGAACCATCAATCACCATGCCTTTCCTGATAAGAGTTCGCATAGATTTTTGACCAGCGTTGTGAGATTTATCTGATTCTCATTCTTTTGAGTTATTGGGTTGCTGATAATTATCAAGAAAACTGTGAATGTCCTAGGGCCTGTCGGACTTAACGCTAACCTACTGCGAAAAAGCCGGATTTGGCCATTTTTTAGAACCACTTTCGTCAAATAGAACCACTATTCTCCTCAAGTGTTTCTAAAAACTGGCTCAAACCGGACTTTTTCTCGCTACGGTTGGTTAAGTCCGACAGGCTCCTAGGTTTTAGAATAAAATTTACAGAGGAATTATGGAGTAAGCGCAGCGGCGGGCTCCATGGATAATGTGTTCCAGTCTTTTCACTTCAGCAAAGTCTTTAAACAATCTTTGGAAAAGTTCCAGTTCTGACCGGCAGAGGTTCTGGCAGGCTGTGGCAGCTGCACAGATGGGGCAGTGATTTTCCAGAAATAGAAAACCGGTCTCTGCTCTTTCGTAATCAGCCATATAGCCTTCGTCGGAACGAACCTGCACAAGGGATTTAATTTTATTCTCCAGGCTTCTCTCTTTGTTCAGTCGATCCCGGTAGAGTGTTTCAGCACTGTTGGTTTTGTGGTCTATCAGCTGATTTAGCCCCTTCTCACCAAACACATCCTTAATGGATATCAGTATCTCAACAGTCAAATTGTCATGACGGTCAGGAAACCTCGAATGTCCCCTTTCACTCAGTTTCCATACCCGCCTGGGGCGGCCTACCCCCATACGAATATCTTCACTGGATACCAGACCATCAGCCTCCATCTTTTCAAGATGCTGTCTGGCTCCCATGCTGGTTGTACCCAGGACTTTGCCAAGCTCACTGGCTGTCTTGGGGCCTTCAGTTTTGATTTGCTGAAGGATTCTCTCTGGCGCTTTTATAGTTTTCATCGAGGTCAGTATATGGAGAGGAGTCTAGTTAGTAAAATTTTTGCTTTACAAATATCTGGGATGGGTGCAAGCTGAATATGTAAAGAAAATAATTGATAAATAAAATAACAAGAGGCAGCTATGGATATCTACATTGAACATGCCAATATCACAGTCAAATCCATTACTGAGTCTGGCCGCCTGCTACAGGCTGCATTTCCTGCTTTTCGGATCCGGGGTGAGGGTGATTCATTGGATAAACACTGGGTTCATATCGGAGATGATGTGACATATCTAACTCTGAATGAACCACTGGAAAAGAGTGGCACACTTCTGGAGAAGGATTACACCCTGTCTGGGTTGAATCATGTTGCATTTGTCGTTGATGATCTGGATGCTGTCAATCAAAGGCTGCAGGCAGCGGGCTATGCAAATGACGAAAAGTTTCAGGAGGAGAGCAGCACTCGCCGCCGGCATTACTATGTCGATGGCAATGGTCTGGAATGGGAGTTTGTACAGTATCTGACAGATGATCTCGGAGAGCGTAATCGCTACCTGTGAAAGTTCACCTGAGGTATTCAAGCTCAAAATGTCTGAATGTTGAGAACTCTCCCAAGTCTATAACTTCCGGATTATTCTGGTTGTAGTCTGACGCTTGAATCCTGCCATTTTCATTGACTCGTATTAAGTAGGTCTGGATACCGTTGCTCAGGATATATGAGTCTTGATCAACATCATGGACATTAAAGCCAGTATCCGTCCTGCTTCCTGGAGCAGGTATCTGTCTTCTGGCACTCTCCTGCAAGGCTCTTGCAATCTCATCCTCACTCCTTGGCTCTAGGAAGTTACTGCCTTTGTGAAGGATAAAGGTAGCGGTTCTGTTGTAGTCTTGAACGAGCTTTTCTTCTATTTCCTGCCGATAACTATTGCCGCTGGCAATTTGATCTGTGTAATGACAGAGAGCGTCAATGGTTTCCCTGCCACCGGTTAAACCGCTGTATGTCATAAAGTGTGGGCTGGTGGCCGCATCACCTGAAGCTGCAACAGTAAGAGATGGGCCATTACCTGCATTTTTTACGACGGTGAAATGATCCAATGGTTTGTCTTGGGCCACCGGGAAAGTTGTGGTGAACTGTGAATTCATCACCGGCAGAGTTGCCGACAGCGTTTTACCGAATCCCAAGTGATCAGCGGCACTTTGGAACCAGCACTGGCTCAGAATTTTCTGAATTTCTCTGTTTTCATTATCATCCAGTCCGGCAGTGACGCTTTTCATCCACTGATCGGTCGGGTCAGGAATTTCCATGCCCAAATAAATCAGGTTTCTGTTTTCAAAAGTGCGTACCTGACAGACCTCGGATTCAATAGCCTGTACCATGGCTTCCAGTGTGACAGTGTCCTGTTGCAGTCTACCGTTTCTCAGGTCTGCCAGTATCTCCAGAATAAATTCTCTTTCGTTATCATCGTCTGTTTTGTCGAGCAGATGCTGCAGTTCAGCTTCATCAATGGCCAGAGTCAGGATCAGTCTTTTTCGTGCAGCATGGCTCAGATAGGGGCCAACTGACCCCGTAAATGGATGCATGATCTCAATAAAGTACTTTTGGTAGCTTTCGCCAAACTCTTTATCAGTTGTCAGTACATTCTGAAATGTTGGAAAGGTTTGCAGTTCGTCATTTTTGATAAGAGGACTTTCCCAGGAAGCGACACCATATTGTCTGGGGTGAGTCACCGGGCAGTGATTAAGAAACTTGTTTCTGGTTGGGCTCTCTTTTCCTCCTGCGCAGATCAACAGGTCTGTTTCGAAAACCTCCTGTTGCTCTTGTTTGGTCTCTCCAGAATCATATCTTTTCTGGTACTGAGCACGTACGCGGTATTTTCCCCCCGGTTGTTCAGGCGGTTCAACACTGGTCAGTTCATGGGCAGCAAGGCGCTGAATATGTGGTGGATTATGACTGTCAAAGGAAATGAGTTTGGTTAATCGCTGGTGTAACGCATTTTCCAGGGCTTTGGTTACAAGATAGGCAGAGCCGTCGGGCTGAACCCTGGACCTTCCATCCTCTGAGAGCAGTTCATCAAATTCTTCGCCAAGGTAATAACGCAGATCTTTAAGCCATTGCCTGTCGAGCCGTACGACCTGCGGGCGGTTGTATCGTGTATCCCGTTTTTCCAGAACAACAATATCAGCGCCTTTTTCATACTGACGTATTGCGGTCATCAACCCAACCGGGCCACCGCCCTCGATAACAACCTTGGGGTGGTGTGGCTTGGCATCATGGGTATTGCACATATGTTGAAGTTGAGCATCGTACATAACCGGCCCGGCCAAATCTTCAATCTGTTCAAGAGCCAGGTAGGTTTCAGAAAAGTTATCATCCTGAACAACTTCCGGATCTCTTAACAGGTCCGCACCCCACTTTCTGCCAAGGGTGGAATTAATGTGATGAAGCTGTTCTCTGGCAGCGGCAGCTATGACCAACTCAGGCTGAATCTTGACAAGAATGCGTTCTCTTTGACGCTTCATCGAAGATCGCCTCGCCCTGGATATTCCTGGTTCAGCCATTTTCAGCCAGAGATTCTGGGCTGTTTCAATATCTTGCTTTAATCTGGCAATGTTCAGGTTTTTCAGGCTGTTCTGAGCCTTGAGAAAATCAGGGTTTCCGGCGGCAGCTTGTACATCCTCCTTGAGTTTATTGGTCAGTTCATAGATGGAATAGTGTGCCGTTGAATTCAACTTCATAAGAGTCGTACGATCACGGGCTGTGATCACGTCTATGCTGTCTCCTGTCGCTGAGTGAGCCTGCGTGGCTCTTCTTTCCAAATCATTCAGGTAGGTCTGTATTTCCGGATACTGTTCGGGGTGTATTGCAAAGTTATGTTGAACTTGCTCAAAAAGTTCGGGTTTAACCTGGCGGGCCTGTTCCAGAAGAGTCGCTGTAATACTGATTTCTGTTGTATTGGAGAGGCGCTCCTGGCTTGTTCTTGTAAAATGAGCCTGCAAGGTTTGGTCAAATTGCGCAAACGCCTGTGCAGAGCCAGGATCATGCATGACACAGCTCTGTCTGGCTCTCATGTAATTG
Organism: Sansalvadorimonas sp.; assembly: GCA_965243775.1. Classification (GTDB taxonomy): domain Bacteria; phylum Pseudomonadota; class Gammaproteobacteria; order Pseudomonadales; family Endozoicomonadaceae; genus Sansalvadorimonas. The sequence continues at coordinate 21,168 of CBDEWF010000037.1, forward strand.
GCTGCATCGGCAACACTGACAGATGGCATCCTGGCCTGCAAACGCTGCATTTCTGATTCTGCTGTGCTTCGGGCCTGCTCCTCATCAAGGAGATGGTGTTTCTGCACTGCAATCTTATCCGTGTTGAGGCGTTTAAGGCCGTTTCCTGAATTAAATTCTGCCTGTACTGCTCTACGCTCACTTCGGTTGACAAAGGGAAATTCGCCTTTGGTAATGTGGACTACCAGCCGCTGTTTTATGGGAATTCCGATCGCGTTAGTCGAATGGAGGGCTTGCAAAGCCTGATCATGGAGGGCTTGTCTTGCTTGCTTGTTGGCAAAGGTGTTTTGTAACCAGAGAATCAGAGACCAGGATGGGACCACTTCAACGACAACCCGGCCTCTGCTATCTAGAGCCATTTTCAAACGTCCTTTAGAACCATGGGCCGACTCTATTTTCTGGAGATTGGAAGCAAAACTGGTAGGCTGCCTGTCAGCTTTTCTGAACATGATCACACTCCCTGCGAAATAATCCCATAAGAGGAGTGTAGCGAGGAGTTAGCAGATTTCAGTAGAGGATAATGGCGTCCAGATGGATATTTACCATTCTGTGTGCCCAGATTGCCAGCTTAGCAAATACTACAGAATGCCTCATAATATGATTTTTTAGTGCCCACCAAATAGGTTTATGACAAAGCTGTTTTACCAGGTTCGGTCTTGGGTAGCATTGGCTGACCAGCTTCTGGTCTGTCTTCTGATCCTGAGTCTGTTGCTTTGGCCAAGCTTCAGCCAGGCTGAGAGCAGTATAACAGCCCAGGTCGGCCAACACTTCCCTGACCTGACTGTGACTAGGGTAGAGAACCCATTACCGGTATGGGAGTTGAAGAAGAAAGGCCTGCTGTTTGGCTGGGCTTTTCAATCTACAGATATCGTTGATATTCCTGCTTACTCCGGTAAACCCGTTAATATGCTGGTAGTCATAGATACCAGTGGCAGGATTTTGGTATCTGACGTTCTGGAACATCATGAACCAATACTGCTGGTCGGTATTCCAGAGCAGTCCTTATTTGATTTTGCCAGCAAGTTCACAGGTCTGGCAGTGACTGACCGGGTTCGGGTCGGAGCTGGCAACCAGGAAGGTGTGACAAATATTGATGCCATTACCGGTGCAACTGTTTCGGTGATGGTTGTTAATGAAACCATTATGCGTGCTGCGACCAGGGTCGCAGTTGCCTTTGGCGTTATCAGTGCCGAAAGTCAGCAACATCAGCCGGCCAGGATAAAGACCAAACTGTTCCAGAAAGCTGACTGGCTTACACTCACTGGTGATGGCTCTATCCGCACCCTGAAACTGCAGCGTTCTGATATTGATCAAGCCTTTATCGGAACCACAGGTGAAGGTATTGACGAAGCCAGCCAGGCCGAAGCCAGTGATACTTTTATCGATCTTTACTACGCCCCCCTGAATGTTCCCACTATTGGCCGTAATCTTCTTGGTGACAGTGAGTTCAACTGGTTGATGGGTGAGCTGCAACCGGGAGATCAGGCTTTTGCCGTTATGGCCAGCGGACTCTATTCATTCAAGGGTAATGGCTATGTACGTGGTGGCATCTTTGATCGTATTCAGTTGCAGCAGTACAACAACAGCATCAGCTTCCGTGACAGCGACTATTATCGGCTCAGTGATGTCTTTATCCCCGGTTTTCCCGGTTTTGATGAAATGGCAATCTTTATTGCCCGGGCCAAATATGAGTTTGACTCGGGAAGTCCCTGGCAGGTAGAGCTTCTTGTTCGTCGTCAGATTGGCCCTGTCGAGAGTATTTTTACCAGCTTTTACGGGGACTACCTGATACCAGAAAAGTATGTAGATCGTCCGGCTCCAGTTGTGGCGAAAGAACCGGAAGCACTTTGGGTTTCTGTATGGAAACAGCAGACATTTCAGATCGTGGTTCTGAGTGCCGGGCTGGTACTGCTGACTACTATTCTGTTCCTGCAGGATGTTCTGGTTCGTCGTCCTAAACTTATGCACCGGCTGCGCCGTGGTTTTCTTATGTACACGGTTGTATTTATTGGCTGGTATGCCCTTGGGCAGCTCTCCATTGTCAATGTTTTCACCTTTACTCATGCCTTGATGACCGGTTTCAAATGGGAGGTTTTCCTGCTGGATCCCATGCTGTTTATTCTATGGGGGTTTGTGGCCATGACCCTGTTGCTGTGGGGGCGGGGTATCTTCTGTGGCTGGCTGTGTCCTTTTGGGGCTCTGCAGGAACTTATTAATGAGCAGGCCCGCAGGTTTAAGATCAGGCAGTTTGAGCTGCCCTGGGGTGTCCATGAACGGCTGTGGGCGGTTAAATACATCATTCTGCTGGTACTGTTTGCTATCTCCCTCGAATCCCTGGGAACAGCTGAGCGTTATGCTGAAATTGAACCCTTTAAAACAGCCATCACCCTGAAGTTTCAGCGTGAATGGGGCTTTGCCCTTTATGCCGGATTTCTGCTGTTTATTTCTCTGTTCACCCGCAAGTTTTATTGTCGTTATGTCTGCCCGCTGGGAGCTGCCCTGGCCGTTCCTGCCCGCCTGCGGCTGTTTGACTGGTTAAAGCGTCGCCAGGAGTGTGGCAAGCCCTGCCAGGTCTGTGCCAACGAGTGTGAAATCCACGCCATTCATCCTGATGGTGAAATCAATGCCAATGAGTGCCATCACTGTCTTGACTGCCAGATGACCTACTTTAACGACAGCAAGTGCCCACCTCTGATTCTGAAAAAGAGAAGGCAGAATCGTGCAGGCAGAGCCAGAAGTAACCAGATTCCCATTGTGGAGAGTCCCTGAGGAGTCTCTAAGGAGCCCATGGTGAAAATCAATCCTGATGATCAGACTGTTTCCGAGCATGTACGGATAAGTCGTCGTATGTTTCTGGGGGCGGCCACAGCCGTTGGTGGCAGTGCGGTAGCTGCTGGCACTGGCCTGGCATCGGGGCTGCTCGCTCCGTCTGTCCATGCCGCATCTTCCTCCAGTGATGGTTTTGTTGCTCCGGGCAAGCTGGATGATTACTACGGCTTCTGGAGTGGAGGACACTCCGGTGAAGTCCGGGTTATGGGCGTACCCTCCCTGCGGGAACTGATGCGCATTCCGGTTTTTAATGTGGATTCCGCTACCGGCTGGGGATTGACCAATGAGAGCAAGGAGGTTCTGGGGGATTCTTCCAGGTATCTGAATGGTGATTGTCATCACCCTCATATGTCGATGACCGATGGCCGCTATGATGGCAGGTATCTGTTCATCAACGACAAGGCTAATACCCGGGTGGCCAGGATTCGCTGTGATGTCATGAAAACCGACAGGATTGTGAATGTACCCAATGTGTCGGCTATTCACGGCCTGCGGGTACAGAAGGCGCCCCATACCCGGTATGTGTTCGCCAATGGTGAGTATGAGATTCCTCTGCCCAATGATGGTCATGATCTGACCAGAACAAAAAACTACTTCTCGATGTTTAACGTGATTGATGCCGAGAAGATGGAGGTGGTGTTCCAGGTCATCGTGGATGGTAATCTCGATAACACCGATGCGGACTATAGTGGCAAGTATGTAGCCGCTACCTGCTACAACTCTGAAAAAGGCATGACCCTGCCGGAGATGATTACTGCTGAACGTGACTGGGTAGTTGTCTTCAATATGCCTCGTATCGAAGCGGCAGTGAAAGCGGGCAGGTTCAAGACACTCGGGGATTCCAGGGTTCCTGTTGTTGATGGCCGCAAGGGCAGTTCCCTGACCCGTTATATTCCGGTGCCCAAGAGTCCCCACGGTCTGAATACTGCTCCTGATGGCAAGTATTTTGTCGCTAATGGCAAGCTCTCACCCACTGTCAGTGTTATTGAAATTGCCCGTCTTGATGGTCTGTTTGATGACAAGCTCAAGCCCCGCGACACCATCGTTGCAGAGCCAGAGTTGGGTCTCGGCCCCCTGCATACGGCATTCGATGGCCGTGGCAATGCCTACACTACGGCCTTTATCGACAGTCAGATTGTCAAATGGAATGTGGGCAAAGCGATCCAGGCTTACCAGGGCAAGAAAGTGAACTACATCAGCCAGAAGCTGGATGTTCATTACCAGCCGGGCCATAACCATACCTCCATGGGTGAAACCCGGGATGCCGATGGCAAGTGGCTGGTGGCTCTTTGCAAGTTCTCAAAAGATCGCTTCCTGAAAGCCGGTCCACTGCATCCGGAAAATGATCAGCTGATTGATATTTCCAGCGACAAGATGCGCATTGTTCATGATGGCCCGACCTTTGCCGAGCCCCATGACTGTATCATCGTGCATCGCAGTAAGGTAAAGACCAGAAAGATCTGGACCCGTGATGATCCCTTCTTCGCCAGTGCAAGAGAGCAGGCTAAAAAGGATGGTGTCACTCTGGAGTCCGATAACAAGGTTATCCGTGATGGCAAAAAGGTGCGAGTGTATATGACCTCGGTTGCCCCCAGCTTTGGCTTGACCGACTTTACCGTAAAACAGGGTGATGAGGTGACAGTGTACGTGACCAATCTGGATATGGTTGAGGATGTCACTCACGGTTTTTGTCTGGTCAATCATGGGGTGAGTATGGAAATCAGCCCCCAGCAGACTTCGTCCATTACCTTTAAGGCAGATCAACCAGGAGTACACTGGTATTACTGCAACTGGTTCTGTCACGCCCTGCATATGGAAATGCGTGGTCGTATGCTGGTGGAAAAAGTCTGACTGGATATGAACACTGACCTGATATGAAAGCTTGTTATGAAAATTGTTACGCCAGTTTCAGGCCTGACAGCTTGTCTGCTCAGTTCAGGTATGGCACTGGCCGCAGAGATTTCTGTTACACCAGCGAGTGACCTGCAGAAACTGCTGGATAACAGTCAGGCGGGAAATATCCTTGTTCTGGAACCAGGGCGGTATATCGGTAACTTTTGTATTACCGTACCTGTGATCCTGTCGGGCAAGCCGGGAGTCACTGTTGATGGTGGCGGTACCGGAGATGCCCTGAGAATTTCTGCTGCCGGTGTCACCATTCGTAATCTCAATATTGAAAACTGGGGTGATGATCTTACTGAACAGAATGCCGGTATTTATGGTCAGGAAGGGGCAGACAATATTGTTGTTGAAAACAATACCCTGCAGGGTGATGGGTTCGGTGTCTATCTTGAACGAATTGATGGTGGCCTGATCGCAGGAAACCGGGTAAAGGGTAATTCAGATCTGCGCTCCGCAGACCGGGGCAACGGTATCCATTTGGCTCTGGTTAAAAACGTTGAGGTCCGGGATAACCAGGTGTCCCGGACCCGCGATGGTCTTTACATCATTTCCAGTCAGGATAACCGGCTGGTGAACAACCAGATGTATAACCTGCGCTTCGGAGTGCACTATATGTACTCTCACTCCAATGAGGTGTCTGGCAATATCGCCCGAGGCAACCGGGTTGGCCTGGCACTGATGTCATCCCGCAACCTGAAGATATTTAACAATACGTCAGAACAGAATGACGACTACGGTATTCTGATGAACTTCATTACCTATTCGGACATCAGGGATAACCGGGTCAGGAATATCAGAGCTCTGTATCAGGATGATAGTGAAGACTCCATCGAAGGTGCGGAAGGCAAAGCCCTGTTTGTCTATAACTCAGCTTTTAACACCATCCGCGGTAACAGCTTCGCCTTTAGTGATCTTGGTATCCATCTGACAGCCGGCTCTGAAGGTAACAAAGTCTATGAAAACGCCGTTATCAATAACCGGACTCAAGTGAAATATGTGGTGAACGATCCCCAGGAGTGGTCGGGAAGTGCTGATAATGGGCCTGCCCGGGGAAACTACTGGAGCGACTATCTTGGGTGGGATCTGGATGGCGATGGTCTGGGAGATACGGTGTATGAACCAAACGACAGCATGGACAGGCTGTTGTGGAAATATCCCTCATCAAGACTGTTGATTAACTCTCCTGCAATTGTGGTTTTGCGCTGGGTACAGGAGCTGTTTCCGGTTCTGAAATCTTCCGGGGTGAAGGACAGCTTTCCCCTGATGGATGACCCAACCGGAACCCTGCCTGATAAACAGCAGGCAGGGGAGCGGATAATGTGAATATTGTATCCGCCCGTGGCAGTTTACAAGCTCAGGGCTGTTTACAGCTGGATAATGTCGTCAAAGCATTTGGTCCTGTTAAAGCCGTTGACAGTATCAGCTACACCTTGGGTGAAGGTGAAGTTCTGGGGCTGTTTGGCCATAACGGTGCCGGCAAAAGTACCAGTATTAAGTTGATTCTGGGACTACTGTCTCCGGATGAGGGGCAGGTTTCGGTTTTTGGGCAGAAACCGAATCAGAAAGGTTTTCACAAATGCCGACACCAGATCGGCTTTCTGCAGGAAAGCGTCTGTTTTTATGAGCAGTTGTCCGGTTTGGAAGTGTTGATGTTTTTTGCCCGGTTAAAGGGGTTGAGGCGTAAACACTGTCTGAATCTTCTGGAACAACTGGGTTTATCCCATGCCCTTCATCGGCGGGTCGGCACCTGGTCCAAGGGAATGCGCCAGAGATTGGGGCTGGCACAGGCAATGCTGGGAGAGCCCAGGTTGCTGCTGCTGGATGAACCCACGGTTGGGTTGGACCCAGTTGCTACCCGGAATTTCTATCAGAGTGTTGCCGAGTTGAAAAAACATGGCTGCAGTGTAATCCTCTGTTCCCATGTGCTGCCCGGTGTCGAACGTTATATTGACCGGGCTGCCATTATGGGCCAAGGCAGGCTACTGGCATTGGGGACTTTGGATGAGTTGCGCACACAGGCCGGACTGCCGGTTAGTCTGGTTATTGAAGGGCGCCACCTTGTCAGCCAGCTCCCGACCGAACTTCATAAACTATTTCATAGGCACTCTTCAGAAAAAGACTGTCGTATATTGCACCAGCTATTGCACAGGAAACCTTCAGAGAAAGATGCCCGTATGGTGCTAAGGGGTACGGATGATGACAAGTTAGCTATGATGCGCGGTCTGGCCTCCATGAAAGATATTACTGACTTTGAGTGGCATATCCCTGACCTGGAAGACCTGTACAACCACTACTGCCAGCCCCTTTCCAGTGAGGAGGCTTGATAATGAATACAGTGCTTATTGTGGCTGGCAAAGAGTTTCGGGACGGTCTGCGTAACCGGTGGTTGCTGGCTATCGCCGTGGTTCTGGCCCTGCTGGCCATAGGACTGGCGATGTTTGGCGCTGCCGTATCCGGCCAGAAAGGATTTGCCCCGGTTGCCACTACTATTGCCAGTCTCGCCAGCCTGGCGGTTTTTATCGTTCCGCTGATTGCACTCATGTTGTCGTATGATGCCCTGGTGGGGGAGGCAGAAAATGGCACATTGCTACTGCTGCTTACCTATCCTGTCAGTCGCGACCAGCTACTGCTGGGCAAATGGCTGGGACACGGAGCCATTCTTGCCACCTCCACGGTTATTGGCTTTGGTTCTGCAGCTGTGATTATGGGGTTGTTCTCTGAAACCAGAACAGGGCTGTTAGAAGCCTTCTCTCTGTTGATTCTGACATCTATTCTGCTGGGCTGGTGTTTTATCGGTATTGCCTACGTGATTAGTGCCCGGGTAGCAGAGAAATCCAAAGCCGCCGGGTTGGCGCTGATTATCTGGCTGTTGTCTGTTCTGATCTTTGATATGGCGATGCTGGGTATTCTGGTAGCAACAGAGGGACAGATCAGTGGAGAACTGTTTCCCTGGCTTCTGTTGTTAAACCCGACAGATGTCTTCCGGTTGATTAATCTTCAGGGTTTAGGTCAAGAGCAGGCCCTGACAGGGCTGATGTCTGTCGCCTCCGGGCGGGTGTTCCCATTGGCTGGGCTACTGCTTGTTATGGTGCTTTGGCAGCTACTTCCGGTTGTATTTGCGTTAATCAGTTTTCGTCGTCGGTTGATTTAGAGCCTGATTTCAACCGGAAAAAGGAAATGTTTATGTTCATCTCCATCTCCATCTCCATCTCCCCGGGAAAAAGCGGTTTGCTGTTTTTAGCAGTTGGTCTGGTAGGGACTGTTCTGATTGGCTGCAGTGATTCTGAATCCGTGGCAGAACATAAGCCGCAATCTATTGAGGCTGGTGATACCTGCCATCTGTGCGGCATGATTATCGAAAATCACCCCGGTCCTAAAGGGCAGCTGTATGTTAAGGGTGACAATAATGTAAGACGGTTCTGTTCTACCAGAGACCTGTTTGCCTGGATGCTGCAGCCAGAGAACAAGCCTAATATTGCTGAGATCTATGTCCATGATATGTACGCTGAACCCTGGCAGGCTCCCAATGACAAGGCCTTTATTGATGCCCGTAAAGCCTGGTATGTCGCAGGTAGTAACCAGAAAGGAGCCATGGGGCCAACTCTGGCCAGTTTTGCTGAAAAATCTGCAGCGGAATCTTTTATTCGTAATTTTGGTGGATACTTGCTTCGGTTTGAAGAGGTTACGTTGCAAGTTGTCAATACCTTACCAGGCCATAATATTTGAAAAGCGCAGTTTTATTGTGAACAGCCTCGTTCTACTGCCATAAATACCAAGTCCAGTCAGTGAACCTTACTATTTCTTCCTGCTGTCCAAAAACTCACAATGCCAGACATGGATAAACAGGGCTTGTTAAAAAGCCGTCCGATTCACAGGGACGTAATCTGTTTTTCCATTTCGCAGGTGGAGAAAGTTGCCACCTTGTATTGACTCGCTATAGAGCCATTGCCATGTTGAAAGACAAGAAAGTTGTCATTCTGGGCGATCGCGACGGCGTACCTGGTCCTGCCATTGAAGAATGCGTAAAGACCGCTGGTGCTGACGTTGTGTTCTCCGTTACAGAATGCTTCGTTTGAACGTCCGCAGGCGCAATGGACCTGGAAAACCAGAAGCGGATTAAAGAACTCGCAGAAACTCACGGTAACGAGAACCTAGTGGTTGTTCTCGGTGGCGCTGAGGCCGAAGCTTCCGGCCTGGCTGCTGAAACCGTGACTGCAGGTGATCCGACTTTTGCCGGTCCGTTAGCCGGAGTCCAGTTGGGACTCTCCGTTTACCACATTACTGAAGAAGCAGTTAAAGAAGTCGTTGATTCCGAAGTGTACGAAGAACAAGTCGGCATGATGGAAATGGTGCTTCCTGTTGACGAAATTGCTGCTGAGATGACTCAGTTCCGTTGATCGCAACCGGACTGTGATAATCTTCTTGCTCCCATGCTCCAGGCTTGGGAGCAAGAGTTGTCTTTGTGGTTCAAACCTCCCTGCCGCTACTACTCCTAAACACATCACATCCAGAAGCCGGGTCTGATCTGCCGATCTGCTACTCACCAAGTGGGGAATATAAGCTGGCAGTAGGCTATAAAGTCGTCTAGCTTAATCTCTCTGGGTTGAATTTCCCGCAGCTTGCTGCGCTATCCACGACGAAGTCGTAGTAAAAGTTCTCCCCAAGATTAATACCCGCTTTCGCGTAGCGAAAGTTCGAGCGAAGCGAGAAGAGCTTGCTCCGGGGATTTTTATTTTTGTGCTTGTGTCTGTTGAAGATAATGCGAAAACAAATGCAGGATATGCCAAAAGTGGACTTATTCTTACGTCGTAGAAAAATATTTTGGCTTTTTGTATTTGTAATCTGTATTTCCACAACCCTAAAAGCTGGTAATACATCTTATATTGTGTATGAGTCTGTTGGACAAGGGGCAAGCCATTCTGTAGAGAGTAAAATAATAGGTACTGTAAGGTTGTGGAAAAAACAAAATCTCAGTTCAGCCTCAGCATGGCTTCAGACAAAGCTGGGAAAAGTAGAAATCAAAGTTACTTATTTTATTAACAGCAAAGTTAATGCTCATGGATCTGCTGCAATGCCACAATACCCGGCAGGTTATTTTGAAATATCTGTTTTACGAGATTATAAAAAACCTAAAGTTGACTTGGTTTCAAAAAAGGAAAACCTATTAGAGGCACTTACAGGCTTTAAAAAAAGTTATTTATCATTTAATCCTTTAAAGAAAAAGTTGTATTTAGAATGCGATGGTGAAGATGTAAACACAGGTTTCACTTTTCCATCTATCGGCTATGAAGAATTAATGGATGCTTTGTTACAAGTCATTGTTGGAGATGTTTTTGCTATCAATATTTACGACCCGATTCTGAATATAAAAAATACTAGCAGAATATCTTTTGGGTACGTCATACCAAAGCCCCACCTTTTTAATGTAACCTACTCAGATAAGGTACTAAATCATAATTTATTTGGAGTAGAGAAAATTCAGCAAGGGAGTCTAACAATATCAAGGTTAAAGTATGCACGGTTCCCAGAGTTGGAAGCAGTACAGACAGTTACTTCAGTTGATAATGTTATGCAGCTGGTCATGTATCTTGTGCTGTTGCCGGATTCGAGAGGTGATTATGCAGGTCTGTCTGGTCAAACATTTTCAGTTGGCAAAGTCGGTAAAGATGAACACGCCGTCGCTCAAGTAAATGATGATTCAGAGTGGATGTTGATAGGGCCTAGAAGAAAGCAGTTTTTATCAAGGGAACCTGCTAAATCAAAGAGGTTGAAATTTAAATGTCAGAGCTACCCTACTGAACCGATAAAGTATTGGACTTTTGAAAAGCCTCTGCCTGAATATGTTATGGATTATGTTTGGGATACAGCAGAAAATAGGCACCCTAAACGTTTCGTTATAAATGGGATTAAACAAAACTACCAAAAAACAGAATGTGAAGCAGAAGAAATATATAGGCAATTTGAGAAAGAACGTTTATCAACGGCTGATACTCAGCCTCAGCAAGATGTGAAATCTAGAGTGCCCAGAGTTACAGGTGTTCAGCATAACGACTCTTTGGCAAGCGCTGTAGACCAGTTAAAAATTGGAAAAAAGAAAGATGATTTGGATGATGATTCCAGCTTTAGTTCTGGCTTCAGCTCCAGTCCCAGTCCCAGTCCCAGTCCCAGCCCCAGCCCCAGCCCCAGCCCCAGCCCCAGCACAGAACCTGGTGATCGAGTGATCCATGGTGATACCTCTTTACCTTCAATACCACCGGTTTTCCTGACTTTTGATAATCACAGCAAGAAGTAATCTGGAGTAATTCTTGATGGACTCATTCAAGCCGCAAAGATATGGAGAAAGTAGCCAGTGAGTGCTTTGAACCAACAGAGTGGCAAACTTCTCAACCTAGTCTAGCTTGTAGTGATAATTCACAGGAGAGTGTATGGGAAAATCGCTGTTTGCCGAACTTAAGGCTATCGGCATTGATGATGAAACCACTGCCCATGTGCAGGCCTCCCTGAACGGGGAGCACTACGCCACCAAGAATGATATGCTGGCCATGCAGCGGTTGCTGTTTGAACAGCATGAAAAAATGATGAACGGTTTTACCAACATCAAGAATGAGATTGCGGATGTTCGCACAGAACTGAAAACAGATATTACAGAGGTACGCACAGAACTTGCTGGTGTGCGCTCGGAAGTGAAGAGTGAAATTGCCGATGTCCGTGCTGAAATAGGTGGTATGCACCGGCAGTACTGGATTACCTTTGGCGGCCTGATTACCACCATTATCAGCGTGTTTGCGGTGAACTGGTATTACCATTTATAGCTCCACCGATAACTAAACAGCCATGGGAGGGTGAAGAGGAGGCAGGCTTATTTTGGTTTTGAACCTGCCCCTTGATGTTGTGTTTAGCTAATCCATACTGCCGGAAAGGCAACGTATCCAATTAACTAATTTCCACCAGATTACCTTTAGCTTCCAGCCACGCCTTACGATCTGAAGCCCGTTTTTTTGCCAGCAGCATGTCCATTACCTGGCGGGTTGCCATCACATCGTCAACAGTCAGTTGAACAAGACGCCGGGTGTCTGGTGCCATGGTAGTTTCGCGCAGCTGCAGCGGGTTCATCTCACCGAGGCCCTTGAAGCGCTGAACGCCAATTTTGCCCCTCTTCTTTTCCGCTTTCAGCCGATCCAGAATGCCTTCTTTCTCGGCTTCATCCAGGGCGTAATAGACCTCCTTGCCGATATCAATCCGGTACAGGGGCGGCATGGCAACATAAATATGGCCACCTTCCACCAGTGGGCGGAAGTGCTGGATAAACAGGGCACAGAGCAGGGTGGCGATATGCAGGCCGTCGGAGTCGGCATCGGCGAGGATACAGACTTTACCGTAACGCAGACCATCAATCTTGTCTGAACCGGGGTCTACACCCAGGGCCACGGAAATATCATGAATTTCCTGTGAGGCCAGAACTTCGGAAGAGTCTACTTCCCAGGTGTTCAGGATCTTGCCCCGCAGAGGCATGATGGCCTGGTGATCCCGGTCCCGGGCCTGCTTGGCGGAACCTCCTGCAGAATCACCCTCTACGAAGAAGATCTCCGTGCGGTTCATATCCTGACTGGCGCAGTCTGCCAGTTTTCCAGGAAGGGCTGGCCCCTGAGATACTTTCTTGCGTACAACTTTCTTGGCTTTGCGCATACGACGCTGGGCAGTAGATATGCACAGGTCCGCCAGCAGTTCGGCTAAATCAGTATGCTGGTTCAGCCAGAGGCTGAAAGCATCTTTGACCACACCGGAGACAAACGCAGCACACTCGCGGGAAGAGAGACGTTCCTTGGTCTGACCTGAAAACTGCGGATCAGCAAGTTTGGCAGAAAGCACATAGGAGCAGCGCTCCCAAATGTCGTCCGGAGCCAGCTTGACCCCACGGGGCAGCAGGTTACGGAACTCACAGAATTCCCGCATGGCTTCCAGCAGGCCGGTGCGCAGACCGTTAACATGGGTACCACCTTGAACCGTAGGAATCAGGTTGACATAGGACTCTGTGATTAACTCACCACCTTCGGGTAACCAGATAACTGCCCAGTCAACAGCTTCCTTTTCCCCGGTCAGGCTGCCGGTAAAGGCTTCTTTGGGCAGCAGTTCATAACCCGTTACCGCGCCCTGCAGATAATCCCGCAGGCCATCCTTGTAGTGCCAGGACTCGGTTTCTCCACTGGCCATATCCTGGACGCTGACTTTCAGACCGGGGCAGAGCACCGCCTTGGCCCGCAGGGTATGTTTCAGGCGGGCAACTGCAAACTTGAAGGAGTCAAAATATTTTGGGTCAGGCCAGAAACGAACAGAAGTGCCGGTATTGCGCTTGCCGCAGGTGCCAACAACTTTCAGATCTTCAGTTTTAAAACCATCAGCAAAACCAATGCTGTAAACCTGACCGCCCCGGCGAATAGTGATCTCCAGCCTGGTCGAGAGGGCATTTACCACGGAAACACCAACACCGTGCAGACCACCGGAGAACTGGTAATTCTTGTTGGAAAACTTGCCGCCGGCATGGAGTCGGGTCAGGATCAGCTCGACCCCGGATACCTTGTGCCTGGGGTGGATATCAACAGGCATGCCGCGACCATTATCAATCACTTCCAGAGAGTTATCCGGGTGCAGCTGAACCTTCAGTTCCGAGGCAAAACCCGCAAGGGCCTCGTCGACACTGTTGTCGATCACTTCCCGGGCCAAGTGATTGGGGCGGGTGGTATCGGTGTACATGCCCGGGCGCTTGCGCACCGGGTCCAGTCCGGAAAGGACTTCAATGGCTTCGGCAGTATATTCGGTCTGCATGATTTACTTTTGGGTAGCTCCCTTATGAAGCATGGAACGCGGTTTGGGCTTGAATAAATTCAGTTACCGGACAAGTTTAAAACGTCTTGCCCCTCCTGTTCAAAAGGACTTACGTTAGCAAGATCCTAAACTGGCATGTTTTTCGGAACCAGCAGCGGGCTGAAAAAGCTGAAAATCATGGGGATGGTTTCAGCAAAGTTCTGGTAGCCATGGTCACCACCTTCATCAATACGTTGGGGACAGTCTTGGTAACGGGCTTCAGCCTTGCGGTAGTCAAGGGTTTCATCCCCTTTCTGGGCCAGTAGCAGGATATTGTCCGGGCGATGGAGTGCTGCGACTTCAAGGTGCTGCAGCTGCTCAATATGTTCCTGAGTCAGTTCATATTGATGGCCGTTGTAGTAATTTTTCTGGGGGCCAAGGTAATCAGCAAACAGCTTGTAGGGTTCAACTGCTGGGTTGATCAGAACCAGCTTGACTGGGAAAAGTAGCTCATTTTCCAGAAGCCGTTCCATTAACCAGGTGCCATAATATCCGCCCAGTGAACTACCGATAATATAAACGGGCTGCTGCGCAATGGCGGAGTTCGCCAGTTCAAACAGCTGGCGGGCACTTTCTCCAGGCCATTCAGGCAGCTCTGGCACAATGTAGTCACAGGATACATTGTGCTTTTCAATATATCTTTTCAGCTCCTGTGCTTTTACCGACAAGGGGGAGCTGTTGAAGCCATGGATGTATAACAGGAGTGGGCGTATATCGGCCATAAAATCCCTGATCACCACTGAAACCGAGCCCATCATATTAACAGCTGGAAGATCATTACTGAATGAATGCTGATAGATACATATTCTTTTCATTTCTCCGGGTTCAAAATGTCCGTTCAATACTTGTAAAATCCAATTAAGGGACTCCGAGGGAATATTAACCAGAACCAATACCCCTCTGCAGCCATGAGCGGAGCAGTACCATTTACATTATTTGAAATGATGGGAGTGGTATGTCCATGGTCATTAAAAAGGTGTTTTATGAACCCAATCCCACTTAATATTTTTCTTCCCAAGGCCAGCACTCTGGCTTATGGATGCATGGGACTCGGTGGCGGATGGAACCGGGATGCCATTACCAGAGAGCATGTTGATCAGGCCCACAAGATCATTGATACGGCGCTGGAGTCAGGTATTAACTTCTTTGACCATGCAGATATTTACTCTTTTGGTAAAGCTGAGGAAGTTTTTGGGGAAGTTTTGAAAGAGCGTCCGGCACTGCGCCAGGATATCTTTCTGCAGTCCAAATGCGGTATTCGATTTGCCGATGAACACGGCCCCAAACGCTATGACTTTTCCCGCAAGTGGATCATTGAGAGTGTTGATAACTCCCTGCGTCGCTTGAATGCAGACCATCTGGATATCTTATTGCTGCACCGCCCTGACCCTCTGATGCAGCCCGAAGAGGTTGCTGCTGCCTTTGAAGAGCTGTATGCCTGCGGAAAAGTGCATCGGTTTGGTGTTTCCAATATGCAGATTTACCAGCTGAAGTATCTGCAGTCTTTCCTTGATAAGCCTCTCGTGGTTAAACAGCTGGAGATGAGCCTGTCTCATCTGGACTGGCTAAATGATGGGGTCACTGTTAATACTCCAGAAAATACTTCAGTGAGTTTTGTTCCGGGAACTCTGGAATATTGCCGGACTCACGATATTCAGCTGCAATCCTGGGGCTGCCTGAGTCAGGGCCTGTTTACTGGAAAAGATATCAGCGACCAGCCTAAGGTTGTGCAGGAGACTGCCAGGCTGATTGCAGAAATGGCAGAGACTATCGGAACCAGCCGTGAAGCAGTGGTACTGTCCTGGCTGGCCCGGCACCCAGCTACCATTCAGCCGGTTATTGGCACCACGAATCTGGAGAGGATTGAAGCCTGCGCCCAGGCATACAATATCCAGATGACCAGAGAAGAGTGGTACCGGCTTTACGTAACCGCACGGGGTTTGGAACTGCCCTGACCTCTATGGCAAAAGGCCATAGGAACTGGTGCCGGCTATTGGCCGGCTCCAATTGCAATTTATGTCAACAGAGAGTTCCCTCTCAGTTAATCCACTGAACAACTTCCTGCTGGGATCGCCGGGTTTCTACCTGATGGTGGCAGCGTTACAGAGGATAACGGCTGCTTTGTGACACCTCGATTTTCTGCTTTGCTGCCGATAAAAGTGGCAATATTTTGCAAAATATCGATGAGGTGGATATGGATGTCAGGCCCAACACAGGAAGTCTGGGAGATTTGGGGCGGCTTACTGAAATTACATGTCTCCCAAGCAGCGAAAAAGTACTCAGATTCCATAACGGGAAGTTCTATGTGGGGCCTAAATCCCCCAAGTTGACGACATTTCTTCGTACCTGTTCCAAGGTTCTTGGATACTTGGGAGTCACAGCGCTGAAAAACCAGACGCTGAAGTATATTAACAAACTTGATGAAATTAACCGAAGAGAGCAGATGCAAGCTGTCATGCAGCTGGAAACCGCGCTTTGCATTAGTTTGAATTCTCGTAATATCAGGGTTGCTGACGCGCAAAGATATATAGGTCCTCCTCCAGAGGAGCTGGGGTTAAATTCCTTGCAACAACCTCAGGTAAACACGAGGCGGTCCCAGGTTCTCACTGCCAATAAGCTGGATGACATCTTGCCTCATGTTCGTCAAGGGGAGAAAACCCTGGTTTGCCTGGATGTTGACGATATGCTTGTCAGTCGCGATGTTATGCCTGATGGGTCACAGTCGAGGGTTGCTGTTCACCCGGATACTCGTGGGGTTATTCGGCGAATCCGGGAAAAAGCGCCTGATGCCCGGATAGTTCTTTTAACGAAAGGGGATGAGGCCGCAACCAGGGCAAAGCTGAGAGAAGGTGGCATCACAGACAATCTGGATGAGCTCTTTGATGGCGCCATAATTCTTGATACAGATATTCCTGCAGATAAAAATAAAAACAAAGGTGATAAGTTGAAAGAGTATCTGGATTCAACAGGCTTCCAGACACAGCATGTCTGTTTCATGGACGATTTGCCTGAGTTTCACGAGCATGTGCAGGCGGCTTGTGCCCAGCTAAACCTATCTTGTACATCTTTTGTATTTACCGGCTCTCAGGATATGCAGGACAGAGTAGGTGCCGCAAATTCTGGTTTGACAGTACCACTCTATAGAGCGTATCAAAGAGAGGGGCGGGAAATAGACCTTAGAGCTCTTGCTGAAAGATACAGGCCTGATGGTCTGTAATATTTGGCTACGTTAATTGGCAGGAGGTTCAGCTATAAAAAAAAGCTGCCAGGGCCGAAGGAAATTTCCCATTGGCCAGGACATAACGTACCAGTGATGGCAGTGACAGGTATTTCAGTGATTTCCGTGCCTCCCGGAAACCATCGCCATAGACTGGATCCATGGTCTCTTCAATCACCTTGATGCGAAACCGGGCATCCTCGCTGTTCTGTTTTCGCAGCCAGAGATATTCCAGCAGAACACACATTCCCTCTTCCACTTTCAAGGGAAGCTGCCTGCCTTTCGGGTTGTTGTAGAAAAACCAGGCATGGCCCAGTTCGTGGATAACAACAGTACGGAAATGTTCCTCCGGAAGATTTTTCTGCACCAGTATTTCCTTAAACTCCCTTGCTACAACCCGCTTGCCGACAAAGCTTGTGCTCCAGATTGCCAGCCCCAGCAACGGGTGCTCATCATGGTGATCATGGCGACTGTTGCTGTGCAGCTCATCACGATCGGCAATGCGTATTGGGGTACTGGCGTTATAAAGGTTTAATCCCAGCTCTTTCAGGGCTTCACGCATCTCGGCTGCCAGTTTTCCGGCTCTGTCGTTGGTTGTAACTCCGTTGGCGGCGCAGAGATTGCAGATCATTAACCCGTCAGGAAAGCGCATGCCTCCGTCGGTAATAGGGCCACAGACAATTCGGCTACAACTGGTGCATTTGGCATATTTTCTATGAGAAATACAGAAGTTGTTACCCCAGTAATCCTGAAGATACTGGCTGGTCAGAGGTTTTTGACAGATAGCACAGTTGGGCGTGAAGGCAGATTGGTAGCAGCCCGGATGCCAGGCCTGCCCATCCTTTTTTACATACTGACCCCGTATTGGCATTTTGCACTTGTGGCAGAGGAAACACTCTCTGTGCCAGGTTTTGCCAAGGGCCCGGATAAACTGGTCAGTTAATGGTTTCTGGCAGTGATGACACTTCAAGCGCCCGGGTTCCCTGTGAGGTTGCTGTTCTTTCAGAATAGATCGTCAATGACCAAGGCTATAATTGCGGCCAGGTTCCCGAAATTGTCGATTTTATTTCCCGCTCATGCTGTGTGGGAGGTCACTTATGTCCAGCAGTATTCACAGGCACGCCACTATCGCCCATATTCCAGATGAGCGAATCATTGCAAATATGGATGTGGAGTGCTCCATTTACCCGGAAACGCCAGCTACGGCTGTTGATGTCAAAGTCGATATTTCTCAGCGTGGCGGCAGGCGCATTTCCAAACACTTTGTCCTGCCGGCAGATGTCAGTTACAACCTACCCCATTATCTGCGCACGATTCTGAGGGAGGCCCACCTGGAAGCCAGTGATCTGACCAGCCCGCTGGTTACCAGAACCGGTCAGACATCCCCTATGGTTCTTGATCTGGTGGAGGCACTGGTGACCAGGCTAAGCAGGCAGCAGCGCGTAGATCTGAACCGTTTTTTAAATATGACTATAAAGTAGGAGTCGAGTCAGGGCTGGTTATGAACAGGCTCTAAGACGTTCAAGCAGTTCTGCCGGAGTATTGCCTGTTCTGAGCCGACTGCGATTTGCAGGAGCCAGCAGCCCTTGAACTTCTGCATGATCAAGGAAGGCCAGCAGCTTGTCGAAATAGCCGTTAACATTCAGTACGCCCACTGGCTTATTGTGCAGACTAAGCTGGGCGTTGGTCAGGGCTTCAAACAGCTCATCCAGAGTGCCAAACCCACCGGGCATGGCAATAAAGGCGTCTGAGATTGTCATCATAATCTCTTTGCGCTCGGTCATTGAGCTGACAACATTCTGCTCAGTCAGGCCGGTATGGGCAGCTTCCAGCTTCACCAGCTGATCTGGTATAACCCCGATAACCCGCCCTCCCTTTTCCAGAGCGCGGTCTGCAAGGGTACCCATCAAGCCAACACTGCTACCCCCGTATACCAGTGTGATATCACGGGCAACCAGCTCATCAGCCAGGCGGAATGCCTGTTTTTGAAAATCAGGATCCAGACCGGGATTGGCACCACAGAAAATGCAGATACTATTCATTTTATAAAAGTCATCTTAAAAAAGTCATTTTCAAAGAAAGCCATTTAATTTTTACGCAGTAAATGTATTTTTTGCTTGCCTGACATTTTGCCTTAAATTGTTATGAACAAGGAAATTCAATTTTATTTCCTGTCTTGGGGTGTGTTCACAATTAAACATCGACTCAGTGGCCCTAAAAGCGGCCAGATGTTAGGTAACTGCTCATATTTTACTGGCAAAATTGTCTGTTTTTTATACAGCTCCTCGCTATCACTGGGCTGTAGCCGAGTCGATGGTTGGTCTGCCAGTGAAATATGAGCAGTTACGATGTTAGAAGGGCTTGTGAAAATCGTAGTTATTCTACATTGAACAAGGCCGACGTAGCAGATGGCCGCTTTTAGGACCACCCGAAGGGCGCTCCCGAGAGTCCCTAAGCGCCTTGAACGGCAACAAGCATTCCTGCGGCACTGCGCCTTGCCATAGAAACTCTCGGGAGCGCTGAGTTCGCTGTTTAATTGTGAACACACCCTAGTGCCGGAAAGCTCTAATATCTATACCGCCTCAGATATGCTCAGATCTATCTGCCCAAGCCATCAAGAGTAGTAGCAAGGATGCAGGCAGATCACTGTAAATCTTTCACTCTAAGCGAACAGCAACGTAATGAACTTCAAGATATCGTTCGCAAGCGCAGCAGCACTCAGGCATTTGTGCTCAGAGCCAAAATCATTCTGGCCGCTGAACAAGGTTTGAGTATCAGGGCTTCGGCTCTGCAACTGAGTTGTAACCGGGGGACTGTGACTCTCTGGCGTAAGCACTGGGTTGAGCGTTCTGATGACATGTCAGCGATGGAGCGATTGCAAGAGGCTCCAAGACCTGGAGCACCGCCCAAATTTAAAGCAGAGCAAGTTTGCCAAATTATGGCTCTGGCTTGTGAAAAGCCGGAAAATCATGGCTATATCTTGAGTCACTGGTCACAGAATGCACTGGCCAAAGCGGCCATGGATAAGAACATTGTTGAATCCATTTCACAACGCCAGGTCGGCCGATTTTTAAAATCAGGCCGATATTCGCCCCGATAAAGTCCGGGGCTGGGTAGATACCCCCAAAGACGAGGCTTTTGATGAGCGCTGTGCGGATGTCTGTGAGACTTACCAGCTAGCTCCGGCACGAGCAGAAAACAAGATTCACACCATTTCCTTTGACGAGAAGACAGGGATTCAGGCTCTCGAGCCAGCATCACCAGGTAAATGCGTGAAGCCTGGGCAGGTCGAAAAAAGGGAGTTTGAATATGTGCGTCATGGAACACAGGCCCTGCTGGCAGGCATGAATGTCGCGACGGGAAAAATTCTGCCCCTGGTCAGTGAGACACGCACTGAACAGGATTTTGCGCTCTGGCTGGAGATAATGATACTCAGCGATCCTGAGGCCCGGGGTTGGCATATCGTTGCTGACAATCTGAATACGCACATGTCGGAGGCCGCTGTTCGATTCGTGGCAGCTATAGAGGGTACATCTGAGGAAGAGCTTGGTATCAAAGGCAAATCCGGGATATTGAAATCCATGCAAAGCCGGTCGGCCTATCTCTCAGACTCGTCCCACAAGGTCGTGTTTCACTACACACCCAAGCACGCTTCCTGGCTTAACCAGATTGAGATTTGGTTTTCCATACTGGTGAGGCGATTCCTCAAGCGCAGTGGCTTTGTCTCGAAAGAAGACTTAAAAAACCGCCTCCATGGTTTCATCGACTTCTTTAATGAAACCATGGCTAAACCGTTCAAGTGGACTTACAAGGGGAGACCACTGCAAGCATGATGGCGTGGTCTTTTGAGCTATGCGGCACTAGGCTGTTGTTTACTCAAGCAAAGATGGGCTGATAAAAGAAAGTCAACTCTCTGAGTTCAATACGAGATCCCAATAGTTAAAAACACTCCTTAATATTCCTGGCTGCTGACTTTGTACTGGATGGAGAGTCGGAGATTGAGAGGATGACGGACCTTGGTAGCTGGCAAGACTTGCTCTGTAAGCCCCTGATGCTTGTTCCACTGCATCCTCTATGATTGTTTGGCAATGCTGTCTAAGTTCATCGGGTGAGGTTGTATCTGGGATTTCGGCCTCTCCAGTTCTGGCTGTGATCCGCTGGCAAAAATTTTCAAAGAAGCCGTCATTTCTGACATCATGTAGTTCTGCCCAGTCGGGAAACTTATCGCGCAGTAATTGTTTTATGTACTGTGGCCGTAATCGGGGGTTCTCTCGTGCCTGATTTTCGTCAAATTCATCAGGAAACCTCGTGCTGCAATGGCTGCAACTTGCTTCCCTTGCATCTGTACGATCCCAGCTTGTTGTAGCGACTGAGTGCCCACAGGGTATTGGTACTATTTCTTCTGCAAAAAAACCTGTCTCGCTACATAGCAATTTATTGGCAAGAAGTTCGCCAATCCTTCTCTTTTTGTTTGGGGTAAAGCCGTAGACGTGCGACTGCATTAATGACAATTCTGTTCTCAGCTGGAGGACGGATGCGTTGAGGCCTGTAATCGCTGCAGTTATAGATGTCGTTGCTATGGGAGCTGAAGTTGTCGTCGTTGTAGTTGCAGTTGCAGTTGTAGTTGCTGTGGGAGCTGCAGTTGTTGCTGTAGTTACTATGGGAACTGAAGTTGTTGCTGTGGAAGTTGTATCCCACCGCCAAAGTGGAAGAAATGACCATCTGTAATTTGCAGGTGTCGCTGCAGAAGCTGTATTCCACCAAAAAAGTGGCAAAAATGACCAACTGTAGTTTGCAGGTATCGCTGTGGAAGCTGCAGTTGCCGCTGTAGTTACTATGGGTGCAGCAGTTGTTGCTGTCGTTACTATGGGCGTTGTAGTTGTTGCTGTCGTTACTACGGGAGCAGCAGTTGTTGCTGTAGTTGTCGTGGTTGCAGTCGTAGTTGCAGTTGTAGTTGGTGAAGTTACTGTCTCTCTTCTAACGGGTTCTGTCTGAACTTTTTTTGCTCCGGTTTTTACACTTTTCCGTTTCTTCTTTCTATCCCCCTTAAGATATTGCTTGTAGGGGACAGACTGTATTGTCTTCAGAGAAGATCGGGAAACATCTGCATAGCGCTGGCCTCGGAAATGTGGACGCAGTCTTCTCAATTCCCATTCGGAAATTATGCCGATCTTGCTTTCAGGTTTTGATGAATCTGAATCACTCTGGGAAGAAGCCTCCCTGCTACTGATAGGCGTGGCATCATGGCCTCTTTTAGTGGCTCGGGGGATATGATGGCCTTTTGATGAATAGATTTTTGTCCGAAGGCGTTTTGCCGGTGGTTCAAACTCGTTATCCGATTCCAAGGAACTACTGGAACTATCAGAACTACTACTAGAAGGACTCGTGGATCTTCTCTTTCTGGCAACTGCCATACCTGCCCCAGATACAGTGATGTTGATAAAAGAGCAGCAGGGTAGTCGGTGATCCAGATGAACCCAATAACCGGGCGGACAGGCAGGCTGACTGTCCGCTGTAGAGAACTGTCAGGCAGAAGGTGGTGCGGAAATAGATTGACCGGTGCCTTTCTGGCGTGAGAGATAGAGGCTTTTAAGAATATTAAGAGCTTGATTGAGCTGGTAGTCAGAAACATCAAGGGGCTGTTTATTATCTCCGCTTTCAGCCGGCTTGCTGTTGCTGCCATTTTTCTCCTCAGCATTGTTCAGGTGGCCTTTCAGATCGGCTTCCCGATAACCGCGGTCTTCCTTCACTCTGGTCACATTGGCATTGTCCACGGAGATATCCGGTATAATGCCTTCTGCCTGGATGGAGCGGCCGCTGGGGGTGTAGTACAGGGCTGTGGTGAGCTTCAGGCCCCTTTCATTATCTGTGGTCAGGGGGAGAACAGTCTGGACTGAACCTTTACCAAAGCTCTTGGTGCCCACCACGATGCCACGCCTGTGATCCTGCAGGGCTCCGGCAACAATTTCAGAAGCTGATGCAGAGCCGCCATTGATAAGAACAACCAGAGGCATATCTCCAGATGGTGTACTCTTGCTGGCGCTATAGCTCATATCAGAATTGGGCATACGGCCCTTGGTATAGACAATCAAGCCATCTTCCAGAAAAGCATCGGCCACATCGACAGCAGCCTGCAACACCCCGCCGGGATTGTTACGCAGGTCAAGAATCAGGCCGTTCAGTGTATCGTTGTCTTGAGCTTTGTTGAGCGCTTTAATCGAGCTGACCACTTCCTTGCCGGTATCAACCTGGAACTGGCTGATACGGATATAACCGAAGCCAGGATCCAGCTCCTTATGCCTGACGCTTTCAACACGGATAATATCCCGTACGACAGTGATATCCAGGGGCTGACTGGCTCCTTCACGCATGATTGAAAGCTTGATGGGTTCGCCGGGTTTGCCGCGCATCAGTTCCACCGACTTCTTGAGTCCCATTCCGCGGATAGGGATATCATCAATCTTGATGATCAGGTCGCCGGCTTTCACACCTGCCCGCTGTGCAGGGGTATCATCAATCGGGGTGATCACTTTTATCAAGCCATCTTCACTGCCCACTTCTATGCCCAGGCCACCAAACTCTCCAGAAGTACTCTGTTCCAGGTTCTTGTAATCCTCAGGCTGAAGGTAGGCAGAGTGGGGATCAAGGTTATCAAGCAGACCGCGGATAGCGTTTTCCAATAACTCTTTGTCAGAAACCGGCTCAACGTAGGAGCTTTTGACCCGCTGCATAACTTCGGTAAAGGCGCGCAAATCATCCAGGGGTAGAGTGCCTTTATGGGTGACCGGTCTTAACTCATCAGTGGCTGTCTCTTCGGCCTGGGAATAAACTGGAAGAGTCATCAGGGAAAGGGTCAGAAGCAGATTGAGTGTCCATACACGAACAAGAGTGTGAAAGGGCATGCAGTGCTCCTGCCGAAAGGTATTCTTTACCATGAAAATGTCATCCCTGCCGGACGCAGTGTAAAAGCATCGGCTCTGTTCAGTATATCTTGACTCTTCAGCGGGATGCCAACCATGCTTGGGGATTGGATGGCCGACCCTTGTAGCGAATTTCAAAATAGAGTCCACTTTCGCTTTGACCACCACTGTCACCCACCAGAGCGATCTGCTCACCGGGAACAACCCAGTCACCCACAGTCTTGAGAAGCTGTTGATTATGGGCATAAAGCGTCATGTAGCCACTACCGTGATCAATAATTAGCAGCTGGCCGAAACTTTTCATCCAGTCTGAGAACACTACGTGTCCATGGTGAGGTGCTTTCACTGCACTGCCCGCCTTGCTGGCAATAAATACTCCGTTCCAGCGTACTTTGCTTTCGCTGCGTTTTTCACCGTAATGGTGAACAACCCTGCCTTTTACCGGCCACTGCATCTTGCCACGTACTTTCTTGAAGGGTCTGTTAATTGATGCAACATCTTCAATGGAGGTTATGGAAGAGAGCAACTCCTGCAGTTCTTTCTGCTCCTTTTCCAGGCGACCAAGGCGGGTACCACTTTTTTTCTCTGTGTTGTTCAGCCTGGCCAACAGTATCTGACGCTCTTTACTGGCAGACGTCAGTCTTTTTTCCTGACTGGCCAGAGACTCCCGTTTCCTGGAAATAGTCTGATTGGCCCGGGCAAGGTGCTCTGCAGCAACAGCCAGTTTACGGTGACTCTCTTCAAGGGCGATCAGGGCACCGGACTGCTCTTTAGCAAAGCGGTCATAGTACGCCATCATGCGACTGGTTTTGGTGGAATTCTGCTGATTGAGAAGGAGTTTCAGCTGGGGATCCTGCCCGGCAACATAGGCAGCTCGGATGACTTTGGCAACGCTCTCCCTGTTGCGGATCAGCTCCTGTTTGAGTTCACTATGCCGGGCCTGGTGCTTTTTTTCAGTCTGCCTCGTCTCTTTCAGTTCTTGCTCAGTCTGGCGGATACTCTTCCTGACCTGGTTCAGTTCCTGCTCGGTTTTCTCTACCCGGGTTTCGATATCGCTGCGCTCACGGCGAACCCGGTCGAGGAGTGTGCGGAGTTCCTTGATGTCCTTGTTGATCCGCTCCAGGCGAGCGGATTCACTCTCTGCATTGGCAGATAACGGTATGGCCAGTATCAGGGCCATAAACAGCGTCAATGTCAGTGGCTGGGTTTTCATTGTGGTTACATATTTAGTGCTGACTGTATTTAGTGTTCGCTGTGGTACTCGCAGCTAGTGCGTCCATTATGCCCAGAGAATACCTGTGCCGGTAGATAGTGAAAATGATTTTTATCGTTTCAGTATGGCTGGTTTATGGGAAGGATACAGCTGAAATAAATAGACAGTTTATGCCGTTTATAAATCAGCCTTTAGTGGAAAAGGTCTTTTTATGGGAAAAGAGCATGGAAAAAGAGCGACCATTAAATTGATCGCTCTTCTGTTACCCGGGCAGTAATCAGATCAGACTATGGCCGGTCATCTCTTCAGGTTGTTCCAGCTCCATCAGTGACAGCAGAGTCGGAGCGATATCAGAAAGTTTGCCGTCTTTCAGGACGATATCTTTAGGGCCGGCGTAGATCAGGGGCACAGCTTCACAGGTGTGAGCAGTATGGGCCTGGCCAGTTGAGGGATCTTCCATCTGTTCGGCATTACCGTGGTCGGCAGTGATCAGACACTGGCCTCCGGTTTTGTCCAGGGCATCAACAATTTTGCCAACGCAGGTGTCAACACACTCAGCGGCCTTCACTGCAGCATCAAATACGCCAGTATGACCGACCATATCACCATTGGCATAGTTGCAGATGATCAGGTCGTACTCGCCACTTTCAATGGCATGTACCAGCTTTTCTGTGACTTCCGGTGCGCTCATTTCCGGCTGCAGATCGTAAGTAGCAACTTTTGGAGAATTCACCAGGATACGGGTTTCTCCGCCGTAGGGCTCTTCACGGCCACCGCTGAAGAAGAAGGTGACGTGGGCGTACTTCTCGGTTTCTGCAATACGCAGCTGGGTTTTGCCCAGCCTGGCCATATATTCGCCCATGGTATTCACCAGTTCTGCAGGCGGGAAGGCGCAGGGAGCAGGAATGTCTTCAGCGTAACGGGTCAGCATAACGAAGCCGGACAGTGCAGGGCGCTGCTTGCGGGTGAAACCATTGAAAGCATCGTCAGCAAACACGCGAGACAGCTGGCGGGCGCGATCAGCGCGGAAGTTCATGAAAACAACAGCATCGCCATCTCTCATGATTGCAGCTTCTTTGCCGGCTGGCACAATGCTGGTGGCCTTTACGAATTCGTCATTTTCATCCCGTTCGTAGGCAGCATCCAGACCTTCAACGGCGGTGGATACAGTATGCACGCAGTCGCCGGCTGTCATCAGGTTCCAGGCTTCTTCGACACGTTCCCAGCGCTGGTCACGATCCATGGCATAGTAACGACCAATAATGCTGGCTACACGGCCTGCATTCAGCTTCTGCAGCAGAGCGTCGGTTTTTTCCAGGGAGGTTCTGGCACTGCGGGGAGGAGTATCACGGCCATCTAGGAAAGCGTGTACATAAACTTCTTTGGCACCACGGCCTGCAGCCATTTCGATCATGGCATGGATATGGCCTTCATGGGAGTGCACGCCACCAGGAGACATCAGCCCCATGATATGAACGGCCTTGCCTTTTGAAACAGCTCCGTCAACAGCCTTGACCAGTTCAGGGTTGTGGGCAAATTCACCATCCTTGATGGACTTGGTGATACGAGTCAGATCCTGATAGACAACCCGGCCTGCTCCCAGATTCATATGACCCACTTCACTGTTACCCATTTGCCCGTCAGGCAGGCCAACATCACCGCCGGAGCCAGAGATGAGGGAGTGGGGGTTATTGGCCCAGAGGCGATCCATTACCGGAGTGTTGGCTGCGAGAATGGCGTTGGATTCCGCTTCTTCACGATGGCCCCAGCCATCAAGAATCAGCAGTGCAGTGGTAGTACGCTTAGTCATGCTGTTTCGGCGTCGCATAAGGAAAAAACAAAGGATGAATTCTAGCTCTTTGGCGGGTTTAAGGCTACGCAGATTGGTTACCAATACTGGACACTTGTGATGTTTGAAGGTGTGCGAGAGTGGGGGAGTGAAAAAATGAGTTGAAAGTGGTGGAAGTGACCCGAGGTCACTGGTGTGGGTTCGGCGTATGACAACTTTGTCACATCTGCAGACTCAATCCCTGATAAAAGAAAGGAACTAATTAACTGTTAAATAAGTCAACCCTATAAGTTAAAGGAATGAATAACCTCTAATAAAAATATTCAAGTACCGGACATGGCGGGATAGATGTGCAGTCAGTAAAAGAGCCAATAAAAACAGGTACCATCTGCGGAGAATCAGTTGACACATATTCTTTGAGGAGGGAGCCATCTTGTGAATTATTTGATAAGCTTGATAGCTGGTTTCAAAGAAATATCGAGCCATATCATAATGATATAAGTAATATATTTTTACCAAGATTTGTTGATGATGTTAAAGATAGAATTGTTTATGGTGACCTTCCAAAGCCAGAGTTTTTATCAGGATTGAAGGTTAAAGCAGGAACATGGTTCAATTGCTTAATGCGCTTTCATTTTGCAGGCAGACCAACGGAACAGTACAGTAATGAACAGCTAGGTATAACAGCAACAGATGGGTTATATGGAGAAAATATTTTTTACAGGGATTTGTTTGACAAACTAAGGGAGTGCCGTGGAGCCAGAACAATAGATGACTATACCGCTTTCATGGACTGGTTGATAAGAACTGATCTGTTAGAAGACTACCCCTGTCATGAACTGGTGAATCAAATTCCTGATGGTTATAAAGTAATGCGTCCGGAATTGTGTGATACTGTGTTATCAAGCAATCAGAAAGCCTTACCGTTTGATCCTGAAAGGCCGAAATATATACCTAAATGTTTTATCCATGCATTTCCTGCTCGGTTTTTGGAAATGAAATTTTATTTTATACGCACCATGTTACAGGAAGCTCATGATGATCTTAAGATAGCTGTCATAGATAAGTGGCTTTGCTCCGACAGTGATAAACAAATAAGGGATTGGTTGTTTTTACAGCGGTTTTATCCACTAAATACATTCCTACATGAGTGCTATCCATGGAATGTTGTTTTAGAAGCATTGACGGCATTAATCCCTGAACCTCTTGATACTAATGATGCAGAATTAATAAAAAAAATGAATTCAGGTAATCCAGTGGTTTCTGACGATACTGGCTTGCGCAGTTTTACCATAGCATTTGGGCGCACGATAAAGTCAGTTTCTGATAATGGTAACACCTACTTAAAACTCCAGTCTCGTGACGAGTCTGATTTCTTTTTCAAGAGAAATTATACCCGCCTCCAAGTCTTCAGAAATGTAGCAGATGATTTAGAAAGCGAAACTGTGCATCCAGAAAAATTAATAAAGATAGAATGCACACAAAAGTTTTTATCGGAAACTTCACTTGAAAGTAGCGAACAGGAAAAAATCCTGAAAACAGTAAAGGAAAAAGCATGCTTGGCTATAGAGTTCACGACACCCAAAGGAAAAGATTACGAGGAGTATAACTATGATGTAAAGAGTGCTGGAGAGGCTCTGAACGGAATCAGGATTTATGCCAGAGATTACGGGAGATTATGGAAAAAAGGCTTGCTTGGGCCGGTTGCCATCAATGCTTTTCATCACTACTCCGGGGGTAGGCGCCATATGACTTTGGCACCATATATCGGAAGATTCTGTGAGGGTGCAATAGAAAGCTGGTGTTTTGAGGCAACTAACCACCCTAATGTAGGAGGGGAGGAAATCGGGATGCGCGATATGGGGGATACCTATACGCCTAATGAGATAACTGGCCCCTATTTTGATGATTATTGTCCAGATCATTCAAAGTCTGATACACCAAAGAAAATACGGCTGAATGAGCTTGCAAGAGCTGCTGAAAGTTTAGTGCTTCTCTATGCCCGCAGATTCAATAAGAATTTTGATTATTCATTGGCTAGCAGTGTTGGAAAGATTTCTCGGGAAGTTAGCGATATTTTGTCTGATTTGTTTAGTTCAGCCATGCCTCTGGCTAAGGATGAATGTCTTTTTCTTATGTGTGAACACAATCTGCTTGAACAATGTAGTCGTGAAATAAGTTACTGGTTGGCGGCTAATGTTCCTTATGTTGCTGATTTGAGGGCCGCGACTATTAACAGGGCAGTATACCCGCTCCTTCCACAGAGAATGCGAAGCTGCGTTTTGACTGGGAAACAAAGCAAAGGCTTGTTCGATCACGGGTTTGTATATGAAGATCGCAGTCAGGATAGTCACTGTCAGCTGGGAGCTCTGTCAGGAAGAATGCCTGTGATATCACTCAACGGGATAATCACCAAACTCATTGAATATGGAGCATTGGAAATGATCAAGATACATCGGGCTCAGGAATGTAAAAATGCAGAAAGGTTACACATGGAAAAATATGTAGCGTGATAAACATTAAAAATACTAACCTGCCAGCGATAAGCCGTTTGAGAAGTGTGGATTGCCCCTACGTTTATGAAGGAAGGCCAAAGCTACAGACATTTTTTATCGATAGCTTTGGTTGACTGACAACGGTGTTTGGTTTAGCGTGAAGAAGAAACAGCTTCTTCAGTTTTATCTTCGGAGAAGTGTTCCCGCACCAGCTTGAAAACTACCGGGCTCAGCAGAATCAGGGCTACCAGGTTGGGCAGGGCCATCATGGCGTTCAGGGTATCTGCGACCAGCCAGATGAAATCGAGACTCAGAACGGCACCAGCAGGAATAGCGCAAATCCAGGCGATACGGTAAGGGGTGATAGCCTTCACACCAAACAGGTACTCAATGCTGCGTTCGCCATACAGAGCCCAGCCCAGGATAGTTGTGAAAGCAAAAATACTCAGGGCAACAGCAATGATGTAATTGCCAACCCCGGGCAGTGCCTTGGCAAAGGCCGCTGAGGTCAGAGCCGCGCCAGAGTCACCGGAAGTCCACAGGCCGGAGGTAATGATGGCCAGGCCGGTAATAGAGCAGATAATAATGGTATCAATGAAAGTACCCAGCATCGCGATCAAGCCTTGGCGCACAGGGTCATTGGTTTGTGCTGCAGCGTGAGCAATGGGTGCAGAACCCAGACCGGCTTCGTTGGAAAAGATACCGCGGGCAACACCAAAGCGGATAGCCATCCAGACCGCAGCACCAGCAAAACCACCCTCAGCAGCTGTTGGAGTGAATGCGTGGGTAAATACCAGATCCAGTGCTTCAGGAATGGCACCAGCATTAATAAACAGAACGGCCAGTCCGGCAACCAGGTAAGCAATAGCCATAGTTGGGACCAGAGAGCCGGCAACAGCACCGATTCGTTTGACACCGCCAAGCAGAACTGCACCAACCAGTACCATGATAACGACGCCGGTCACCCACTCGGGAATACTGAAGTTGGTTTCCAGAACTGCGGCTACAGAGTTAGCCTGTACAGTATTGCCGATACCAAAGGCGGCAATTGAGGCAAACACCGCAAACGTTGTTCCCATCCATGCCCACTTGGGACCAAGGCCATTTTTGATGTAATACATCGGGCCGCCGGTGTGTTCTCCGTTGGCATCAACTTCTCTGAACTTTACCGCGAGAACGGCTTCGGCAAACTTAGTTGCCATGCCGACCAGGGCGGTGCACCACATCCAGAACAGGGCCCCTGGTCCACCGAGGAATACAGCTGTAGCCACACCGGCAATATTACCGGTTCCGACAGTTGCTGAGAGAGCTGTCATCAGAGCCTGGAAAGGTGAAATTTCTCCCGAATCTGAGGAGCTGCGCCCCTTCCACATTAAGCAAAAACCTGTCCCCAGCTTGAGTATTGGCATGAATTTCAAGCCAAGCATCAGGAACAGACCTGTACCGAGAATCAGAACCAGCATGGCGGGTCCCCAGACTATGGAGTTAAGGCTGCCAAAAAAGGAGGTAAGTGCTTCCATAAGAGTGTTGCCTTTTTATTTTAATGAATAGTTCGAAAATGCTTCTGACTGTTTTGGGGAAGAAGCTGATCCCATCAAATGCGTTTTTTGGTTGTTATTTTTAATCAGAAATACATCACCTCCCCCAGAGGCGACAGTATCTGAATACGTTCTAAGGGCTGCGCCCCGGACAATGCTTGAAACAGAGACAGTCAATACTGCCTTTTGAAATTCTTTTGTTATTAGATCAACAGAACCTAGGCCGAAAGCAGGTAACCAAGTACTGGAATTAACAGGAGAAAGAATGGAATGACCCACCCCCATTTTGGCTCTTCGCGGTCATATGAACACGCATTTTTTCCGTAAGGAAACTTTCCATCACAACAGCCACCCATGGCTATGATCCCCCCAAATACAACAAGGTGTGAGCAATTAGTACCATTCACGGTAATTTTTGTAAACCCAGTGCTGTTTGATATTGTTTGTTTTTGTGGGTGTGTCATGTGACGACATGGTTATAGGTGGTCAGTTTCAGGGAGACTCAATAGCCAGCATGAAACATGAACTCACGAGCACATCTCTTGCTTTAACCTGGAAGGGAGATTTGGGTAGTTTGGCTTTGAATTTGGAGGTAGGAATCTGACATAGTCTTCTCGCCGACCTTGAATTGACCCCGAGTGGTGAAATTGTTCCCTCAATCTGTATACTTGCCAACTTGTCGTAATTTTGGGCTGTCCGGCTTTATCTAATGGAACAATTAATCGAATTCATCATCAATCATCCCATGTTGACCGGCTCTTTTGCTGTATTGCTGGCTATGCTGGCCTTTACCGAAATACGCAAGGGCGGACAAACTATCAGCAACAATGAGCTGACCCGGATGATGAATCAGGGAGGCGCAGCCCTGGTAGATCTGCGTGACAAGAAAGAATTTTCCCGCGGTTTTATTACTGGCGCGATTAATATTCCCCACACCAGCCTCAAGGCTCGTATCGCTGAGCTGGAAAAGTATAAGTCTGGTTCGGTCATTCTGGTTGATGCCATGGGACAACACTCCGGTTCAGCTGGCAAGCAGTTGAAGGATGCTGGCTTTGAGCAGGTTGTACGTTTGAGTGGTGGTATCGGCAGCTGGCAGGGAGAAAGCCTGCCTCTGGTGAAGAAATAGCCCTGGGCTAAAAAACGGAGAAAACAATGCAGGAAGCCATTGTTTACAGCTCGTCATGGTGCCCATTCTGCCATCGTGCTCTTGCCCTGTTAGCAAAAAAAGGTGTGACGGTTGAAGTGATTTCTGTCGATGGGAAGCCGGATGTACGACAGGCTATGGCAGAAAAAGCGGGCAAAACATCTGTCCCACAGATCTGGATTGGCACTACCCATGTTGGTGGCTGTGATGATCTCTACGCCCTGGAGGCCAGTGGAGAGCTCGACACGCTTCTCAACGCTGATAAGTAAAGGAAATCAAGATGTCTGAAAATCAGCAGAATCAGGAACAGCAGCCGCAATTTGCACTGCAGCGTATCTATATCAAGGACCTGT
Organism: Sansalvadorimonas sp.; assembly: GCA_965243775.1. Classification (GTDB taxonomy): domain Bacteria; phylum Pseudomonadota; class Gammaproteobacteria; order Pseudomonadales; family Endozoicomonadaceae; genus Sansalvadorimonas. The sequence goes on from CBDEWF010000037.1 coordinate 53,469, forward strand.
CCTTTGAATCCCCCAAGGCTCCTGAAATCTTCAAGGCCCAGTGGCAGCCGGAAGTGAAGCTGGACCTGAACACCACCAATACAGCCCTGGAAGATGGCATGTATGAAGTGGTTCTGTCCCTGACAGCAACCGTCAGCAATGGCGAAGAGACTGCGTTTGTAGCAGAAGTTCATCAGGCTGGTATTTTCCTGGCCCGCAACCTTCCGGAAGCTGACCTGCATCGCACTTTGGGTGCCTTTTGCCCCAACCTGCTGTTCCCATATGCCCGTGAAGCTATCGATAACCTGGTGACCCGTGGCAGCTTCCCCGCTCTGATGCTGGCTCCAGTGAACTTTGATGCATTGTATCTGCAGGCTCAGCAGCAGGCTGCACAGCAGACTCAGCAGTAATTGTTTCTGCCCTTATAAAACCGTCATGCAGGTTAACTGCTGGCGGTTTTTTTATTCTTGCCTAATCTGACACGCTCGTCAGTGCCCCTGACCAGGTTGTGGAACCTGCAGGGTGTTGCTTCGTCCAATATCTGTACGGAATCTCTTCAGGTTGCTGGCTGGGAGAGGCAGACTTATTTGCAAAGGCTCGGAGCAGAAACCATGAGGGTTATAAACAAGCCAAATTCTTTAGCTCTGCGAAAGGCCCGCTGGCTTGGTATCTGTCTGTTCTCGAGTCTGCTGTCTGCAGCTCCCTGGCTCTATGCCCAGAGTGATACCAAAATGGCTGAAGATAACCATGGGCCTTACCTGCTGAGCACAGATCTTGACCTTGAGATCGAGCTGATAGTCTCTCATATGATCAGGGCTTATTCTGTCACTGGAAAGAATAAAATCGAGCTGTCTGTGGACAATGATCATACAGCTTCAGGATCACAGAACTATTGTGTCGATTCCAACGGCAGAGAAGCCAAAACCTACCTGACAGTGAATTCTGAAGATGCCAGTGGCAGCCAGTTCCATCTAAAAAAAGAGTCGACCAGTACCACTCTGAATATGAATGTTTTTATCACTGACCACTTGAACGGCGAGACGAAAAAACAGGTAACTCCCGGAGAGAAGAACCTGATTACAGCAGGTACCAAAAGTGCTCCCTGTCACGCTACAAACGGGTCAACCCAACTATTGGTGCAAACCGGAAAGATTGTAGAAGAAGGCACCTATAGAACAATCTTGAAGCTGACATTTGCCACTTACTAGTATTCGAAAACAATTTGTTTGTCTGGTCGCAATCATACAGCTTGCTTATATTTCATAGGTTACAAGCCAAAGCCTCAGGACAAACAATTTGGAACGTTGTACTAGTCAGCACTTGCGAGTCGCCATGGGTGGAGTATTTGCCCATAGATAAAATGTCAGGCTGGTCACGCTAAACTGAAAAGCAGTATCACTTCAAGAGCAAGGGAATGTCTCTCTTACCTCCTCTATTTTATGCGATGACTTTGCTTGTTGGCCTGGCAGTCAGCCAGGCTGCTGTTGCAAGCTCCAGCCAGGAAGGGGCGGAAAACAAACTGGTTACATTAACTGGCAGTGACCAAATCATCTTCCAGATCCCCGGAAAAACAGGAACTGGCCGCTACTGCGTGAAATATAATCAGGCTGGACAGCTGGAGCAGAAATGGCGTGTTGTCTTTGTGATGCCAGCAGGGGGTCTGGAGTTGAAGCATGTACGCCAATACACCTCTGCCGTTCCATTTGAGCTAACCGTTGAACCTGTCCAAGGCGGGCGCCCTGTTGCTGTTTACGATGGCAGCGTACTGCATAAGGGGAACAGGTTAACCAGTCACTGCTCTGATCCAGATGAGGCTTTCTATCTAAAAGTGGTTCCAGCTATTGCGACAGAGCTGATTCCCGGGGGCACCTATAGCCAGCTGCTCCAGTTGAAGCTGTATGTCGATGATATCGAAGAAGATATTTTTGAGATTCAGCTCAGCCTGGAAGTGGCAGAAAGGGTCAAACTGGAAATACCCGGAATTCTCAAACTGCCCGATTTTGATGGCCATAACCCTGCCCATGGAGAGGTCAAAGCCTGCGTTTTCCGCAATGGTGGCGGGCGCTATGCCATTCGCATGAGGGGAGAGGGCGAGCAGGGTTCTTTTATCTTAAGTGATGGCAGAGGGCATCTGAATTTTCAGGCTCTGTGGCGTAGTGGCACTCTCCCAGCTGAAAGGCTTGATGCTGGTGAAACCAGCCAGACCTATCTGGGGTCTTCTTATCCAGATTGCCATGGCAGCTCGAATGCTGCTGTTCTGGTTCATATTCCGACAAAAGATGCCCGGCAGGTTACCTCCGGTCACTATCAGGGACTCTTGAGAATCACGGTTGAAACCCGATAAATCTTAGGAGCCTGTTTCTACTCTGGCCCTCCATGTCTGGAACTATCTGTTTACAGCGTTTTATGGCTGCACTGGCTTTCCTGCTTGTGTGGAACTCTGTCTTATTTACCGCCTTGTATACCCAAAAACTTCCCGCTGATGATGACGATGATGATGTTCCCCCAGGGTTCGAGCATATTGATACTCCCCGGGAGACCCGGGTTGAAGTATGGAACCGGGGATACAGGGTGGGCACGGCTCAGGCCGTGTTCACATCCTCATGGATTCGATTCAGATACCCCGAAAATGTTGTCAGAATGCTGCCAGAGCTTGTTGACCAGCAACGAATAACCAGTGCCCTGACAGGTCAGCTCAACGCCAACAGAGAGTATTTGTGTCAGAGTGATGAAGACAGTGAGTGTCGAACATTCGAGCCTGAAATCGCCGGAGTTGTGCTGGATGCCAGGTATTTTCGGGTCGATATTTTCGTCAATCCCGGTTATCTGAAAATCAAGCATCTTGGAGATCCCCGTTACCTGAGCAAGGCCAGCAGTGGTTTTTCTGCAGTACAGGGGTTGAGCCTGAGCATGTCCGGGGCCAGGTCAGAGGATTCGACGGATCATTACTCCTGGTATGGACGCTCTGTTATGGCCTTTAAGGAAAAGCATGTTTTCTCAGACTGGACCTACGACAAGGCCGAGCATTTCAATATCTCTTCGCTCTACCTTGAACAGGATCTCCGGGGGCAGGAGCTCCAGGGGGGGCTGTTTGGCGGAAAAAGTTTTGGCCTGACCTTCTCCGCTGACCCAACCCTGCTGGGAGCCAGAATTGCGCACTCTTCAGAAACTCTGGCCAGAGAAGCTTCACTGAATACCACGCCACTTATTGTTTATCTGCCTGTCAGGGGGCGGGTGGAAATCTACCGGGATAATAAATTACTGGATGCCATGCTGCTGGAATCCGGGCGACAGCAGATTGATACCCGCAGGTTGCCCCAGGGTGCCTATAACCTGACCATCAAGGTGTTTGATGGTACCCACCTGGTTGATGAGCAGAGGAAACTGTTTGTGAAGAGCAACCAGCTGCCTGGGCGAAATGATCCTATCTACTTTCTTGAATTTGGACGTCCGATGGAGACGACCAGGGAACAGTACTGGCCCCGTACCAGAGAGGGCTGGGTGGCCCGGGGAGGATACAGTTTTCTGCTGTGGGACAGTACTGCACTGAATATTGCCACTGCTGCTGAAGACAGCGATGTTCTGGTCGAAGCCGGATTTCTGCACTTGAGCCATAACCTGGATCTTTCCGGTGGCATTATGGCTTCCCGTCATCGACGTCAGGGTTTCTATGGAGAAGCCCGCTGGCGTAGTCAGGTGATAGAGAGCCGGCTGATACAAAGTCAGGTGATACAAATTCAGGGTAGTTATCGCATGCTGAATAAAAAGAGAGATGGAGAGAGTGGCACTTTGCTTGACCCGGAATCACGGGTTGGGCAGTTCACTCTCAGCAGTGTATTGAAAAGCGCCAGTATTGAACTGGGACGGGACTGGAAGAAAAACCAGGGAGACCGTTCCAGCACGGTGACTGATCATCTACGGGTGGACTGGCCTCTTAGGCGCGGAAATAAAGTGGATCTGCGTTTGTCCATCAATGGTTCACGAACCCGGGGGCAGAATCAACTATTGCTGGGGTTGACCTTGACTCAGCGGGGAAAATCAGGCGATCTGATATTCAAGCAGACACGGCAGGAAACAAAAACAGATGATTCCCGGGAGCTGGCTATGGTGAGTCGAGTAGATGGCAGCTTGAGAGGTGTGAAACCATACCGGGGACAGAGTGTGGACTTGAGTGCTTTTATAGAGCGTCAGCGTCTCCAGCGTTCGGCGGGTGTTGAAGCCGAACTGACTGGCCAGAGAGTGGGAGGGCATCTGGTTCTGAGTAAAAGCTGGCCAAAGGAAGGTGATAATGTCACCAACTATATCGGGCAGTTCAGTACCAGCATGTTGGCTAACAGCAATGGTATGGCCATTAGTGGCAGCAAGTTGAGTGACAGTGCTGTTCTGGTGGAGCTGCAGGGAGAAGGTCGTGGGCTGTTTGATATTCTGGTCAATGACCGGACTGTCGCCAGAGGGCGAATTGGAGAAAAGGTCCCCGTGGTACTGTCTCCATTTGGTGAATACGATATTTCCATCCGTGCTGCAGCGGACAGTTTCTCTGATTACGATGACAGGGCTCAGACAGTGACGTTATATCCGGGTAATGTGGCTCATGTGTTATTTCAGGTTTTGAGTGTAGAGCCCGCTCTCGGACGACTGCAGGATGAGCAGGGGAATATGCTGGTGAATGCGGTGCTGCTGAATTCCCAGGATCGGGCTATAACAGACTCCCGGGGACTGTTCCAGACCCGCCTTCGGGATGATCTGGAGCGTTTGGAAGTTGAAACAGCTTCGGGGAAGAGGTGTCAGGTTGTACTGCCCCTTGAGAAAAAGAAAAAACGTGGTGTGTCTCTTTATGATCGATTGACCTGTTTACCCTTAACGTTACCTCGGTGAAGCTGGGATGTTGTCCGGCAACCTGTCCTTGCCGGTAAAAGTCTTTCTGGGTGTGGTTTCACCATTATTCAAGCCAAACTCTATATCCCCCTCAAAAGGCAACTCAGTTGTCCAGCTGGCACCCGTATAGAGACGATTTCCGGCAATCTTCTCACAGCTTCTGTTGTCGCCTGGTTTACACAGTTTCCCTTCTTCCAGATAGATATTGGTATTTCCTGCATTATAGAAAGTGATGGTTTTCCCTTTTCGGGAGGACAGGACCTTAATGACAGGTTTTTCCGGTCGCACAATAACGAGGAGGTCGTAGGATACGAGTACTTGAACTGCTGAATCCTGCTCTGTTTTAAATTTTGTACTCGCAGGTTCAACCAAAACCCGATAAATCCTTTCCTGTTTGTGGTCTTCGTCAAGACTTAGCAGGCGAACAGGTGCAGACTGGTTTGCTTCCACAATCAGGCGGGGTGGTGTTGCAATAAGAAGAGCCTTATCGGGATCTTCCAGCTCTTTTCGCTTTTCGTCAATCCGCCCCGGGTTGATAACCTCTTTGATGGAAACAGAAACATAAGCTTTTTTCTTGGCACTGTTGTGGATTTTGATATCGGTGTAGTACTCCCCATTGAATTTGAACTCGATAATGGCTTTGTCGACTGAAATATCTGCAGAGACAAGTGGTGCAAAAGTGAACAACACTATAGCAAGAGAAGTAATGACCCACTTTGTAAGATTAATTGTAGTCATGTGAGTGCTCACTATTGTGCAGGTGTTGATTATTAGGATAATAGTTGAAGTGTATTGAAAAGCTGGATTAACAATGTGTTCAAAGGTGTAGCCAGTAAGTATCTCTACCGTTATGTTGGGTGGCGTCGAGCACTCAGCTCCTGTGAGCTGACACTATCCCGATTAACAGAAAAAATAGCTGCCATCTGGCTTTATCAACTTTCAAACTGAACAGAGCCTTACCGATTTTTCTACTGCATGTACCAAAGTTTATACTCATACTTTTTTATCAGCTTTCCAAGTCTGCCAGCTATGTTCCATATTGCTCTGTATGAACCACGAATTGCCGCCAATACCGGAAATATCATTCGACTCGTTGCCAACAATGGATGCCATCTGCACCTGATTGAGCCAATGGGGTTTGATCTTGATGAAAAAAAGGTTCGCAGGGCTGGTCTGGATTACCATGATCTGGCTAATGTCACCGTTCATCCAGACTACCAGGCATTTGCAGAGGCTGTAAAAGGTCACCGGATTCTGGCCTGTACAACCAAGGGCAGTCGCCCTCACTCTCAGCTGGAATATCGGGAAGGTGATGTCCTGCTGTTTGGATCGGAAACCAGTGGTTTGCCCGATGACCTGCGGAACAGTTTTCCTGAAGAACACCGTTTGCGCATTCCCATGATGCCAACAAGCCGCAGTTTGAATCTCTCTAATGCTGTAGCAATTGTCAGCTACGAGGCTTGGCGACAGACAGGGTTTATTGGTGGGTTAACTGGTGATGCAACCTAAAAAGCTTAGCCTCATCCCCTCGGCAAATAAGGAATTTTGCAGGGGGGCTATTGCTTCTGAAACATCTGTGTTTCGGGGTAATGGGTTGAAGGTTATTGGCTTCGTACTTTTTTGACCTGCTGCCTTAAAATAGCTCGCTGTTGCTTTTCCGTGTTCACACTCTCGCCACCTTTCCAGCCTGAACAGCACGTTCAGGGTCTGCCTGACAAATGAGAGCCATAAGACCTTTCTCAGACCGAGCAGCAGCAAGATAAACTGTATGCCCCCACACCTTACGAGGCTTGCGTATCACCATGTGTTCACCAGCCTTTATGGTGAAGATGCGCCGAACAGGCAGCAGGCGGTTTTGATGCTTGTTGGGTATCTGGGTATTCACTGGAATCCGAAGGCAGAACGGCCAGTTATATTCGACCAGGTAACCCAGCCATTTCTTTCCTTTGAACTCCCTGTCTGCCATAAGGCGCTCTACTTTCTGGTCAGGGGAAGATGTCCAGAAACAAGTTCAGTAGATCAATGCGCTCCTGAGTATTCGAGTTGCCCTTCTTGTCGAGCATGACCCACAACAGGGGTATAGCCATACCTTTGTAGTTAATGGCCAGATAAAGAATGTTGAACTTGGATCGTCCCAGCATCCATGTTGTTCGATCCATGCTGAGCTTCCAAGGCCCTTCGGGGCCAAACAAACACGCTATAAGTTTGGCGAGAGTGACTGTATCGAGGGAGACCTTCTGGAAAAAATTCTGTATACGGCGATAGCAGGACTCTGTTTGAGCAAAACCCGGGAAGTTTGCGGCAAGGCGGGTAAGATTCACTGTTCGCAACTGAATAATGCTGATGACCAAGATGGAAATAAGCTCAAGCCGCGGCTTGCTTAGAGCGAGATATGGCTTAATCTGCTGGGAGAGTGAGCTGGTAATGTCCATGGCTGCTTCCGATGGCTCTTTTTTCACAGCCTTTCATAGCAGCTTTGCTACGTTGCCAGCTCACTTTTTTGTCGTGTACAGAGCCTGCTGCCTTAAAATAGCTCGCTGTTGCTTTTCCGTGTTCACACTCTCGGCTATTTGTAGTTTTGACAGTGCCTTTGCCATTGCTCCGATAACATTAAGTTGCCTTTCGGTGGCATCTTTAAGAGTAATGGACTCAAGTTTATTTAGAACCAAGTGATAATCAACAGAGCACTCAGTTACAGGAGACAGGTTGGCTGGAGACAGTGGGGGAGGAGCTTTGGCGTAAGCATCGATGGCTATCTGGTGCACGTGATTGAAGCTTAGTTGTTTGCTTTTATACAAATTTTTGAAAGTACTTACAAAATCACTCTCTTCATAATCCTTATCTTCAGGAATGACTCCCTTTTTTAAAAGTAATGCGGCAAGACGTGCGCTGTGCGTTTCAATATCGCTTTTATAGTAACTGGATAGAACGTTAGACAGATACTGTTTTAAATTGTCAAAAGTAATTGACTGAGGAAAGGCAATCGGAAAAGAAAGCATGGACAGACCATACAAGGCATCCGTCATGCATACTGGTTCTACCAGTAGTGCATATAAATTTTGGGGGGGGATAGCCCACAGGTCTTTTATCAGACCAGTTCCCTGCATTTCTGCCAGCCAGTTAAGGACTGGCATCAGTTTAGGGTAGTGGAAGTACTCTATCATTTGAGCACCAGCGTCTTGCGGGAGGGCTTCTTTCTTGTGAAAGCGTTCAGGTTCTTTTTGCAGAGCTTCTTCCAGGGCGTAAAAAAAATAGGAGAGCGATAAATGGGTATCCTGGGGGACAGGAAAGCCTCGGGCACCGTAATATAGTTCAGGATAATCGACCAGAATATTGATCATGGTATAAACCATATCTTCCACTGGGGTTATCGGGAAGGAACCATACTTTGACTCGTATTTAGATATCCAGTGCACCAGATATTTTTGGGCCAGATCGTATAAGTTTGATCCCCGAAAATAATGATTAATTCCGAAGATATCTCGATGTATGTGAAACAGAGTGGTCAAGGCAAAGTAGGAAATACCTTGGGCAAATATCTTCTTTAAGCTGGGATCCTCCTCAACGGTGGTATAAACAGCTTTATAATTTTGTTCACCACTAAGCTGGTGGTTGGAAACCAGGGGCCACAGGAAAGGGAAGGAGGTAAGCAGAGTGAGTAGAGACTCGTCTTGATCCTCTGAGAATGCCAGGCCGATTTCAGTGATAACCATGGGGTTATTCATAAATTGCTTTAATAATTCGACGATTTTGTTATCAGGCGCAGCGGGTAGTGAGTCTAACCAGGTATACATTGCAGTACTGGTGCTCAGAAGATGTATAACGGTACGGTATTGTTTCTTTTTTTCTGGGGTAACCAGTTTCCCTTGCGAAAAATAAAATAAAAAAAACTGATTAAGTGCGCTGAGTAGTTTTGGATACTCAGGCAGGATCAGCAGGGATGTTTGAATATTCACAATTTCAGTGTTATTCCAAAATGGCGACTGCTCCTTTAAAAATTGGGTCAGGTTGTCCAAAGCATCAAATTCTGGTGGAAAATCGAAAGTGACACTCACAGGCATCACTAACAGAGTATTGTTTACAGCGAAGTCCTGATATAACCATGCCAGTTGCTTTTTGGCTTTGTCATTAAGGGTATCTGGCTCATAAGCCCCTGTAGAATGATCAGCATTTATCAAGTGCCAGAGCAGTGTGCCAGACAGGGTGAAAGGGGATAAACAACATAACAGGCCCAGAGTTTGTTTGGTTGCTGCCATATAAAATATAAGAGTTATGCAAATATCAGAGGAGCTATTGTAGACAAACCTGTGCTAGGGCCTGTTGAGGTTTTATTATCGCGCTCAGCCTTTTCGAGGGCTTCTATGGTTAGGCGCAGCGTTGCAGGAATGCTCATTGCCTTTCAAAACGCTGCAACGCAGCCATAGAAGCCCTCGAAAAGGCCCTTCGGGTGGTTCTAAAAGCGGCCATCTGCCGCGTCGGGCTTGCTCAATGTAGAATAACTACGATTTTCACAAGCCCTTCTAACATCTGGCCGCTTTTAGAACCACTGAGCCGCATAATAAAACCTCAACAGGCCCTAACACCTCTGAATCTGCGCTTGCGCTATCTATGGCAGAGCCTCTTCTTTCGTTTCCTTCTGCTCAGTTTCCAGATTCAGCTCCTTGATCTTTCTGGTCAGGGTATTTCGCCCCCAGCCGAGAAGCTGGGCTGCATCCCTGCGGCGGCCACAGGTATGTTTGAGTGCTGTTTCGATCATGATTTTTTCAAAGGCTGGAACAGCCTGTTCAAGCAGAGCCATGTCGCCACAGGCGAGCCGGTGATCAGCCCAGCTGCGTAAAGCCTGTTCCCAGTTCTCTCCGGCAGCGGGCTCACTTTGCCAGGCAAGTAACTCTGGCGGCATGTCTGCAATCAAGACTTCCCGCCCTGAAGCCATAACAGTCAGCCAGCGGCAGGTATTCTCCAGTTGCCTGACATTACCAGGCCAGTCCAGCTGGCAGATAAACTCTTCAGTTTCAGGGCGCAGAATTTTGGTTTCAACTTCCAGCTCTGTGGCAGCCTTATCCAGAAAGTGTCGGGTCAGAAGTGGAATATCTTCATTCCTGTCCCGCAGGCGGGGCAGGTGAATACGGATAACATTCAAGCGGTGGAAAAGGTCTTCCCGGAATTTTCCTTCCTGAACCAGGTCTTCAAGGTTCTGGTGAGTGGCAGCAATTATACGGACATCGACGGATACAGGAGTGTGTCCGCCAACACGGTAAAACTCACCGTCTGCAAGAACACGCAGTAGCCTGGTCTGGGTATCCGCTGGCATATCACCAATCTCGTCAAGAAACAGGGTACCACCATTGGCCTGTTCAAAACGTCCCCGGCGCAATTGGTTGGCACCAGTGAATGCGCCTTTCTCATGACCAAACAGCTCTGATTCAATTAAATCTTTTGGGATGGCTGCCATATTCAAGGGAATAAAGGGCCTTGATTCCCGGGGGCTGTGGCGGTGCAGGGCATGGGCCACAAGCTCTTTGCCGGTGCCAGATTCACCATTAATTAAAACTGTGATGTTTGACTGGGATAGCCGACCGATGGCCCGAAATACCTCCTGCATAGCCGGAGCTTCACCAATAATTTCCGGAGTCGCCTCGACAGGTGCATCCGGATACTGGGTTTTCTGTTCACGGACATGATCCAGTGCCCGCTTGACCAGGGTAACCGCTTCATCCAGATCGAAAGGTTTAGGCAGGTATTCAAAAGCGCCTCCCTGGTAGGAAGCCACAGCGCTGTCCAGATCCGAATGAGCTGTCATGATAATGACCGGGATATCCGGATGATTTTCCTGCAGGCGACTTAACAGGGTCAGTCCATCAGTACCGGGCATACGCACATCGCTGATAATGGTATCAGGCTGCTGTACGGATATACGCTCTAAAACTGTATCGGCATTATCGAAACTGGTTGTCTGAATACCTTCCCGGGCCAGTGTGCGTTCCAAAACCCAGCGGATAGACTTGTCATCGTCAATAATCCAGATATGTCCTGTACTCATGCTGATGCTTCCCTGGTGTTGGTTTTTTTATTGTTACTGCTTACGAAAGGAATAAATAATGAGAAAACTGTTTTACCCGGTACGGATTCGCAAGCGATCAGGCCATTGTGCTGGGTAAGGATCGACTGGGATATGGACAGACCCAGCCCGGAGCCATCAGCCCGGCCACTGATCATGGGATAGAAAATGTTTTCAACCATATCTTTGGGGATGCCGGGTCCATTATCTTCAATATCGACCCGGCAGATGATCTTGTGGCGGGTGCTGCCAATAGTAAACTGGCGAACAATCCTGGAGCGCAGGGTAATCCGGCCATCACTCAGTGGCATGGACTGGCCAACAGACTGCATGGCGTTACGGACAATATTCAGAGTGGCCTGAATCAGCTGTTCTGAATCCGCCTCCACATCAGGAATGCTGGGGTCGTAATCCCGGGTGATATCCAGTCTGCCGCCGGTTTCAGCATGGATAAGGCTTGATACCCGTTCCAGAACCTCATGGACATTGATGGATTCCATGGTCGGTGGTCTGGTTGGCCCGAGCATCCGGTCGACCAGATTTCTAAGGCGGTCAGCCTCTTCAATAATGACGTTAGTGTAATCCTGCAGGCTATTGTCCGGTAGCTCACGGGCCAGCAGCTGGGCAGCTCCCCGTAGCCCACCGAGAGGATTTTTGATTTCATGGGCCAGTCCGCGTACCAGGATTTTGGTCGTTTCCTGCTTTGATTTCAGGGTTTCCTCACGGCTGATGCGCAGCAGTCTGTCCCGGGGCTGAAGCTCCATCAGCAATATGGGTTCGTTCGAGCCGGTCAGGGGAGTGATAGAGTAGTCTGCGGTCAGGGTATGGCCATTAACCAGGTTGAGCTGGGCTTCCCGCTTGTTGTAACAGCTGCCATTAGCAAAAGAGGCCTTTATTTTTTCAGTTGATGGAGGCTGCTCCTGAAACAGCTCATTTATGGGAAGGCCGTAAACCTGGCGGCCACTCATGGCCAGTGCAGCTTCCGCAGCCGGATTCATAAACTGGACAGTCAGGTTTTTATCAAAAACCAGAACAGCAGTGGTCATGTTTTCCAGTAACTGGTGCTGCATAAGAATTGGCTGGAATAGATTTGTCATTGGATATGCTGTCCGTCAGTGCAAGAAACAAACCAGTCTTAATAGCTGGGGGTAACTGGGTGGAGTCAGGCTTCTCCTGGCATCAATAGCTGAAGTGCAGTGTGGCATATCAATAGTTGATGCACCATATTGGTGCATGAAATTTTTCTAAAAAAGAATCAGGACTTACTCTTTGAGCTGTCAGGTTTGGCTGGACTGCGGAACAGGGCGCTGGCTCTATGTACAAAAATTGTGCGTGGCTCACCGCTGATCAGAACCTTGCCCCGGGCGTTGATGACCTCTGCTTTAAGAACAAGAGCTCCGCGTTCAGGGTGTTTTAGAATGAAACTTGGTTTTTGATTCTCCCCATGAACCTTGCCGTTGACCAGCAGTCGGTAACGGTGACCAGCTCCCAGGGCGGGATCGACCTGAACTGTGACTGTTATCTCATCGGGATTGCGAAAAACTTCCTGTTCTCCGGGAGAGGTAATGGTAACCGAGGTGTAGATATTTGCAGTGCTTTTTCTGACTCTGGCTTTTTTCTCAGGATGTACAGAAGGTGCCGGGATAGTCTGGATAGGGCGTAACTCAATGGTTTCGGCTTTATCGCTCTCTTTGTCGGTATAAATGACATTGCCGTGATCATCAACCGTCTTGTAGACCTCAGCTGAAGCATAGGGGGAAATAATCAGGGCAGTTGATGTAGCGAAAGCGAGTAACAATCTAAGCCCTGCCATGCTCATCTTTCCTTATTTATTCTACTCTTTCCTCCACTCAGATTAGTGACTTGAAGAGGAATCGCCAATGCCGCCATATGGCAGGCTTACTCTGAGAGTCATGGCCCAGCTAAGCGCGTTTATGCATTTTCCTGCAATATGCGCTGACCAGAGCGAACCATTCCGGTTAAAGCAGGTAGTGGTCTCTGTGAGATGGCTTGGCCTGTGCGTTATGATGAAAAAAGGGCTGCCAAAGCAGCCCTTTATTGCTCAGACTCCCCTTAACAGGAGTAGTACAGGTCAAACTCAACAGGGTGAGTCGTCTGGCTGACCTTTACACACTCCTCACGCTTCAGTTCAAGGTAGCCATCGATCATATCGTCGGTGAATACGCCACCGGCCGTCAGAAACTCACGATCGCGATCCAGGGCATTCAGTGCTTCCTCAAAGCTGGCTGCAACAGTGGGGATCTCAGCGGCTTCTTCAGGTGGCAGATCGTACAGATCTTTGTCTGCAGCATCACCAGGGTGGATCTTATTCTTGATACCGTCCAGACCAGCCATCAGCAGGGCTGCAAATGCCAGATATGGGTTAGCTGTTGGATCCGGGAAACGCACCTCAACACGGCGGGCTTTCGGACTGTTTACATAGGGAATCCGGATAGAGGCAGAACGGTTACGGGCCGAGTAAGCCAGCATAACCGGTGCTTCGAAACCGGGAACCAAACGCTTGTATGCGTTTGTGGAAGCATTGGCAAAGGCATTGATGGCTTTGGCATGCTTGATGACGCCGCCAATGTAGTACAGGGCGTTGTCGCTCAGGCCAGCATATCCGTCACCGGCAAACAGGTTGTCACCATTCTTGCTGAGAGACATATGAACGTGCATACCACTGCCGTTATCGCCAACCAGAGGCTTGGGCATGAAGGTGGCAGTCTTGCCATAGGCATGGGCAACATTATGCACACAGTATTTGAGAATCTGGTTTTCATCAGCCTTGCGAACCAGAGTGTTGAAGCGGGTACCGATTTCACACTGGCCAGCTGTGCCCACTTCGTGATGATGAACCTCAACAGGAACACCCATGGCTTCGGTGGCCTGACACATGGCTGCACGCAGGTCGTGCAGTGAGTCAACAGGAGGCACCGGGAAGTAACCGCCTTTAATACTTGGGCGGTGACCGGTGTTGCCACCTTCGAACATTTCATTGGATGCCCAGGCAGCCTCTTCGGAATTCACTTCGTAGGATGCGCCGGAAATATCAATTTTCCACTTCACATCATCAAAGACAAAGAACTCGGGTTCTGGCCCAAAGAAGGCTGTATCAGCGATACCAGTAGACTTGAGGAACTCTTCTGCGCGTTTGGCTACAGAGCGGGGGTCACGCTCATAACCTTGCATAGTGGCAGGTTCGATGATGTCGCAGCGCAGGTTAAGGGTGTTTTCATCGGTAAACGGATCAATGACCGCTGTGCTGTCATCGGGCATCAGAATCATGTCGGATTCGTTAATGCCTTTCCAGCCGGCTATAGAGGAGCCATCAAACATCTTGCCAGCTTCAAAGAACTCACTGTCGATTTCCGAAATGGGAAGAGAGACGTGCTGTTCCTTGCCAATGGTGTCAGTGAATCGGAGGTCAACCCACTTGACGTCGTGTTCTTTGATCAGGGAAAGAGTCTTATTGGACATTGTTGTCTGTTCCTCGGGTTTATATCTCGACCGCTTGAATCCGAGTTCCGTCGGGTGCTGGATATGCGGTTTCTCAGTACCTTGCCAGCTACTACACATACACATGAGCTGGCAGACTAAATCATTAACATTGTGCTTGCAGCAAAAAGTGCGCCAAATTATTAATATTCTCCCGTTGTTAATGTATTGCCAGTGTATTATCTTCCTGATTGAGGTAATCGCTCTAACCTGTGCATCAAAATGGAGCGGTTGTGGAAATTGTATGCGCTACTATGCGCTACTTTGGTGCGCATGTACAAAAGCACTGCGAGAGTGAGTTTATACTATCAGCAGGTAGATTGTTTTGTTCTTTGAAAAGCAGCCGGAAGATAAATAAAAGGGATTGTTAGATTATGAAAATTAATCTGCCCAGTAATGGAGTTCAGGGGCAAGCTTCAAAACCTTTAAAAGAATCGGCTGCTGCCGAAGGGAAAAGTGGCCAAAATGCTTTGCAAACCCAAAAGTCTGGATCTGTACCTGTGAGATCCTATGTGAAAGATGGAAGAACAGCCCAGCCATCTCATAACGACACACCGATTAAGGATCGCAGTATAAGTCCTGATTTTCAAAAGGAACTGGAGGAGGTTACGAAATGGTTTTCTGACCATGTAGAGAGGAGTTTAGACACTCAGCCCTCAGGTGTTCCAGATAGTATTGAAACGTTACCTAAAAGCAAACTGGCTTCATGGTTGAAAAGTGGTGTGACTGTAGAGCCAGTGCCTGAACTCAATACTCCCTCTGCAGATGGCCTTTATCAGGATATGCGTAATCAGCTGGATAAAATGAAGGATGATTTGGGTGGTTGTCCCAACTACCCGGATGGCAAACCGGTTCTTAATCGTTGTAACTATCTTTTCGGAAAACCTTTTGAGCCTCTCAGGGTCTGGACAAGCAAGGCTATTAAAAATGGCTGGAAACCGAAATTTTTATGGAAATTGCTTAGTCAGGTCGTCGGCGCCAGAAATGTAAATAGAGAGCGTTATACCGGATTAACTCAGTACGAGTACTGTGCTCTGGCATTGGAGAGCACTCGTTATCTAAAAGCGAATATGGAGGAACTTCAGAAGCGGTTAAAAAACGGAGATAGTCCAAGTGACTTCTTTACTATCACTACCGGATGGCTTATACACCTGCCCAACAATGGGAGTGAGCTGCTTATTGATCAAATTGCTGATTTTATTTCTCTCCTTGAAAAAGCATATGCTGAAGCAAAGGAGAGTGGTCAGGTTGGGAACTTTATGCAGAAAGCCATGGTCAATGGCAGCGTGTGCTTTGAAGCTCGTATGCGTGATCTTCAAAACTACTACTCAAAGTATGGTAAAGAGGGGGCGGGAGACCTGGACAAAATTCGAAGGGGCTATGATCAGTGGTCATCTCTTGAGCATATCTTGACTAGCGTTCAGGAAGAGTTTAATGATGAATGGTTACAAACCCACCCTGGTGAACCTTATGAGAGAAAAGACTTTGAAGGTTGGCTGTTAGAGAAGGGTTTAATAGGGTTTAAGTTTCAAGGTGGAGGCGGAGAGGGCTTTATAGCCTCACAGTATGCCGAGGAAATAGACTGGTCGGGTGAACAAGAAATAACCCATGAACTGTTAAGCAAGTATCTGGATTATCTGCAAAATGATCTGGCTCTGCTGTAATCAAAAACCACAGGTAGCCGATTTCTTGCCCTGTTCTGTATAATGACGGATTAATTTCTTTTCTGGTCCTTGCTCTTTCCCCATGAAGTTCGTTATCAAGCTGTTCCCGGAAATCACCATCAAAAGTGCTCCGGTGCGCAAGCAGCTGGTTAAGCAGTTGCGCCGTAATATCCGTCTTGTCTGTCGCCCTGTTGATCCGGAACTGGAGGTGGTTGGCAAGTGGGATATGATCGAAGTTGAGTCCAGGCTGGAAGAGAAGGGTGATATTGCCACGCTGGTTGATCACTTATGCTGCATACCCGGTATTCATCAGATTCTTGAGGTAATGGAGTACCCTCTGGAAAGTCTGGAGAGTATGCTGGAAGTGGTGCGCCCGATCTATGCCTCCCAGCTTGCCGGCAAGATGTTCTGTGTCAGGGTCAAACGAACCGGCAGCCATGAGTTCAAGTCCAGTGATGTTGAACGCTTTATTGGCGGTGAGCTGAATCAGACAACTGACGCTGCCGGTGTTAAGCTGAAGAATCCAGATGTCCGGGTTGATATTGAGATTAAGCATAACCGCTGGTTTCTGGTAGCTAAGCGCCACGCCGGCCTTGGTGGTTATCCCATGGGCTCACAGGATCCGGTTCTGTCTCTGATCTCTGGTGGTTTTGACTCTACTGTATCCAGCTTCCTGACTATGAAACGGGGTATTAACACCCATTTCTGCTTCTTCAACCTGGGTGGACATGCCCATGAACTGGCCGTTAAAGAAGTCGCCTATTACTTGTGGAGCCGGTATGGCGCTTCCCACAGGGTGCGTTTTGTCACTATTCCCTTTGAAGGTGTTGTTGCCGAGATTCTGAGCAAAATCGATAACTCCCAGATGGGGGTTATTCTTAAACGGATGATGCTGCGTGCTGCCAGCAAAACAGCTGAGTTTATGAAGATACAGGCTGTGGTAACCGGAGAAGCAGTTGGTCAGGTTTCCAGCCAGACTCTGCCGAACCTGGCGGTTATTGATTCGGTGACAGATACCATGGTTTTGCGCCCGCTGATTGCCATGGACAAGCAGGATATTATCTCCATAGCCAGCAGGATCGGTACCGAGGATTTTGCCAAGAATATTCCTGAGTATTGTGCGGTCATTTCCAAAAAGCCCACAACACGTGCCCGTCCGGAAAAGATTGAGAAGGAAGAGTCATTCTTCGATTTCTCTGTTCTTGATAAAGCTGTCGAAGATCGTCGTAGTGTTTCTGTCCACGAGATAGTGGCTGATGATTTGCGTCGTGAGGAAGTTGAAGTTGTCGATACCATCGGGCAGAACGATATCATTATTGATATACGCCATCCTACGGAGGAAGAGCTGAAACCTCTACAGATCCCAGGCCGTGAGGTTCAGGTCATACCGTTCTACCAGTTGCGCACAAAGTTCCCTGAGCTGGACAGAAACCGTAATTATCTGCTCTATTGTGACAAGGGCGTGATGAGTCAGCTCCATGCCATGCACTTGCGGGACGAAGGGCATAATAATGTCCGGGTTTTTCAGCCGGGAAAGGATGAAAAACTGCCATGACCGGGCACTTAATCTGAGACTGATAATGAAAATTGCCATGATCGCAGCGGTGGCGGAAAACAACGCTATCGGCATTGATAATAAGCTTCCCTGGTATCTGCCCGGAGATCTTCGTTACTTCAAGGCTGTCACCATGGGGAAACCCATAATCATGGGACGCAAAACTTTTGAATCCCTGAAGCGGCCACTGCCAGGACGAACCAATATCGTTATGACCCGGGATCAATCCTTTGAGCATGAGGGGGTTCGGGTTGTTCGCAGTTTGAGTGAGGCGACCAGTCTGGCAGAGAATATTGCCATGATTGATGGGGTTTCTGAGCTGATGATTATTGGTGGTGAGCAGATCTATCGTCAGGCTTTGCCACAGGCAGAGCGTCTGTATCTGACCCGGGTCAGCCAGGCATTCACAGGAGATGCATTTTTTCCGACGCTAAATGAGCCTGAGTGGCAGGAAACAGCCAGAGAAGACCATGAAACTGACGAAGGCTTGAAATATAGCTATCTGGTTCTGGATCGCCTCTGAATCTGACAGTTTCCCTCATATACTGTTTATATATTAACCCCTCTTCGTAGAGGGGTTCTTTTGGCAGCTATGAGCACGGGAAGCTATGCAAGGTGATGTGCAAGGAAGCACAAGAGTTGCTTCTCCGCAGATCTTCGACAGGGAAAGTCTGGACCGTCTGAGTGTGGATGGTGCTAGAATAGCCGGTATTTCCAGAAACGGGGGGCAGAGTGTCGCCCGTGTTGTCGAGGCTCCAGCCCGACAAAGTTTGCTTGGCCGCACTTTCAGCCGCTTTGTCTCCGTAGTCCGGGGAGAGTTGAGGATTGGCCGGAAGCTTTATCACATCTACCTTCAGCAGTTTCGGAATCCAGCAACAAAAACTGTGACCACCATTCCGGAAGGTCCGCTTCCTTCCTATATATACCGGATGTCCCGCCAGAAAGATCTGAACACCCCCCTGGGCTTTCGGGTGGCTGTGGCCATGGAGCTGGCTGGAGTATGCAAGCTCAATCATGGCCGCTGGGGTGGAATCAAAATTAAGGCATCACGCAGGGATATTGATGAAGTAACCCTTCGGCGGGTGGATTATTTCGTCAACCTTAACCCCCATCGTCTGGCTTTCGAGTTTCTGGCCCTGAACCGATCCGTACCCAATGGTTATCTGGAGAGAGTTCTGGTTCCTCACTATTGTGATCAACTGGTCAAACAGGTGGGGATGGCTGCAGATGCGGCCAGTGATGCGGTTAAGGTTTTATTGGAAGTGAAATGTCTTAAAGGGGACAAAGATGTAGATCTTGAGCACTTGATGGAAATGCGCAACGCACTGGAGCAGATGGCTGCAGAGCATCAACGCAGAGTACAGAAGGTCGTTCCAACAAAACATATTCCCAAAGGCCCTCGCATTACGGGCGGTATAACCTGTACGGTCAGTGTAACTGCGGATCATGTGCTTGAGCATGGTACGGCTTCCCGTCAGGTTGTCCGTGAGTACTTTATTCGTGAACTGCGCAGGCTGGGTATTCCCAGAAACCAGGCTCGGGAACGAGTTGTTGCTGTTCTTGAGCAAAAGGGAATGAATGGCTGTGGGACTCAGCTCCCCTTGAGCTGCTTTCTGGAAGTGGCCAGAGCTCTGGAACTGAATAAACATCACAAGGTCGGCGAAGTGGTTAAAGCCTATCTTGGGCTGGTAGATCAACTCCATGCTGCCCAGGTTGATATGCCTCGTGAGCAGAGAGTGCAGATGCTGGAGCATGCCGGTGTCTGCCCGGAAGATACCTATGTTACAGGGCAGGACTGTGAGGGAGTTGTCAGGGTTATTGAGTGCCCTGAACTGGAAAAGCCAAAAGAGACTTTAACCTATACCTGCAATGAAGATGAGCTCTGGCTGATACAGACCCGGGTTGATCGCAGTTTCCGGATAAGAATTACCAAAGATCTTTTAAAACGCATCCAGAGGTATGCTGCTTGTAACAAGAGAAAAATCCTGGTTGATACAGTGACCAGAATCTTAACTGCAGTTGTACTGGGAACTGTGAGTGGTGGAATTATGGGCGCTGTGTATCTGGGAACTTCCACAGTCAGCTCCCTTTGTATGACCGGGGTCGATTTTGCTTCTGGGCTGTTTAACTTCTGGAAAGGTGGCCGCAGTGTCATCAAGTATGATGAAAACTGTGAAACCTGTGAGCTGGAAGATGAAGATCTGCGCAAGAGTCTCTACGAAGGTCTCTGTACCCTGACTGGGGAAAAGGGGCTTACGGATGCTTTTAACGCCTATGCCAATCTTCAGGATGACATGAAAGGTTTAGAGGAACTTAAAGGTAAAGCTAACGTCAGCGCCGCAGGCCAAATTCGGTTTCGGCGCCATCAGGTTCTGCAGCAGTTGCGTACAGCCCAGTTGGGAGAGGCCTTAATGAACATGGATCGATTGGTGGTCCAGACAGTTACCGATATTTCCAAATATGAAGCCGAGTTTGAAGAAGCTTTTGATCAGCTCTGGGAGCCTTTTGCTCATGACGAAGAAAACGGGGGAATTTCCAGTGAGCATAGACTGAAGGTTTTTCGTAAGGCCATTCGAAATATGAAAGATCTGCCTGTTTCAGCCAAGGAAGACCATCGCAACTGGCTAAAGGAACTCTCGCTTGGAGGTGACAATGTTAAGGATAGTGTTGATTCTTCTTTGAATTGGAGAAGACATTCCGACATGGTACTGAACGAAGCCTTTGGTAAGTTAAAACCTCTGCCTCCTGAAGAGTTAAGGGTATCGGCTCTAATGGCAAAACTGAATTGGACCCGCAATAACATGTTGGCGGCAGCCGGACATACCGTTATTGTTATCGCCCATTTTCTATGGACCAATCTAACCTGGAACCTTGGCAAGGTGGGTAGTTCAGCTTTTCGCTGGTTTGTTAAGGATGTAGCCCCCAGAAAAGCTGATTTGACTCCCGTTCCAACTGCAACAATTGTCGTTTACTGGATCGCATCGTTTTTTGGAAACAAGATCTCTGAAGTTTGCAACAACCGGCTCAATCGGCTGCGTATGAAAAAGGTTGTAGAGAGCCGGAAAAATGAAGAGGGTGAGGACCTGGCTTTTGATGCTGAGGTGACCAAACTGACCACTGAGGATTGGCGTGCCATGAGGCGTGAGAGCCAGTTGAACATGCAGAAGTTTTCTAAAACCTTAATTGCTCTCAGGGGAGAGCATTTAAGGATTCTGGAAGAAATAAAGAAGTGTCAGCAATCAGCCGGCGAAGACGCCGGGCAGTCCCCGAAAATGAGAATGAGTGACGATGAACTGGTCCAAAGAGCCACACTCATACTGCGCCGCAAATATCTAGAGCAAGAAATACAAGGGCTTTTAAGTGGTTCGGTAGGACGTTTCTTTCAAGAAGCTATCCGGGGGGAACTGACTCAGCGCCAGCTTCTGGAGGATGTTGAAACTGGCTTTGTAACCGCATAACTCTCGATGTAGATGTTTAGACTTCATAAGACTCAGTCAGCCTGCCTGTATTCCTTTTGCTGATATAAATCAGTGGGAAAATTATTAGCATGGCTCCCAGAATTGTGTAAACATCCGGCAGCTCGTTGAATAATAAAAACCCCATTACTGCAGACCCCACCAGCCCTGTGTATTCTGCACCACAGATATTCCCTGCATCTGCCATCCTGTAAGCGGCTATGGATCCTCCATAAAAGAACATAACCAGCACGGCACTCAATCCCGCCCACATAAGCAGCTCCGTATCCCAGGCAGCCCCCTCGGACATAAAAAGGCTAAAAGACACAGGCAGTGCTAGAGCATTCATCCAGAACAAGGTACCGATAACAGGCTCCTCTCTGGGTAGCTTACGCACGATTATGGCATTGAATGCCATAGTCAGAGCACTGACCAGGGCAGCAATAGCCCCCCAGTTGATACTGGTTGGCCGGATAATTACCAGGACACCAATAAAACCAAGAGCTGTTGCTACCCATTGCTCTCGAGATGTTTTTGCTCCCAAAACGAGAAATGCCATTGGCAAAGTTAGCAGTGGAAGAGAGTAATAGATGGCGTGAGTTGTCGCCAAAGGTAGAGTGTTCAAGGCAAAAAACATGCTGCAGCTGGAGATTGTTCCCAGGTTAGCCCGTACTATGTGAATTCCCATGCTGCTTGAACGACGGGAGGTGTACTTTAGCCATAGTGGGAACAAGAGTAATGCTGACATCAATTGGCGGTAAAATAACAGCTGTATCAATGGTCCCTGGAAGCCCAGACTCTTGATCAGGGCATCAGACATGATGCCAAACTGGTTACCTATAACCAGAATAATGATGGCCAGATATACAGGATCCTTATCTTTCATTGACAGTACTTGCCTCCTCTGAAAGGCATAATACGGCCAATCTGTTGCATTAAAAAAATGATAAAAATTCTCAATCCATGAAATAAATTAATGGTTTACTGTGCGTACCTTACCCCCGATGAAAGCGTTGCTGGCTTTTGATGCTGTCGCTCGAAATGAAAGTGTGACCCTGGCTGGAAAAGAGCTGGGTGTCAGTCAGAGTGCAGTAAGCCACAGGTTACGGCTACTGGAAGATTTTCTGGGAGAGACTCTGCTGGTCAAGCAGGGACGCGGGCTTGAGCTGTCAGAAGTAGGCAGACATTACTTTATGGAAGTCGATCGAATTCTTAGAGAGTTGTCTATAGCGACCGGACAGGTAATGGGGGTTACTAATACCCGTATCCGCTTTCATGTTTACAGTTCCTTTGCCATAAAGTGGCTGGTGCCTCTGTTGCCAAAATTTCATGCCCTCTATCCAGATATCGACCTACGCCTGCAGATGGACTCTGAACTGCCACTGTTGTCTGATCGTACAGGCGATGTATTTGTAACCGAACAGCCCAATAAACCCGGATACTACAAACAACTTCTGCACAGAGAGCTGGTAGTGCCGGTGTGTGCCCCGGGTATTTATCAGGAAATGATTGAGGAATTGGTGGAGCAGGCTATCTGGCGGTACCCTCTTCTATCTTGTGATCGAGATACCGGGTCAGAGCCTGGAACTGACTGGGAGATCTGGGCACGGACCCTGGGACTGGAAATGCCTGAACGTGTACGCATCCATTCTTTCAGTCATCAGGTGATGGGGATTGAAGCGGCAGCAAGCGGGCAGGGTATTACCCTGGCCAGTGACTATATGGTGGAAAAAGATATTCAGGAAGGAAGATTGGTACGATTGCCTTTAGGTGGATGGGAAACCGGGTTCCATGTCTATTTCTGCTGCAAGCGCAGCCGGCTGCGTGAACCGGGTATCAAAGCTCTGGCAGACTGGCTCTATCACGAATGCGGGACAGCTGAGATTAATTGAAGCGGAAGTGGTAACGCAGGTGCAGCTGGTTTAAAAATTTCAGATCATCAGAGAAGAGTGCATCACGGTCTGAATTTTCTATGGCATTTTGCCAGTTACGCTCTTCCTCAATGTTCTTGCCAATGTCAGGGCGGGAGGAATCTGGAATAGTGAGTTCAAACCACTGGTTTTCATTGAACTTGAAGATGGGAAAACTCTTATTTTCGTTTAGTGGCTCCGGGGTTGAAGCTGGCTCAGATTCCTGTTCATCAAGCATCTGCGAGTAGATGGGCTGACCTGCCAGAAGCAGTAAAACTGACCCCAGAAGAAACTGGCTTCTGAGCCTCATAAATAACTCCTATCCTGTGGATATCACAGGCTCTTGGAGAGTTTTTCTGAACACTTTCGAGTTACGGGGTCGATTATAGGATTCCTGTTTCTCCAGTGGTAGAGTTTTTAAGGGGCTGGCAGAAAACCCCCGTTCAATAAACCAGTGGGCTGTCCGTGTAGTTAAGACAAACAGTGATGACAGTTTCTGCTGGCGGGCCTGCTGCTCAATAGCAGACAACAGCACATCTCCCCTCTGGCCTCTCCGGTATTCGGGGTGAATCACAAGACAGGCCAGCTCAGCACTATTATTTTCCGGATAACTGCATAGGGCTGCGCAACCGATAATCATGCCATCCCTGACAATAATAGTGAATGTCCCAATATCTCTTTCCAGCTGTTTCCGAGAGCGGCGAACCAGTACACCTTTCTCTTCCAGAGGCTGAATCAACTCCAGGATACCACCAACATCTTCAATAGCAGCAGGCCGCAGCTGCTCATAGGCATCCATATCCTGGGTAATCAGGGTACCGAAACCATCACGGGTAAACAGCTCCTGCAGCAGGGCTCCGTCGACTCTATGGCTGATAATGTGGGTTCGGACAATACTGCTGTCACAGGAAGTGATGGCGGCCTCTAGCAGCCGTTTGTATTCGATGTGGGTTTCTGTCTGCAACCGGGTTCGGGCCTGGGAGGGACGCATGGTTCTGATTAATTTTCCATCCTGATCCTGGATGCCGATGCTGCCACTGAACAAGATTAGCTTTTCGGCTTTCAGGGCAATGGCAGCCTGGGTAGCGACATCTTCAACAGAAAGATTGAAAACTTCACCTGTTGCCGAGTAGCCGAGGGATGACAGGAGTACAAGGCAGCCCAGATCCAGCTGCTGACTGATGGATTTATGATGAATCCGTCGTACTTCTCCGGTGTGCTGGAAGTCCACGCCATCAATCACCCCAAAAGGTCTGGCGGTGACAAAATTACCGCCGACAACCCGGATTCGGGAACCATGCATGGGGGAGTTAATCAGGCCCATGGAGAGCTGACTTTCCATCTTTACCCGCAGACTGCCGACGGCATCGATAATCTGCGCCAAAGACTGTTTGTCGGTAATTCTATAACCATTGTGAAATGCCTGGGAAAGATCAAGCTCTTCAATCCGTCGGTTGATCTGGGACCGGGCTCCATGTACTAGTACCAGCCGAACCCCCAGACTGCTGAGGAGAGCGATATCGTGGATGATATTGGGATAGTTGTCATCATCCATGGCTTCCCCCGGCAGCATAATGACAAAAGTTCGCCCGCGGTGGGTATGCATGTAAGGTGAAGACTGGCGGAAGAATTTTACGTAGTTCTCGTTCGTTATATTCATGCTGGTATAGATCTATTTTCTTCCATCATCAGGCTGAAGGCAGTACCTGTTTATCAGGTTACGCAGCAACGATACTGTTGGTTCCAGGGTGCTCAGGGCCAGGTATTCATCTGGTTGGTGAGCCTGGGCAATATTACCGGGGCCGAGAACAATAGTGTCCATCTCCATCTGGCTCAGGAACGGTGCTTCTGTGGCAAAAGCAGCGCTGGTGGCTTTATGTCCCGTCAGGGTTTCACAGATTTTCAGGAGCTGACTTTCTGGCTGGCTGATAAATGGTTTAATACTTTGTGAAACAGGCGTCATTTCCAGAATAACCCCAGCTTGCTCTGTCAGGTTGTGGGTACGCTGGTAGATGGTTTTGCGTATATGATCCGGATCCATGCCGGGCAGAAGACGGATATCGTATTCAAAGGAACAGGTTTCACAGATGCGGTTAGGGTTATCTCCACCATGGATGCAGCCAAAATTCATGGTAGGCGTTGGTACTGTGAACCCGGTATTTCTGTATTGGTACTTCCACTCCTCCCTGATAACCATCAGCTCTGTCAGGATGTGATGCATGGTATCTATGGCGTTGCGACCCTGAGAGGGGTCACTGGAATGTCCGGATTTTCCTGTCACCGTGATACGTTCCATCATGATGCCTTTGTGCATATGGAGTGGAACAAGCCCAGTAGGTTCCCCAACCACTGCTGCTCTCGCTTTGGGATAACCCTGCCTGGCAAGAGCTCTGGCTCCGTTCATGGTGGTCTCTTCGTCGGCTGTCGCCAGGATGATCAGGGGCTGGTACAACTGGTCAACTTTCAATCCTCTGGCTGCTTCCATGGCTAGAGCCAGAAAGCTTTTCATGTCGCAGGTTCCCAGCCCGTAAAGCTTGTTATCTCTTTCTGTCAGGGTGAAAGGATCCTGACTCCAAAGAGTATCATCACAGGGCACGGTGTCGGTATGGCCAGCAAGCACCAGTCCTCCAGTGCCTCTGCCCAGAGTAGCGACCAGATTGGCTTTGTCTGGGGAACCTGGCAGAGGCATCACTTCACAGCGAAAGTCCATATTTTCCAACCAGCCCGCCAGAAGGTCGATGACAGCGCGATTGCCCTGATCAAGACTTGGCAGAGTACTACTCACTGATTGCGTGGCAATCAGCTGGCAAATGGCAGGGATCAACTGTTGTGACATGTTAGAAGCCTGAACTGCGTTATTTTTATGTACTGATTATTAAAACATTTTCGGATAAGCATTGACGAGAATGTTCGACAGAAAAATCAGCCAAAGCAGGCTTTTAGCAGATAAAAGAAAACCAGTGAGAGAATTGCCCCGGCCGGCAGGGTCACCAGCCAGGACATAAAAATGGTTCCGATGACCCGTAGATTCAGGGCTCCGATTCCCCGTGCCAGGCCAACGCCCAGAACAGCGCCCACCAAGGTGTGAGTTGTAGAGATAGGGAAACCTGTGCCAGAGGCGATAACAACGGTTGTTGCTGCAGAAAGCTCTGCAGCAAATCCCCGGCTGGGGGTCAGTTCAGTGATATGCTTTCCGATCGTTGCCATAACCCGATAACCATAAGTTGCCAGCCCGGCAACAATTCCTGCTCCTCCCAGCAACAGAACCCAGCCAGGCATAACCGAGTCTGCGGATATCTGGCCCCCCTTTTCGAGCACATTAACGACAGCAGCCAGAGGGCCGACGGCATTGGCAACATCATTGGAGCCATGGGCAAAAGCCATGGTGCAGGCAGTGAAGATCATCATGGTGCCGAATACTCTTTCCACACTGGAAAAGTGAAACTGCTCATCGGCTCGGGGATCAATCTGGATTTTACTGAGAGCGAGCCGGCCGCCGAGGGTCAGCAGGCAACCGGCAGCGGTAGCGAGAATAACTGCCTGGGTATTGTTAATATCAAGACCCAGATGGCTCAGTCCCTTGGTCAGCGTCACCATCGTGATCATGAATCCCACCAGAAACATGTAAAACGGAATAAACCGTTTGGCATTTGTAAAAGGGGATGGCGTATCAAGAATCAGCCGCTGCACTGAGTGGAACACACAGAAAGCCAGCAATCCTGAAAACAAGGGTGATATAACCCAGCTTCCGAAGATCGACAGCATGCAGCGCCACTGTACTGCATTGGTTCCGATACCCGCAACAGCGAAACCAACAATAGCGCCGATGATGGAGTGGGTAGTGGAAACCGGCCAGCCGAAGTGAGTTGCGACCAGCAGCCAGGTCCCGGCCGAGAGCAGAGCTGCGAGCATCCCATAAATCAGTAATTCTGGTGATTCCAGAAGTTCCGGCATGGTAGGGTCGACGATACCCCTGCGAATAGTGCTGGTGACAGAACCGCCCGCCAGGTAAGCACCGGTAAACTCCAGAAGAATAGCGATGATAATAGCCTGGCGAACAGTCAGTGCCTTGGAGCCGACTGAAGTTCCCATAGCATTTGCCACATCGTTGGCACCTACTCCCCAGGCCATAAAAAAACCAAAAAGACAGGCTAGGACCAACAGGATAATGCCGTAGTCTGCGATGATGGACATATCAGGAGGCTACCGGAAAATTGAGGTTAATGAGCAAGCAACAGGTGGAGATATCCGCCAACCCTGGAGGCGCGGTCAGCCAGATCTCCAACCCATTCGATAATCTTGTACATAAACATCACATCAACGGGGGGAAGAGTTTTTTCCTGTTGAAATAGCGTTCGGCGTATGTGAATCTGCAGCTTGTCAGTATCACTTTCTATGGCATCCAGCTCATCCAGCATATTCTCGACTATTTCAGCTTCCCGTCCGTGGAAGCCGGTTTCCAGCAGATCATCCAGTTCATTCATGGCCTTCAGAGCCTGGGCTGAGGTTTCAACTGAACGTTTCACATAGTGCAGAAAACTGTCTTTGATCTCGCCCGGAAACGTCATGTGCCGGCCAATAACCAGCCCGGCAATATCCTTGGCGCGGTTGGCGACCTTGTCCTGAACAGTAATCAGCTCAAGAAGGTCAGCGCGGGGAAAAGGGAGAAACAGAGACTTTGGCAGAGACAGCCGAATATTTTTCTTGATCTCATCTGCCTCACTTTCCTGACGGGCAATTCGTTTCTGGATAAGTTCAGCCTGTTCCCAGTCTTCTACAAGAACTGCTGCAAAGAAGGGCTCAAGGTCGGCTGCTGTGGCGTGTGCCTTGGCTATATGGTTCTGGATCGGACCTATGGGTGAGCGTCCGAAGACACTGGAAAGCAGATTACCTGAAGGCATAGGCAACGTATTTTTATTGCTGGCAACTGAGTATATGCGCTTCTGGGAAAAGTGAAGGGTTTTCTGCAACCAAAGTGCAAGTACGGAGGGGTGATGGGTTAAAAAGGGAAGCCGGGCCCTGGATGGCCCGGATGTTCTGAGTCGATCTATTGTGCGAGGGCAGTTAGCAGTTTCTTTCCGATATCTGTGTGGTGTTGAATTCCCCTGAAGCTTTCTGTCAGGTCATTATCACCCCAGGCAATCACAGTGACTGGAGTACTGGTATGGGTACCTGTTCCCCAGACTGTATTCTGGTCTTCTGCCAGCTCCCGGGCCAAAAGGTTCATGTGGATTTCATCACCGTAAACAAAGAAGGCACGAAAATCATTAACCTTGGGCAGGGTCTTGGTTGCCATATATTTATGGCCATCCACCTGGTAGGGGTTAGGTGCCTTGGTCAGAACTCGCTCTGCTGCGGTCTGGTCGATTTCGAAGGCATTATTGCTATTCACAATTTCGGCCAGTCCTGCTGGGGTTCGGCCCGTTTTGGGCAGGCTTCTGAACTCACTCATCATGGCAGAAAAACTGAGCTTCTGGTTGTAGAGACCATCCAGAATTTCTGGGGCACCGAAGTTGAAATTAGGTTTGAAGTCCCGGTTGGCAAACATTTTTCCAGACAGTTTTTTTGCCTTGGGCAGGTTGCTGGCGGAATAGCTGAAGCCAAATGAACCGGTTTCGTGGTCAGCAGTAATCACTACCAGAGTATCGTCCCGGCCCCTGGCCCAGTTCTGCACGGCGGCTACGGCTTCATCAAATTTCAGCAGCTCATGGAGCATGGTACCAGCATCATTATTATGGGCAGCCCAATCGATCTGGCCACCTTCAACCATCAGGAAGAACCCGTCTTTGTCTTTTGACAAGATATCCAGTGCCTTCAGGGTCATCTCTTCCAGGGAGGGCTGGGTACGCTCCAAAGAATGTTTGCTGTTACTGTAAGCAATGCCGTCCAGCATGCCGGAGTAGGCAAACAGACCGAGCAGTTTACCCCCACGGGCCTGTTCCAGTGCCGTGCGATTAAAAGCGAGCTGATAGCCGGCATCCCTGGCTTCCAGCAGCAGATTGCGGTTGTCCTTGCGCTTTGATTTGATTTTCACCGTGCCACCCGTTAATTCAACCAACTGTTTGTAAGTGGCACCTTTCTCATTGGCTACCTGGGGAATCCAGTGACGGATCCCGCCGGAGAGCATAACGTCAACCCCTGTTGTCAGCATCTCTTCGGCGATCGTGTTTTCCAGGGAACGGTGGGGCTGGTGGGAAGCAAAGGCAGCAGGGGTGGCGTGGGTCAGGCGGGTATCGGAAACCAGGCCGGTTGCTTTGCCCTGCTTTTTGGCTTTTTCCAGGACGGTTTCTACTGGATTACCTTCGGTGTTCACCCCCAGAGCTTCTGAAGGGGCAGGAATTCCAGTAGCCAGTTGGGAAGCTGAGCTGGCTGAGTCAACGACCAGGGCTCCAGCTGGGTTTGGCAGGGAGAGCCCCATGGTTCCCTGCCTGGCAAGTTGCACCATTGCTGTTTGCTTGCCTTCGTAGATAGAACTTGGAGCCATACGGGCATAGCTTTCCAGCAGTCCCATCTGCTGAGGACCCATGCCATCCCCGATCATCAGGATAATATTCCTGACTTTGCTTTCAGCCAGTACTGAACCTGCGGGAAGTATCAGCAAGGACAGGCTCAGAGCTGCAAGCCCCTTACCTAATCTGTGTTTTCCTTTGGGCATAGCGTTCTCCGTTTGCTAACAGATTTGTCTTTCTTGTTGGAATAATTTGTACCTGGATTAATTTATTGAAGAATTGTGAAAGGTTTATGACGCTGGAACTATTTCAGGAGTGGGTCCATGAGTGGTGAAACTGAGCTGAAGTTATTGCTGGCACTGGAAGATCACCAGACAGTGCTGGAAGCTCCCTGCCTGGCAGGTAAAGAAGTTGAAGTTCTGCAGCTGGATAACATCTATTTTGATACACCGGAATTTGACCTGAATAACAGCAAGGTTGCTCTGAGAATCCGGAAAAAGGGCGACAGATATATCCAGACCCTGAAAACCAGAGGGGTCAGTGTTAATGGTCTGAGCCGCCGGGGAGAGTGGGAGTTGAATGGTGAGGCTCTTGATCTGGCTCCTCTGTCGGAGGTATGGCCAGAAAACCTGAAGAGTATTGATACTGCCAGGCTGGAACCTGTATTTAGAACTGATTTTCAGCGAACCCAGGTTAACCTGGAGTGGCAAGGAGCCCAAATCGAGCTGGCCCTGGACTGTGGGAAGATCAAGTCTGGTGATCGTGAAGAGACTATCTCGGAGTTGGAACTGGAATTGAAACAGGGGCCAGAAGAGGCTTTGCAGGATCTGGCACGCGTTCTGGGAGAGCTGGCTGACCTGAAACCCGGAGATATCAGCAAAGCCGAGCGGGGTTACCAGTTACGTATAAACTGAGTGAAAGGATGTCTTTGCGGTATAAGTGTGGAACAGAACAGAACTGACACGGATGCCTCTCCCCGGGGACACAACAAGAACCTCAGCACGTCTAATCGTCAGAAATCTACCAGCTATATGCTGGACTTGGCTCAGCTGGTTCATGATCTGGTTCGGGATGGTGTTCTTTCTGAGGCTCAGTCAGAAGATATTTTGTCCCGCAGACGCAATGCCGAGCAGGCCCGCCTGCACCCCCTGGAGTACCTGGCTGAACTTCAGCTGGACGATGGACGAAAAGATGGAAGAAAGCTTGATTCTGAATCTTTAACCCGGTGGCTGGCTCAAAAAGCCGGTCAGCCCTATTTTCATATTGACCCCCTGAAGATTGATGTGGCTGCCGTGACTCCGGTGATGTCTCTGGCCTATGCACAGAGACATCAGATTCTAGCTGTTGAGTTGAATGACAAAGAAGTCGTTGTTGCCAGTGATCAGCCCTGGCACACAGGGTGGGAGGATAATCTTCGTCATGTCACCCGGCGTGAAGTAAAGAGGGTTGTCTGTAATCCTGCTGATTTACGCAGATACACAGCAGAGTTTTACAAGCTGGCCAAGTCGATTACCGGGGCCAGCAAGGTTGATGGCTCATCCGGTGGCATATTTGCTAACTTTGAGCAGATGCTTGAGCTGGGTAATGCTCAGACTCCCGATGCCAATGACCAGCATATTGTCAACATCGTTGACTGGTTGCTGCAGTATGCCTTTGAGCAACGAGCCAGTGATATTCATATAGAGCCCCGACGGGACAAAGGTCATATCCGTTTCCGCATTGATGGCGTTCTGCACACAGTTTATGACATGCCGTCCCAGGTTGTGGCAGCAGTAACCAGCCGTATAAAAATTCTTGGGCGGATGAATGTCGCTGAAAAACGTAAGCCCCAGGATGGCCGGTTAAAAACACGCTCTGAAGAAGGTACTGAGGTTGAACTGCGCCTTTCGACGTTGC
Source organism: Sansalvadorimonas sp. (assembly GCA_965243775.1). Classification (GTDB taxonomy): domain Bacteria; phylum Pseudomonadota; class Gammaproteobacteria; order Pseudomonadales; family Endozoicomonadaceae; genus Sansalvadorimonas. The sequence continues at coordinate 84,808 of CBDEWF010000037.1, forward strand.
CGACAGCTTTTGGCGAAAAGCTGGTAATGAGAATTTTTGATCCAGATGTACTGTTAAAAAGCTTTCAGGATCTTGGTTTTGCCAAGGATGATGACAAACGTTGGCACAAGATGGTCAAACAACCAAATGGTATAGTTTTGGTCACCGGACCAACAGGCTCAGGGAAAACAACAACTCTCTATTCCACGTTGAAAGAGCTGGCTACTTCAAAGGTGAATGTCTGTACCATCGAAGACCCTATCGAAATGGTTGAGTCGTCGTTTAATCAGATGCAGGTGCAGAATAATATCGATCTGACTTTTGCCAGCGGTGTGCGGGCTCTGCTGCGTCAGGATCCGGATATTATCATGGTGGGAGAGATCAGGGATCTGGAAACTGCAGAGATGGCTATACAGGCTGCCCTGACAGGCCATCTTGTTCTATCTACACTGCATACCAATGATGCGCCCTCTGCCATCACCCGCCTGCTGGAACTGGGAGTTCCCCAATACCTTATTCGTGCCACTGTTCTCGGTGTTATGGCGCAAAGACTGGTGCGTACGCTTTGTCCTGACTGCAAGGAGTCTGCACCTATTGATGCTGATGCCTGGGCAGGATTAACCAAACCCTGGGTAGCAGATTTACCAACCAGGGGGGCCAAGCCTGTTGGTTGTTTAAGTTGTCGGAATACAGGTTATAAAGGGCGATCAGGTGTTTATGAGCTGATGCTTCTGGATGGAGCGGCCAAGGATCTGATTAATGCCCAGTGTGATATAGATAAACTTCGGGCTGCAGCTATTCGCGAGGGTATGCATACCCTGAGGTTGAGTGGTGCCCAGAAAGTGGCTGCAGGATTGACAACGATTGAAGAAGTATTGCGGGTAACGCCAGTTACGGTGATCCGTTAACGGCGGGTAGTGAACAAAGTGCGTGAAATAGCGAAACTAAACACCTATTGGTATCACTACCAGCTGTTGAAACCGGTATCAAAAGCCATGGAGAAGAATAAAAAAAGAAACCGTCATGGTGGTGAGCGATATCAATAAAAGGGCAATTTCCTGCCACGTCAGAAAATCTTTCTTGGGATTCATTGTACTGCTCCGTGTACTACAAACTTCACACTTATCCTCCAGTATAGGGTCTGACTCTATCACGGATGATTAAAGCCAAATTGCCTGATAATTCCTGACATCAAGTTTCCAGCGAGCCATGAAGGGGGCGCAGTATGCCAGATTTATTGTCCTGGGCAATGGGTCAGATTCTATTCAGTGTCATTTTTTCGACATTTCAAAGGCTCAGCCTTAGTTTGCTTTCTATTCTCTATGTTCGTCAGCCTCGCTATGCAAGCGCTTTACAGGTAGTTTCTCAATGTAATCAACGTGAGTTCGACTCTCAAACCACCATGGGGAAATCTCCGGCAAGCTGATCCACATCTATTATATGTGGCTTGAGTGGTTGTCGAGTGTAAGCAATAAGTCCGGCAATCAGGTTGACTGCAAAATTAAAGGGGGAGCGGTGTCGGGTATGCTCGATTTGGGAAATATTTTTCAGCTGATCATTCACACTGATATGAGGCAGTAGTCCACCAGATAAGTGACATGCTTACTTGAGAAGCTCTTTATATCAGGCACCAAGATAAGCTTTGCGAACATCATCATTCATCAGAAGGCTCTGCCCGGAATCGGACATAACAATACGGCCATTTTCCAGGACATAGCCACGGTCAGCCAGCCGCAGGGCCTGGTTGGCATTCTGCTCGACCAGGAAAATAGTTACTCCTTCTTCCCGCAGCTTTTCTATGGTGTCGAAAATATGCTGGATAACAATGGGAGCAAGTCCCAGTGAAGGTTCATCCAGCAACAGAAGCTGAGGCCTGCTCATCAGAGCACGGGCAATAGCCAGCATCTGCTGCTCACCACCTGACATTGTGCCACCTCGCTGGTGGAAACGCTCTTTCAGGCGGGGGAATAGCTCCAGAACATGTTCCAGACGCTCTTCAGCGCGTTCGCGATCTTCAAAGAACCCTCCCATATCCAGGTTTTCTTCCACGGTCAGGCGGGCAAAAATCCGACGGCCTTCGGGGACTATGGCAATGCCGGAGCGCATAATTTCCGGCGTGGGCTTATGAGTGATTTCTTCATTTTTAAAGTAGATATGTCCGTTGCTGGCCCTTGGATCTCCACAGAGAGTCATTAACAGAGTACTTTTACCTGCCCCGTTGGCACCGATAAGGGTCACAATTTCGCCAGGGTTCACCTCAATAGTAATGTTGTCGAGAGCCTGAATTTTTCCATAGTGAGTAGAAACGTTCTCAATGAACAGCATTACGCCTCCCCCAGGTAAGCTTTGATAACATTTTCGTTATTGCTGACCTCGTCAGGCCGGCCTTCTGCCAAAGGTGTTCCCTGGTTAATGACATAGATGTAATCAGAGATTCCCATAACCAGTTTCATATCGTGTTCGATCAATAGTACGGAGACGTTATGGTTATTGCGCAGGTCTGTTATCAATTCATCAAGTTCTGCCGTCTCTTTTGGGTTCAGTCCGGCTGCGGGTTCATCGAGCATAAGCAGAGTCGGGCGGGTCACCATGCAGCGGGCTATCTCCAGACGACGCTGCTGACCATAAGCCAGGTTACCGGCGTCCCGGTTTGCCATCTCTGTCAGGTTCACTTTTTCAAGCCAGTAAGCAGCATGGTCAATGGCTTCCTGCTCAGTACGACGGTAGGAAGATGTTTTCAACAGACCTGAAAGAAGATTGGTATTGATATGACGGTGCTGTGCCACCAGAAGGTTTTCCAGAACAGTCATATTTTTAAATAACCGCACATGCTGGAAAGTGCGGACTATTCCCATGCGGGATATCTGGTGGTTCTTGCTTCCCGCAATGTTCTCGCCCTGGTAATAGATTCTGCCTGCGGTGGGTTTGTAGAAACCGGTCAGGCAGTTGAATACGGTCGTTTTCCCTGCGCCATTAGGACCGATAATGGAAGTGATCTGTCCAGGGTGAATGGATAGGTTAACGCTGTCCACCGCCAGCAGCCCTCCAAAACGCATAGACAGCTCTTCAACTTCCAGCAGGGCCGCGTTCTGACTTTGGGCCTGAGTTTGAGAGTTATTACTGCTCATGGTTCACGTCCTATGCTGCCCTGGTTGATGCTTCAGGTGCCCCATGGGCTCTCTCTTCCAGCTCCTGTTTCCTCATCTCAATATGAGGGCGTTTCATGGGCATCAGCCCCTGAGGTCGCCAGGCCATCATAAAGACCATCAGCAGACCGAACATCAGCATGCGGAACTGCTCAAAGTCCCTGACCAGCTCCGGCAGGCTGGCGATAATAATGGCAGCCAGTATCACACCCCGCTGAGAGCCCATTCCCCCAAGTACCACAATGGCCAGGATCATGGCTGATTCGATAAACGTGAACGACTCCGGGCTTATATGACTCATACGGGCAGCAAACAGGGTTCCGGCCAGGCCGGCAAACATGGCGCCAATAGTAAAGGCGGAAAGTTTGATGGTGGTTTTATTCATTCCGAGAGACTGACAGGCAATATCATCTTCCCGAAGAGCTTCCCAGGCCCGGCCAATGGGCATGTTACGTAACCGGTTAATGATCCAGACTGTCAGCAGAGTGATGGTCAGGGCAATGAAATAGAGGAAGATCACTTTGTGGCTGCCACTGTAGGACATATTAAGCAGGTGATGAAACGTGATTCCTCCATCGGAAGCTGTTCGTGAAAACTCAATGCCAAACAGGGTTACCGGGGGAATCTGGCCAATACCGTTAGGCCCCCCGGTCAGCCCCGACCAGTTGTTGAGCAGAATGCGAATAATCTCACCAAACCCGAGGGTAACTATGGCAAGGTAATCGCCTCTTAATCTGAGCACCGGAAAGCCCAGGATAAAACCAAACAGGGCCGCCAGAGCTCCGGAGAACAGCAGACAGGTCCAGAAATCCAGACCAAAATACTGGTTCATCAATGCATAGCCGTAGGCACCCACTGCGTAGAAACCAACGAAGCCAAGATCAAGTAACCCCGCCAGACCGACGACAACATTCAGACCCAGGCCAAGCAGAACGTAGATCAGAATATGAATACCAAGATCAACAGCCCCTCGGGATGAGAACAGCGGCCAGATAAAAAGAGCTGTAATCAGCAATACTGTGAGTGCTTTCTTGAGCTGTTCATGGTCTTCGGGTTGTCTATTAAGAAAAGGGATTTGGAGGCTGGAGATACTGTTCGCAGGCGAACCAGAGAGCTTGGTAAGGGAGAACCAGCTAAAAGGCATTTTATTCTGGACTTTATCCCGAAATAGCTGCACCAGAAAAATGGCTCCGGCGGCCAGAAAAATGCCAGTCAGGATAGAGCTGTCCTGTACGGACACCGTTGGAATAATATGTCCCTGTTTCAGCTGCAGGCCTAACAGTGGCAGAGCCAGAAGCAGAAAGATAACAGCAGGAATAATGGCGTTGATGGACTTTATTCGGGTCATACTTTTTCAATCTCCGGCTTGCCAAGAATGCCCGAAGGACGGAACAGTAGAATAAAAATCAACAGACCAAAGGCGACAACGTCCTTATATTCAGAGCTGAGGTAGCCGGAGGTCAGTGATTCGGCTATACCGAGGAGAAGACCGCCGATCATAGCCCCGGGAATACTGCCGATTCCCCCGAGCACTGCTGCAGTAAAAGCTTTAAGACCGGCAATAAATCCGAGATAAGGATTAATCACCCCGTAGTAGAGGCTGAGAAGTACTCCGGCTACAGCGGCCAATGCTGCTCCGATAACAAAGGTCAGAGCGATGATGTTGTTGGCGTTGATGCCCAGCAGCTGGGTCATGCCCATATCTTCCGCACAGGCTCTGCAGGCCCGTCCCATTCTGGAGCGTGAGATAAACAGTGTCAGCACCGCCATACTGATAAATGTGACGGCAAAGATAACCAACTGCATCCACGACAGGCTGGCCTGGAAACCAGCTTCAGGTCCAAATGAGATACCACCGGTAATCAGCGTTGGTATGGCGATATCCCGGGAACCCTGGGCCAGTCGCACATAATTCTGCAGGAAGATGGACATACCGATAGCCGAGATCAGCGGAATCAGGCGATTGCCTCCACGTAACGGACGATAGGCAACCTGCTCAATACTGAAGCCATAGCAACTGGTAATAATAATGCTGATAACAAGGGCTGCTGCCAGCATCAGGGCGACGCTGTCGATACCAACCATGGCCAGGCCGGCCAGAACAATAAATGAAACATAGCTGCCGATCATATAGACCTCACCATGGGCAAAATTGATCATGCCTATGATTCCGTACACCATGGTGTAACCAATGGCGATCAGGGCATAGGCACTGCCCAGGGTCAGGCCATTCAGCAGCTGCTGGATCAGGTAATAAACTGCATCTGACATAATGAACTGCTTCTGTCTTGTTTTTTTAAAAGCCGGTGCGCGCTCTGGCACACACCAGCAGGGAACAGTTATTCAGCCAGAGGCTATTCTGCTACAGGCGCTTCAGCCAAAGACGTTTCAGCTAAAGACTTAGTGCCATCTTTGTGCCACTGGTAGACAACAAAATTGAAGTCTCTTAGATCACCCTTGTCATCAAAGGCCAAGGTGCCTGTTGGTGTTTTGAAGCTGATACTACGCATCGCCTGTGCAACTTCGCCGGTATTGTCGGTGCCGGCCATCTTGATGGCATCAGTCATGACTTTCACCGCAGAGTACGCCGGGAATACGAACGGGCCGGTGGCGTCTTCACCCTTGCCGGAGATATAGTCAACAATGGCTTCGTTGGCTGGATCCTGGTCAAAGCTCTTGGGCAGGGTCACCAGCAATCCTTCGGAAGCGGCACCGGCAATAGCAGAGATATCCTTGTTGCCCACACCTTCTGGTCCCATAAACTGGGCTGTCAGACCTTTCTCTGCACTCTGGCGCAGAATCAGCCCCAGTTCCGGGTGGTAACCACCGTAATAAACAAAGTCGACATTTTCTTTCTGCATCTTGGCGATAAGAGCAGAGAAGTCTTTGTCACCGGCGGTGATACCTTCAAAGAGAACAATGTTGACACCGGCAACGGTCAGCTCATCACGAACAGATGTTGCCAGCCCCTCGCCGTATTGCTGTTTGTCATGAATAACGGCAACACGCTCGGGCTTGATACTGCTGAGAATATAGCGGGCAGCTGTCGGGCCCTGCATGCTGTCCAGGCCGATGGTTCGGAAAATCAACTTGTGACCGCGGGTAGTAATTTCAGGGCTGGTTGATGCTGCGGTAATCATCAGTACCCCCTCGTCTTCATAAATATCTGAAGCTGGTTGGGTGCTGGAAGAGCAGAGGTGCCCCACAACATATTTAATGCCGGCATTAACGATTTTATTGGCAACGGCTACCGCCTGTTTGGGATCACAGGCATCATCATAGATAACTGCTTCCAGCATACGGCCATCAATGCCACCTGCCTTGTTGATACGCTCAATAGCGGCTTTGGCTCCGATAAACTGCATGTCGCCATACTGGGCTACTGGCCCTGTGACTGGTCCAGCCAGGCCAATCTTGAGAGTGGAGGTTTCTTCCTGCTGCTGTGAACACCCGGTAAGAAGTGAAAATGCTACGGCTGTCCCTGCCAAGGCGGCTCGCAGTTTATTATTCATATTGTCGGCTCTCTTGGTCTTTTTGTTGTTATTTATTTATGAACATCTTTTTATCACAGGGAGTAATGAAAAAATGTTACTTTGCCTATGGCTGTTTGCAGGAAATAAAAAATATCCCTGACAGGGTGTCGTTATACAGGAAAGTGTATTGATATAACAGTGCCCAGAGGGGGCATGGCTCACTATGGCTGTCAGTAGCGATAACAGAACTGTTCGAACATTAAGTAATGCTCAGCTGTCTTTATCTGTAATGATTAATGGTAGGTATGGACGTTGGTGCAATGAATACCGTTCTGTCTCTATGGTGGGCTCAGGATGTAAACCAACCGCTACAGATAATAACGAGGCTTTGTCGAGGGTTACAGAAAAGCAAGATGCTGTGAACCGTGATACAGCTGATCTGGCTCGATGGATGGTAGAGGATTCGCAACAAGGGTTTCTCTATGATCAGGCTGGCTTTCTCAGGGATTACTTTGACACGTTTACTGAGGAGTTGAGTGGTTCGCAGCAGAATATCAAGATGCGCCAAAACCTTGAAGCGTATAAAGAGTTCTGTCGAACAGGGGATATATCCTTCGATTGATTTTTTTGCGGAGATAAAGGAGAAGGGACGGGCCTGGTTCGAGGTGATCTTCATGTTGCATTTTGCAGGTTACCCCACCGAATCTTTTACCAACGAACAGCTTGGATTGGATGGTCATAAAGGGGCTTTGTGTCAGAACCGGGTATTTCAAGCCGTTTTTGAAAAGCTGAGGGCGTGTAATGGGGGACGGCGTACTGGTGATTATATCCAGTTTGTGTCCTGGCTGGTCTGCCTTGATATTCTTAGAGAGTTCCCTTCCGAGGTTGCCAATACTATGGTTCAATCGTGGTTTTTGTCTATGAGGGTAGAGTTTTGCGATTCTGTATCAGAGGATGAGGCAAATGACCGATGCGAATATGACCCCCAGTGTTTGTCTTCATACGGCAGAGGTTCCTTTCCTGCCTCTATATTCGATTATCGAGGTTTTGAAAGTTATAACTATTACTTTCACCCAGTCATGTTGTCTATCGTACTGGAATATGCGCCGCAAAATTACCGGCTTAAAGCTATAGAATACTGGTTAACAGATGAAGGTGAGCCTGCCACAGCTGCTCGAAAAAGGATTTTCCATCAAAACTATTATCCTCTGAACACTTTTTTTGAAGAGTATTATCTGTGGAATACGCTGGTTATGCCTATTACCGCACATTTGCCGTCTCCCCTTGGAGCATATTTAGTAGATGATTTTGGACAGTTTGGTAAGGGGATAAATCTGTCATCATTTGATGTGATAGAGCCAAAAGATGTCATCAGCGTATTTGGCCGAACCTTGAAATGCATGGCAGATGATGGCGTTCAGCACTTTTGTAAAATTCAATCAGTAGAAGAGAGTGAAGCGGACTTCTTTTATACTTATCAAGTATTGAAGTGGGTCTGGTGTAAGAGAGAAAACCTTCAGCTTGAAAGCGAAGCCGTTGTACCAGAAAGCCTTTTCAAGCTGGATAACCCGGAAGAGTTTTTGCGAAAAACGGCTCTTTCTAATGAAGACCAAATCAAAATAAAGGCATTGATTGGCCATGGTTCCCGTCTTGTTATGTTATTTAGCTGCCCGATAGATAAACCTTACGATCAATATGTTTATGATGTGCCTGATCCTGAGATTGCCATGGAAGGACTTATTAAGTACGCCAGTGACTATGGTCGTTTGTGGTTTTGTGGATTATTGGGGCCTTCTTCCATTAATGCTTATCATGATTCTGAAGACAATGAGCGGCATATTTTTTTATGCTCTTATGTGAATAAAACCTGTGAAGGGGCTCTTGAACGCTGGAATAGAGATGCGACCAATTATCCTAATGTGGGGGGTAGGGTTGGTATGCGTGACCGGGGAGATATCCGCAAGCCAGACGACGTAAAACAAGGATTTGTCAATAAATCGAGAGACGCCAGTGATCCACTGGCGAACAATAAAAAACGACTTAATGAATTGGGGCGTACGGCTCAAGGAGTGGTCTTGCTTTATTCCCGCTGTTTTCATGGTCATTTTGACCACTCTAGTTCAAATAGTGTGAAAAAGATTGAGCAGGAAGTCGGCCTGCTGCTGGCAAAGTTATTCTGTCAGGCTGCTCCATTGAGTGAGGAACAGTGTCTTAAGTTTTTACAGCAGGATGACCTTCTGGCCCAGTGTGCCCGGGAGGTAAGCTATTGGACGGCAAAAGATGTTCCCTACGTAAAAGATTTGCGCAAATCTGTTATTAATCGGGATGTTTATCCTCATCTTCCTATCAAAATGCGGGGGGCTATTTTAGCTAAAGATGATTGGGATTTTTTGACCGATAAGGGTTTTCATGACCCAAAGAGAGATCAGGGGGATGAATGCCAGCTGGGGAGTGGAAGCGGGCGCAACCCTTTGATTGCACTTAATGCATTAATTACCAAGATGCTTTGCCATATTGTTGTGGCTACCTGTGATGCCAGTGAAAGGATGCCTCACAATGTATCCTGGTCACCTGTATAGCAAACGATTGCATTGTTATTTTTTTGCAGTCAGATCATTCTGACAATGATGTTCAAGGATATGGTCGATTTGACAGGGGATTAACAAACAAGAGGGGTGTAAAGGGAGAATAAAGAGTAAAACCAAAGGTGAAACCGGGGCGTTTCACCTTTGTGCTATTGGTTAAGCCTTCAGGGTTTTCACACCTTCTGGAGTACCGAGCAGCAAAACATCAGCCGGGCGGGCTGCAAACAGACCATTGGTGACCACACCGGTAATCTGGTTGATTTTGGTTTCCATTTCCACAGGGTTGGTAATGGACATATTCCAGACATCCAGGATGACATTACCGTTATCGGTGATAACACCTTCGCGGAAGGCTGGGTCACCGCCCAGTTTCACCAGTTCACGGGCCACATGGCTGCGAGCCATGGGGATCACTTCTACTGGCAGGGGGAACTGGCCCAGTACATCGACGAGTTTGGATTCATCGGCAATACAGACAAACTCTCTGGATACCGCCGCAACAATCTTTTCCCGGGTCAGGGCAGCACCCCCACCCTTGATCAGGTTCAGGTGGCTGTCACTTTCATCGGCACCATCAATATAGAAACGCAGCTCGGAAACGCTGTTCAGATCATAAACAGGAATACCATGATTTTTCAGGCGTTCGGCACTGGCTTCAGAGCTGGCAACAGCGCCGTCAAAGCGGTTCTTGACTCTGGCAAGGGCGTCAATAAAGAAGTTGGCAGTGGAGCCTGTGCCAATGCCGAGAATCATATTGTCTTCAAGGTGGGGAAGAATGTAATCCAGTGCTGCCTGGGCAACTGCCTGTTTGAGCTCGTCCTGGGTCATGGAGAAATCCTGAGTCTGGTGGAAACAGCCGACAATTATACGGGTTCTTTAGATTTTTTGACCGGACAGATGGCATTGGCAGGCTGTAGTTACGTACAATCATCCAACAATCATAAATGAACCACAAACAAGCACTATAAGTTTATGCTGACTCAGTACATCAGAAAGATCCTCGAAGCACCGGTCTATGACGTGGCCGTAGAAACCCCTTTGCACTCCGCCCCCTTTCTGAGTGAACGACTGATTAATAATATTTTGGTGAAGCGCGAAGACTTGCAGCCGGTATTCTCGTTCAAGGTTCGTGGTGCATACAACAAGATGATACAGCTGTACCGGGAGGAGCGGGATAAGGGCGTGGTTTGTGCCTCGGCCGGTAATCATGCCCAGGGGGTCGCCCTTTCTGCAAAGAAGCTTGGGATCAGAGCTGTCATTGTCATGCCGACCACGACACCGGATATCAAGGTAAAAGCCGTTCGTGCTCGCGGTGGAGAGGTTGTCCTCCATGGGGATTCATTTGATGAATCTCTGACCTATGCCCTTTCTCTGGAAAAGAATGAAGGTTTAAGTTTTATCCATCCCTATGATGATCCCGACACTATTGCAGGACAGGGAACAGTCGGTATGGAAATTCTGCGGCAGCACTCTGGAAAAATTGATGCTGTTTTTGTTCCTGTTGGTGGTGGTGGACTGATCGCCGGTATTGCGGCTTATATAAAATACCTGAGGCCGGAAACCCGTGTTGTTGGTGTGGAGTATGAAGAGTCCGCCTGTCTGAAAGCGGCTATGGAAACCGGGGAACGGGTGGTTCTTTCACAGGTTGGACTGTTTGCTGATGGTGTCGCTGTTGCTCAGATCGGAGAAGAGTCATTCCGGCTCTGCCAGCACTATGTTGATGAGGTGATTACCGTCAGTGCCGACGAAGTTTGTGCTGCCATCAAGGATCTGTTTGAAGATACACGCTCTCTAACGGAAACTGCGGGAGCCATTGCAACAGCGGGCTTGAAAAAGTATGTCGAGCGGGATGAAGTTCAGGGACAGACCCTGGTAACCATCGCCAGTGGCGCCAATATCAACTTTGACCGTTTGCGCTATGTGGCCGAACGTGCTGACCTGGGTGAAGGTAAAGAAGCCATTCTTGGTGTCACTATTCCGGAAAAGCCTGGCAGCTTCAGACGCTTCTGTGAAACTATCGGGCGACGCAATATCACAGAGTTCAATTACCGTTACTTTGATGATCGGGATGCCCGGATTTTTGTTGGAGTACAGATGCACCCGGAAACAGAGACCCGAGACCGTCTCATCAATGAACTGTCAAAGGCCGGTTACCCGGTTCAGGATTTGACTGATAACGAGATGGCCAAGCTCCATGTCCGCCATATGGTCGGTGGCCATGCTCCCGGGATCACAGACGAAGTCGTCTATCGGTTTGAGTTCCCGGAACGTCCCGGAGCACTGCTGAGGTTTCTGCAAAGTGTGGGCAGCCACTGGAATATCTCCATGTTCCATTACCGCAATCATGGTGCTGCCTATGGGCGTGTTGTTGTGGGGATGCAGGTTCCCGAAGATGAGCGGCACCATATTCCGGCGTTTCTTGATGAAGTGGGTTATCACTACTGGGAAGAGAGTGATAACAGTGCTTATGAGCTGTTTTTAAGCTAAAGCCTGTTCATAATCTTTCACAGATAGCGAAAATGACGAGAAAAGTTTCTGTTTCTTTAGTTTTGTGAGGCGCATAGTGGTGCTATGTAACGAGCAAAACCAAAGGAACAGGGGCTATTATTCAGCATTTGCAGCCTGCGATAAGATTATGAACAGGCTCTAAGTACCTGACTTTTTAAGTAGCGATTGGTTTATAGCTGCTTTTGCCATACAAAGGTGGGATCCAGCAAATTGTCGAAGTAAGATGCCAGTTGACTGCCGTCATCATCAAAGACACAATCCTCTTCTCTCATTTGAGTAAACAAAGATCGTGGCAATGTTATATTCTCTTTGTCAGTCGTAGTGGGAACTCTGGAGTTATTTCTGCCTCGCAGGTTTGGTGGCTGTACTGGTATTTGTTGAAATTGAAAACTTTCTGCTTTCCTGGCTAACCTGTCTGCAGCCATGCTGTATGGGTAAACACTTAAAACCCTTGTAACTGTTATTGGGAGCGTTGAGTTGCCTGCTACTGGCGAATGAACTGATTTTTGAGCGATAGAAAAATAAGAGCTTTTTATTCCGGTAAACTCATAGTCATCAGGGTATCCCGCAGGCTCTGTTTTATTGAGGAGAGTTGCAAAGTAGCCACGGGAACATGACTCTATCATAAATGTTGGATTGATTACGCCAGAGAATGGACCTGGGTGTTCTTTGCCTTTAGTAATTGTGATTTTATCTTTCAATTCATCTGGAGCAGAGTCATCATCTTGTTGAGCAAATACTGCCAGAGAGTGATATGTTGGTTTAAAACCCTGTGGCAGAATGTATTCAATATTGTTGCATTGTCCACTGTATAATGTTTGCTCTTCAGTGTGCACTACCAGTTGGTTGAGTATCGTCTTGATACATTCTGATGCTTTACCTTCCGCTTTGTCTGATTGGGGCAGACCTGGATATAACTGAAGGTTAACCATGGCTGTGTCAGGATCTGGTGGGCTCTCACTCTGGCTGAGAATCAGTGGAATATTTTCTATATCGTCATTTGTGGCTGGGTATCGCTCAGTATCTTGTCGTACGTAGTACAGGGTTGGACTTCTTGCCTCAATTTCAACGGTTTGGCTGGAATAAGACAGGGTTGAGTTTTCAAAAAAAGCGAGTCCGTGGATAGTATTTTCGAAGGCAATGGCAACTAATCCTTTATCAGGGAATTTTCTGATCGTTAATATTTTGTGTTTTGTAGTTACTTTTCCAACAATAAGCGAGGATAAGAGTGAATAATATTTTTGATTTTCTTTTTTGTATTTAATTGTTATTGGAAATATTGGATAAATGTAGTCACCTCTATCCATTACCATAATATCAATGGGAGCGATATTTGCCTCATTATCGTCATCGATTGGTAGAAAAGAGCTCGGCGGATCGTTTTTAGGCCAGGCAATACCAACATCAACAAGGTAGGTATGGACTATAGTTTTCTGAATATATACATCGCTGGATTCTAAGGGTATGTTAGGAATAATATATTCACTGAAGTGGTTATTTTGACTGCTCTCAAGTTTAACACAATCTGAGTTCTGATCATGATCTTTGCATAATGGTTTTCCCTGGATTTGAGCCAGTATTTCAATAATCTGCCCATCAGGAATCGGCTTATCAAAGGTTATCTGTTCGGCCCCTAAAATAATTTTTTCGTTGTTAGAGGCTCCATCTGCCGTCTTTATATAGACGACAATAAAAACACTGCTACTGCCGTCAACGGCCAACACCGAATTCATGTAAAACAGACAAAGACTTACCATAAATCGCAGGACAAACTTAACCGAAGAATATAAGCCCATTGCGATGCACCTGACAGCTAAATAGCCTGGGTGCAGAAGCTAGCCTAATTTTTGGGAATTACCATCTCTTTTTTCGACCATGCAAAGTTCCTTTTTGTCATTCAGGTATGACGAAAAGGGCCATGACCTAAATGTACGGGCCTATGTATGGGATCATACATAGGCCCGTACATAGCATGTTGACAGTAAGTTCCCAGTTACGCCTATTTCTGTCCAATAAACAAGCCCACTCAGCTGGTTATCCCGAGATTGTTCCAGATATGGTGAAAACTCACTTGCCATAATGAGGCAAAAAAACTGCCCTGATCGACATTTATCTTGTAAAACTTGTATCAGGTCATGTTTTTTTATTTTCTTGCAGTTATTATCTGGTCAACCTCGCGGAGTTCCCATTCACTTCTTTGAAGCTGCTGTGACTGCCTGCGAAAACTCTATTGCATGGTTTATATATCGGCTGTAAGTTCTGGATTCCGGACGTACTACCGGAACGGGCTTGCTGTCTGACTCAGAAATCCCAAGAGCTGTACCCTGGAGATAAAAATGTTTAAATTTTCCAGATTTGACCCGGTAAATGTTTTGCTGCTTCTGTTTACACTGGGTGTAGTTGGAACTGCGACAGCTCAGATGCTTATCTGAAAATATCCTTTCTGAATAACGCGAACAAGCAACCTGAGCCGACGGCTCAGGCGTGGCTTACTGATAGAGCTTTTTCCCTGTTGCTATTCCTGCCAGTGGAATATCCCAGTGTCCCGTAGGAATCTTATCGACTTTCTGGTACTCGTGGGCAAGACCGATCAAAACGGGTGTGACTGGTTCATCCAGCTTGCCAGCAAACTCAAAAGCACGGTCATAGTAACCGCCGCCCATACCCATTCTATTTCCCTGTTTGTAAAAAAACCATTTCGTTCTGCCCGAGCTGCGTGACACCTTGACTGCTGTTTTCGATAAAACCCCTACTTGCTCGTCTTTTTGTTGTGTGGGTGATTTTGTAATTTTTTGACCTTAATCAAACAACTAAAACCTTTTAGCAAGAACTGCTTTTTGTACTAAAAGGTTTTAGCTAAGGTGTGCGCAAATTAGATTTATGTTTGGAGTGGCGAGTGGCTGGAAAAGTTTGGTCGCTTGGTGACGCGGTTGTTGACCTTCTTCCGGAAGAAGATAACCGCCTCATGAGATGTCCGGGCGGCGCACCAGCAAATGTTGCTGTAGCTGTTTCCCGACTGGGCGCTAGCAGTGGCTTTATTGGAGCCGTTGGTCAGGATCCTGTTGGACGTTTTCTTGAGAAAACCCTGATTCAGGAAGGTGTTGATGTTTCCAGCATGACGTCCAAGCCCGACCAAAGAAGCGGATTGGTTCTGGTTGACCTGGATGATGAAGGTGAACGCACTTTTACCTTTATGGTCCGGCCAAGTGCTGATCAGTTTCTGACAGCGGAAGACTTACCTGAATTCAGCAAAGGTGACTGGCTTCATACATGCTCAATTGCTCTGGCAAATGAACCTGTGAGAAGCGCAACACTGGCTGCAATGGAGCAAGCAAAGCATAGCGGTGCACGTATCTCGTTTGACCCTAATCTTCGTAGTGAAGTCTGGGCAAACCCAGATGAGATGCATGATGTGATTAGCAAGGCCATTGCAATGGCTGACCTGGTCAAACTTTCACTTGAAGAACTACTTTGGTTTGCCGGCACAACGGACGCGCAGGAAGGTCTGACCCTTCTCAAGAAAAAGACCGATGCCTCTCTGGTGGTTATTACTCTCGGTGCAGAAGGTGCTCTGTTTGAATACAGAGGCCAAATTGACAACGTCCCCTCTGTCAAAGCCGATGTTGTTGATACGACTGGAGCAGGCGATGCGTTCGTTGGCGGCATGCTTGCAGGTTTCTCTCAATCTGAAGCATGGCCTGAATTCCAGGAAGCCAAAGAGATTCTTCGACGCGCGTGCCTGTGTGGAATGCTGGTGACCCAGTCCAAAGGCGCGATGCAAGCTCTCCCGACTCAAGCTCAACTCAACAAGCTTGAAACAACCTTTTCACCCTGAGTCCTGACGGCGGAACAGGAATTAAGAGGAAGTGTGATGGATATTAGAAAAGTAGCTCAAGACCTCATCCCCGCTCTGGGGGGCAAGGCAAACATTGCCAGTGTCGCCCATTGCGCCACACGTCTGCGTCTGAATCTGGTGGATGACTCCAAAGCCGATAAAGACAGAATTGAAGCTGTTGAAGGTGTGAAAGGCTGTTTTGCCAATGCTGGCCAAATGCAGATCATCTTTGGCACTGGTCTGGTCAATAAGGTCTACGCTGAGTTTCTGGAAGAAACCGGCCTTGATCAGATCAGCAAAAGTGAGCTGACCAACCAGGCAGCAGAAAAGCTGAATCCTCTGCAACGCCTGGCCCGTACTCTTTCCAATATCTTTGTCCCCATCATTCCTGCCATCGTTTCCGCTGGTTTGCTGATGGGCCTGCTGGGCATGATGAAAACCTACGGTTGGGTTGATTCTTCCAGTGCTCTGGTTGTAATGCTGGATATGTTCAGCTCTGCAGCCTTTATTATCTTGCCTGTTCTGATCGGTTTCACTGCGGCTCGCGAGTTTGGTGGCAACCCTTACCTGGGTGCCGTTATTGGCGGCATTATGACTCACCCGGCGCTGACCAATGCCTGGGGTGTGGCCGGTGGCTTTGACACCATGAACTTCTTCGGCATGGACGTTGCCATGATCGGCTATCAGGGTACTGTCTTCCCTGTGATGCTGACCGTATGGTTTATGAGCATGGTAGAGAAGAGACTGCACAAGAGCGTCCCTGACTCTCTGGACCTGATCATCACTCCGTTTCTCACCGTGATCGTGACTGGTTTTATGGCGCTGCTGATCATTGGCCCTGCCGGTCGTGTTCTGGGTGATGGTATCTCCTGGATGCTGGACTTCATCTACACCTACGCAGGTGTAGCGGCTGGTGCCCTGTTTGGTGGTACTTACTCCATGATTGTTATCACGGGTGTTCACCATAGCTTCCACGCTATTGAAGCGGGTCTGTTGGCCAACCCTGAAATCGGTATCAACTTCCTGCTGCCAATCTGGGCTATGGCTAACGTTGCTCAGGGTGGTGCTTGTTTCGCAGTTGCAGCCAAGACCCGCGATGCCAAGGTAAAAGCCATTGCCATCCCTGCCGGTGTATCCTGTCTGCTGGGTATTACTGAAGCTGCGATCTTTGGTATCAACCTGCGTTATGGCAAGCCTTTCATTGCCGCACTGATCGGTGGTGCACTGGGTGGTGCCTATGTTGTGGCTATGGATGTTGGTATGACCGCTGTTGGTCTGACTGGTCTGCCAGGTGCTGCTATTGTGTCTCCTGAATTCCTGATTCATTACCTGATCGGTATGGTTATCGCGTTTGGTGGTGCCTTCGTCGCCTCCAGCCTGACCGTTCCAAGCGAAGCTATTAACGGTAAGCCTGCTACAGCATGAGTTTAATGTCTGCGAAAGAGAGCCAGCTGCTTACGCAGCTGGCTGACTCTCTAAAACATCAGTCGGGTTGCCAGAAATGGCGGCCCGCTTTTCATTTAAGCCCCGCCGTTGGCCTGCTGAATGACCCTAATGGGTTTATTCACTACCAGGGGCGTTATCACCTGTTCTATCAGTGGAATCCATTTGCGTGTGGGCATGGACCAAAATTCTGGGGGCATGTCAGCTCTGAAAATTTGTGCGAATGGGAACATCACCCGGTTGCACTGGCACCTTCAGAAGATTATGAAAGCCATGGCTGCTACTCTGGCTCCGCTATAGAAAAGGATGGCTCGCTGCTTCTGTTTTACACCGGCAACGTTAAGTTCTCTGACGGTGGCCGTACAGCCTGGCAGTGCGTGGCAGAAGTCACAGATCAGGGCGTTCACAAGAAAGGACCGGTACTTGGCTTACCTGAAGGTTATACCGGCCATGTACGAGACCCAAAAGTGTGGCAGCACGACGATGGTCGCTGGTATATGGTTCTGGGCGCTCAAGATCTTGATGAACAAGGCAAAGTGTTGCTCTACCGCTCCGATGATGCATCCAGTTGGCAGTTTGTTGGAGAGATGGCAGGAAGCCGTGTTGGCAATCTCGATGACTTTGGTTACATGTGGGAGTGCCCTGACCTGTTTCCTTTAGGTGACCGAGACTTCCTGATTGTCTGCCCTCAGGGGCTTGATGCTGAAGGTGATAAATACCAGAACCTGTTTCAGTGCGGTTACTTCAGTGGCCAGCTCAACTATGAAACCGGTCAATACAGCCACGGAGAGTTCCGCGAACTGGATGCTGGGTTTGATTTCTATGCGCCACAAACAACAGTGGATGACTCCGGTCGTCGTTTGATTTTTGGTTGGCTGGGCTTACCTGACGAAAACGAAAGCTCTTACCCAACAATTGAGCACAACTGGATTCACTGTATGACCATACCTCGCGAACTGATCGCGGATGGTGACAAACTGAAGCAGCGTCCAGTTGCTGAACTGGCAGACCTGAGAGGTGAGATGCTGATTGATGGTCAGATCAGTGAAAAGTTCACTGTTCCTGAAGCTTGCGAGTTGCAGATGGGTTCAATCAAGACCCCATTTACTCTGAACTTCCGGGAAGCGGCAGAACTGTCCTGGGATGGTGAGTTTATCTGTCTTTCCCGTATCAACTGGAAAACCGGGCTTTGGGAACAGCGCAGATGCGCCTGCCAGAATATCACTGATATTCGCCTTTTCCACGACAGTTCCACATTGGAAATCTTTATTAACGATGGTGCCGTTGTAATGAGCAGCCGGTTCTTCCCTGCTGAAAACTGCAATAGTGTGAGTATTGATTCAAATGAACAGCTCGCGCTGCAAATGTGGTCAATGCGTTCTGGATTCGCTCCATTACCGATAGGTTCCGAATGCTTACTGGGCTAGAATCCCACTTCTCACAAGGAGTTTGAAGTGCCCTGTCCCTCGAAAGCGTATTACCATTGCTGAGCTCGCCCGTCTTGCCGGGGTATCCAATACCACGGCAAGCTTTGTCCTGAACGGGCGAGCGGATGAATACCGGATTGCTGAAGAGACCCGCCGTAAGGTTCTTGATGTGGCGAAGGAATATAATTTCAAGCCAAGCCAGCTCGCTCGGGGCGCTTCGTTCCAACCGGTCTAACACTCTGGGATTGATAATTCCTGACCTGACCAACTACGGTTTTGCAGCAACAGCACGGGCACTAGAACCATTATGTCGAGATGCTGGTTATCAGTTGTTGATTGCCAACAGTGATGATAATCCTGACAAAGAAAAAAGCGGCTGTAAGGTCGTTGCTTGATCGACAAGTTGATGGCCTGATTACGGCCAGCACTCTGGCTGACGATTCTTTATATCAGCAAATATCTGGCCAGTGCCCGGTCGTACAGTTGGACAGGCATATTCCCGGTTCCAAAATGCCAAGGGTTATTACTGACGCTAAACGGGCAGCTGCTGACCTGGTCGCAAAGATGGCAGAAGAATGTGATGAGCTGGCTTATATCGGTGGCTTGCTTGATTTGTCTCCCAGCCGCCATCGTTTGGAAGGGTATCGTGATGGGCTCAAACGTGCCGGAATTACTATTCAGGACGACCTGGTTTGTCACCGGGATTTCCAGCCTGATTCCGGTTATATCCTGTTGGAGCAGCTTTGCATCAAGCTTGGACGTCTTCCCAAAGGTATTTTCCTGTGCATCATTCTCCCTCTTGCAGGGAGTACTGAGATACCTGAAAGAGCATAATGCTCTGGAATCAAATATCAGACTGGGGTCGTTTGATGATCATGAGCTGTTGGACTGTATGCCTGTTGCTTTAGATTCCATTGTTCAGGATTGTGAATCACTGGCTGCAAGCAGTTTCCAATTAATACAACAACTCCTCAAAGGTAAAAAGCCAGAAAATACTGAGCTGGCGCTGCCAGCTCGCATTCATTGGCGAAGCAGATAGCTCTTATAGATAGAGAGCTAAATCTGTCGCTATGCCTGTTAGCGGAATATCCCCAGTGTCCGGTTGGAATTTTTTCCACATTCTGGCATTCATGGGCCACGCCGATCAGAATGGGTCTGGCAGGACGATCTTTGTTAAAGGTACCTGGCTGGCCAACAAACTCAAAAGCACGGTCATAGTAACCGCCGCCCATACCCATTCTATTTCCCTGTTTATCAAAACCTGTCAGTGGCAGTAGCACCAGGTCCAGTTCTTCAGGGGCAACAGGTTTGGTATAACTTCGGGTCAG
Source organism: Sansalvadorimonas sp. (assembly GCA_965243775.1). Classification (GTDB taxonomy): domain Bacteria; phylum Pseudomonadota; class Gammaproteobacteria; order Pseudomonadales; family Endozoicomonadaceae; genus Sansalvadorimonas. The sequence goes on from CBDEWF010000037.1 coordinate 104,532, forward strand.
GTTCCGGGATGCCGTAGTAGTTATTAACCATCACACTATCTTTTTCCCAGGGCATAAAGACCATGGACCAGTCAGACTGATCAATAACAGGTAGATAAACTTTTTTGCCTTTTCCCCAGGCATCTTCAGCGATTAGATGGGGATCGATCTCGCCATCCCGGGCCAGAGTACACAGCGATATGCTGGCTTTCGATATAGAAGGGCTGATTAACGAGGTTGTTGAACAGATCCTTACTGGCCTTTATTTGCTGATCTTCACTGAGGCCTCGGCGGTTGTCACGCAGCTGGGCACGCAGCGTTTTCTTTAGCTGCTGTAAATCTTGTTTGTCGGTGGGAGGTGACATGATAGGCTGAAGTGTTCCAGTTATTCGGTGTATGGAGAGAGCTGGAGAACTTGAAGAAAGAGTAAGACTCCCCACCCTGCCGTTATCTCTCTTGGCCCTTGAGACGTTGTCTCAAGGTGGCGGCTGCTGGAGTACCATGGGCTTTCCACTCGGTGGTGGACATGCACGCTCAGCACTCTCGAGGAGCCACCGAAGTTTTGTATTCAAAGCCTCAGGGACATATCGAGACTGGCGAACAGGCCAGGAAGTCTTGCCTCGATTATATCGACTGCGGCAGGCACAAAACTACCCCCTGTTTATGTCAAATTGCTATGAAGAATATGTAAATTTATGACGCTAGTACTTAGAGCCTGTTCATAATCTTATCGCAGGCTGCAAATGCCGAATAAAAGCTCCTGTTCCTACGCTTTTGCTCGTTACATAGCACCGTTATGCGCTTCGCAAAATCAAAGCAACAGAAATTTTTCGTCATTTTTGCTCTCTGCGAAAAATTATCAGCAGGCTCTTACAAATCTAGCTCGTGATTATCCTGCAAAGCACCGTTGAGGGCGTTCCAGCATAGAGTTAATCTGCTGCTGGGTTTCTGTATTCTGATATGTGTTATTCCGGCCTGTTTGAAGCATTTCATGGGCGATGTTTAACGCCGCCATAACCGCAATACGCTCAATGCCAATAACTTTGCCGCTTGAGCGAATATCCCGCATGGTACGATCAAGATGGCGGGCAGCTTCGATAAGGGCTTCCTGTTCTGATTCCGGACAGCTTATCCGGTAATCCTTATCAAGAATGTTAACGGTCGTCGCTAAAGAGTTGCTCATGATTCATGCTCCAGGGCCTTGAGGCGACCGATCATGGCTTCAACTCGAACCCGGGCCATCTCATTTTTCTCTATAAGCTGCGCTCTTTCTTGCTTCCATTGCTGTTCACTGGTCGGCGGAGGATCCGGTTCTCCTGACGCAGCTGCTGGCAGAGAGTCAGCAACTCATCGATTTTGCCGCTCAGGGCTTTGATTTCGCTGGGTTCCATGAATCGGGGCTATTGGCTGTTCCTTTAAACACTAAATATATCCTCTCTTGGGACAGCCTCACAATAACCTGTGTCCATGAGATGTTAGTTTTTGAATAAAAACAATCTTCAGTGGGCTATATGCTCTGTATAAAGTGTGCCCTGTAGTACACTGCCTGACAGCCATGGGCGGTAAATTACCGTCCGCCTCGAATCACAAAAATGGCAGGGAGTTTAAAAGCGGTATTTTCATGGAAAAAGTTATGCGAGAGATACTGAAATGAATGATGACAACGCAGGCATCAGTGAGTTTGGTTTTTATCGGCTGAGTGACCTGTTTGTAGAAGTCCGTTCCTTTACCCCACCATCTGAGCTTCACGGTCTGCTCTGTGGCCAGCTTTGTGCTGGACTGCGCCCTGCCCAGCAGAGCTGGCTGGTGGCGGCCCAGGAACAGATGAATGTTCCCGAGGGCCTGGAAACCCGTGCCAAATCTTCTCTGGCTGATTTCTACGACCATGTTCTGGCCAGTCTGTCAGCGGATAACCTCTCTTTTTCCGTTTTGCTGCCTGGAGATGAAGAGCCGGTTGTACACCGTACTGAAGCCCTGGGGCAGTGGTGTACCGGTTTTATTTCCGGTTATGGCATGGCAGGGATAGATAAGACCAAAATGTCAGAGGAAGCAGCCGGTGTGCTGACTGATCTGGCCCAGGTGGCCATGGTGGAAGCAGAAGATCTGGAAGAGACAGAAGAAACCGAGAGAGATTTTTTTGAAGTTTACGAATATGTACGTATGGCTGCACTGATGCTGTTCAACGAACACAGGGACAGAACAGATCAGGCTCAAGGTCAAAAAGCGGAAAACAGGCCGGTACACTAATGAAGCTGGATAAAAAATACTACGCCAAACGACGCAAAGCAGTGCTCAAGGCTGTTGGAAAAAAGGGCATACTGGTTCTCCCTTCTGCCACGGAAAAGATCCGAAACCGTGACTGTGAATACCCTTTCCGTCAGGACAGTGATTTCTGGTATCTGACTGGCTTCAATGAGCCGGAGGCTGTGCTGGTTCTGGTTCCCGGGCGCAAGGATGGAGAGGTTATTCTGTTCTGCCGTAAACGGGATAAGGAGATGGAAATCTGGAATGGACGCAGGGCCGGCCAAGAAGGGGCTATTGCAGATTTTGGTGTGGATCAAGCCTTGCCTATCGAACATCTTGATAAAGAGATGCCGGCTCTTCTTGATGGTTGTAAAACACTCTATTACACCCCGGGTCAGCAGGGAGAGTTTGATGAGAAAATGTGGAGCTGGTTGGATGGCCTGAAAATGCGGGAGCGCCGTGGTGCAGTTGCTCCGGCCTCGACAGTAGATCGGGATCAACTGATACATACTTTGCGCATGATTAAGTCTCCGGCTGAACAGAAAATCATGCGTAAGGCGGGCAAGATCAGTGCCGAGGCCCATAAGCGGGCCATGAAGACCTGCAAACCTGGTAAAACCGAATATCAGCTGGAAGCAGAAATTCACCACGAGTTTGCCGACAGGGGGGCGCGCTATCCAGCCTATGGCACGATTGTCGGTGGCGGTGATAATGGCTGTATTCTCCATTACACCGAGAACAGTGATGATCTTAAGGACGGCGACCTGGTGCTGATTGATGCGGGTTGTGAGCTTGATCATTATGCTGCGGACATTACCCGCACCTTTCCCGTTAATGGCAAGTTTTCCGAAGAGCAGAAAGCCCTTTATGAGGTGGTTCTGGAAGCACAGCTGGCAGCTATTGAGGCCATCAAGCCGGGAGCATCATGGGATAGCTTTCATGAGGTTGCACTGGGGAAACTGGTAGCTGGTTTGATACGTCTGGGCCTGCTTAAGGGTAATCGTAACAAGTTGATTATTGATGAGGCTTACAAACCCTTCTACATGCATGGTACCGGCCACTGGATAGGCCTGGACGTTCATGATGTTGGTAACCACAAGGAGGATGGCCGATTCCTGAAGCTGAAAGCCGGAATGGCTCTGACCGTGGAACCAGGCCTTTATATCGCTCCTGATAATGAAGATGTTGAAGAGCGCTGGCGGGGCATTGGCATTCGTATCGAAGACGATGTGCTGGTTACGGAAGCTGGTTGTGAAATTTTAACAGCTGGTGTGCCGAAGACTGTTAAGGACATTGAAGCGCTGATGGCGTCCTGAGTCAGAAATATGCGTTTCCACATGTCTGGGTACTTATGAAAAAGCACCATGGGTAAATATATGCAGCAGTCAGTATACGACATTGTCATTATTGGTGGGGGAATGGTAGGCGCGACTCTGGCTCTGGCCCTGCGACAGAAGTTGCCACTGGATGTCACCCTTGCGGTTGTGGAAGCCCATGAGCTATCAACCCCTGACAGTCTGGAGTGGCAGCCAAGCTATGATGCCCGCTCCACGGCGCTGTCTGCCGGAGCCCGGAAAATCTTCCAGAAACTTGGCATTTGGGACTCCCTGTCCGAAAATGTGGAACCTATCCTGGATATCCATGTCTCAGATCGCGGTCATTTTGGTATGACCAGGCTCCATGCCCGGGAGCATAATGTTCCTGCACTGGGCTATGTTGTGGAGAACAGCTGGCTGGGCCATGTACTGGTAAAGCAGGTATTGGCAACCGAAGGTGTTGACTGGTTATGCCCGATGCAGATTCAGAGAGTAGAGCCGGAACCAGATGGTATGATTCTGGAGACTGACCGCAAAAATTCCCGAAAGGAGTCTGGCCATGAGTCCATCAGGGCAGGCCTGGTCATCCTGGCTGACGGTGGACGTTCTAATTTAGCCAGAGATCTTGGTCTGGAAACCAGTGACAGGGATTATCAACAGGGTGCGATTGTCGCCAATATTACGCCCTCGAAGCATCACGGCAATACGGCTTATGAGCGTTTTACCGACCAGGGGCCTATGGCGCTGTTGCCACGCTCCGATGGCGTTTGTGCACTGGTATGGGCCATGCCCGCTGAGCTGGCAGAAGAGCGGATGCAGCTGGTGGATGATGATTTTCTGACTGAATTGCAAGATCGGTTTGGGTATCGCCTTGGCCGTTTTCAACGGGTAGGAGAACGTTACAGCTATCCTCTGATGTTGAAACAGGCCTGTGAGCAGGTGCGCTCCAGGCTGGTGATCCTTGGTAATGCTGCCCATAGTCTTCATCCTGTCGCTGGCCAGGGTTTCAACCTGTCTCTACGCGATGTACAGGTTCTGGCGGATGTGGTTGGCAAGGCTTATGAAAGCGGCAGAAATCCTGGTGATCTTGAGGTTCTGAGATCTTATGTTGATATACGGGGCAGGGATCAGCGGCAGACTATCGGTTTCAGTGATCAGGTTGTTCGACTGTTTTCCAATCAATCCCTGCCTTTAACAGGGGCAAGGAACCTTGGGCTTCTGGGTATGGAACTGATTTTCCCAGCAAAAGACTGGTTTGCACGTCAGGCCATGGGGATAGGCTGCTAGCTTTTCCCCGTAAGGTACTTAATAGTTGTTATTTCAGGGGAACCTTGATAACACTTGTGGATAGAAATGTATGGGTCGTGAATTTGATATTATTGTACTGGGTGGCGGTATAAGTGGTACGGCAATGGCCCTTGCCCTGGCTGAGAAAACCTCACTGAACATCGCTCTGGTTGATTCCTCGGCACTGGAACCTGTTGTACCGGATGGTCGCTTTGATGCCAGGGTAAGTGCCTTGACTGAGGCTTCCCGAAATCTTTTGAACAACCTGGGAGCCTGGGAAATTATGGCCCGGCACAGGGTTTCTCCTTACTACGGAATGCAGGTGTGGGATTCTGCCGGAACCGGAGCCATCGCATTCTCTGCGGAAGAGCTGAACGTTGCCCAGCTGGGACATATTGTTGAAAACAGTATTATTCGCAGTGTACTTCTTGAACGACTGGTGGAATCTTCAGTACACCTTCTCGGGGGGGTTGAGGTTCAGGGAATAACCAAAGGTTCCGGACATGTCACCCTGCAGTTGTGGGATAAAAGTCAGCTCAGAGCCCGGTTGGTCATTGCTGCGGATGGTGCTAACTCCCTTGCACGTGGCTGGGCCGGTATTCCCATGAGAGAGTGGGATTATCTGCATCATGCCATAGTCACCACCGTTGAGACTGAGAAGCCACATCAGGATACTGCCTGGCAGGTGTTCCAAAATACCGGACCTCTGGCCTTCTTGCCGTTACCGTCACCGGAGCCGGGCCGTTATTACAGCTCTATTGTCTGGTCACAGGTTCCTGATGAAGCCATTCGTTTGATGAGTTTATCTGAGACAATGTTCTGCCGGGCTTTGGAGCAGACGTCTGAAGGTAAACTGGGAAAAATCATCGGCTGTGATAACCGGCATCGTTTTCCCCTGAGGCAACGCCATGCCCGGCAGTACCATCGGGGCCAGGTTGTTCTGGTGGGGGATGCTGCTCACACTATCCACCCCCTGGCCGGGCAGGGCGCTAACCTTGGGCTTCTGGATGTGGCCTGCCTGGCAGGGGAAATTCAACGGGCATGTCGTCGTGGCGAAGACTTTGCCAGTAAGGCTGTACTGGATCGTTATCAACGCTCACGGGAGGGGCATAACCTGGCTATAGCCGGGATTATGGAAGGTCTTCAGCGTCTCTTTGACAGTGATAATATGCTGTTCAGCTGGTTGCGGAACATCGGCCTGAATATTGTTGATCACCTGCCCGTGCTCAAACAGGAAATTGTCAGTCGGGCTATGGGCATCCGGGGTGATATTCCTGAGCTGGCCCAGGCCAGAGAAGGAGAACTCTCCTAGTACCCTTGTTCTTTGAACTATATTGCTTTGGGCAAGTCAAAAGGCCTGCCCGGGTGCCGGGGGGTAGCCCGAGGTTCATAGACAAGAGGTATTGTTATGACCCGATCGACCAGAGCGGCTCTGGTGCTGCCGGCCATGATGGCTATTATTCTCCAGGGGTGTGGAAAACAGGATGATGATAAAAAAGCCCAAGAAGCAAATGAGATAAAAACGGATCAGGTAACTGTTCAGGATATTGTACCTGGGCCGGTTTCAGATTTTGACTGCGACGACCCAACCGGTATGACAGCAGATAAGCGTTTCTGGTGTAAAGGGTTTCGATCCTGGCAGGATAGTAACAGCTATCAGGACAGTGATGATGCCCGTGATGAATTTATCAGTGCCTGGAAACTGGGTTATCTGGATGCATCCCAGGGCAGAGACCCTGCAGTGGATAACCTACAAAGCCGTCCCATTGCTGCTGAAGGCTATGAGAATGGATATATAACGGTTCTGGATGATCAGGGCATTATTGAGTATGACTGCAGCGAAGGCGATGAAACCGACAATGAGTACCGTGACCGCTGGTGTGAAGCTTCCACAGCCTACAGTAAGAGTGGCCTGGGTTCTGCGGCCAATGCTGTTCTGCGTGGCAACTATATCAACGGTTACATGGCTGGACGGGCCATAGCCCTGACTATTCCCACTTCCATGGAGTCGCTGTTTGGTGATTCAGCACCCGATGAAAATGCCAAGAAACCTATTGATGAGCCGGATGCTGATTCGCCTAAAGGCATTCAGGTTTTCTATAAAGGGTTTAATGCTGGTTTCCAGGCCATGATTGATACTGTCCGTGACTCTGTTAATCAGGTCATGGAACAGATGCAGAATATGCCTGGTATGGAAGGTATGGAGAATATGGAAGGTATGATGCCACCCGGGATGGAAAATATGATGCCGCCCATGCCTGACGGTATGAATGACGAAAACGAGTAGTGCCTGGGGATATTCTCAATTAAGCATTGACTCAGTGGCTTTAAAGGCGATAGCAAAAAAGGCAGCTACAGCTGCCTTTTTTGCTGTCGGTTATATTCCACCCAAACAGATATACTTGATTTCAAGGTAGTCATCTATCCCGTACTGAGAGCCTTCCCGGCCAATTCCTGATTCTTTCACGCCTCCAAAAGGAATGACTTCAGAAGAGATGGATGTTTCATTCACTCCAACCATGCCATATCCAAGGGCTTCCGAAACCCGCCAGACACGGGCAAGGTCTTGAGTGTAGAAATAAGAGGCCAGGCCATATTCGGTGCTATTAGCCAGACCGACAGCCTCCTCCTCTGTTTTAAAACGGATTACGGCTGCTACAGGCCCAAAGATTTCTTCTCTGAACATCTTCATGGTGCTGTTAATCTGGCCAAGAATGGTTGGCTGGTAACAGCCATGTTCCACCGCAGGCGCCCCTCCGGTGATGACAGAAGCGCCTTGGGCAACGGCATTTTCTACCAAAGAGTGAACCTTATCCAGAGCCTGCTGGTGAATCAAAGGACCGCTGGTGGTATCGGCATCAAGGCCATTACCGGTGCGCAGTTTTTCAACCTCGGTCTGGAAGCGGGTCATAAACTCTTGATAAATACTATCCTGAACCAGGATGCGGTTGGCACAGATACAAGTCTGGCCACTGTTACGGTATTTACAGGCCAGCACTCCGGCTACAGCTTTGTCCAGATCAGCGTCATCAAAAATAATCACCGGAGCATTACCCCCAAGCTCCATGGAGACTTTTTTGACTGTCTCAGCACTCTGCCGCAGCAGGTGTTTGCCAGTTGCCGTGGAGCCGGTGAAGGTGATTTTGCGCACCTTCGGGTTAGAGCAAAGCTCGCTGCCAATGGCTTGAGCATCAACCCCGGGAACAATATTGAGGACTCCCGGTGCAATTCCAGCTCGATGAGACAGTTCTGCCAGAGCCAGAGCCGTGAGAGGTGTTTCTGCTGCAGGCTTGATAACCATTGAGCAACCGGCAGCGAGGGCTGCGCCGGCCTTGCGGGTGATCATGGCTGCCGGAAAATTCCATGGTGTTATAGCGGCCACAACACCTACGGGTTGTTTGAGTACCAGAGACCTCTGGGAAGGGTTTGAAGCCGGAATAATATCACCATAAATTCGCCTAGCCTCTTCAGCAAACCACTCGATAAATGATGCTGCGTACACTATTTCTCCCCTGGACTCTGTCAGCACCTTACCCTGTTCCAGAGTCATAAGACGTGCCAGATCTTCCTGGTTGGCAATAATCAGCTCGCACCACTTTTTTAGAACATGGCTGCGTTCTTTCGCCGTAAACTGTGACCAGACTGACAAGGATTCTTCAGCAGCCTTAATGGCCCGTGCTGTTTCTCCGGGCCCGCAGTCAGCTACCTGGGCAATCTCCTCCCCTGTGGCCGGGTTTATCACAGGAAATGAGTGGGCTGAATCTGCCTGTTGCCATTGGCTGTTAATCCAGGAAGAAGTTCGGAGTAGTGAGGGATCACTGAGTTGACTGATCATACAATTACCTGTTACCTGCCTGATCGGGTGCTGAAATCTTATTTTATATTGGGCTGGAATATACAAAAAAACTGCATATTCTTAGAGGCCCTGAAACTGTCAGGTGAAGTGGTGCCTGTTGAAATGCGGTGAAATGTTTCAGTAGAAAGTTCGGTAGGGTTCATTTCAGGATAAGCCTGTGGTGTATTTGTCTATTATTCGGAACTGCTAATTTCCTATTTGCGGAAAGCCCTAAAATACTGGCACAGCTTGAGCGGGTTTCAATGGATTTGAAAGAGATCTGGGCCGTTTTTGTTTTACATGATAACCAACACCCTGACAGCTGGATCAGTGCATGGCAACTGGTTAATAACCCTGGGTTTCGAATAAGAAGTCGAATCGGTTTTTGTGGTTGCTGGATTCCCGAAGAAAAGCCATTAAACTGCCACCTGCATTTTCTGCAGACGATATTGAAACACCATGAAATACCATTTGTAGATGTGATTTATCTTCCAGACAAAATTAATGACTATTATCGTGTTTATCTTAGATTTGTTTTTCAGGGAAAAAGATTTTACTTGAAGATTGCCACGCACACGGGGCCTCCTGCTACGTCATATAAAGTATCGGAATGCTATGGGGTAAGCGTTTTTGATTCAGACTGGTTGAATAAGAAAATTATTACAATAATGGCACAGGCTATGGGGGCTTTTTTGGTAAAACAGGGTGGTGTGATGCCTGAATCGATTGATATCCAAAGTCTGCTATTCCTCAGCCGCTTAACTCCGGAACAAAAGTCTCGCATTGAATGTGTGGGTATAGAAGCTACAAAGCGTCGGTCAGGGAGGGGATGTGACGTGTTTTTCACATGATTTGCCAGCCCAGTATTGTGTTCATATACCTTTTTTTATAGAACAAGGTTTGTTTGAAGATAAAGACGGTGTTTTCCTGGGATGTGAACAGCCGCTATCCGTTCCCACTCCTCCTAAACAAGTGAAGCCCAGTATATGGAATAGTAGGAGTCGAACTCAGTTGCTTAAGTGGTTTACCTTGAAGCCAAAAGCCAATGAGTTAAGAAAACTAAAACGCCATAAGATGAAAAGAGGAGAACAATTAGTAAAAGACAATTATGGTGACAAAAAAATACCATACTGGGTGAAAAAACTGAGAGAGGATCAGGTCAAAAAAGAGAAAGTCAGGGAATTTCCAGAAAAACTGGATTGCAACTATTACTCTCTATTTGTGACCAAGAGCCAGGTGCCAGGGTGTAATGGGCTGGGAGTATTTGCCGGGGAGCCTATTGAAGGAGGTTCTCATATCGGTGTGATAACAGGCCGGTTATATCCTAGAAAAGATCAGAAACGACTTGATGCGGCATCGAATATCCACACAATTTATATAAATGATCACAAAGGGAATTTATTTGCAAGAAAGCCTGGAAGACGTTGTGCCTTTCGCTATTTAAACAAAGCCATCAATATAAAAGATCCATCCAGTTCACCTGAAGCCAATGTGACACTCTTTACTCCGGTCTTTGAAGGTTCTGAACTGATTGGAGAGACCTACGTACGGGCTTTAAGAGCGATTGATCAAGGGGAGGAGCTACTTTTCAGTTATGATACCTGTCAGTCTCCTGTTCTGCCCTCTATTCCTATGAATTGGAAATAATAAAACAATGTAAGTCTATACTTGCAACCCCTCGGTTTGCTGTTAGACCTGTATACCCTATGGGCGCGTTACCGGGCAGTAAATGGATATTGGTCATCCTGTTTCAGGGAGTGATTTTTGCGGTTTCTGCTTTTGCTGGAAGTCATGAGCAAGAGCTGCCATTTTCGACAACCGGGTTTTTGATCATTTTTTCAGGGGAGCTGGCTGGTGATATAGCCAGAATTGGAATCAGCAGTCTGTTAACTCCAGCCTCAGATTCAGGTCAGGCTCCTGTCCTGACGGTGAGCCTTGACCACAGCAAGTCTGTTGAATTAATGAAGTGTTATAACAACTTTGCTGATAATTTCTTTGAGTATCAGTGGCCATCTGTCGCCCAGATTATAATGCTGGGAGTTCAGATGTTTCGAAAAAAGGTTGAACAACTTTCAGTGACGTTAATACCCGGTGCCGACGGCAAAAACACAGACCTGCATATCGCTCTGAATTATCTGAATAAAGATCATCTACATTGGAAAGTCACTCTGCCCGGCCTGGATATGCGGGCACCTGTAGGGACTGACAGTTTCAGCCAAAGTGTAGTTATTCTCACTCCTCTATTTCTGGAGTTGGTTTCCCTGGTCTGGTTTAACGCTGAGGTGGAAACTCCGTTATCGTCCTGCTTGTCCCTTGGTGACACTGAATATTGCGAGTTTACCCAGTACATAAACTGGTCTCCAGATAACACTCCTGCCGTGCAGCCTCAATTTTGTGAGCGTTATGGTTATTTCATCAACAGGAATAACTACGAATATTTCTGGCATTATTTCAATAAGCAAAATAACCTTCTTCTCGTAAGAAAAATTTTTGCCGATCAGGCTATTCAACGCTATCTGTGTCAGTTGCAAAGAGCTGATAGAAGCCTGCAGCAATTTGAAGATACAGGTCTTTCAGTTAATGCTACATGTGTATATTGTGGTTCCATCATACCGCTGGCTTCATTCTGTCAACCAGCTACTAGTGATAAAGGTCTAGCCCACTATTTAGTCAGTTATGCTGAAGTGGCTTATATTGATGCGTCAGCACAGGCCATTAAGTTTGTCGATGAACATTCATTCAGGAAAGGTGAACATAGTACAACTGCTATAGGCGTTGAGGTACATTCTTCTGTGTCCTCCCCTTCTAGGCCGACAGCACCAGCTTTTCTTGTCAAAAAACTTGTATCTCCCAATGATAAATGTCTGCAAAGTCTTTTGTCTGAAAGCAGTGTGGATGATTCCGAGAGACAGCCGGCTTCCTGTAAGCCTCCATACCCGGGTAAGGAAAACCGATTCAATATCAAGCAAGCTCTCCCAGTGAACGATGTTTCCAAGGATAAACTGGCCCAGGAATTTCTGGATTTGAAAAATAAAGAAGATATGCAAGATCGCTATCGGGGGCTGTTTGCGCTGGCACAAAAAAGTGATATCGAAGACACACTATTTCATGTATCTGATGACCTAAATAACCCTGAACCTCCTGTTGAGAGGTGTGTCGAGAGTGAAAAATCACAAAGAGCTCGTCAGCGGAGAGCTCAGAACAGGGTGGAATGGAGGCAGATGGAGTGTTATGCAAAACGAAAGTTAAAGAACAGAGAAGAATTCACTGTTCAAGCCGTTGAAGTTCCGTCAGGACAAAAAGCGGGGTTAAACCTGGGGTCCTATTTGACTGCATTTAAAAATCAACCCCACAAAAAATTCTTGCTGAAGGGACGCCTGATTTTTATTCAACAGGCAAATCAGGCGGTAGAGGCCAACGTTGTGTTTGATGACAATATCCTTGAAGTTACAGAAAACGGAGGTTCATTCTGGGAAGCAACGCTCAGGGTGACTCAAGATATTCCCTCGGGAACCCCGATTAAAATGAAGTTTAGATAGTTCGGGTCTTATTCTTTACTGAGGCGCTAACTCTCTGTTTTTTTGGGAGCCTACTGACTCCTGGAAGCGTTCGAAATGAGATAAATCAAGAAAATGAGCAAAAAAACAGTGGTTTAAGTGTTCGTTTATGATCATCGACTCCCACCGTTATTGTGTTTTTGGTCAAAAAACGTACCAACTTTTTCACCAAAAAGGCGACAAAAGTCAAGTTTAACTCAAAAAAAATAAATAAAAGAGTAAAGAATGCTCTTTGAGTTAACGTTTGTGTGCCTTTAAAATGCGACTTAGCAAAGCATGGTTAAGTGTTATTGCTTACTCCCCACTATCTGCTTTTTGTGGGAAATTGTTCGAAATTCTTAAGCGGGATGCAGCTGTAACCATTTTGAGTATTGGGCTGCATCCCGGATCTATTGCTGTTGGGAGAAGACTATATGGGTAACCGTACTCCTCTATTCGAAGTGCATGGAGCCTCTGGCGGTAAAATGGTGGACTTTGGTGGTTGGGACATGCCTATCCACTATGGATCTCAGCTGGAAGAACACCATGCAGTTCGTCAAAAGGCGGGTATGTTTGATGTCTCTCACATGACAGCTATGGACGTGACCGGTGACCAGTCCCGTGCATACCTGCGCTACCTGTTGGCTAACGACGTTGACCGCCTGACTTTTGATGGTAAAGCTCTGTACAGCGGTATGCTGAACGAAAGGGGCGGTGTTATTGATGACCTGATCGTTTACCGCATGTCTTATGGTTATCGTGTGGTGGTGAACTGCGCGACCCGTGAAAAAGATCTGGAATGGATGGGCAAGCAGGCTGAAAATTTCAATGTCACTCTGACAGAGCGTCCTGAGTTTGCCATGATCGCTGTCCAGGGGCCGGAAGCCCGTGCACTGACAGCCAAGGCTGTTTCTGCTGCCAAGGCTGAAGTTGTTCAGGATCTGAAAGTCTTTGAAGGACGCGAATGTGAAGGCTGGCTGATTGCCCGTACAGGCTACACAGGTGAAGATGGTCTGGAAATTACTCTGCCAGCTGTAGAAGCTACAGCCTTCTGGAAAGCTTTGGCTGAAGCAGGCGTTGCTCCCTGCGGCCTGGGTTGCCGCGATACCCTGCGTCTGGAAGCTGGCATGAACCTGTATGGGCAGGACATGGATGAAGAGGTGACTCCCCTGTCTGCCAACATGGGCTGGTGTGTAGCCTGGGAGCCTGCTGATCGTGACTTCATCGGTCGTACTGCTGTGGCTGAAATCCGAGCCCAAAAAGGCTGGGATAAACTGGTTGGTCTGGTTCTGGAAGGTCGTGGGGTTCTTCGTCATGGCCAGAAGGTTGTTGTTGAAGGTGTTGGTGAAGGTGTTATCACTTCCGGTACCTTCTCTCCGACCCTGGGGCACGCTATTGCCATGGCCCGTGTACCGGCTGGTACCACTGACAAAGCTCAGGTGGACATGCGTGGCAAACTGGTTGACGTTCGTGTCATCAAGCCTTCTTTCGTGCGTAACGGCAAGAAAGTCTTTGAATAAATTCAGGGTGGAGCTGGTTCACTTTTTCCAGCTCCATTCGGGTTGATTCCCGTTAAAGGATGACCCGTTTTTTTAATTCGTATTGACTAAATCTGTACTGCATGTAAACAAACATGCGAGACATGAGGAATAGAAGATGAGCAATATCCCAGCTGAACTGCGTTACGTTTCTTCCCACGAATGGGTACGCCTGGAAGAAGATGGCACTGCTACTGTTGGTATTACCGACCACGCTCAGGCTGCTCTGGGTGATGTGGTTTTTGTTGAGCTGCCTGAAGTTGGTGCTGAACTGGCTGCTGGCGATGATGCTGGTGTTGTTGAGTCTGTAAAGGCTGCTTCCGACATGCACTGCCCCATCTCCGGCCAAATCGTTGCCATTAACGAAGACCTGGAAGAGTCCCCTGAACTGGCCAATGCTGAATCTTATGAAGGTGGCTGGTTCTTCCGCATCAAGCCCAGTGAGCCTGCTGAGCTGGAAGAACTGCTGAATGCCGATGCTTATGCAACCGTTTGCGAAAATGAGTAAAAGCTAAAACAAAAAAGCCCCGATTTCGGGGCTTTTCTTACTTCTTATAAGAACGGTATATGCAAATGACCAAAGTATCGTCACTGAAGCAGCTAGAGAACACTGAAGACTTTATCCGCCGCCACATTGGCCCGGGGGAATCTGAAATCCGATCCATGCTGGAACTACTGGGTGAAGAATCCCTGGAATCCATGCTGGCTTCTACCGTTCCTGGCAGTATCCTGCAGAAAGAAACTCCCCTGAGGTGGGAAAGCCATACAGAGCAGGACACCCTGGGGTATCTGAAAGGCCTTCTGGCACAGAACAAACCTGCCCGCAGCTTTATCGGTATGGGCTACCATGGTGTTGTTCTGCCTCCCGTTATTCAGCGCAACGTTCTGGAAAATCCAGGCTGGTACACGGCTTATACGCCCTATCAGCCAGAAATCGCTCAAGGCCGTCTGGAAGCTATTCTGAACTTCCAGCAGATGACTCTGGATCTGACAGGTCTCGATCTGGCCAGTGCATCTCTGCTGGATGAAGGTACTGCTGCTGGTGAAGCCATGTCCATGGCTCAGCGTGTCTCCAAGAATAAGAAGTCCAATCTGTTCTTTGTTGATGAAGACTGCCACCCGCAGACTATTGATGTTGTAAAGACCCGTGCCAAGGGCTTTGACGTCGAAGTGATTGTAGGTCCTGCTTCTGAGGCTGCCAGCCACGATGTGTTTGGCGCTCTGCTTGCGTATACCGGTACCTGGGGTGATATTCGCAACCATCAGGATATGATTGCAGAACTGCAATCCAAAAAAGCTGTTGTAGCTGTTGTCGCCGACATCATGAGCCTGGTGTTGCTGGAAGCTCCTGGCAAGCTGGGAGCAGATATTGTTCTGGGCAGTGCCCAGCGTTTTGGTGTCCCCATGGGCTACGGTGGTCCTCACGCTGCTTTCTTTGCAACCAGCGAGAAGCATAAGCGTTCCATGCCTGGCCGTATCATCGGTGTATCTGTCGACGCCAGTGGCAAGAAAGCCCTGCGTATGGCCATGCAGACCCGTGAACAGCATATTCGCCGTGAGAAAGCGACCTCCAACATCTGTACTTCTCAGGTGCTGCTGGCCAATATGGCTGGTTTCTTTGCTGTTTACCACGGTCCTCAGGGCCTGCGTACCATCGCTGAACGAATCCATCGCCTGACTGATATCCTGGCTGTTGGCCTGCAGAGCAAGGGCGTTGAACTGGTGAACGACACCTGGTTCGATACTATTACCTTTAAGACTGCTGACGCTAAAGCTATCATCAAGCGCTCCCGCGAAACTGGTATTTGCTTGCGTGAAGCCGGTGACAAGATCGGTATCTCTCTGGATGAAGCGACAACCCGCGAAGATCTGGCTCTGCTGTGGGATGTTGTTTTGGGTGAAGGCCACGGTCTGAATGCAGACAGCATCGACGTTGACATGCAGACCAGCTCTTCCTCTATTCCTGCGGAACTGCAGCGCCACGGTAAGATTCTGGAACATCCTGTCTTCAACAGCTATCACTCTGAAACAGAGATGATGCGCTACCTGAAGCGTCTGGAAAACCGTGATCTGGCTCTGAACCACTCGATGATTCCGCTGGGCTCCTGCACCATGAAGCTAAATGCAGCCAGTGAAATGATGCCTGTGTCCTGGCCTGAAATCGGCAACCTGCATCCGTTCACTCCGGTTGAACTGACTGCCGGTATCCGTAATATGATCACCGAGCTGGAAGAGTTCCTGAAAGGTGCTACCGGCTTCCCTGCGATCAGCATTCAGCCGAACTCCGGTGCCCAGGGTGAATACGCTGGTCTGATGGCTATTCAGGGTTACCATGAGAGTCGTGGTGATCACCAGCGTAACATCTGCCTGATTCCTTCTTCTGCCCACGGTACCAACCCCGCATCTGCCATGGTTGCCGGCATGAAGGTTGTTGTCACTGCCTGTGATGACAACGGAAACGTAGATGTTGCTGATTTGAAGGCCAAGGCCGAAGAAGCCGGTGATGAACTGTCCTGCCTGATGATCACTTACCCATCCACCCACGGTGTCTATGAAGAAGAGATCCGCGAGATCTGTGACATCATTCACGCCAACGGCGGCCAGGTATACATGGACGGCGCTAACCTGAACGCTCAGGTGGGTATCAGCCAACCTGCGGATATCGGTGCAGACGTAACTCACATGAACCTGCACAAGACTTTCTCGATTCCTCACGGTGGCGGTGGTCCTGGAATGGGCCCAATCGGTGTCGCTGCTCACCTGGCTCCGTTCCTGGCTAACCACAGTGTTATTGAGCTGGAAGTCCCTAATGCCGGTAATACTGCAGTCAGCTCTGCGCCATGGGGTTCTGTAGGTGTTCTGCCGATCACCTGGACTTACATGCGCAACATGGGGGGGGAAGGTCTGCGGAAAGCAACGTCTGTTGCTATCCTGAACGCCAACTATCTGGCCAAGCGCCTGAAGGGTCACTATCCGGTTCTGTACACTGGTCGTAATGACCGTGTTGCCCATGAGTGCATTCTGGATATACGTCCTCTGAAGGCGGCTACCGGTATCTCCGAAGAAGATATCGCCAAGCGTCTGATGGACTACGGCTTCCATGCTCCGACCATGAGCTTCCCGGTGGCCGGTACCCTGATGGTTGAGCCTACCGAAAGTGAGAGTAAGGCTGAGCTGGATCGTTTCATCAATGCCATGATCTCTATCCGTGAGGAGATGGACAAGGTTGCCAACGGTGAGTGGCCTCTGGACAACAACCCACTGGTGCGTGCACCTCACGTTCAGTCAGAAATTTTATCTGCCGAGTGGGATCGTCCTTACACCCGCCGGGAAGCGACTTACCCTGTTGCTTTTGAAGATGGTGGCAAGTTCTGGCCGACCGTCAACCGAATTGACAACGTATATGGCGACCGTCATCTGTTCTGTTCCTGCATTCCTGTCGAGGAGTACAAGGACTGATCATCAGACTGAGTTCCTGGACAACTTCCCTTTAAATATCTTTAGCCCTCCAGATGGAGGGCTTTTCTATTTAAGGCTTATGGCGTCCAAGGGGCACCGGGCAAGCCCGGCCAGTTTGAATCCTGTTAGTTTTACAGACAAGTTACCCTGACTAACCAAACACATTTATTGAAAAACTTGCCACTTCATTCGCTGTCAAAGGGGTTAAATAACCAATAAAACGCCCAATAAACCGAATGGAGGTTAGATCATGAATAGGTTAGGTTTTCAGAGCAGTGTGTATTCAGCATATTCAGCTGCAGGATTATCAAGCCCACAGGCTTCAGGGAATTCAGGGAAAGAGCTGGATATACAGACGTTGCTACAAAAGTATGGCACTGAACTTGCGCCCGACTGGCACGAATTAGGTCTAGAGCTATATGATGCGGGTATCGAGGGCGAGAGCGCGATAAATGTTATCGAACGAGATCATCCCCATGATGCAAATACCCAGCTGCGGGTTATGTTGTATGGCTGGAAAAAACGCTCCCCAGAACAGTGCACACTGGATACTTTCATTGAGGCTATAGAGAGAGTAAATCTTCACTATGTTGCTGGTGAGATAAAGAAAGCCAGGAAGTCTGGTATGACCTTCCTGATCGGGAGCGCAAAAGAAACGGGCATCTCCTGGCAACAGTCGCTACCACCACTATCACCACTATCACCACTATCACTACCACCATCCCATGAGTTGAAAGAAATGCTTCAATCAGCGGCTGCAAATTCAGAAGATCTTGCATTCGGACTATTAGAACAAGGGGATGCAGAGACTATTGTCAGTGATTATCCTGGAAACCATTCTGGAATGTTGCATGCACTCATTGATAAAATTTATGAATATCGCAATCCCCCTCATAATATACAATTAAACGATATCATCAGGGTTTTGCGTAAACCACCGATTTCTGATAACCAACTGGCTAATAAGTTGGTACAAAAATACCTCCCTACGTCTGTGGTGATGGCTCCTGAGCCAGTAACTGAGACTGAGCCAGTAACTGAGACTAGCCAATTATTGGCGCAGAACCAAATCCTGCAGGAAGAAATTGTCAGGCAGAAAGCAGCACACAATAGCGCTATAGCTGTGTTGCAACAGACGATTACCAAACTTGAAGATGAAAATGAATACTTAAAACATGAAATTCAAAGATATAAAAACCGAAGTCAAGTTTTTGAACAGGACTGCGATGCACTTAAGCAGCAGCTTGAACAAGAGTGCAGCAAGAAAGCCAAAATAGTTGGACAGAGCAAGGATATAGCGACTTCTAGCTCTTTCACTCAGCAAGGGCAAGGCAAGTATCCGGCAATTCCCATTTCGGAAAGTGCTTATAAAAAGGTTAATTTGAGGAACCTGACCAAAGTTCAGACATATATCGCACCATATTGGTATACAGTCGGTCTGAAAGCTGGGATACGGGATCCAGCTCTACGGGTAATTGAGGCGGATCATCCCAACCAGTCAATGCAGTGCTGCTTGAAAATGCTAAAAACAATGAAAGACTATGGTCACAATTATCTCGCCTTGGCACGAGCGGTATATGATGCCTTTCTTGCAAACGGGGAAACTACTGAAAAAGCAACGAGTCTTTACCAAATGGTATTAGAGGTAAGTGACAATGAATAGCAGTGAGAATAAAAAATAGTGAAAAACAGTGTTGCAGATAACTCGATCATAACAGGTAAAGGGAAAAAAGGAAAGAACTGAGCCAGCCATAGCAGGTATAACCATGAAAACGCTGCATCTTGTTCGTCATGCCAAATCCAGCTGGGACTTCCCTGATCTTTCTGATCATGAGCGGCCCCTGAATGACCGGGGTATCCGTTCGTGTCGGGTCATGGGGCCAGCCTTGGTGGAGGCAGGATGCAGCTTTGACAATGTTTACAGTAGCAGTGCCAAAAGAGCCCAGGATACTATTGGCCAGATTGCTGCTCACCTGCCGGAAAGCCCGTTTGAATGGCAGGTTGATGGTGATCTGTATACTTTCAGCAGTGAGGATTTGCTGCAGTGGTGCCAACAGGGCCGACACGGCTTCTCTGACCTGACCCTGATTGGACATAATCCTGCCATTACTGACTTCACTAATATTCTGAGTCGGGGCAATATTTTCAATGTTCCCACCTGTGCCTATGTTCAGCTGCAGTGTGATATATCTGACTGGTCAAGGCTGGAGGCTGGTTGTGCCCAGATAACCCGTTTTATCAAACCCAAAATGTTTCTAAAGTAGTCATGGGCGTCAGTGCAGAATCCTGCTTTTCCACATGTTTAGAAAATGCATGAATTTCTCTTCTGAATATTGTTTATCTGTTTTCAGCAGGCCAGTGTTGTGGGTATCCAGAATATTGCCACTTTGATCAGCAACCACGAAAAACGGATAGCCTTTAGCCCGTGGCATTAAATTAATGAAATCTTTTGTCGCATTATTATTTTCTTCGTTAATGCCGAGCTTCATCACAGTGAAGGTGTGATCCAGCTGATTCCTGAGAGTCTGGTTATCATTGATGAAAGCTTCAAGGCGGCGGCACCAGCCACACCAATCCCCTCCCATGGATATCAGGATAAGAGTATTGCTGGAACGGGCATCAGACTGCGCTTGCCTGAAATCCTGGAAAGGGTCACGGTTTGCGGCATAGGAGTAGTTATACTCCTTCCCTCCAAATGCAAAACAGTGTGTACTGAATAGTAGAAACAAAGTTGGTAACAGTGGCTTCATTCTGAGATCCTCATTTCAGGCTGCTGAAGAATAGTGCAGTTCCAGAATAATCCCATAGCCCAAGCCGGCTCACTGGCGGAGCCGTTATATTCACTGACTTTTTCAGGCCTTAATATTCACGGCCTGCCCACTGTATAGCCTGCTGTTCGTGATACTTGATAAAGTCATTCTTACCGTCACAGTAACGCTCAATATCATTATTACAGGTATGGGCAACGGACATTTTCAGGCTGCCGTATTCAGCAGCTATTGCTGGGTGGGCGATAAGGTAGTCCCGAAGTGCCAGGTGGCGGGTAACCTCAGGGCTGGTGTGCGTGAAAGCATGGATATGGTGGGAACGGTTATTACCTCCTTTCATAAAAAAGCGTCTTTCCGGGATGCCAAACTCTCCCTTACATTCGTAGGACAGAGCTTCAAACTCACTGTTACAGAGATCAATATCAGCCACATTTTGAAGAGTGATTAGGATGTCGATGACCGGCTTGGCAGCTAAACCGGGTACAGCTGTGCTGCCAATATGATAAATATCAGCAGGAAGGCCTCTGAGAGCCTTTCTTATTTTTTCTGCCTCCTGCTCGAAAAGGGTAACCCATTGGGGGCGATAGGGAATAACCTGTATGTTTCTCATATGGCCGGGTACTTAACCAGAGGATGAATTAAAAAATGAAAAGCGGAATTACAATGGGAGTTTAAGGTATTCTAAATCCGTCTTTATTGACCAGACTTCAAGGGTCATGTAGAGGGTGGCGTATCAGGCTTACTGAAGGGCAGGCCCGATAATACCCTGTAAATCTTCTTTTCCAGCGCATCCCGGCGGGGAATAAAACCTTTGGCGGTCAGCTCAGACCATGAGATGGGTGATGAAGTCAGGTTGTCTTGAAAAAACGCAAGATAAAAACCAAAATCCACAACAAAACCTGTGGGTTTCCATTGGCACGAACTCCAAATATATTTAGGAAAGCCAGGAAGACTCAAAAGCTCAAAAACGGTGTATTGTTAGTAGTTTGGCAATAGAGCCTGACTGCCTGAATGAAGTATGCATAAATCATTAGTCACAGCTTTGATGCTGTCTGCAGTTATTCATATTGCTGCAGCTTGTGGGGTGTCAATGTTTTCTGTTCCCGGGGCTGGCCAGATAGCTGTATCCGTACAACGTATGGCGGTGGAGATATACCGGCCTCCCCAGACAGCGGCCACTCCGTCTGTATCGGAAATGGTAGAAATTGTTACTACGGAAGCGTCCTCTGAATATCAAAAGAGCATTTCCCAACCCAGGCCTGCAGAAGTTTTTCAGCCTGAGCTGGTGGCGCAACAGGAAGCTGTATCTCTGGAGATTGAGACATCAGATCCGGTGGAGATTTTTGAACAGGATGAGGTGAAGGCTGAAGAAACGGTATTGAGTGAGTCTGATGAAATTCGGGCTGCAGCGGCCCATGGCCAGTTTGATCAAGGGGTTGAAAGTGAGGCTGTAAAAGCTCAAACCGGTGTGATTGATGCACCAGCTGGATTCCAGCTTATAGAAATGCCAGTTCCTGTTTCTGAGTTACCCCGGCCGAAATATCCATATATGGCTGAGAGAATGGGGTATGAAGGTACGGTTATTCTGATGGTTCAGCTCAATGAAAAGGGCAAGGTTATCAACGTGACTGTGGATAAACCATCGGGTCATCGGGTTCTGGATCAAGCTGCAGTCAAAACGGGACGAACCCGTTGGCGCTTTCGGCCTCAAATAGAAAATGGCATTGCCATACGCGCCGAATTTCTGGTACCGGTTAAATTCAAAGGGAGTTAACCGGTTATTTCAGGAATAGGCTTCCGGTCTTACTTGTTCCTCGCAGGGCGAAGGAACTGACAGATCTGTTTTCTGACCTGCTTTCTATGATCTGGCTGGCCCACACCGGCCAGAATCTCATCCACACGTTTACTGCCAATATTGTGTCGGTTACGTTGGTAAAGATAAGTGATATCTCGATCCTCAAATTCCGGGTGAGGTTGCAGTGTCAGTATATTGTTACCTTTATGGGTAATGGCATAAGGGCAGAAATCACTGCCGGCTATCAGTTCAAATCCTGGGGCCATGACTGTAACCTGATCCTGATGGATAGCCAATATTTTACAGGTGTCTTTTATATTCAGGCCGGCAAAAGCTTTATACATAGTCAGCGGATATGGACCGGCTCCCCATCCTTTTTCTGATTTAACGACTGTACCACCCAATGCCTGGTGTATCAGCTGGTGACCAAAACAAATTCCCAGCAGGCGAGTGTGCTGACGTTCATCCAGCTTCTGAATAAATGCTGAAATGTGCTTGATCCAGGGAATATCTTCATAGGTTCCATGCTTGCTTCCAGTAACAATCCAGGCATCAGATTCAGTGACATCTACCGGTATTTCATTATTAAAGCAACGCCAAACCCGATAATTCCAGAAGTCAGGGAGGCAATTATCCAGCATGGTCTTAAAAGCGTCTTCATACGGGCCAAGTTTGTTCAGGCTTTCCTGTTCTTGTTCTCCGCAATGCAGTATCCCGACCCTTGGCATGGTGTCCCCTGTTTGGTGAACATACTTTATGTGCAACTTTATGCACAACTGGGCTGACATTAGATTGTATGGTTCAGTGGATGAAAGAGTGCTGTAACCCCGCCTTGAAATGTGGCAATTGCTTATGTGGGTGTATGTATATTCTCAAATTGTTTGCAGTAAATATACATTTTGTCCGCCTTTTGGTGACAAATGTTAACCTATGGCAAAAACGTAAACACCTAAGGTTACATCTGTTGATACAGGGCAAAATACATATAGGCTTTCTCCACTATAAAGATCTGTGAAATTACACATGCGATGTTGATTTGATATGGAAACTGCTGCTAAACCAAAGAGTATGGAGGCTTTGAAGCCATACTTTGTAATTGCCGATTTTATTGCCGAGTTTATTGGTCCCCATTGTGAAGTTGTCCTCCATTCCCTTGATTCTGTAGGGAGTTCTGTTGTCCATATTGTTAACGGGCACCTTACCAACCGTACCCTGGGCTCACCCATGACTGATCTTGGTGTGAAGCAAGTCGCTGAAATGCGCCGGACTGGCCATCTGAGCACTGGCAGTTATTTTACCCATGGCCGTGATGGCTCTCTGTTCAAGTCTATTTCCTGTGGCTGTACCGGTGTGGATGGGCATCTGATCGGCTTTTTGTGTATAAATATGAATCTGGATCGTCCGTTTCCTGAGATTATCAAGACCCTGATGCCCGGCCTGACTGATCAGGACAAGGTTCTCAATGAGCAGTTCAACCACAGCATGGATGACCTGCTTGATAGTGTAACCGAGGAAGTGATTAATGAAGTGGCTGCAGATCGCAGTATTCCTCTGAAGCAGAAGAACCGCTGTGTGGTTCATGAGCTGTATGACCGCGGTATTTTCCAGATGAAAGGTGCACCGCAGCATATCGCAGACAAGCTGAATGTTACCAAACACTCAGTTTATAAATATTACAGGGAAGTGAAGTAGGTAAAAACAGAATGTGTCTTCTCCGGTTATGACTGGGAAAAAGTAGCCATGACCGGATCTGATATACAAGCTGTATCAGGGAAAATTTGAGTAAAGGAAAAAGGATTTTAATTTGTACGTAGTAATTTCATTCCGTTAGAAAAGTACAGTCTTGTAATTGTATTTTTCTAACTGTCATCCAGCCTGTTATTTATCACGTCCAGCTAACTGCAGCAAATCCTGAAGACATCGAAAGATTAAAACAACGCTGGCAGCCCAAGCTGAATCTCCCGACAGATAAATCCTTCACCTCAAAGCTACTTGAGTTCAGCGTTTTTCCCGGAGTTGCTGTCATCGCAACTGCAGCCTGGTGGTACGGAGATTATCTGCCAGTTTTGCGCTACATGTCTTACGATAAAAGGGCATTTGATCTGGCGAACCTTGCTGCAAATATTGCGGCCGTTCAGCCCTGGATAATGCGTGACCTGCACCACTGGCAGGAAACCAGACCAGGGGAGCGTACCCAGTGGCTACCAGCTTATGTTGTGTTCTGGGCTATTCAGGTGGGAGTTTGGGCTGCCATTGAAGGAAACCGTGGCAGCTCTCTGGCCTGGTCCGGGATGGCGGGCTACACCTTGCTGGAATATCTCTACAACTCGGGAGATATATCGGATGACGGTAATACTGTGAATTACATCATGTCACTGGTTTCGGCCGTGGTAGCCAATGTTTTTTATGCAACAAAGGTTACAGCCCTGATCCTTGTTCCCCACCTGACTGGAGCTGTGGGTGGGATGGGAGTGTTTGGAGCAGTTCAGTGGATAAAATCCAAACAAACGCCTGAAAAAACAGGCGTTCGTCGAGAGTGGACAAAATTCTGATCAAAAGGCAGCGTTACGTGGAGTCCGTGGGAATGGAATGGTCTCACGAATGTTCTGAACCCCTGTCAGGTAACCCAGAAGACGCTCAAAGCCAAGGCCAAATCCAGCGTGGGGAACTGTGCCGTAGCGGCGCAGGTCACGATACCAGCTGTAGTCTTCCTTGTTCATACCCTGAGCTTCGATACGGGCATCAAGCACGTTCAGGCGCTCTTCACGCTGGCTGCCGCCGATAATTTCACCGATGCCAGGAGCCAGAACGTCCATGGCAGCAACAGTCTTGCCGTCCTCGTTCATGCGCATGTAAAACGGCTTGATGCTGGCAGGGTAGTCAGTGACTACCACGGGGCCTTTCACGTACTCTTCAGCCAGGAAGCGTTCGTGCTCGGACTGCATGTCAATGCCCCACTCGACCGGGAACTCGAACGTCTTGCCAGACTTGAGCAGAACATCAATGCACTCGGTGTAAGTCATGCGGGTAAAGCTGGATTCAGCCAGGGTCTTGACTCGTTCGATACAGCTCTTGTCTACACGCTGGTTGAAGAAGTTCATATCATCCGCACGTTTCCCCAGCATTTCACCGCAGACAGTTTTCAGCATTTTTTCAGCCAGGTTCGCTACATCATTCAGGTCTGCGAAGGCCAATTCAGGTTCAACCATCCAGAACTCGGCCAGATGACGACTGGTATTCGAGTTTTCAGCCCGGAAAGTCGGACCGAATGTGTATACCTTGCTCATGGCACAGGCCAGGGTTTCGGCATTCAGCTGACCGGAAACAGTCAGGTAGGCCTGCTTACCAAAGAAGTCTTCGTTGAAATCGACTTCGCCCTTGTCTGTGCGGGGCAGGTTGTTGAAGTCCAGGGTGGATACACGGAACAGCTCACCGGCACCTTCACAGTCGGAAGCGGTGATCAGCGGCGTGTTGACCCACATGTAGCCTTCACGGTCAAAGAAATTATGAATGCTGTTGGCCGCTGCATGGCGGATACGGTTCATGGCGCCAATGATATTGGTGCGTGGACGCAGGTGAGCATATTCGCGCAGGTGCTCCATGGAGTGGCGCTTGGGCTGCATGGGATAGGTTTCAGGATCGTCAACCCAGCCCAGAACTTCAACGGAAGTCGCTTTCACTTCCCAGTCCTGACCTTTGGCTGGTGATTCCACCAGAATACCTTTGACACGGACACTGCATCCGGCGGTCAGCTTCTGAACATCTTCGGCATAGTTAGCGAGATCATTCTCGGCAATGACCTGGACGGGATCAAAACAGCTGCCATCATGAACAGCCAGGAAAGACATGCCAGCTTTGGAATCACGGCGGGTGCGTATCCAGCCACACAGTTCAATTTCACTGTCTTTGGATTTCTGGCCGGCCAGCAGGTCGGCAATAGGAGTATGAGTCATTGGCAACAGCTGTTACTTTTTCGAAAAAGGGGATTATATGTTGGCCAGTTCCGAAAGGCAGGTCTGGCCGGATAAATAATGTTCCAGTCTGTCAGGGAGGCGCGAATTGGCAATCGGGGATATCCACATATTACCAATTGCAGGGCAGGTAAACAGGTTGCTGACTGATCTGGAAGGTTGGCAGAATGATTATTGCAGCCTGCTTGTCTGGTCAAGGGCCGCAATACATGTCGCCCAAATCAGCTTGTTATCATTGAAAGCGCCAGTTTACCAGCTTAGAGCATAGGTTTGCTGGGCTGATAATTTGACAGGAATTCAGGTTCCTCCACAGAAAAAGCTATTTAATCAGTCAAATTTATCAGAATAAAGGGTATCCACTGGCCATATTTTCATCGGTATGATCCTGCGGCCTAAACTCAATGGAAGGAGTTCTATTTGAGGCAGGTTTCATGGGCTTATTTAGCAGAACTGGTCATACCAAGGTTGATTCCCGGCCATTAACTCATGTCCCTAATGGTAAGCAGTCAGCTGCAGAAAAAACAGGGAAGCATAAAAGCAGGAAAGTTTCTGTCGCCAGCCCATTTAAAAAGTTCATTAACCTTGTCTCTTCTTCTCCTAAAAGCAGCAAATCTATCCAGTCAAGATCTGCCAGTGTTCCCGATGATCAGGCTGTCCAAAAAGCCACAGTTAAAAGAAGTGAGTCTTTCCCTGAAGCGAGCAAATCTACACAGTGTGCAACCCAGACACTTCAACCTGAGGCGTTCAGTGCTCCAAATTCTGTTAGAGGCTCTGACGATCGTATCGACCTGGGTGAAGCGAAAAACATGTTTACCGAGGTTGTCACAAATGTGCTTGCTGGAGATCTGGCCAGTGAAAGTCTTGAAAGATACGCCGGGTCGCTTGATATAAATCGCCAGGGACAAACCAGGGAGCAGCTGTTTAAAACAAGAAATGAAACCCTTGAAATACTCCACGAGGAGATGAAGGCCAAGGTTAATAATGTCATTGGTCTGTACATGGGTGAGTATCCAGATCTGAATAGTCAGTTTACGAACGAAGAGATAGAGACTATTAGTCGTGACTTGGAGGCAGCTGTTTTCAACCAGATGGCAAAACAGGTATGGTCCGACCGTAAGGTTGCTGAAAGTGCAGAGAGAGTCGCGCCAGGGTTCGAGTGGCTGGCCAGGCGGGCGAAATCACCCGAAAAGAGGCCCAGTAGTCCTCGGGCATTCAGACCGGCAACACCCAATAAACCTATAGCTCTGAAATCCAGGACTATCTCTCAAGCCACTGTTGAAAAAACAGTTGGCACTGAAGCAAGTACTGGGGGTATAGCCAAAGCACAGACGACACCCAGTGCGGAAAGAAGTGTAAGCGCAGTTCCTCCACAGACATCAAGCTCTACAACAGTTCCGTCACAACCAGTGCAGAGTTCAGAAAATGCGGAAACTGTTGCTGATGTGACGGGTTTGGAGAGTCAGGAGAATATAGCAGTCCAACTGGGGCAGGGACTGAAATTTCTACACACCGAAATTGATACCAAGCTTTCCCCGGAAGCAGCTGGCACGGCAAGACGTCTCTACAATGTTGTGATTGATGCAGGCGTGGATAATGCTGAGGCTCAACGGATTGTGCTTCTGTTTAAGGAGGCTATTACAGATCATGGTCTTACTGTCGAACAGGCTAAATCTGTCGGTGTTGAAGTAACCAACTGGTTGAACGATGACGCAGATTTCAATTCTGAGGAAGTGTTTAAGGCCGGTACTTCGTTCAGCCAGTGGCTGGCTCAGGGGTTCAGTGAGGAGGAAGCTCATAATGCCCTGACCCAGTGGCTTTCCGATGGTGTGAATGCCCAGAGTAGTGGGGGAGATACGGAAGTTTCCACTGAAAAGGGGGCAGAGAAAACTGCAGAAGTAGACGAGGCTCGAAGTCAACTTCTGGAAGAGATAAGGAAAGGAAAAGATCTCAAGAAAGTTGAAATTAATAAGGATCCGCCCTCGGTTGATGCTCGAGATGCACTTATGGCAGACATACGGAAAGGGAAAAAGCTTAATCCGGCTAAACGTGGAAAAGCTGGAGAAAGCAAAGTTGAAGAAGGTAAGAAACAATCTTCAAAAGAACTGACTGATGTTTTAAGTCGGGGGTTTGAGGCAAAAAGTGCGCAGATTGCTGAGCAGACTGGAGAAGCCGTTTTTTTAGAAGATTTGACCAGCACTATTGACGGTTTCTTCTTTGATAAGGAAATCATTGATAAAGTGCCTGCGGACGCTCTTCCAGAATTGAAAACAGAGCTGCGTAGCGTAATTGATAAGGTCCAAGTTTCCCTTTCCCTGCCTTTACATACTATCTCCGACAATGACTTGCAGAACCTGATTGATGGTACCCTCAAGAAACACCGTGACGGTGAAACGTTTCAGGATGTAGTACAAAACTGGGTCAGACAACAAACTTATTCAGGAAATCAACCTTTCCCTGAAGACGAGTAAATTCCCTCCCGCCCTAGGCACGATAGACGAAATTACTATACCACTGCAGGTATAGGTAATGATTCAGAGTTTCTTTTATGGTCTACTGAAATCCGGCACTGTAGAGCCGCAGTGCTGTAGCTGATTGACTTATCCTAATAACATCAATGCGACCCGCCTGTACTCGCAAGAGGTGGGTGCAGTTTCCTCATGGATATAA
This sequence comes from Sansalvadorimonas sp., assembly GCA_965243775.1. Taxonomy (GTDB): domain Bacteria; phylum Pseudomonadota; class Gammaproteobacteria; order Pseudomonadales; family Endozoicomonadaceae; genus Sansalvadorimonas. Next base: position 132,927 of record CBDEWF010000037.1, read on the forward strand.
CAAGTCCGGCAACCGGACAGATAACAGGTAATACCATGGCGAAAGTCGAATTAAAAGGCGTGGTCAAATGCTTTGGAGATGTCCAGGTTGTACATGGCATTGATCTGGAGATTTTCGACAACGAATTTATTGTTCTTGTTGGCCCGTCCGGCTGTGGAAAGTCTACCATTTTACGCATGGTGGCCGGGCTGGAGTCAGTCAGTGGTGGTGAAATTTATATTGGCGATCGCTGTGTCAATGAGGCGTCCCCCAAGAACCGCAATGTTGCCATGGTATTCCAGAACTATGCGCTTTATCCCCATATGACTGTTTATGAGAATATGGGTTTCAGTCTGGATATGGCCAGGCGTCCACGTTCTGAGATAAACGACAAGGTCAGACAGGCTGCAGAGACGCTGGAACTGGAGGAGTATCTCCATCGCAAGCCGGAAGCTCTTTCCGGTGGCCAGCGCCAGAGAGTGGCCATGGGCCGGGCTATTGTCCGCCAGCCCGATGTATTCCTGTTTGATGAACCTCTTTCTAATCTGGATGCCCAGTTACGTACCCAGATGCGTATGGAGTTGAAAAAGCTCCATATGCAGTTTAGTACCACCACCATTTATGTCACCCATGACCAGATCGAAGCTATGACCCTGGCGGACCGGATTGTAATTCTGAAGGATGGGCATATTCAGCAAGTGGGTACACCCATTGAGGTTTATGAACAGCCAGCCAATGTTTTTGTCGCCCAGTTTATCGGCAATCCTCCCATGAATATTCTCAACGGTGATATTGAGGAGCGGGAAGGCAGGAAAGGTGTCAGCTCAGGAGAGCTGTTCTTTCCCCTGCCGAAAAACAGGTGGAGTTATCTGGAAACAGAAACACCTGTGATGTTTGGTCTGAGGCCAGATGCCGTCAAGGTCGGAGATGCTATAGAGAAGATTCCTGGCTTCTGGCGCAGTTCGGCAACAGTTGAGTTAACAGAAATTCTTGGCGGTCAGTCATTGATTGATCTGACAGTTTGTCAAGGAACCAGTTTGATTGCAGAAGTTGAGGGACGGGTAAGGATCAAGGCAGGAACAACCATTCCTGTTGGTTTCTGTTTTGACAGAGTTGTGCTTTTTGATCCTGATACCCGGAAAGCTATTCCAGAAGCAGCAGGTGCTGCTCGGAACATTGAGAGCAAAGTTGAAAGCGCCTTTGGGGCGTAGGTGTCAGTCACATCATTGCAGCTCAAGAACTTATACAAGAGTTCAGAGCAAGAAAGAGTCCATACCAATAAAAAGGAGGAAGGACCATGTTGAAGCAGGTCTCCAAACTGGGGATGGCACTATGTGCATCTGCCATATTGGCAGTAACATCAATGTCTGCCCAAGCTGGGAGCCATGAAGGTAATGAGCTGGAAATCTTTTCCTGGTGGGCTGGAGATGAGGGGCCAGCACTGGAAGCTCTTATCGACCTTCATACCCAGAAGTTTCCCAAGGTTGATGTCATCAATGCTACTGTGACAGGTGGTTCAGGCGTTAACGCCAAAGCTGTTCTAAAAACCCGTATGCTGGGTGGTAACCCACCTGACAGCTTCCAGGTTCATGCCGGTCAGGAGCTGATAGGTACTTGGGTAAAGGCGGATCGTATGGAAGATCTGTCTCCCCTGTTCGAGGAAGAAGGCTGGCTGGACGTTTTCCCGGAAGGCTTGGTTAAGCTAATTGGTACTGATAATGGTATCTGGTCTGTACCTGTCAATATTCACCGTTCCAATGTTGTCTGGTTTATTCCTGGAAATCTGGATAAGTGGGGTGTAAAAGCTCCTAAAAGCTGGGATGAGTTCTTCGAAATTGCTCCCAAACTGAAAGCCGAAGGTGTGGTTCCTCTGGCCTTGGCCCAGAACTGGACTGCCAATCACCTTTGGGAATCTGTAGCCCTTGCTTCTCTTGGTGCAGAGAAGTGGGATGCTTTGTGGTCTGGCAAGCTCTCCTTTGACAGCCCTGAAGGTGTACAAGCCTGGGAACTGTTTGGCAAGGTGCTTGAGTACACTAACGGGGATGCTTCTTCACTCTCCTGGCAGCAGGCCACCGATATGGTTGTTGATGGTCGCGCTGCCTTTAACGTGATGGGTGACTGGGCTGCCGGCTATATGAGCACTACCAAGAAGCTGGCTCCCGGTAAAGGCTTTGGCTGGGCTGCTTCTCCAGGTACCAATGGTAAGTTCATGTTTCTGGCAGACTCTTTTGGTCTGCCCAAGGGATCACCCCATCGTGATAATGCTATTGAATGGCTGAAGATCCTTGGCTCCAGGGAAGGTTCCGATGCCTTTAATCCACTCAAGGGCTCCATCTCCGCACGTACTGACAGTGATCTGTCCAAGTACAACGACTATGGCAAGTCAGCCTCCAAAGACTTTGGTAATGACCGCATCGTTGGCTCACTGGCCCATGGCGTAACAGCTAATGAAGGCTTTATGAATGACTTCGCTTCTGTCATGGAGATGTACCTCAAGACCAGAAATGCTGAGGCTGCCGGTAAAGCCATGGCACAGATTGCTGCCAAGAACAGGATCGGTTCCTGATATCAGCAGATAGCTGATGACCGGGAGTCTGACTCTCGGTCATCAGGGCATCCGTTAGCGCAGGAGTACAATTTCTGTCATCAGGTGGTGGGAAGAGTATTCCATAAAAAGCAATATGTAGGTTGAGTGCAGCAATGCGAGAAGTTTCCAAAGACCGAATCAAGGCGTTCCTGACTCTGCTGCCTTCGATTATTCTGATCGCTGTGTTTGTCTACGGGTTTATTGGCAACACTGTCTGGATATCCCTCACCAACTGGGGAGGTGTAGCAGCCCTGGCAGAAAACCCGCAGATGGAGTTTATCGGTTTCCAGAACTATGTGGATCTGTTTACAGGTTTTCTGGAAGGCCGGTTTCGCCAGGATCTGGTGAACGCGATCTATTACTCGGTATTGCTGTTGGCCGGTGCTGTAGGCATCGGAATGTTCATAGCAATTCTTCTTGACCGGAAACCCCGGGGGGAAGATTTCCTGCGCACTGTTTTTCTCTACCCAATGTCCCTGTCATTTATTGTGTCAGGGACAATCTGGCGCTGGTTGCTGGCTCCTCAAGGTGGAGTCAACATCCTTCCCACTTATCTGGGATTTGAATCACTGACATTCAAATGGCTGGCCAGTAAAGAGTCTGTACTGCTGTTTAACTGGCAAAACCTGCTGGGCATTATTCTTTATATTGCCGCATTCACTCTGATTGTTATCGGCATCTGGGGATTGAAGCGGGATCCGAAACGGGCCGTAGGCCGGTGGTTGGCTCCGGGAGTTATTATCGGAGTGGTAGTCTGGCTTTTTGGAGATCTGTTGCCCCAAGCCATGATTATGGAAGAGACTCACGGTTTTAATCTTGCGACTCTGGGCATTATCTTCGCCACTATCTGGCAGTACTCTGGGTATACCATGGCACTTTATCTGGCCGGGTTTAATGGAATTTCCCAGGACCTGAAACATGCTGCCATGCTGGACGGTGCTTCAGAATGGGGTTACTACCGGCATATCGCCATTCCCATGCTTAAGCCAATTACTATCAGCGCAGTGATTATTCTCTCCCATATATCACTGAAAATGTTTGATCTGATCTTTGCCATGACCGGGCCGGATAATGCAGAAACCGGCCACCCTGCCCTGAATATGTACCTGACCACTTTCCGGGCCAACGATTTTGCTAAGGGTGCAGCCATAGCCATTGTGCTGTTTATGGTGGCGGCCATGTTTATTATCCCGTACCTGGTCAGTTCCTATCGGCAGAAGGGGGGGGAGTAAGATATGACCCGCAGAATATCCCCCGGAAGCATCCTTCTCTATGGCACCCTGGCTATTATGGTTATTGCTTATCTGCTGCCGGCCTATATAGCACTGGTCACAGCCCTGAAAGCTCCGGCTGAAATCAGTCTGCCAACTTCTTGGGAGTGGCCATCGACACTTCACTGGAGCAGTTTTTCTGAAGCTTTTACACTTCTGAAGCCCAATCTGCTGAACAGTATTATTCTGACTGTCTGCGCCACGGTTCTTTCAACTGTTCTGGGTTCGCTGAATGGTTATGTTTTTTCCAAATGGACCTTCCGGGGCAGCGAGATTATTTTCACCTTATTCCTGTTCGGGATGTTTATTCCTTACCAGGTTATCCTGATTCCCCTGTTTCAGACATTACGAGCCTTGAATCTGTATGGAGGAATACCCGGGCTGGTGTTGGCTCATGTGGTCTATGGACTGCCGATTACTTCCCTGATCTTTAGAAACTTCTATGCCCAGATTCCAACGGCACTGATTGAGTCGGCACGACTGGATGGTGCGGGTTTTTTCTCTATCTATACCCGGGTGGTTTTTCCGCTCTCGATTCCCGGTTTTGTTGTAACCAGTCTCTGGCAGTTTACCCAGATCTGGAACGAGTTCCTGTGGGGTATCACCCTGACCCGCCATTCAGAAAACCCGATTACAGTGGGTCTGGCCCAGTTGGCTGGAGGACAGGCGGTGAGCTGGAACCTGCCTATGGCCGGCTCTATTCTGGCCGCAATTCCTGTGTTAGCGATTTATATCTTTCTGGGGCGATATTTTATCAGAGGCCTGTTGGCTGGTTCTGTGAAAGGGTAACGTCGGTATGTCCAGCAGCGCTACTGGTGAATGGCTTTTCTAGTCGCTGCCGGACATTCCCGGTTTGAGCTGATACAGAATTTACCACCTTAAAGCGCTGTTACCTTTTTGCCATCAAGCCCGATAAATGTCTGAACAGACCATGGTGGTGCTGTCAGTTCATCTTCCACTATGATCGGATAACGCTTGGTTTTACCATAACTCAAGCTTTTGGTTAGTTTTACACTTGAGACTGCCTTTAACTTTGAGTGGCTCATGGTTTCAGCAGGAAATATCGGTACCTTGCTATCATCCACTGACCTTGAACGGTGTAATGCGACAGGAGCGTGAAGGGATACACTCTTCATTGCTGTAGACAAACTCAGATCTGAAGAGTTTGCTGATACATACCCTGATGAATCATTTGAATGGTTTGGTACACCCAGGGTTGAACTATGTGCATATGAATGTGGAAATAAAGGATCATTAGATACCAGTATATCGTGCGGGGAAGACGCAGTAGTTAGAGTAGATTCCTGGCGTCCAAAATCAGGGGGCTCGCTGGAGTGTCTTTCAAAGTCCATCAAGTTGGTCTTTTCGATATCCCTTTCTTTTTCTATTTTTAATCTCGCTCTTTCAAGTGCTTCATCAGCCTCTGGCCATGTTTCTATAATCAGTGCATGGTCCAAATCTGGTTCAATAATTACCAAAGCATGATGTTTGTGACCACCTCTATGTATGAAGATACTTCCTATTTCGCAGTTTTGACTTAATCCAAAGAATTTATCACTCCAGTTATCTTTATTTAAATATCCAGCGATAAAGTGAGGATTGTCAGGATTTAAAATCCAACTATCCAGAAAATCTCCAAATGACCAGTCAACACTAAAATAATTTATGTACGTATCTCCTTTGTAACCTTTTTTGTCTGATATGAGTTTAGTGAAATGTGTTTTTCCGGTTTTTTCAGCTGTAATATCCCTGCATTTTTTTTAGGAGATTTAGTCACAATATATTTAGTAGCTTCTGCTGATGTTTTTCTTGGTTCATATTGAAAAATTTGCCAATAATGATCGCTATTCAAAAACTGTGATATAACCTTTTTAAACCAAATTTTATTTTTAGCTGTATTTTTAACTCTACAGGACCCTTGTTCTTTTAAAAGAGCTACTGGAGTCACAGCAAAGGCTTGTGTTTTTTCTTCTTCTGATAGCTGGAACCCCTCTACCTCTCCTGAACTCAAAAAATATGATGTATCGCTATTTTGATATCGATCTTCAATTTTAAAACTATCTCTGGATTTATCTTTGTTTTTAATAGGTGTAAACCAGCCAGGTTCGCTCCTTTCTGGAGTAACCTTAGTCAAAAACTGCCCCTGTATATTTTCCACATCCTCAGAGTTAACACAGTGTATAACAACTATTTTCTCTTCTTTATCTTTATCTTTACCTTTACCTGCATGAGCAAAAGAAACGATACAGCATATGGCTAAAAGAACGCCTGATAGCAGTCTTTGGCATACGAACATCAACTCCTCCAAAATCTTCAGGGTTCGATTCCTTCTCTGCAAGCCGATGGTCAGATATCAGGGTTATGACCTGAGATTCGAATATAAACGGCTGTGGTCGTATAATGTAGACTATATTCTGCTCTTGCTCTCGGATATTTTATCCAGAAAAACTATTGGAAGACTGGGAGGTGAGGGCAGGTAGAAAACCTGCCGGAACTCTATCAGTTCCGGCACTGGGTTTTCCCCTTATTCAACAGATTGACCATCTTTATCAAGAACAGTAATTTCACCCAGGTTCAGTTTTTCAAGCTCTGGGCGAATCTTGCTGATATCTCCGGCAATAACCCAGGTGAGTGCATCTGGTGTCAGGTATTGCCGGGCAACATGCTGGATATCCTTTACATTTAGCTTGTCCACTCTATCGGGGTAGTTATAGAGGTAACTTTCCGGCAGGTTGTACTCCATCAGACTGCTGATGGAAGCCAGAAGGGCATTATTGGTTTCGTAGCTGCCGGGTAGCTTGCGTATCCGGTTACGTTTGACAAAGTCCACTTCCTTTTGGGTGGCAGGCTTGCCGCTGACAAAAGCCCGGTACTCTTTCACAATCTCCTGAACAGCCGGAGCTGTTTTATCAGTCTGTACAGAGGTACTGATGGTGTAGGGGCGCTGTCCCCTTGCTCCCCGAGTGTGGCTGTTGGCGCCATAGGACCAAGACTTATCTTCCCTGAGGTTCAAATTCAGGCGGGAAGTAAACTGTCCGCCAATCACATCATTCATCAGGTTGAAAGCCAGAGCCAGGTCATCTCCGCTGGGCATCACCAGCTGGCTGGCCGTAATCACCGACTGACTGGATGCAGGAAAGTCGATCAGATAAATCCGTGCCTTGCTGCCTGAACTTACCAGAGCAATCTCTTTTTCAGGCAAGGGACTCTGGGGAGAGTGCCATTGGGCAAATACCTTGTTTAAACGGGGAACAATATCTTTCAGAGAGACATCTCCCGTCACCATCAAGGTGGCATTGTCCGGACGCAGCCAGGTTTTCCAGAAACTGATCAGGTCATCTCGGCTTATCTGCTGAACAGATTCTTCCGTACCGCTGCCCCCCCAGGGGGTATCATAAGCATGCTTTTTGCCATACAGAAGTTCCGGCAGAATCCGCCCGATAATACTGCGGGAACTGGCTTTCTCCTGACGTATACCGTTAAGGAGGTTACTGCGAACACGCTCCAGTGCTTTATCCGGAAAAGCAGGGTTGAGCAGAATATCTGCCAGAATATCCAGGGATGGGTCAAGGCTGACTGTTAATGTGTTCAGGTAGACACTCGAAGTATCCAGGCTATTCCCTCCCCCCAGGCCAGAACCAATATTTTCCAGGTCGGCGGCTATTTCCAGGTTGGAGCGGTTTCTGGTTCCTTCGGTGAGCATGACCATGGTCAGCTCGGGCAATCCGGGTTTGCCCATGCGTGCGGCCAGTCCGGCATTGAACTGCAGCTCCATCTGGATTACTGGAGTCTGGGGACGGCTGACCAGAGTAACTTGCAGACCATTATCCAGAGTGGCGTGTTCTATTGGTGGCAGTGAGAGGCTTACTTTCTCACCAGCAGCAGGCACCTTACTGCGATCAGCGCCTTTGGCCGTATGGCTGTATTTGGGAAATGGATTGACTGTCAGGATATAAGCGCCGTCAGAAAGCCACTCTTCAGCACTTTCGCGAACAGTTTCCGGCGTAGCAGCCTTCATCATCTCAATGCTTTTTCGGTAGAAGGCCGGGTCGCTATGAAGAACTTCACCCCGGGCCAGGATATCGGATTTTCCTCCATGACCACCAACCCGTTCAGTGCCACGAACAAATCCAGCGGCCTGGGAAAAGCGAATCCGTTTCAGCTCTTCGCGGGTTGGCCCTTCCTCAAGGAAGCGACCCAGTTCAGCATTGATAACCTCTTCCAGTTGCCCTGTGGTTACACCTGGACGGGCATCGGCTGAGATCATCAGCTGTCCGGCAAGCTGGCGGTCATAGAGGAAGACGCTGATATCTGTTGCCAGCTTGTCTTCCAGAACCAGTCGCTTATAAAGACGGCTGTTGCGGCCGCCACCGAGAACATCGGCGGCAAGAGAGAGCAGTTCCGCATCTTCAGTGCCAGACTCTGCTACGTTCCAGACCATAACCAGACGTGATTGGGGGACACGATCCTGAATGGAATCGCGCTTCTCCCCGGTGCGTTTGGCTACCCAGCTGCCCAGTTTATTCAGGGGCTCTCCTGCAGGAATATCACCGAAGTATATCTGGGCCTTTTCCCGGGCGGTTACAGCATCAATATCTCCGGACAAAACCAGTACGGCATTTGAGGGGGTGTAGTAGGTTTTAAACCACTCTTGAACCTGGTCCAGGCTGGCGGCATCAAGATCTTCCATATAACCGATAGTTGGCCAGGAGTAGGGGTGATTATTGGGAAAGGTCTGCTCTGCGATACGGGACCAGACCTTCCCATAGGGACGGTTCTCGCCCTGGCGCTTTTCGTTTTTGACGACTCCACGCTGTTCATCAAGTTTGTTCTGGCTGATGGAACCGAGAAAATGTCCCATTCGGTCCGATTCCATCCAAAGTGCCATATCCAGAGCGGGGGTCGGGACAGTCTGGAAATAGTTGGTTCTGTCCGTACTGGTGGTGCCGTTCTGATCCGTAGCACCGGCTTCCTTGAACGGTGTAAAAAATTCACCTTGGTAGTTTTCTGATCCCTGGAACATCAGGTGTTCAAAAAGGTGGGCAAAGCCTCTGGAGCCGAATGCTTCGTCCTTTGAACCCACTTTGTACCAGATGTTGACAGCCACTACTGGTGCTTTGTGGTCTTCGTTGACAATAACTGTCAGGCCATTATCAAGGGTGAATTTATCGTATGGAATAGTTACTTCTGGTAGGTCGGCTGGCTGAATGGAGTGGGAGAATGAATCTGCATTGAACGCGGAGCAGCCAGCTACCAGAGCACCGGACAGTGCCAGCGCCAGAATCCGTTTCGGAAGGTGGGATCTATGAGTCATGATTGTACGTTGGAAATCCTTGGAAGGTTTATCTTTGAGCTAATCATAGACAATGATACCCTCCGGGTTAAGTTGGGTTGAAAAGCTCGTCTGTTGCCGTTTATTTATCGAGCCTGCCTTTATCTTCCTCCAGCCAGGAGGGAAGCTGCTCCAGAGAGTTCAGCTGAACCTTGAGCTGTCTGGCAATATTCTTTTCAGGAGGAAGTACGTCAGGAATCATGATCGTCTGGCAACCGGCTGCTATGGCGGAACTGGCTCCCGGATTGGAATCTTCAATAGCTATGACTTCAGAGGAAGACATCCCCAGCTTCTGGCAGGCTTTGAGATAGGGTTCAGGATGTGGTTTGGGCTGGCTGACATCCTCACCAGTGATAATGACCCGGAACTGCTGCTCTCCGCCATAGTGAGAGAAGTGACCAGTCACGGTGCTTTTATCGGAAGAGGTAACCAGGCCCACAGGAATACGACTCTCTTTCAGCCAGACCAGTAACTCAAGAGCTCCTGGCTTCAAAGGGACAGGGTGTCTTTTTATGGCCTTTTCTTCTTTATCCATGGTCTGGAGAAAAAGAGTAAGGTTAAACTCCGGGCCGCCAAGTTCAGAAATAAGCTCTTTGCACTGATCAAACCGCGCTCCGATAAATCTCTGGTACAGGCTATCGGTCAGGTGCAGGCCGAATTTACGGGCAGTTGACTGCCAGAGTTCTTTGAACAGGGTTTCTGTATCAAAAAGGGTTCCATCCATATCAAGCAGGATGGCTGCTGGGTAAGATAAACCGGCCATGGAGTTCAGATATTTTCAGTTACAGGCAGGTGAATTGTCCTCCTGTGCCAAGGCGGAAACAATAGTTAGAACCTGGATTCGTATTGAAGCTGTCTGAATATCTAATACCAAAGTCTAAGTTGAACTGGCTCAATACATTAGATTAATCTAATAAAGAAAAAAATAATATAGAGAGGGTTGCTATGGCACATGTTGTCGTATTGGGCGCTGGACTGGGTGGTATGCCTGCAGCTTATGAGCTGCGTTCACTGTTGGGCAGCCGCCATCAGGTCACGGTGATAAATCCCAATCCAGACTTCCAGTTTGTTCCTTCCAATCCCTGGATTGCTGTTGGCTGGCGGCAGCCCGATGAAATCAGTTTTGACCTGGCACCCTGCCTTGAGAAAAAGAACATCAACTTTATTGCCAGCCCCATGACCAAACTGGAAGCGGATAACAATCGCCTGCAGGTGGGTAGTGGTGACTGGATAGAGTATGACTACCTGGTAGTTGCTACCGGTCCGGAACTTGCCTTTGATGAAATCAAGGGGGCAGGACCAGAGAATGGTTATACCCAGTCCATCTGTTCCCTCAGTCATGCAAAAGCGGCAGCCAAGGTGTATGACAAGCTGGTGGATAAGCCGGGTCCGGTTATTATCGGTGCTTTCCAGGGAGCCAGTTGCTTTGGCCCTGCCTATGAGTTTGCCTTTGTTGTTGATGCTGACCTGAGAAAGCGCAAGCTGCGCCATAAAACACCCATTACTTTTGTCACCAGTGAACCCTATATTGGCCACCTCGGTCTGGGTGGTGTTGGTAACTCCAAAGGTATGCTGGAAGCTGAATTCAGGCAGAAACATATTCAGTGGGTGACAAATGCCAGGGTAACCAAAGTTGAAGAAGGCACTATGTATGTGGAAGGCCTGAATGAAGCGGGAGAGGTGGTCAGAAACCTGGAAATGCCGTTTGAGTTTTCCATGATGATTCCGGCTTTCCGAGGCATCAAACCACTGCGTGATGTGACAGCGATGGTGAATCCCCGTGGTTTTGTGAAAATTGATGACTACCAGAGAAATCCTGCCTACGGCAACATCTTCTCAACCGGTGTCTGTGTTGCGATTCCTCCCATGGAAGTGACGCCAGTTCCTGTCGGAGTGCCCAAAACCGGTTATATGATTGAGTCTATGTCAAAGGCACTGGCCCAGAATATTGCGGCGGAAATTCGTGGTGGTGCGCCAGATGCCAAAGGGGCATGGAATGCTATCTGTCTGGCGGATATGGGAGATACCGGAATTGCCTTTGTCGCCATGCCCCAGATTCCTCCCCGTAATGTGGCATGGATGAAGAAGGGCAAGTGGGTGCACTATGCCAAGGTTGCTTTTGAAAAGTACTTTATCCGTAAAATGAAGAAAGGTAATCCAGAGCCAGTCTATGAGAAATATGTGTTGAAGGCTCTGGGTATCAATATGATGGAAGAAGTGGATTAATCTCCTCCCCCTACGGTAAAGCGTCATCATGTCACTTAAGATATGCTGGCGCTTTTTTGTCCCGCCATCCTCAAACTCAAACTGTCGTCTGTTTTGCAGGCGGTTATGAGTGAAAAGTACTGTTTATCTCGAGCCATGACAATAATAAGAAACCCGGCAGTGGCATTTTTATAATAAAAAATAACAGTATCCCTGAATCCAAACATTACAATGCGTCGTACGTACAGGTACTACTGGCTACAGTATTGTCCGTAGATATTTTGCCCAGAGGGCATGTAGCCCGTTCATGGCTATTGAGGGGAAGTTATGAAAAACAAAATTATTGCCGTGTTTAGCTGGCTGGTAGTACTTTGGACGACAAAGGTTTTTTTAAGTTCGCTGCCGTACAAGTTCACTAACCATCCTGACACCCAGCATATTTTTGGAACCATCGGCCTGTGGATGGAAGGTGTTCTGGGAAGCCCGGTTGGTATCTGGTTCGCTGAATACGGTGCCGTGGCCGTAGGTGTGGCTGAACTGCTGGTTTCCCTGCTGTTGTTCTCTCCTGCATTATTCTTCGTAGCTGGCAGGCTGATCAGGCTGCCTGTATTTGCCAGCAGGCGGGTCATTCATGGTCTGGGTGGTTTGGCTGCAGCCGTTGTCATGACTGGTGCTGCGTTCTTTCACCTGTTTACTCCCCTGGGTGTTGAAGTTCTCCATGAAGGGAAAAGCGACGGTGGTTCTCTTTTCTATGCGGCGGTTTCGATCCTGGTACTGGGGCTGATAATGGCTTTGGCCAATTTCAAACTGGCTGACAGTCGTAATAGCTAAGTCAGGTGTAGGGAATCTTTATGCTGGTACGTTTCCTTCTGGTTGCCTTGTATCTGCTGCACTGTATCAGGCGACGGGTCAGACCCTGGCTGTTCTTTCAGCTGAACGCAGAATACTTTAACGAATCCAAGGGCATCTTTTCCAAGCTGGATATTGACCGCCTGATTCCGGTTCGCTGGCGGCTCAGCCAGTACCGGGATACAGGTATTGAAACACCAGAGTCATTCCCGGTCTTTGTGAAACCGGAATGGGGGCAGAACTCGGTAGGTATTCGCCGTGCTGGCAGCCAGGTGCAACTGGATCAGATTCGGGCAGAACGCCCCGCAGGGCAAATACCCTACCTGATTCAGGAAGCTGCCAGCGGCTCCAGAGAGTTCGAAATCTATATGATCCCTGCTGCGAGCCCAGAGGCAGGAGCAGAAGCGTCTTATGCTGTGCTGTCTGTTGTTGAAACGACCAATCTTTCCGGTGAACGACTGCCCATCAACAGCATCAAGAACCGGGAGACTCGTTACCGGGATATCACGGCCCTGTTCAGCGATAAGCAGCTTCTGGCTGTCTGGCAGCACTTAAAGGAGTCGGGTGATTTCCGCATGGCCCGTTATGGTATCCGGGCAGATAGTCTGGAAAATCTGATGGCGGGAGAGTTCAAGATCTTTGAGATCAACCTGTTTTTACCTATGCCTCTCAGCCTGCTTGCGGACAATGTATCTTTGGTCAGGAAAATAAAACAGTCGTACAGGATTACCGGCCAGCTGGCCCGGGTAACAGGGACTGTTCCGGAAACGTCTACCAGAAAATCAGTTTTCTTTCGCAAGCTTATTGTGCATCGGGAGAATCGTGCTGCAGTCCATAAATCTGCGGTACATGAAGGAGCGTCTTTATGAAAGCGTTAAAAAAAGTACTCTATGCTTGGGTCAGTGGAAAGTTTATGGCTGGCTGCAGTAGCTATAACCAGCTGGATGTACGAAAAAGCTGCCGTACCAAGAGGCAGGCCCGTGAGGCTTTTTCCCGTCATGCTATACCTCACGCAAAAGGAGATATATTCCTGAACCCGTTTCGGGCTATTGATTTTGCCAAACAACATGGCTTCCCTCTGGTGGTGAAACCGAATCTTGGAACATTTTCCCGTGGCAGCTATTTTCCGATTAACAATTACCAAGAGTTATGGAAAGCGGTTTTTCTCTCGAAGCTATGGTGGCCAGTCAGCGTAGTTGAGCAATATCTTGAAGGTTGTAATTACCGGGTTCTGATTGCCAGGGGAGAAATTATTTCTGCCATTCGCCGCTACCCGCCCCATGTTATCGGTGATGGACATCAAACAATTTCTGAGCTGATTGACCAGGAAAATAAAACTCGTGATGAGATGGGGCTGTTTCCTGTTATGTATCCGTTGACCAAGGGAGAAAACACCCGTTCATTTCTGGCAAAGCGGAACTATGACTTACGCAGTGTTCCTGCAGATGGTGAAGAAGTCAGATTATTTAATCAGATTGCGCTGGCTCCGGGCGGGGTTGTGGAGGTCATTAAAAAAGAAAAGCTTCCCCAGGAAAATATCCAGCTAATGGAAAAAGTTCTGGATATTTTCAACGCCAATATTCTGGGGATTGATGTCATTATGGAAAAGGGAATTGAGCACAGCTTTAAAGATCAGAAATGCATTCTGCTGGAAGTGAACTCACGCCCCTATGTGAAAATGCATGACTATCCCCGCTATGGAGAAAAAGAAGATCTGTCCGGCTATTTTGAAAGGCTGGATCAGATTGAGATCCAGCAGGCGGATGTCTTCTGATGAATGCCAGGCCGGCCTACTTCTACCAGTTTTCAGGGCTGCATGCTTTTCTGACCGGATTGATGCCATTTTTCCTGCCAGTGATTCTCTGGCGGGACACACACTCTCTGGCCCTGGTGTCGGGATTTATTTCTCTGTCCGGCCTGGGTTTTCTGATTAGTCTCTTGCTATGGGAAAAACTCAGGGCTGGTGATCATGGCAAGCTGGCTATAGCTGGATCTTTTATTGCGGAAGCTGTACTGATAACCGCTTTGATTCTTGAAGAACTTCACAGTGGCTTAAGTGTTGCCGGGGTGCTGTCACTGGCTCTGCTGAATGGGTTCTATGGTTGTTTCTACTGGCTGTCACTCAGGGTTCTTTTTATCAGTCAGTCCAGCGAGGGCAAGGATAGCTCCGGTAACCGCTTTGGTAATTTCCAGCTGGTTGTCGGGATTCTGCTGAAACTGGGTATTCTGGCAGGAGCCATATTACTGGACAGTGGGCAGGATATCTGGCTGGTGGTAGTGACTCTGCTGGTTTCTGCTGCCGGGGGTGTCTGTGTCTACTCACAGACCAACAGCGACTATATTAAAACCGCACTGTCTGCCAACCCGGTTCAACTGTCTAATCTATTTTGTTTTCGTCCTGGTAACTGGTCACGTTCAGTCTTTGTTCTGGATGGGCTGTTCCTGTTTATGGAAAGCTATTTCTGGGTGTTGTCACTTTATCTGCTCAGCAACGAAAGTTTCACCAGGCTTGGCCTGATTGTTGTGGCGCTGGCTGTGATTCTGTCCCTTCTGTTTCTGGTTATCAAAAGCCGTATAGACAGTGGTGATTCCAGCCAGGTATTTACTCTGGCTGTTATCCTCTATTCCCTGTCGTGGGTTTTAAGAGGCTGGATTGATAACAGTATTTCACCCACTGCTTCACCAACATTATTCTCGGTAACGGTCATTTTGATTGCTTTTATGACCAGTTTCTTCCGGCTCTCATTTAACAAGATCTTTTTTGACCGGATAGAAATCGGGAATCGGCAGCTCTTTGTGCTGGCTAAAAGTTGGTATACCCAATTTGGTGTGACGGTTTTCTTTGCACTGCTGGCGCTTGTTTTCCAGCTTTCCGGTGGTGGCTCCAGGCAACTGGCAACAATTTACTGGCTGAGTGCTCCATTGGCACTGATTTATTTTCTTTACGCACGGCAGGCTTCCCCCTCAGCAGGTCTCCGTGCTTTTTTTCCTGGAGTAAAGCGTAATGCACACCATTGTACAGGGTGATCTGGAAGCCATTGACCAGCTTGCTGAATTTATTGTTGGGTTGAATGATGAAGATTATAACTACAGCCATGGCACTGTTCTCAGCAGCACTGTAGGGCAGCATCTCCGGCATATTCTGGATCTGTACCTGGCGCTGATTAACCGAAATCAAGGCGTGGCAGATTATGATAACAGGCGCCGGGGGGCAGCCGTGGAGAACTGCAGGCAGGTCGGGCTGCAGGAGATTGCCAGTGTGCGTCAGTGGCTGACAGAGCTGACAGACGTACAAATAGCCTCTGAGTGTGTTATTCAAACCGAAGTCATGCATTCCCGGTGTACCAGTATTCAAACCGCTTCCAGTCTGGGCCGTGAACTCTGTTTTGTCTCCAGTCACCTGACCCATCACCTGGCGATCATGGCGGCCCTGGCTAAATTGGCGGGTTGTTCTGTATCTGACTCGGTGGGTGTCGCTCCAGCAACGGCCAGTTATATCCGTTCTCTGCCGGAAAACAGCCCATACTGAATTTCATTGCCCTGTATTCATCCAGTTTTACACTACACTTTTTCCTGCCGGTTTCCAGCAGGTTATAATAATGCCATTACAGCCATTCCCGTAAAATATACGCCTCAAGACGCAAAGTTATTCATGAGTAAGTACCTGGGCATATGGAATCGCATATTTCTGGCCAATAAACAGGTTGCTCAGCTGGATTGCCGCGCAGGGAGCATAGCCCGCTATGTGACCGGAGCTGCGGCACGGCTGGGTGGTCTGGAGATTGAGTCAGAAATATGTGACTCCATGTGGCCGGGTACTTAACCCTTGATTTTCAAGGTCACAATCACACCAGCCTTCATTAGAAAGCTCAGGGTAAGTGCCTGGAAGCTTTCACTGCAATAATGGCTTTAAGAAAGGCCAGATATTCTGGAAAACCAAGGGTTGGGCTTCTGCTGTCGGGTGTATACCGTCAGCCTGGTTAAGCTTCTCGTTTCCGGCTACGCCATCAAGGAAGAATGGTAGCAGGGTAACATTATTGTTATCAGCCAGCTGTTGGAAAGTCTGGTGAAAAAGTCGGGTGTAGACAGCACCATAATTGGGAGGAATCCGCATTTCGAAGAGAACCACGGGGGTTTTGTCCCGAGCGGCCAGTTCCAGCATATCGGTCAGGTTTGACTTCATGGCTTTGACAGGGGTACCCCGCAGCCCGTCGTTAGCCCCCAGTTCCAGAAGTATCAGATCTGGATTATGCTTTTTGATAGCGTCCGGAAAACGGCTGAGGCCGCCGGCGGTGGTTTCACCACTGATACTGAGATTAACCACGTTCCACTCAGGGTTGGATTTACTGAGTTTGTCTTGTAATAAAGAGACCCAGCCCTTATCAATATCAATACCGTAGGCAGCACTGAGGCTGTCGCCGAAAACCATCAGGGTTTTCTGAGCAGACCAGGCATTCAGGGCCAAAAAAGATAAAAACACTATTGGCAAAAAGCGACAACGCACTATGACAGACATGACTAATTATTCTGCTCTTCCTGATTCTTGTGAGACCACATCTTCAGTTGTTGTTTCCGCCAGCAGTCTGAATAAAACAGTGACAGCCCGAAGTGGTATGCTGACTATCTTGTCGGGACTGGATCTTGAGATCAAGTCCGGGCAGTCCGTTGCCATTGTCGGAACATCCGGTTCCGGTAAATCAACTTTACTGGGAATCCTGGCTGGGCTCGATCTTCCAACAGAAGGAAGTGTCACTTTGGCAGGGGTGTGTATCGACCAGCTGGATGAAGATGAAAGAGCTTCAGTGCGGGGCAAACACAGTGGCTTTGTGTTCCAGTCTTTCCAGTTATTGCCCAATTTGACTGCTCTGGAGAATGTCATGCTGCCCCTGGAACTGGCCGGTCATGGCCAGGCTCGGATTCGGGCCGACAACCTGTTAAGCCGGGTGGGGCTGGAGCTTCGCATGGATCATTATCCAAGACAGTTGTCGGGAGGAGAGCAGCAGCGTGTCGCCATAGCCCGGGCTTTTGCAGGAGATCCCGATATTCTGTTTGCCGATGAACCGACCGGAAATCTGGACGAGAAAACCGGGGAGAAAATTATTGATCTTCTGTTTGAAGTAAACCAAGAGCGAGGAACAACCCTGATTCTGGTCACTCACGATATGACCCTGGCCCAGCGCTGTGATCGCATGCTTCATCTTCATGGCGGACGCCTTGAGGAGAGCACTCAATCGCTCAACAACAATGGCAAGTCGCAGGATAGAAGTGTATGAGACAGGTCATACAGCAAGCATTCCGGTTTCTTGTACGAGACTGGCGTTCCGGCGAGCTCTGGCTGCTGGTGCTCTCTTTGCTTATGGCAGTATCCGTAAGTACGGCTATTTCCCTGTTTAGTGAACGTCTGCAACTGGCTCTTGGCCGGCAGGTTGCCGAAGTGCTGGGTGCAGATTTAATGATTCGCAGTCCAAGGCCGGTCAGTGACGCAGTCATCAAACAGGCTGATAGCCTGGGGCTGGAACAGTCCCGGGTGCTTGAATTTCCTTCCGTAGTTCTGGCCGGAGAGGAGATGCATCTTGTATCTGCCAAGGCCGTAGAGAACAGCTACCCTCTGCGTGGGCATATCCGGGCTGCTGACCAGCCATTTGCCAAAGATGCAGAAGTTAGCGACATCCCACAATCCGGTGAAGCCTGGCTGGAGCCAAGGCTGTTTCCCCTTCTGGGGGTGAAGATAGGTGACAGGGTTCAGCTGGGAGAGACAGAGCTGAAAGTAACCCGGGTCATTACTCTGGAGACAGACAGAGGGGGAGATTTCTACAGTCTTTCCCCCCGGCTGCTGTTCAACATGGCGGATGTGGAAAAGACAGGAGTCATCCAGCCCGGCAGTCGGGTCAGCTGGAAGACTCTGTTTGCCGGTGACCGCAGGCAGCTGAAAGCTTTCCAGGGTTGGGCTGAGCTGCGACTGGGTAAAAGTGAACGGCTGGTCATGGTCGATGACAGTCGCAGAGATCTGCGAAATTCGGTAGTTCGTCTCAGGCAGTTCCTGGGGCTTGCCAGCATGGCAGCCATTCTTTTGGCAGGTGTGGCTGTGGCCATGGCCAGCAGGCGTTTTGCCGAGCGGCGGTTTGATGCCAGTGCGGTGATGCGCTGCCTGGGGGCGAGCCGCAATCAGGTATTGTCCCTGCTGCTTGGAGAACTGGTACTTATTGCTGTTCTGGTAGCGGTTCCGGGTGTTGTGCTGGGCTGGTTGCTTCAGTCTGGAGTAGTCTCTCTTCTGGAAGGAGTGCTGCCGGCATGGCTGCCGGAAGCCAGCTATCTGCCAATGGTCGTGGGTGGTGCCACGGGGATTATCACCCTGGCGGGTTTTGGGCTGGCGCCGCTGTTGCGATTGCATCAGGTGTCCCCTTTGAGGGTACTGAGGCGGGAGCTTATACCTGCACCGGCTTCCTCCTGGATGGTCTATTCATTTTCCCTGGCTGCCATGATTCTGCTGCTTTGGTATCACACCGGTGAGCTGGTTATGACGATTGTTCTGACTCTGACCTCGGCGGCTGTGCTGCTGGCTGTTTCCCTGGGTATCCAACTGCTGCTGGCCGGCTTCAGTAGAAAAAACGGGATCAGCTCCATACCATTCCAGTGGCGTCTTGGTTTGCGCCGAATAGTGGAAGAGCGGGGGAGTAGTTCCGCCCAGATTCTGGCCTTTTCCCTCACCTTTATGGCTATGGCTATAGTTTTGGTTCTACGCACAGATCTTCTGGACCGGTGGCAGGAAGATCTTCCGGAAGATACGCCTAATTACTTCGCTATCAATATCCAGCCTGCCGAGGTGGAAGCGTACAGAGAGTTTCTGGATACCAATGATATTCAGGGAAGTGATCTTTACCCTATAGTCCGCGGCCGACTGGTGCGCATTAATGGTGTGGATGTGCGTCAGGCTGTATCCAAGGATCAGCGGAGGCATAATTCTATCAACCGGGAGCTGAATCTGACCTGGTCACCCAGATTGCCGGAAGGTAACAGCCTGGTTGAAGGACAGTGGTGGCAGCCCGGAGCTGAAGATGGTCTGTCTGTTGAGGAGGAACTGGCAGAACATCTGGATATTCAGCCAGGTGATCGTTTGACCTTTATGGTGTCTGGTCGTGAGTTCAGTGAAGTAGTCACAAGTATTCGCAAGGTGCAGTGGGAATCCTTCCAGCCCAACTTCTACATGATCTTTCCACAAGCTGCGCTCAAAGATATGCCAGCAACCTGGCTGAACAGCTTTTATCTGGACAGTGAAGACAAGGTACAGTTGAATGAGCTGATCTCAGCATTTCCGACCATGACACTGCTCGATCTGGATTCAGTGATTGGTCAGGTCAGAAAGATGCTGGCGCAGTCCACAGTTGCTGTTGAAGCCATGCTGCTGGCACTGCTTTTGGCCGGTATCCTGGTTCTGGCGGCGGTCATCGAATCCAGTATTGATGAACGTCTGCAAGAGGGAGCTCTGATTCGTTCACTGGGCGGAACCCGCAAACAGCTGATACTGATGCAGGCAGGGGAGTTTATTATCTTTGGTGCATTTTCGGGAGTATTGGCAGCCGCTGGCACGGAATTCTGCAGTTACTGGCTGAACACCCGTGTGTTTGAACTGGAATGGCAGCCGGTGCTGTGGCTGTGGGGAACCCTGCCTTTACTGGGTGCCCTGGTCATTGGAACCGCAGGGTGGCTTGGTGTTCGGCGTGTTATCCGCCAGTCTCCCGTGAATGTACTGAATGCTGTGTGAAATTGAGGTGTTTAAAAAATACCCAGTTGTAGGACCACCTTAAGGAAACTCTGTTTTCATAGGTTATCCACAGGTCATTCAAGGGGTTGATCAGGGTTTCTGTGGGTAACCCACACAGAACGCTTATCTCATATCAACAGAACCGATCTCTCTGGCCGATAGCTGTAACAACAGCTGAAGCCAGGGGATAAAGTGTGGACACTCTAAGGCGGGCTCTGGAAAACGGACAGGTCGAAACCTACAGGCAGGATACGCCTGTGGTTACCAGAGCTTCTGACAACATCTTCAGCCGCTGGCTTGTCCGCTTGCTAGGGCGCACTGATGAGAACAAAGTACAGCTGGCCTATACCAGAGAGTCTGTTGCCTGTCAGCTTGAGAGAGATTATGGTCGAGACATTTCCCATCAGGTTCTGACACGGGCCGGTAACAAACCCTTAACGGCAAGACGCATTGTCCAGCTTCACAGCAGGGCCAGCCAGCTCAGGCAGGAGATAGAGCACAGTAACAGTCAGCACTTGAAGAAGTGGGTAAACCTGGATAAACCTGACTGCCTGGCCTGCCAGATGTTCAATCGCCGGCATGGGTATCCTGTATCGCAGTTGCCAAAGTTTGAGCGACAGTGGTTGCAGCAGCACCTGGAGCAGTCTCTTCACGATATTTCTGACCACAAACTGTCCCGGACTGAAACCCGCGATCATATTATTCACCTGTTAGGTCGTCACCAGTCCGCAATTTCCAAAGTAACAGCTCAAACCGCGTCTGTTATCGGCCATACTCAGGCTTTGAAGTCCCATGAACCATTTTATCCACAGCACTTTGCTGACTGGCTTAGCCAGAGTGACCTGAATGAGTTTGACAGGCGCTTTGCCCACGACTTTATGCTTAGCAGCTGCACCACTGCCAGACTCCAGTGGAACTCTCCTTATGATCAACTGGACAGGATCAGCTGGGAGCAGCAGATTGGTGATGCACAGTTTCATCGGGATCAAATCGTGCATGCTATCAAAACACTAAACATCAGCTGCATCAGTATCCCGGACCAGATTAAGGAGGCTATGCTACTGGATCTCCATCATCAGACTGAGGTGATAGATCACCATATTCAGTTCCTCACCCACTTGCAGGAAGCTGATTTCCGCAGTCAGCATGAGCAGAGAAAACTGGAATATAAAAAGCTGAATACGGCCCTGCTGATACTGGATACAGAGATTGAGAAAAAGGGCCGGCGAAATATCGACCGGCCATCTGCCAGGTTGGGGCGGCAGATAGAAGAACTTGAGAGGCTCAGGCACTCTCTTCTGGTGAGAAGGGACAGTGTAGAGTCTCGGGAGTTTCCACGCCTGGATGATATGAAGAGCGCCCTTAAAAATGATGTTAAAAAGCTGCAGAAGGAACTGATCAGTGCGGGTATCCGCTCCTATGGGATGAAGAAACAATGGAGGAAGATGGCGGCAGCTGTTTCCAACAGCGTGCCTTGGGAGACCATCAGTAAAACGTTGCCAATGAAACGGGGCAACAGCAGTTACCTTGTCACCAGTGAACAGATACCGGCCTGTCAAATGAGACTTCATGCGCTGGAGAGTGAGCCGGGGAACAGAGATCTGTTTCCGGTCAGCTACCTGGGGCGCGGGCGCAGCTCGGAAGATCCTTCTGAAAGTGTTCATGCTATCAATATGTATGGCACACGTCTGGTAAACAGCGAAAATAAAGTTTTGTATACCGGCCTGCGCAGCGGGACTCTGTATCCCCATGGCGTCAGGGAGAGCTCGGCCAGAGAACAGGGGCTGGAAAGCCGGTGTCGTGAACTTTTGTCTGCCGCTGTTGCCCAAAAGTTTGCCACTCTATCGGCACAGGAGCAGCAAAAGATTCTTGATGGAGATGTGCTGTCAATGGACTTTGTGACAACTTCAATGCTGTCGCCCGATGCAATACGTCACTCATCAGGTATCAACAGTGATGAATACACTTTCCAGCAACAGCAGAACAGGATTCTCCAGCAGTTTTGCTCTGAACGGCCTCTGGTACTGAACCTGGTAGACAGCCAGGGGCAACCCCGTCAGCTCTGTGCCAATATCCGTCTGGCATCCCTCAATATCCCTGTTGATATACTGGCCATGAACTCAGCTGTCTCTGCTGTTGGTCGAACATGGCAGCACTCGGATGCTTATAACGATATTGGTCTGGAAGTACTGATGGGAAGTAGTCATCTGGATGGTGATCTGGGTGGAATGGTGGCTGACTGGCTGCAGGGGGAAGGAGGGGCTGACGCTTCAGATCAGGACGTTAACCTGGTACTCGAGCTGGTACGACAGATACGCATGTTATACAGCCTGCGGCTGCACCATTCACAAGGGCGGGATATTTTCAAATTGATTGAGCGAGTACAGCTACTGTCATTCAAAATCGGCGCCTCCTGTCACTTTGGCTGTAAGAGTGGCAAGGATCGCACGGGTGAAGCTGATGCTCGAATCAAGGTGTTTGCTGCTGAAGTGGAGCAGCTGGGGTATATTCCCGATCCCGTCGGACCGGTCAGCAGAGACCACCGTGAGGCTTTGCAGACATTCCTGTATGGCGGTGGAGGACAGGAAATCCTGCACCAGAATGTTAATTGCCCAGGTTACATATCACTTTATGGCGAAGCGGAACAGGGCAGAGTCTTATTCAAACTGGTCCATTAAAAGGGGCATTGGTATGGAGAAAGAAGGTTCCAGAAACCGGATCGCCTTACGATAACCCCAGTCTGAAAGATCAGATACCACACAGGCCTCCCAGGTTAAGTTACACTGCCTTCACTTTCCGGATTGACTGCCTGAATGTCTGGATGAGTAAAGGACTTCTCTCAACAGCTAACCTGTCAAGTACTTCAACCGCAAGAGCTGAATGCGGCAAGTATCTTGGGATAGAGTTTTTCGCCGTAGCAACGTTAGTCCTTCTTAAAAAGTTAGTCCTTCTTAAAATGGTGTTAGTGATAATCAGCCTTCTATCCGATACGGTCTCTGGCAGTATTGAGGAATAGAGGTGGAAGTAGCGGTATGTTACCTAGAGTTGGAAGTGCAGTTCCTCCATTGAAACAGACACGGGAGCCAGAACAGTCTGGTGAAGAGACCGGCCAATTCGGTCAAAGGAAAGTGAAAGCTGATACCTCACAAACGACATATGGCATGCTGCCTGTTGAGATGTGGGAAAAAATCATCTCCTACACAGATCTCAAAGACAGACCTAAGGTATACCAAGTCAGCAAGTTTTTTAAGAGTGTGTGTGAGATAAAGAGAGTTATTGCAAGGCAGATACAGAATAACCGGCGCTACTGTCTCATCCCGCTGCCCGATACTGTTCCTAATACAGTCTCGTCTGAAGATATTCTTAACCGTCTAAACAAAGAAACAGGCAAAGATTGGTCAAGCTATAAGCCTATTTGTCAATTTCTTCTGGCCGTTTACCGAAAGATTGTTGACTTTCACTGCCTTCACACCTTGGATCAGGCGAGCGGTGGACACGGGAATGCTGTCAATAGCCTGATCGCCCTGAGTAACGGACAGATCGCCTCGGGCTCCTCTGATCAAACCATCAAGATATGGGGCCAGGACAAGCAAGGACAGTGGCAATGTCTTCACACCCTGAACCAGACGGGCGGTGGACACAGGAGAGGTGTCAATAGCCTGATCGCCCTGAGTAACGGGCAGATCGCCTCGGGCTCCTCTGATAAAACCATCAAGATATGGGGGCAGGATAAACAAGGACAGTGGCAATGTCTTCACAGCCTGAGCTGGGCGGACGGTGAAGACAGCGGTGTCAATAGCCTGATCGCCTTGGATAATGGGCAGATCATCTCGGGCTCCTTTGATGGGATCATCAATATATGGGGCCAGGACAGTCAAAAACAGTGGCTATGTCTTCACAGTCTGGATCGGGCGGTCGGTGGACACACAGGCCGTATCAATAATCTGATCGCCCTGGGGAAAGGGCAGATCGCCTCGGGCTCCTCTGATCATACCATCAAGATATGGGGCCAGGACAATCAAGAACAGTGGCAATGTCTTCACACCCTGAACCAGACGGGCGGTGGACACTGGAACTGTGTTCTTAGCCTGATCGCTCTGGGTAACGGGCAGATGGCCTCAAGTTCTTCTGATGATACCATCAAGATATGGGGCCAGGACAGTCAGGGAGAGTGGCAATGTCTTGACACCATAGTCTTTGAGAACAGTGGATTTTGGAACATGGTCTCCAGCCAGCTCCTCCTGGATAACGGGAAAATCGCCTCGGGCTGCTTTGATGGAACCATCGATATCCTGGGCCAGGACAGTCAAGGAGAGTGGCAATGTCTTCACACCCTGAACCAGACGGATGCTGGACGCGGGTTATCTGTCACTAGCCTGATCGCCCTGGATAACGGGCAGCTGGCCTCGGCTTCCCTTGACCGGACCATCAAGATATGGGACTGGAAAATTGCGTAACCCGTTACCCGGACAGGATAGCTAACAATGGTCAGGTACCTATGGCAACAGTTGCTCCCTGGCATAACGGATCAGGTGTTCGCTGACCTGCTTCATAACTCCAGATTCCAACGCCCAGCGGTGCCAGAACAGTACCCGGTTATGGCGGATGTTGGGGATAATCTCTACCAGTTTTTGATATCGTAATATTCAAAGGCTTTCTCAATGACTTCATAAGCAACCGGAATGGAAGCATCACTGGCATGATAAATGCCATTGAGCAGGTTGATACCTTTCACCGTACGATTCTTGGTGTGATCAAAGTGCCAGGAAACCACGGCATTTTCCTTGCTGTAAGGTTTCTCCTGAATGGTGTCATCAAAGATAAGGACACCGTCAGGATTTTCAACTTCCCTTACGACAGGTTTTACAGATTTCCAGAGAGTCTGGCTGGAGAAATTATTCTTGGAAAGAAGTCGGGAAAACTGATCATGGCCATAGGCTCCATCAAGCAAATCAGACAGACCTGTAGCAGTGGTCTTGCCATATGGTGAAAGCAGGTAGTCGGAGAACAGTTCGATTAAATCATTTCTCATGCAGGCAATGATGCCAAACTTTGATGCTCAGTGCGTAACTTCAGTTAAAAAGTTAGTCCTTCTTAAAATGGTGTTAGTGATAATCAGCCTTCTATCCGATACGGTCTCTGGCAGTATTGAGAAATAGAGGTGGAAGTAGCGGTATGTCACCTAGAGTTGGAAGTGCAGTTCCTCCATTGAAACAGACACGGGGGCCAGAACAGTCTGGTGAAGAGACCGGCCAATTCGGTCAAAGGAAAGTGAAAGCTGATACCTCACAAACGACATATGGCATGCTGCCCGTTGAGATGTGGGAAGAAATCATCTCCTACACAGATCTCAAAGACAGACCTAAGGTATACCAAGTCAGCAAGTTTTTTAAGAGTGTGTGTGAGATAAAGAGAGTTATTGCAAGGCAGATACAGAATAACCGGCGCTACTGTCCCATCCCGCTGCCCGATACTGTTCCTAATACAGTCTCGTCTGAAGATATTCTTAACCGTCTAAACAAAGAAACAGGCAAAGATTGGTCAAGCTATAAGCCTATTTGTCAATTTCTTCTGGCCGTTTACCGAAAGATTGTTGACTTTCACTGCCTTCACACCTCTGGATCGGGCGAGCGGTGGACACGGGAGTGCTGTCAATAGCCTGATCGCCCTGAGTAACAGACAGATCGCCTCGGGCTCCTCTGATAAAACCATCAAGATATGGGGCCAGGACAAGCAAGGACAGTGGCAATGTCTTCACACCCTGAATCGGGAGAGCGGTGGCCACAGGAATGATGTCAATAGCCTGATCGCCCTGAGTAACGGGCAGATCGCCTCGGGCTCCTCTGATAAAACCATCAAGATATGGGGCCAGGACAAGCAAGGACAGTGGCAATGTCTTCACAGCCTGAACTGGGCGGACGGTGAACACAGCGGTGTCAATCGCCTGATCGCCTTGGATAATGGGCAGATCATCTCGGGCTCCTTTGATGGGATCATCAATACATGGGGCCAGGACAGTCAAAAACAGTGGCTATGTCTTCACAGTCTGGACCGGGCGGTCGGTGGACACACAGGCCGTATCAATAGTCTGATCGCCCTGGGGAAAGGGCAGATCGCCTCGGGCTCCTCTGATCATACCATCAAGATATGGGGCCAGGACAATCAAGAACAGTGGCAATGTCTTCACACCCTGGACCAGACGGGCGGTGGACACTGGAACTGTGTTCTTAGCCTGATCGCTCTGGGGAAAGGGCAGATCGCCTCAAGTTCTTCTGATAATACCATCAAGATATGGGGCCAGGACAAGCAAGGACAGTGGCAATGTCTTGACACCATAGTCTCGGCGAACACTGGATTCGGGAACTTGATCTGGAGCCTGCTCCCCTTGGGTCACGGGGAAATCGCCTCGGGCTGCTTTGATGGAACCATCGATATCCTGGGCCAGGATAATCAAAAACAGTTGCAATGTTTTCGCAGCCTGAACCAGACGGACGGTGGACACAGGGAATTTGTCACTAGCCTGATCGCCCTGGATAACGGGCAGCTGGCCTCGGCTTCCCTTGACTGGACCATCAAGATATGGGGTTGGGAAATTGCTTAACCCGTTACCCGGACAGGATAGCTAACAATGGTCAGGTACCTATGGCAACAGTTGCTCCCTGGCATAACGGATCAGGTGTTCGCTGACCTGCTTCATAACTCCGGATTCCAGCGCCCAGCGGTGCCAGAACAGTACCCGGTTATGGCGGATATTGGGGATAATTTCTACCAGTTTTCCTGAGGCCAGCTCATCGCGAATCATAAGGTCCGGAATCATGCCATAGGCCGCGCCATTCTTGGCCAAAGTGACAAAAGCCTCGGATGTTCCCACGATATGGCAGGGCACTTCACCAGGAGGAAGGTCGAAGTGAGTTTCCAGATAGCGTTGGTGTAGATCATCATAGTGATCAAAGGCTGTGGAGGGCGCTTTCATCAGACTTTCCCGGTCTACTCCGTTGGGGAAATAACGCTCAATAAATCCTGGAGATGCAGCACAGACATATTCAATCCGGCCCAGGCGGTCAGCAATACATCCGGAAACAGGTGAGGGTTCGCTGCTGATCGCACCCAGAACATCCCCCCGTCGCAGCAGGTTCAAGGTTCTGGATTCATCAGCCAGGCGAATATCCAGCTCAATAGGCTCTTTCCTCAGCAGTGGCGCCAGGGCCGGCAGCAACCATGTGGCCAGGGAGTCGGCATTGGTAGCCAGAGCCAGAGGCATGTACTGATTGGTGGTTTCCAGCTGGAATTCCGGCATGGCCTCTTTTTCAAGAAGCTGAACCCGGCGGAACAGAGCCAGCAGACGCTGCCCGGTGCTGGTGGGCTGGGGTGGCTGGCTGCGAACCAGAAGGGGCTGGCCAAGTTGTTTTTCCAGCTGCCGGATACGCTGCGAGACGGCGGACTGGGTGATACATAGTTGTTCTGCTGCCCTCTCAAAACTCCGCTTGGTAATCACAGCATCCAGAGCGGCAATAAGGCGATAATCCAGATTATTCATTGATGGAACTGACCGATCATAAGAAGGTTGAGATTAACTGATAGCAACAGTTCCGTTAATATTCTTGGGCAAAAAAATTTAACCAGACGCTAAATAAACAGAAAATACAATGACATTCGTACCGTTTATCCAGGGGTTTTCTCTGGGAGCTTCTTTGATCATGGCCATTGGTACCATGATCGCATCAGTTATCTGGTTCTATGGTTTGGCTTCTGGAGCCAACAGGTTGGCTCCATTCCTGAGCTGGCCGAAGGTGCGCCAGGGAATAGACCTTATGGTCTGTCTGTTAATGTGGGGTATTGCTCTTACTTTATTGCTTAAGTGGTTTAGTTAGAGTCTGGATGAAAAAACGGGAACAGGTGCACAGGGACATGCACACCCGTGTTGAAACGATCAGGGAACCTGAAACTTCCGTTTAACCTTTTACGCCCAGGGAAACTGTACCATCCTGATGGAATTGCAGAGCTTGCTTGCGCTTGCGGCCAATCAGAATGCATTTGTCGTCGAAAAACAGAAAGTTTTTCCAGTGCTGTCGGAAAATTTTCCAAGTGGTTTCGAGAACTGCCTCACTATCTATACAGTAGTAGACAGTTGTCTCAGGTGTCCACGACAGGTACTCAAGGATCCCTTCAGGCAGCTCCGGGTTGTCAGATTCCCACTGTTGCTGCCACTCAATGTTTTCTTTCCAGTTATCCAGGTTGGCTGGCCAGTCGCCCTTGTCAAAATCTTCCGGAGTATTGCACTGCTTACTGATATTGTTGCGCCACACATCGGAAGCCGAAACAGGCGACATGGGTTTAATATCCGTAAGGTTTTCAGGGGGAACTGGCATCTCAGCATGGCGAAAGATCCATGCATTTTTGTACTCGGACAGGGGGATGTACTTCATTGGAACCGGCGATAAAGATATAAACGACTATCAGGCGTATATTACCAGATAGTCGCTTTTCAAGCTCCTAATCATTACTGGTGACAGTAATTCCCAGGGGGCGCAATTCGCCGGTAGCAATATCGTAGAGGCAGCCGTGAATGGAGAGCTTTTGCCCCTTCTTCCAGGCATTCTGAACGACAGGAAGATCAGCCAGGTTCAGAACCTGCTGTTCAATATTCAGCTCCACCAGGCGGTTTATGCGAGCATCTTCATCGCGAATACTGTCGAGCTGATCTTTGTGGCAGTCACACAGATCCCGGATCGGTTCCAGCCATTCGCGCAGCGCCCCGGTTGCTTCGTCACGGTAGGTGGCCTGTACACCGCCGCAGTTAGTGTGTCCGGTGACAATAATATGTTTAACCTGCAGTGACTCCACGGCAAACTGGATAGCTGACATACAGCTGTTGTCTCTGGTGGTTACCAGATTGGCAACATTGCGATAGACCAGCATATCTCCAGGCTCCATGCCGGTCACCATTTCGGCGGGCATGCGACTGTCGCAACAGCCAACCCAGAGATATTCTGGAGACTGCTTTCTGGCTTTATCCTCGAAGAAACCGGGCTGCTGTTGCTCTTTTTTTATGGCCCATTCGCGATTTTGCTTTACAAGTCTGTTGATCTCATCCATGGCGCTGTTTCGGACCTATTAACCGTGAAAAGAGTAACCGGTAGAAAATCAAGAGAATAATGCACAGAAGCGTAAACAGGACGATTGTGATCGTCCACATGATCCAGGTAGCATTTTGCAACAACAGGTTAGGATGTAGAGAGTTGTTTGTAACCATTCTTGGTGCAAGAACCTGTTCATTGAGAACGATATTGGCAATACCATCGCCATCGGTATCCGGTAGCTGACTGAAGTAGTCAAGCTGTACCTGCCAGAGCTTATATTCCTGAATATCTGGCATATCAGGATTTCTGTCAATGATGGCTGTAGACAGGTCTTTCAGTGGACTGCCCTGCTCATCCTTGGGCGTCACACTGAGCAAGCCATGGCTGATGTCGTTGATTATCCAGGCATAGTTCCCGATATAGCTGCTGGCAGCAAGACTGTAGAGCCTCTTGTTATCTGACAGGTCCAGGGGAGTAAATCCTGTTGTCGGGTCACCGAGTTCAATCGTTGTCACTCGATCCAGGGGCGGCCTGAATTGGTTAAAAGTCACACGCAAACCTGAAATCCGCGGGAAATAGGCACGGCCATAAATCTGGTATGCCAGGGTCAGGACTTCCATCATATTGCGCAGCTCCTGAGCCGTCATCCAGACCTTAATCAAGGGATAGCCGGGATCATCGTCCAGCTTGCCAACCCCCAGGGGTTCCAGCCGAAAAATATCCGATACTGCCTGCAGTCCTGACTCTCCCTTGAGCAGGTCATCCCTGATAACGCCATTAGTCGTCAGGGCGACATCGCTACTGGCCGCGGTTCTGATGGCATCAGCTACCAGGTTACCCAGAGCCTGGTCTTCGAATTGTCTTCCCAGGGTTTCAGGTGTTCTGACCACAGGCTGCTCAAAGGCATAACCACGAGGGGCCAGGACTTCCCCGGTAATAATGTCCTTGAATTCATCCACCTGCCTGCTCACGATGGGGTCGCCCAGGATACTGTCATCAATTGTGTGAAGCTGATATTTTTTCATTGAGAGTGTGCCATCGTCGGAAAGCTCCATGGACAATTCACCCAGATAGCGAATCTCAGAGCCTGCCTGCACTATAGGAACCCCGTTGACAATAATGGGCTCTTGCAGTGCTGTATGACTGTGCCCGCCAACGATAATATCTATTCCGGGAACCTGGCGGGCGTACTCCACTTCTTCGCCGCCCCATGACCCATCTTTATTACGCTGCACACCACTGTGGGACAGTAGAATTACCACGTCGGCTCTCTGCTTGCTTTTTAACAGGTTCACCATAGTGCGGGCGGTGGCCAGCTGCTCTTCAAAAATAACTGGCTTGGCGTTAGGAGCAGACCTGTCTGCATCCTGCCCCATCAGGCCGAACAGACCAAAACGGATACCACCTTTCTCAATCACTCTCCAGGATTCGATCACGCCCTGATCCTGCAGGTGTTTCTGCTCTGGAGGCAAAGTGAGATTGGATGTAATGATGGGGGGCAGTTGGTCAAGGTGACGGCTGGCGGCTTCCAGCATTCTGGAAAGCCCGTCTGGCCTGAAATCAAACTCATGGTTGCCAAGGGTGATAGCATCATATCCCAGCTGTTTCATCATTCTCAGTTCCGGGGCATGGGTGCGGTAAATTGTATGGAACAAAGTGCCCTGGCTGATATCTCCTCCATCCAGCAGAAGAGTCGGCTCAGTGCTATGCTGCTGGCGCAGTTGCTCAACAAGGGTTGCCAGCCGGGCTACCCCGCCGACGGTTTGGTCATCATTGACTGTTTCCGGTGTGTATTCCGAATTGGGTCCGAAAGCAAGCAGTCGGGACTGCCAGTCATTGGTATGCAGAATAGTGAATGGTTTTCCTACAGCTAAAACAGACAGTGGAAAACTGAGGAAAAAAAACAGAAGGATACTATGTATTGACATGATTATTATTATCGAGACATCTAAGGTGCCGTAATGCCAGCCTGACCTACAGTGTAAACATGTCGCAATCTCAAGGTAAATACCGGCTCGAGATAAATACTGAATTTTCAAGTCTTTGGTGTTGGGAAAAAGATATCATCCTGAAGCTGACTATATTGATAACAATAACCGGTTCATGGATGAGTTTAATGATTGACCAGCTACGACATCATTTTTACTTCTTTATATCTGCTCTCTTGCTCCTTCTGACAGGAAGTGTTATGGCTGGTGATATCGCCGGGGATATAAAGAGCTTCCAGCTGAAGTCTGGTGAGCAGTGCATTGCGCCATCCCCCCTGGTAACAAGTGAAGATCAGCCCAGTGAGCGGCCGGTTGCCAAACAGTACTGTAATCGTGGCAACAATTATCTCTGGGAAATGACTGATAATTACCGGCTGGTCAGCAAGGCTTATTCAAATGAAGAAAGTGGTGGCCCGCTATGTCTGACCAGGCGGCATGAAGGTGCAACCGAAGAAAACAAACTTAAGGTCTATCTGGAACAGTGCCTGCAGGGGGTTAATCCAGCCCAGTCCTGGACCTTTGACAAGAATGGAATACTGTTTGAGGCAGATGAATCTGGTAAGGTTCTGACGGCAGCCAGCATTTCAGGTGCAGATGGCGAACCAGATATTACCGATATTAAGGGTAGCTTTCAGTGGCTCAGGGATTATCCGCCAGGCTCCAATTATTGTTACTTTATTCCCTGGACTAACTGCCGGGCTTGCGGTTTGCTGGTAGAGTCTTCTCCCGTGTGTTCCAAGCCCGATGGGGATGACTCCGAAAACTCTCCTTCAACTCCTGATGAGCCAAACCCCGGAAATGGAGGTGAGAGCCCCACTGTTCCAAATTCGGAACCACAGCCAGAACCACAGCCAGAACCACAGCCAGAACCACAGCCAGAACCACAGCCAGAACCACAGCCAGAACCATTACCGGAAACTCCGGAAGATCCTGAATCAGAATCGGTCAATAGAGTTGCTGCATACTTTCTGTTAAAGCAACTGCGTCAGGATATGGAAGTTTGCATGGATATAACTGGTGGAACAGACCAGTATGAGGTTGTTCTGAATGAGTGCGCGCTAACTTCTGATACCCAGCAGTGGTCCCATGATCTGGGTACCAAGGCGATCTACAACAAGAAGGTGGGAACCAGCATGTGTCTGACCCGCGCCAGTAATAAAATTCTCCTGTTGAGCTGTCTGGATAAAAACCAGCGCAACAGCAGTCAGCGCTGGTACTTTAGCCGAGGCTGGTTGCGAGGCGTTCCCTGGGCAGCTTTACTGTCTTACACGGCCAACAATGGAAGTTGGGTTGAACAACTGACACATAATGGTTTTGAAAGGTACATTATCAAGCCCAAATATGTCGAATGCCAGCTAGTCGACGGACTGTGTTATGACCTGCCAACCGGGCAGTTAAAGGAACAGGTTCCGTTTTATAACAACTAAATAAAAGCGAGCTGGCGTAAATGGTCAGCTCGTTGAAATCCCTGCTTTAATATTGAAGATCCTGGGCCATCACAATGGCATCTTCCCTGCCGCCATCCGCCGGATAATAGCCTTTGCGTCTACCGACCTCGGCAAAACCGTTTTGCTCATAAAGCTCTATGGCTCTGAGGTTGGAAGCACGAACTTCCAGAAACATCACCTCAGCACTTTGCTGCCGCGTGTCGTCCAAGGCGAATTTCAGCAGTTTCAGTCCAAGTCCCTGGCGCTGAAATTCTGGCGATACAACCAGGTTCAGCAGGTGTCCTTCTCCTACTGAGATCATTACCACGATATAGCCTGCCAGTTGACCATACTTTTCCAGCAGCCAGAAGCGGTAGCCCGATTTCAGGCAGTCGTTCAGGATACCGTAGGTCCAAGGATGGGAGTGTGCCAGTGTTTCAAGGTGGTGAACGTCGGGAAGATCCGACTCGGTCATTGGGCGAAGGGTAAAACCCCCAGCCCACTCAAGGGTGGTCATGTTGGTTAAAGCTGTTGTCCTGGTGGAGTAGTGGGTGGAGTAAGGAGCGGAGCAAGATCATGCCAGGCGTCTGCTTTTAGCTCTGGCAGACTCATCAGTTCTCCCAGACTGCAGGTTATACCGTAGTGAACCTCATCCCGGGATTGATAACCCCGGCACTGGTCGAAACCAGTGGATTGGCTCCAAAGATAATGACAACTGGACTGGCCAAACAGAAGAACAGTGTTGCGGCGCGACAGGCCAAACTGATTATTCAGAAAACCCTGCAAAGCTTCCCGGGCATAACGTTTATCTGCCTGAGCGGCTTCCTGGGTCACCGGCCAGGCAAACATACCGGTACGCCAGGTTTCTGAAGGTTTGATGTTCAGTGCCAGAAGAATATTTCTCAACAGGCGCTCATGGTAACCGGTAAACTGGTTTAAACCTGACCAGGGTAGGTCAGCAACGGCCAGACAGTGCTCGTTAATATCAATAGCTGCAATGCGGAACGGCTCTGCCGGAACCGGCTCTGTGACAAAATCCTTCAGGGTATCTGTTGCTGTGATGGTTTCCCCGGAATGCTGTTCTTTTTCCGGGGTCAGATCCCCCAGGATATCTGAAGACTCTTTTATCTGAGGTTTAGCTTCTACCGAGGTTGATAGCCTCGCTGTGGAAGCAGTCTGGGAAACAGCCGGCATGTAGGAGGGGATAAATTGCCCGGTGGACCCTGCCTGTTCTAATGAAGTGAGCTCTCTACTCTCCTTGGTGGGGAAATCACTTTCTTCCCATGTCCATTCGCAGGCCTGGGACGGACGGGCCTTCGGCAGCTTAAACCGGGGGAACCACGGCTGAATGCCCATGGCTGCCAGGTAGTCCTGTCTCTGGCGTTCGGTTATGGTGCCTCTCATCTGTCCCTTTGGTCTCGCTGGATTGGAAAAACAGTTATTGTACTTGAACTCAACAGGAAAAGCCCCCGGCCCCTGCATGAACTTGTGTCGAAAGAGCGGTCATAGGAACTTTCGGGAGCGCTGAGTTCGCTGTTTAATTAATTATTGATAAACCCCCGGCTATGCCGGGGGGACTCGCACAGGTTCTACCTTTACAGCGGTACCTACCTTGATGTTTCCGCCAAGAAACATTGAGGTGTACCTATGCCAGACTACAAGAGTCTGAGTCATACTCGTTGGGATTGTAAGTATCATATTGTCTTTATCCCGAAGAAAAGGAAGAAGGTGATTTATGGAAACTTGAGGAAATTTCTTGGAGAGATATTTCACGAGTTAGCCAAAAGGAAGGACTGTAAAATCCTGGAAGGACACTTGATGCGAGATCATGTCCATATTTGTATCAGTATCCCACCAAAGTATTCGGTATCTAATGTTGTGGGTTACATCAAAGGAAAAGCTGCGATTCACATTGCCAAGAATTTCAAAGGAAGACAAAGGAATTTTACAGGGGAGCACTTCTGGGCAAGAGGATATTTTGTTTCTACGGTCGGGCTTGATGAAGATGTAGTGAGAGCATACATCCGAGATCAAGAGAAAGTAGAAGAGCATCGTGAGCAGATGAAGCTGGACTGGTAATCGCGCCCATGGGCGCAACAATAGCCCTTTGAGGGCGTCCCCTAAATAAGCCTCCGGCTCTGCCGGAGGTCATTTAACTGTGAACACACCCTAAAGGATTGCACGATATTTCCTGACCGGTGACAATCTCAACTATTCCCTGATATCTGGCTGAAGGATTGCAGAAATGGTTGGACGTTGTAGGCGTGTCTTTTTCGCATTTGCTGTTGTGATAACCTTGGGTGGATGTGCACTGAGTCCTCAGAATATCAATCTATCTCCCTATGTTGATGTCAATGCTTCTGCTGTTGAGCTGGATGGGCCGGTGACGGTGACCGTTTTTGATGAGCGGGTCAGCCCCTGGCTGGGGAATCGCGGCGGAATCTATGGATCTACCAACCGTATTGGCATTGGCAACAGCTTGCAGGACTCTGTCCGGATCTCTGTCGAACAGGCTTTGCGTGAACAGGGCATGGTGCCCGGTAATCTGAGTGATGCACCACAGTTTCAGATCTATATTGATTCCATTTCCTACCAGGTTCCCTCAGGTAACTATATCACACAGGTTGACCTGAAAACGTCACTTCGGGTTGTGGTACAGGCGGCAGGACACAGCTACCAGGGTTCTTATTCGGCCCAGGAGTCCAGGAAAGTTGTAAAAGCTCCCTCAGATGCAGAGAACGTAGAGCTGATTAATGGCATTGTCGGCAAGGCTCTTGAGCGTATGTTTGCAGATCCGGGGCTGATGCGGTTCTTGGCCAGATTGTAGGCCTAGTGCTCAGCCCAGTCTGCCAGGGTTTTAGCCCACAGGTCATTGTCATTCAGGCAGGGAATTAACGTCAGCTGTTCACCACCATTGATGATGAAATCTTCCTTTGCTTGTATGCCTATCTCTTCCAGGGTTTCCAGGCAATCCACGGTGAATGCCGGGCATATCACCAGCAGTTTTTTTACCCCTTGGGCTGCCAGGTCGCGGATCGTCTGATCTGTTGCTGGAGAGAGCCACTTATCCTTTCCCAGTCGGGACTGAAACCCAAGGCTCCATCTGTTATCTGGAATTCCCGCCTGGTTGACAAAAGCCCGGGTAGTTTCAAAAACCTGATGGCGGTAACAGGTTTTGTGAGCTTCGGAAGGTTTGTTGCAGCAGTCAGGTGACAGGCAGTGGCTGCCAGTAGGATCATCCTTGCGGATATGTCGCTCTGGTACACCATGATAACTGAACAGCAGGTGATCCCACTCTTTTTCCATAGCCGGCCGGGCGCTCTCTACAAGACACTGGATATATTCCGGGTGCTGATAGAACACCGGGTGAACAGTGAGTTTCTGTGTCAGGTTATGTCTGGTGAAAACACGTTGTGCCTCTTTGAAGGCTGTTTTGATGGTAGACATGGCATAGTGCGGATAGAGGGGAAGCAACAGGATTTCGTCAATGCCATCCATTGCCGCAAGTTTCAGAATTTCCTGCTTAATAGACGGGTTACCATACCGCATAGCCAGGGATACGGGCAGGGATGTATGGCTTTTGACTTTTTCAGTCAGCTTCTGGCTGAGCACTTTTAAAGGCGCCCCATCGGGGCGCCAGACACTTTCATAGGCTTCAGCAGATTTGGCCGGGCGCTTTGGCAGAACAAAGGCGCTGACAATAAAGCGCCGCAGTGGCCAGGGCAGGTCAATAACGCACGGGTCCATCAGAAACTGGTTCAGATAGCTCCGGACATCGCCCACCGAGGTTGAGTCTGGAGAGCCCAGGTTTACCAGAAGTACAGCCCTGCCCTTCATTTCAATATTTCCTGTCTGTCGTCTTTAGCTCTGAAGGTTTTCCTTCAGAGGTGGTGCGTCCTTCAGGACAAGGTAACCTACCACAGCTGAGAGCAGGGAGCCCAGCAGGATACCGGCACGGTCTGCAATCAGGTATTCCGTACCTTCGGTTTCAAAGGCCAGTGAGCCGATAAACAGACTCATGGTAAAACCGATACCGCAAAGGATGGCCATACCATATATGTGGCGCCAGGTGGCTCCGGTCGGCAGTTTGGCAAAGCCCAGTTTTATGGTGACCCAAGTGAAGGTAAATACACCCAGCTGTTTACCAATGAACAGACCCACAATAACGCCCATGGGACTGGGTTCAAGCAGGCCTTTCAGCTGTTCCCAGCCAAGAGCAACACCCGCATTGGAAAAGGCAAACAGGGGAATAATAAAGTAGTTTACCCAGCTGTGGAGTTTGTGCTCTAACTCTTTCAGGGGGGAGTTGCCATGTTCGTTCACAGCGCGCATGGGAATAGTAAATGCCAGAGCTACACCGGCCAGAGTTGCATGCACCCCGGACTTCAGCACACAGGTCCACATTATTACCCCGACCAACATATAGGGCCCAAGGCTGGTGATGCCGGCGCGGTTCAGGAAGATCAGAACCACCATGCAGATAGAGGCCAGTACAATAGAGACTGTGGACAGGTCTGTGGTGTAGAACAGGGCGATGATGATGATAGCACCCAAGTCATCAATAATGGCCAGCGCCATCAGGAATATTTTTACTGATGTGGGTACCCGGCTGCCAAGCAGGGCCAGTACTCCCAGTGAGAAGGCAATATCTGTTGCTGAAGGAATTGCCCAGCCTTTGAGGGCTATGGGGTCGTCATAGTTTAGAAGAACATAGCAGAGGGCCGGAATGACCATTCCGCCAAGTGCTGCTACAGCAGGAAGCACCACCTGGCTGGGAGTGGAAAGCTCCCCGTCGACAAATTCCCGCTTGACCTCCAAGCCAATCAGAAGGAAAAACAGTGCCATCAAGCCGTCGTTAATCCATAGCAGCATGGGCTTGGATATTTCCAGGGTGCCAACGGCTACGGTGATGGGTACTGATAGCAGCAAATCATAGAATGAATCCAGAGGGGTGTTGGCGGCCAGCATCGCCAGTGCCGTTGCCCCGATAAGAAGAATTCCGACAGATGTCTCTTGCTGAAGAAATCTTTGGATAGCTGTGACCATAGTGTGTTGCGCAGCTCCGAGTCTGTAAATGTACCCGAGTATGTTTCGGGTTGTGCAGGGTGCTATTTCGCATTAACGGGGAAAAAATTCAATAGTAAATTGATATTTATGGGAAAATAAAATGACTTAAATTATCAAAGGTTGGTTTTATTTCTCGAAAAATATCCCTTTATTCCAATTTTTGTACCTGCGTACAGCCAAAAATTAGAAATATATTTTGTTGATTTCAGTATAACGGAAGTTGTTTTCCCTGATAAATTTGAAATCTACGGAAAATACGTAAAATTCGGTTTTCCATCGACTGTTTAAATTTGGAAAATCTGATTAATAAGTGACCAGATCTATTCATGCTGCTTTTATCCACATGTTTGGCACTCACTGTCCCTGGCCAGATTCATCGAGCGGAATTCCATGGCCAGTCCATCAAAGACCAGCAGGCGACCTGCCAGTGGTTTGCCAATTCCGGTAATGACCTTTATAGCTTCAGTGGCCTGCAGCGAACCGATAACACCAGTAACAGGTGACAGTATGCCTGCTTCGCTGCAGGTAAGCTGCTGTTCATCTATATCGCTGTATAGACAGTTGTAGCAGGGCACATTCTCATCTTTGGTATTAAATACCGCGACCTGTCCACTGAAACCAATGGCTGCTCCAGACACCAAAGGCGTGCAGTGTTTGACACAGGTCCTGTTGAGGGTAAAACGGCTGGGAAAATTATCGGTGCAATCAATCACCACCGTTGCCTGTCTAACCTGTTCCTCTAAAGCCTCGCCTTCAAACCTGTTAGTAATAGCCATGACATGGGTATCAGGGTTCAGGGCATGGACGCTTTCATTGACAGAGATAACCTTATCCTTACCTATGTCGCGGGTCGTATGGGCAATCTGGCGCTGCAGGTTACTGAGATCAATCTGATCATCATCGGAAATGACCAGGGTGCCAACTCCAGCCGCAGCCAGATAGAGAGCAACCGGGCACCCAAGTCCGCCAGCTCCGATAATCAATACCCGGGCTGCCAGTAGTTTTTCCTGGCCGGAAATATCGAATTCGGGAAGCATTATCTGCCGGTTGTAACGCAACAGCTGGTCATCGGTCATCATAAGGCTTGCTTCTTTCCTCGGGTTATTCGGTCATGGCCAGACAGATCCTGCTCGGTAGATACCTGTATAAAGCCATTTTCGATAAAGATCTTCTGTACGTCTTCGCCCTGGTCATAGCCGTGCTCAATCATAAGCCACCCGTTGTCGTTCAAGTGCCGGATACTTTCTGAAGTGATATGGCGAATATCATCCAGACCATCAGTGCCGGAAGTCAGAGCACTTTTGGGTTCAAAACGTACATCACCCAGAGTCAGGTGGAGATCAGTGTCGCGAATATAGGGTGGGTTGCTGACGATCAGGTCAAAAGTCATCCTTGAAAGACTGGAAAACCAGTTGCTCTGAATAAACTGAACGCAGTCCAGCTTGTTGTGCCCGGCATTTCTTCTGGCCAGATTGACAGCAGCAGGTACACGATCGCAGCCGTATATCTGCCAGTCTGGCCGTTCAGAAGCCAAAGCCAGGGCGATGGCACCGGTGCCGGTGCCGAGATCCAGCACGCTTCGTGGCGAGTGATCACAACACGCCAGGGCCTGCTCGACCAGACACTCGGTATCTGGCCGGGGAATCAGGGTGCTAGGTTCTACCAGAAGTTCCAGGGACCAGAACTCTCTTGTTCCTGTCAGATGAGCAATCGGGTGTCCAGCAAGGCGTCTGGCTATAAGCTGTTCAAGCTGCT
The DNA here is from genome assembly GCA_965243775.1 of Sansalvadorimonas sp. Taxonomy (GTDB): domain Bacteria; phylum Pseudomonadota; class Gammaproteobacteria; order Pseudomonadales; family Endozoicomonadaceae; genus Sansalvadorimonas. The sequence goes on from CBDEWF010000037.1 coordinate 172,229, forward strand.
CTGTCTGTTGTTCAGTGAGCTGGTGTTCAGGGCGGGCAAACAGAAAGCTTCTGGGCTTGTCGAGTATGTGACAAACCAGAAGCTCAAGATCAAGCCGGGCCGTTGAACTGACCTGTGCCAGCTCACCTGCCCGGGCCAGGATATCGGAAACCTGCATCGAAAAATTAATCCTGGGAGAGAGCCGCCAGCTGATCAGCCTGGTGCTCTTGCATCAGTGGTTGGATAACCGGCTCCAGATCACCTTCGATAATATCCGGCAGCTTGTACAGGGTCAGATTGATACGGTGGTCGGTCACCCGTCCCTGCGGATAGTTATAGGTGCGGATACGCTCGGAGCGGTCTCCACTGCCCACCAGGTTTTTACGGGTTTCTGAAATTTCTTTAGCGGCAGCATCCTGCTGTGCTGTTTTCAGACGGGCTGACAGCAGTGCCATGGCCTTAGCCTTATTTTTGTGCTGGGAGCGTTCGTCCTGGCACTCTACCACCAGGCCGGTTGGCAGGTGAGTAATTCGGATAGCGGAATCAGTGGTGTTAACATGCTGACCACCGGCACCGGATGAACGGAAGGTATCGATACGCAGATCATCCTTACGAATATCAATCTCTTCCTGCTCATCAGGCTCTGCCATAACGGCCACAGTGCAGGCGGAAGTGTGAATACGGCCCTGGGATTCGGTAGCCGGTACCCGCTGTACCCGGTGGGCACCGGATTCAAACTTCAGCTTGGCATAAACATCTTCACCAACAACCCGGGCGATGATTTCCCGGTAGCCGCCATGTTCACCATCGCTGGCGCTGATCACTTCTACTTTCCAGCGGTTGGTTTCAGCGTAGCGGGAGTACATGCGGAACAGGTCACCGGCAAAGATTGCCGCTTCATCACCACCCGTGCCGGCACGGACTTCCAGGAAGACGTTATTGGAGTCATCCGGATCTCTCGGCAGTAACAGGATCTGTAGTTCCTGCTCTTGGGTTTCCAGGCGCTCAGTGGCGTCCTTGATCTCTTCCTGGGCCAGTTCTTTCATCTCGGCGTCACTCTCCGCCAGCATGGCGCGGGCTTCTTCGAGATCTTCCAGGGTCTGGCGATATTCCTGGTAGCACTTGGTCACAGGTTCCAGCTCAGCATACTCCTTGGAGAGTTTGCGGAAACGATCCTGATCGCTGATAACTTCCGGGTCGCTGAGCAGGGCACCCAGTTCTTCAAAACGGTCAACCAGACTGTCGAGTCTGGCCAGCAGTGATTCTTTCATCAGATTCTGTTTTCAAATACAAAATTGTACGGACGAGTGAGCGCTTTATCGCGCTCTTCAGTGCAGCTCGTCTGCAGTTAAATCCAGTTCCAGCAGCTCTCTGGCCCAGTTGATCTTATCCGACTGTCCTCTGCTGCCAGCCTGACGCAGCTGCACACAGGGAGAATGGATAAGCTTGTTGGTCAGACCCCGGGCCAGCTGTTGTATCACCTGTTCTGGAGGTCGGCCATTCTCCAGCAGGCGCAGTGCCTTGCTGATCTCCTGGGCCTGAATAGCTTCAGCCTGGGAGCGGTAAGCCCGTACGGTATCAACGGCATCCAGTGAGCGCAGCCTGGCCATGAAATCTTCAGCACCAAAATTAATCAGCTTCTCGGCTTCCCGGGCTGCTTCCTGGCGGTTGCGGACATTGTCCTCAATGACCTGGCGTAAATCATCTACGGTGTAAAGGTAAACGTCAGCCAGGTCACCTACCTCCGGTTCAATGTCCCGGGGAACAGCGATGTCGACCATGAACATGGGGTTATGACGACGCTGTTTCAAAGCCCGCTCGACGGCACCCTTGCCCAGTATGGGCAGCTGGCTGGCCGTGGAGGCGATAATAATATCAGCACGGTGCAGGGCATCTGGCATATCTGCCAGCAGGATAGCTTCCCCATCGAACAAATCCGCAAGGCGGATGGCTCGTTCCAGAGTACGATTAGCAATAATGATCTTGCCTATACCCTGATCCTTAAGATGCCTTGCAACCAGTTCAATGGTTTCCCCTGCACCGATCAGCAGTGCTGTATTGGAAGCCAGGTTGCTGAAAATTTGCTTGGACAGGGAAACTGCAGCATAGGCAACGGAAACCGGACTTTCACCAATAGCAGTGCTGGTGCGGACATTCTTGGCCGTCGTGAATACGCTCTGGAACATTCGCCCCAGAAGCCCGTGGGCTGTTCCTGCTTCCTGGGCCACAGCATAAGCTGACTTCATCTGTCCCAGGATCTGAGGTTCACCAAGTACCAGGGAGTCCAGCCCGGAAGCTACCCGCATAACATGGCGGATGGCTTCACCATCAACATGGCTGTAAGAGTGCTCCGACAACTGGCTGGGGTTGGCGCGGTGGAAAGTACTGAGCCATTCCAGCAGAAGATTCGGATCTGTCTGGCCGTTGGAGTAAATCTCTGTCCTGTTACAGGTAGAGAGAATAGCTGCTTCTTCTACTCCGGGAAGATACCGAATGTCCTGTAGAGCCGGAATCAGCTGTTCAGGAGTAAAGGATACTGTTTCTCTCAGACTGACCGGCGCTGTCCGGTGATTAATGCCGACTGCGAGAAATCCCATAACCTACCATTGCTTCACGGGGATGGGTAGAAAAACTGCCCACCCTGATAATTGTCTTTTTTCTGGCAACACAGCTACTGGCCTCTTACTGACTACTATTAGGATGTGTTCACAATTAAATATCGAGCCGATGTTTAATTGTGAACACACCCTAGGAGCCTGTCGGACTTAACGCTAACCTACTGCGAAAAAGCCGGATTTGGCCATTTTTTAGAACCACTTTCGTCAAATAGAACCACTATTCTCCTCAAGTGTTTCTAAAAACTGGCTCAAACCGGACTTTTCTCGCTACGGTTGGTTAAGTCCGACAGGCTCCTAGTAAGTAGTAAAAAAAGAGGCGATGGATAACTGTCTCGTTCTGTCGAACGGGAAGTCGAGCCAAATGTTCCGGCTGCCGATAACCGTTACGCAAAGAATGTAATCCAGAGCCAAAAGGGTGCTGCCGGTGAATCGTAGAAGCTCACGGGAAGCGCCCCTGTTGATTGTCCTATGGATATTGTGTGACTGCAAACCCTGAATTCACCCGATCAATATGTCATTATGAGGCAGTCCCATCACATGCATGTGAGAGCAAATCAGGTAAACATGAGTTCAAGCAGCCATGAGCGGACCCTGTGTCCAATGGGTAGAGTGTGCCCTGTGGGTAAAGTGTCGCCTACCCAGAGCAGTGAAAAAAGTAAGGAGCTTAACAGTGGCATTTCCATGGTAAAAAGTCATTCCTGTCTCTGGTTTGCTGTTCATTCATGGCTGTCTCAATTCCGCTTTTTCAGCTTGTGTAGCTTTTTTGGACTGCGTCGCTTTTCTGGTCTGCGTGGCTTGGGAGTCGCTGCAGCTTTGCTGATATCAGCAGGCTGTTCCAGTCTGGAAAATATTGATGCTTATTTCAGCAGGGAGTCAGATCATAGAACAGCAACGTCTGAACAGACGATTGAAGAAGATGTATCGGAGCTCTCTTTTGAACCGGAAACCCTTTATGACCTGATGGTGGCCGAAGTTGCGGCCTATGATCACAGGTTTGATCTGGCCTTGGGCAACTATTTGCAGCAGGCCCACCACACTGAAGATGAAGGTGTAACCGAGCGGGCCTACCAGATTGCCTCTTTTATGAGCGCCCGCCAGGCGGCCGCTGATGCGGCCCGTTTATGGGTGAAGATTGCTCCAGATAACCCTGAGGCTCTTAAAGCCAATGCCATTGAACTGGCATGGGATGGCAAACTGGTTGAAGCCATGAACGGGATGGAGAGAGTCAGGGCTGTATCTGATGATGTTCCCTTCAATTTTGTAGCAGTACGGGCTGCAGGCATTGACGAATCCGACAGACGGGACCTGCTTGGTATCTTTGAGCGCCTGCTGAAGGTTTACCCGGGAGATGGTGCCCTGCAGCTTGGCCGGGCCATGCTGTTGCACCAGCTCGAAGAGCAGGAGTTGGCTCTGGTACAGGTTAACTCCATGTTGAACAAACATAAGGACAGTCCCCAGGCCCTGCTGCTTAAAGGGCGTTTGCTGCATCAGCTGGGTCGAGAGGGTGAAGCGGTCAGTCTGTTGCGAATTGCGTTAAAAAAGTACCCTGATGCTCCCCGGATGCGCCTGCTTTATGCCCGTGTACTGGTAAAGCAGGGGGATCTGACCGGTGCCCAGAAGGAGTTTGAAGTGTTGGTTCAGCAGCAGCCAGGCAACCCGGAGCTTCTGTTGTCTGTTGCGCTGGTGGCTATGGAAAATGGCCTGCCAGGAGAAGCCGGGCTGTACCTGCACCGGCTCAGCAAGATCAAGGGTAATGAAAATGTGGCCGAGTTTTATCTGGGGCGTCTGGCGGAACAGATGGATGACTGGAAAGAAAGTCGCCAGCATTATCTACAGGTCACGCCCGGAAAACAGTTTATTCCTGCCTATGCCTCTCTGGTTCGTATGCTGACGGATCATGAACAGTGGAGTCTGGCCCGCAGGGATCTGCAGGAAGGGCGGGAAAAATATCCAGATTATGCCGCCCAGCTCTATATGCTGGAAGGTGAAAACCTGATTGAACAGCGAGAGTATGACGCAGCTGTTGATATTTATGATGAAGCGCTGCAAAGCTTTCCGGACAATGCCAGCCTGCTCTATTCCCGGGCTATGCTGGCAGAAAAACTGAATGACCTTGAACGGCTGGAGCTGGACCTGAAAAAGATTATTGCTGCTGATCCAGAAAATGCAGCAGCTCTGAATGCTCTCGGTTATACCCTGGCCGACCGGACGGATCGATATCAGGAAGCCTACAAACTGGTCACCCGTGCTTACGAGTTGAAACCCGATGATCCATCTATTATCGACAGCATGGGCTGGACAGAATACCGGCTGGGAAATCTGGAGCAGTCACTGAAATACCTGCGGGAAGCTTATATTCAATTGCCTGATGCAGAAGTTGCGGCCCATCTCGGGGAAGTGTTGTGGGTTGTCGGAGAAAAGGATGAAGCCCGCAGAATTTGGGATGAGGCACTTGAGCGCCAACCTGACAGTGAGGTACTGAAGGCCACCGTTGAAAGGCTTCAGAATTCCGGACCCCAATGATTATGATTGAAATGTTTTTACTAAAAGCGACGGGTAGAAACTCTCTTCTGGGAGTGGTTATGGTGACTCTGCTTTTGGCTGGTTGTTCATCAGCTCCCTGGAAACCCACCACAACTGAAGTTGCACTGTCCGGGGTGGAGCTGGAAAAAGCCTGGGAAACGAATAAACGTCGAGCCCAATCTATTAAGAGCTGGCAGATTTATGGCCGGGCTGGTGTCAAGACGGAAGCAAAGTCCGGGGCGATTACTATTAACTGGGAACATCGACCAAAGTCTTACTCTATATATATGACGGATCCTCTGGGGCGGACAATGGCTCATCTGGAAGGACTGAATGAAACGGTTGTGCTTGAAGTGCCGGGTGAAGATCCTGAAATGGCACAGTCTGCGGAAGCCCTTCTGTACAGCAAGACCGGCTGGTGGCTGCCATTTTCCTCGTTGAGATTCTGGATGCGGGGAATTCCAGCTCCGGGAAAGGATTATGTTCGCACTCTCAATCCCCAGGGCTACCTAGCTGAACTGGAGCAGAATGGCTGGCGTATCAGTTATGGCAGCTACCGAAATATCTCCGGGGTGAAACTGCCTGAAAAAATAAAGGCTGAGAAAGATGGAGTGAGAGTGATGCTGTCTATCCGGGAGTGGACTCTTTAGCCCGGAAAGTTCATGGGGGCTTGGTTAGTAAAAGTGAACAAAGGTGAAATCGTGCCTTGGGTAGGCAACCACAGCACGATTTCGTTATTCCTGTTTGACACTTTCCCCGCTGAACAGTAGAGTAGCGCCGCCTTCGGGAGATGGACTCTCCCGAATCGCTGAAGAGCCTCCGGTCATCATGGTGATGCGCTTCTTGCGAAGTGTTCATTGATCGGTGTAATCTTTCAGCGTTCGGGTGCAGACAAGAATATAAAGAATGCCGTGAATGGGGTGTCGCCAAGCGGTAAGGCAACGGGTTTTGATCCCGTCATGCGCAGGTTCGAATCCTGCCACCCCAGCCACTTATCAGCAGTTACAAGCACATTGGTTGTCAATCATATTGATTATCAATATAGCAGCTGCAGAACTCCCGGAAGCTTGGCCCATTTATCACCCACGTAATGACCAAGGTATCTGTCGTGTCCAAAATGATGGTGTTCGCCGGTAACTCAAATCCGGAGCTGGTTCAGAAAGTTGTCGATCACCTGCACATCCCCCTCGGTAAAGCCTCAGTCGGTCGTTTCAGCGACGGTGAGATCGCCTTCGAAATTCAGGAAAATGTCCGCGGCAAGGATGTCTTTATCATCCAGTCTACCTGTGCACCTACCAATGATAACCTGATGGAACTGCTGGTAATGGCTGATGCCATGCGCCGTTCTTCTGCCCAGCGTGTTACCGCTGTTATGCCTTACTTTGGCTATGCCCGTCAGGATCGTCGTCCCCGTTCTTCCCGTGTGCCAATCAGCGCCAAGGTTGTAGCTGATATGATCGCCAGTGTTGGTATTGATCGGGTTCTGACAGTTGACCTGCACGCTGACCAGATTCAGGGTTTCTTCGATATTCCTGTTGATAACATCTATGGCTCTCCGGTGCTGCTGGACGATATCGAGCGCCGCAACTTTGAAAATACCATGGTTGTTTCTCCTGATCATGGTGGTGTAGTTCGCGCCCGGGCTTTCGCCAAACACCTGAATACTGATCTGGCGATTATCGACAAGCGTCGCCCCGAAGCCAACAAGGCTGAGGTGATGAACATTATCGGTGACGTGGATGGCCGTACCTGTATTCTGGTAGACGATATGGTCGACACTGCCGGTACTCTCTGTCTGGCAGCTTCTGCCTTGAAGGCCAACGGTGCTATCAAGGTTGTGGCCTACTGCAGTCATCCAGTGCTGTCTGGTCGTGCTCTGGAAAATGTAATTAACTCTGAGCTGGATGAGTTGGTTGTTACCAACACTATACCTCTGAGCCCCGCAGCCCAGGCTGTGGAAAAGATCCGTGCTCTGGATATGTCTCCGCTCGTTGCAGAATCTGTACGCCGTATCAGCAATGCTGAGTCTATCAGTGCCATGTTTCGCTAAATCGTACAGAGACAGGATGTAAGAAAAAGCCCGGTTATCCGGGCTTTTTTGTAACGTGTGCCGGGCATGTTGCACAGCTTGGGGGTGAAAGTCCCCTGTCCAGCCAGATGAGGGCGAAGGACTAGCGAAGCACAAGGTTTGCATCGCGAGGTGTAGGCTGAAGGCAGTGTGGAGCAAAACTGCGAGCTGACGAACAGAAACCGGATATGAGGCTGTCTGCGTGGGGACGAGTCAGCGTTTGATGACAAAGTCCCTTACTCATCCAGACACGTAGGCAGTAGATCCGGCAGTTGTGCAGTGAAGGCGGTGTGACTTACCCCGGGAGGTCTGTGTGGTGTCTGATATTTCAGACTGAGGTCATCGTAAGGTGATCTGATCGCCATACAGAAGTCAGCAGACGGCATAGTAGTTGACCTTGGTCAGCGAAGGCCTGAACGGTACAGAGTGGTGAGTAGTTTTTACTTTTCGATACATCGGACGCAGGCAAAGACCAGCGAATACTGGTGCTCATATCAAGTGGTAACGGCGGAACCGGGAACTGCGAGATGATGAGAGCTGAGATTGTATCGGCACTGTAAGATTACGAAAACCCGGCGGGTGGTACGAGCCAGATGCCTTGTATCACTGACCCTGTTATTGCCATGTTTGTGGTAATAGCAGACGCTCAACTGGCCGAAACGCCCAGTACGGACCCGTACGCTGGGTGTTGTGGGAGGAGTGGAGCCGTGAGGCTCCACCCTATCCCGATTGTATTCTGGCGACTGGGAGCTTAAGGTGTATGCTGGCAAAAGATAATAATAACGTGTCAGGATTCTCCCATGCACTCACTGCTACACGACCTGATCTGTATCTACACCCACAAGGTGACCTGGGGTGAAATGGATGCTTTCAACCATGTGAATAACACGGTCTATTTTCGCTACTTTGAAAATGTCCGGATTCAGCACTTTGAGCAGCTGAAATTTATGGAATATATGAAGCGGGATGGAATTGGACCGATCCTGGCTGAGACCAGCTGTCGGTTCAAGGCTCCTTTAACTTATCCGGATACAATCCACGTCGGGTTGCAGGTTGCTGAGCTTGAGTCCAGTCAGTTCACCCATAAATATGTTGTCACCAGCGAGAATCTGAACCGGGTAGTAGCGGAGGGAACCGGGCGGGTAGTCTGTTTTGATTATGGAAACAAGTGCCGGACGGATTTTCCCACTGAGCTGTATAAGCAGCTCAAACAATCATGAGCATAGAGTGTTTTTGTTACTCCAAGACGATGGGATAAATTTTTTATTGTAAAGAGTTACAAGATAACTAAGGTGCTGTCAGGCAGTTGATTGCTTTGGGGTAAGTGTAGCTTTGATCTTTTGGTGTCGTGTTTTGCGAGTATTTGTGGTCGATTTTGTTGATTTTCATATTCGTGACTGTATTCTTTTCCCTCGCAGAAACACCATTTGAGAGGCAGTTGACTCAGATAGACTGGTGAATGTAATGGAGTAGCAGTGGTTGGTTTGTACAAAACTTAACCGCTGGATGTAAGGGAATTAAAGCCTGTGGCTAAAGTCATCCAGTTAGTAGCATCAATCAATAATCAGTACCCTGTTATATTTATCTGCCGAAACTTGGTTCTTTCGGTTCTTATCGCAATATTTAACCCTTTTGGCCTGGGCGATTACACAGATAGCTATACCCAGAACATGATTGCACGCTTTGCAGCTCCTTTTTATGGCAATAAGGGGCAGTCTGAAGTTGTTGTTGTTCAACTGAATGATCAGGTCTTGAGAGAGCTTAATCAATCCTGGCCACTAAGTTATAGCTATCAGGCAAGGCTTCTTCGGCAAATTCTCTCTTATGAGCCCAAGGCTGTGTTTGTTGATTTTATCTATACGCAGGACAGAAAACAAAAAGGAGTGAATAGCCTCAAGCGACTTCTGCTGCAACATAATGATCCAAATGGAAAAAGTCCCGTTTATATTGCAGATATCATCAAAAATGGACAGAGTATTCTCCTTCCTGAGCTGCAGGCAGGTGTTTTAAAATCGAGAATCAATTGGTCTGGTTATGGCTCGCAATACCCCCTGTTATTAAGTGAGGGCCGCAATAATTGGAATACTCCTGCATTAGATTTATTCAGGGTATTCTGTCAGCAAAATAATTGTGGCTCAACTCTTGACTGGCTTAGTAACCCTTCTCCTATGACTCTCTATTGGGGGGCTAGAACAGACCCAGTCATGAAACATGTTACAAATAATCAGGGATGCCGAATCTATAGTGATGGGTTTTGGGGGAGCTTGAAGGAAGCAGGGCGCTTGTTGGTAGCAAACTCAATTATGGGGCTCTACAGTAGTGCTCAGTTTGATCAGATAATACGCCAGCCCTGCCCATACTCTCGATTTCTTTTTGCTAACCAGTTGAAGATGAGAGGAGATACAATAGAAGAATTGCTAAAAGACAAAGTCGTCATTTTCGGTGGGATTTTTTCTGGTATTCCTGATTATGTTGTCAGCCCGGTACATGGACAGATACCAGGTATGTTTATGCATGCCATGGCAATAGATAACTTAATCACCATGGGGGCAGATTACCTGAGGGAACCGGAATCTATGACCTCCCTGTCTGTCTTCAACTGGGCTGACTTGATTGAATTGTTGTTAGTGACTCTTCTGCTTTGGGGAATTGCTTATGCAGCCAGGAAAGATTGGCTATCCTCCCTGACGCACAAGCTCCTATTGTTCACGGCAATTTTTGCCGGACTATTAGTTACCGCTTTGGTAATGAGCCTGCTTCTTAATTACTCACCTGTTAATGTTATCGGAATACTGCTGTTGATGGCCTATGCCATATCTGTTTCTGATGGAGTTGAACCACCGATTAAGGAGTAGTCGTTAAATGAGGGAATTGAATATGCTGAAAAACAAATTATACATACTCCTTCTGTCAGTTTTTTTTAGTGCCATTGCTTGTGCCGAAAGTGCTGTCATTGTTAAGGGGTATGCTGTTGACAATATTGGTATTTATGACGAAGAAGGGAGCTGGGTGAGGGATATAGCAACTAAAAAGCTACCTGCCCCGACCACAGCGACAGCTTACGACCCTGAGTTGGGTCTGGTCAGAATAACTGTTGCAGGAGAACAGCTCTGGCTTGATACCATGGACTTGAAGCTGAACAAGAAACCAAGAGTTGCCTGGAGTTGTGCAGATATATCTTCCAGCAGTCAGTCTGCTGACTCCACAGCGGGTGGGGTAATGGGATTTGGCGACCTGTGCAAACAATGATATTCCATAACTATTCCCCGCAGGGTACATAGTTTTCTCATGGCTATTTGAATCTGAAGAGAGTGTTTGAAATGAAGAAAGCGCTGGTGCTGGCTATTGCTGCCGGAGTCGTTTTGACGGGCTGTAAAACAGTGCAAACTATCAGTGATGGTGTCACCAAGGCTGTTGACATGAGGCCTGAGTATGAAAAGTTTGAAGGTCAGTTTATCAGTTCTGATAAGTCTCAGGTTTCATTAGCCGAATTGAAAGCCAAGGCTGCGGAAATCAAGGAAGGTACTGATAATGAAGTCATAAAGTTTCTGACCAGTGACAAGAATGATGAAAAGCAGAAAGTCTGGCAGCTGTCTGATAAGGAATTAATCAGACATACACAGGAGGCCATGCGTGTAGAAGCTCCCTCATTTGAAAAATACATGAATGGCATCGTGGCAAAGCTATTGGCTCAGTGGCCTTATGAACAGCCTGAATATACCTTCAAAGCCCAGTTAAGCAGCCAGAAACAATATGGTGCTTCTACAAATGGAGATGGCATCATAAGGGTTAATTTAGGGGTTGTAGAAAGCGCAGAGAGTGAAGATGAACTTGCCTTTGTTCTGGCCCATGAAATGGCTCATAACCTGCTCCACCACTCTCTTCGTAATGATACTCTAACCGCACAATCGTTATGGTTGGAGGCAGGGTTTAATGCTGCTTCCAGTTTTGCTCTGGCACAAAGTCTGGAGTTAACTGATAACGGTAGCAGGAAAGAGGTATCACTGGCAGATAAGGATCTCCTGAGGAAGTCTATAGCCAAGAATACTGTCAACCAACAGTTGATTCAGGATTTTTCCAGAGACGTTATGGGTTCCAGCTGGAATAGATCCCTTGAAGAAGAAGCAGACTTACTGGGGGTTGATCTTTTGATTAAAGCGGGGTACTCAAAAAATGCAGCCCAAAC